>CALRGJ010000025.1 GCA_943357285.1 Candidatus Peribacteria bacterium | reverse complement strand
TTGTAGGAAATATCCATTACCAAAGTAAATTCCCTGACGAATTCAGGTTTGCAGAAATAAGGCAAACTTTCATTCCTAATATTTGGATCTTTCAACCAAATAGATGAAGCATTAATTAAAATATCACCGGTTTGTAAGTTGTTTAATCCGCTGCTATGTATTTCACTTTTTCTGAAAATCTCAGCAAATTCTATGGCAATAGCATCAGCCTTTTCTCTGGTTCTGTTGGCAACTATTACATTCATCCCCAGCTTAAGCAATCCGTAGCATACAGCCCTTGCTGCTCCTCCGGCACCAATCACTACGGCCGTAGACTTCTTTTCTATATCGATCGCTTTTTGATCTAGGAATAGAGCCTTGGTTGCCGCCAAATAATCAGTATTGTATCCATATAAAAATCCTTCTCTGTTTACGATAGTATTTACTGCACCGATTTTAATGGCGTCCTTATCCACCTTATCAAGATATTGCATTACACTTTCTTTATAAGGCAAAGAAACTGACAATCCTTCTATTCTCTGATTTCTAGCAGATCTCATGAACTTTGGTAGTTCACTTCCAGTCACTTCAAATATCTCATATTCAGCTTGCATATGCAGTTTTTTAAAGGCTGCATTGTGCATTGTAGGGGACAATGAATGCTGGGCGGGATTTGCTAGAAGTCCGTATTTTTTCATGAATTATTTTTTCAATTTATCACCAATAGCTTCAACAGCTCTTAGTACTTCTATAGGTACCATCCAAACAGTAGTATTTGAATCATCAGAAGAAATATCGTTTATTGAAGATAGAGTTCTCAAATGTAGGGCTCCAGGTGATGCGGAAAGAGTTGCTGCCGCCTTCGCCAAGTTTTCGGAAGCTGCTACTTCACCTTCAGAATTAATAATAACTGCACGTTTTTCTCTTTCAGCTTCGGCTACTTTTGCCATTGTTCTCTTTAGATCTGGAGAAATTACTATGTCTTTTAGTTCCACAGAAGCTACGTCTATTCCCCAAGGTTGACTAGCCTTGTCCACCACTTCTTTGATACCTACGGCAATTTTTTCACGATTTTTTAGTAATTCATCTAGGTATACTTCACCAACTGCATTACGCATTGTAGTTTGAGCAAGCTGACTCACTGCATAGTAAAAATTCTCCACACTCAATATTGCTTTAGAGGCATCATCAACTTTGTAATAAATAACAGCATTGATTGTTACGGAAATATTATCAGCGGTAATGGCTTCCTGATCTGGAACATCCACGGCTTTTACACGAATATCCACCTTCGCCATTTTTTGAAAAACAGGGAATACTATTCTCCAGCCAGGCTCGGAAATACCTGTGAATTTACCAAGAGTAAACTTAACGCCGCGTTCATATTGTTTAACTTCTTTAATGCTCGAAAGAATTAAGACAAATAGAAATATTACTACAGGCATTAACAAAGAGATTAAGTCTTCCATATAGTTTGAAATTAAAAATACTGAAAAGACACTAGCAAGTTAGGCCAAAAAATCCATACTTAATACTTGAGAAAAAGTTCAAAAAATGTTACTATATACAGATAACAAAAACCCAAACTCATGTTTACAGCCTACGCAGCAACCACAAACGCAGCAGACAAGGTCGCCAATCAGACATCTGGTCAGTTAGCAGACTTAGTAACTGTCATCGTAGAAAAGATTCCTCTTTGGATAGCGGCTTTTATAGTGATTGTTTTGTCATTTATAGTAGCAAAAATAGTTCGCAGCATTGTTGAAAATAAGATGGCAGAAAAGGGAATAGAGGATGAACATAAAGAAATTCAGATTCTTGGAGGACGTATGAGTTATGTGATTATTCTTACCATTGGGTTTACCATGGGTTTGAAAATTGCAGGAATAGATTTGACTACAATTATTGCCGCCGTAGCCTTCGGTATAGGTTTTGCTTTGAAAGATATTATTACGAATTTTCTCGCTGGAATTATGATTTTGCTTAGCAAAAATTTTACTATTGGAGACTTTATAGTTGTAGAGGGAACAATGGGTAGGATTATAGAAATTCAATCTCGTGTGACGGTTTTACAAGCCGTAGATGGTACAAAAGTTGTTGTGCCAAATGCTCAATTATTCAATAAACAGGTTACTAGCTACACTAGCAATCCATTTAGAAGAATTGAAGTGGAGACAAGCGTGGATTATCGTTCAGATTTAAAAAATGCTTTAAAGGTTTGTTTAATAGCTGCCAAGAGAACTAAAGGTGTACTGATGGAGCCAAAGCCAGCGGTTTTAGTTACTGAATTTGGTGATAGTGAAATAGTAATTGCGGTGAGAGTATGGGTAGAGTCACGTGCAGGATTCAAGAAAATAATGAGTAGATTATTGATGAATCTTAAAGAATCTTTTGATGAATACAATGTGGATTTCCCATGGGGAATTCGCCAAGTTATTTATGATAAAGATCTTGAGCATGGAGATAAAATGGATAAAAAAGTTGAAGGAAAAGAATTAGAGGATGAATTTAGTAGCGTTAAAGTTTCCGAGAATGATGGTATTGCAATCGGCACCGATCCTCGAGCAGTATCAATTGATTTAGATGATGGCCAAGTCTTGAAACCTATTGCTGAACAGCAATACGATCAAACACAGTGACCCTAGACAAATTCCGATATTTCTGTAAACTGGTGTAAATTACCAATTTACGAAATGTCTAATCTTTCAATTTTCGACATAGCGGGACCAATTATGGTCGGACCTTCCAGTTCTCATACGGCTGGTGCCTGCAAGATTGGGCAATTTGCCCGCGCTCTTTTTCACGACACTCCGAAGAAAGTTACTTTTTACCTTCATGGTTCTTTTGGTGAAGTATACAAAGGTCATGCCACAGATTTAGCTCTATTGGCAGGTGTCATGAAATTAAAAACCAGTGATCCTAATATTAAAAATGCTTTTGAAATAGCCAATGAAAGACACATTCAATATAAATTTATTCCTAAAGATTTAGGGGAAAAATATCATCCGAATACAGTTGAAGTGGTATTGGAAGATGGTAGAAATAAGATGTCTGTAATTGGTTCTTCTATTGGTGGGGGAATGATAGAAATTGTGAAAATAGATGAGTTTGATGTGTATCTCCAAGGTTCTGCCGGTAAACACCTTTCTCTTGTAGTTTGTCATCAAAAAAATCCAAAAATCTTAGCGGAATTAATAAAGAAAATTAATAAACTGGGAATTAAAATTGCTGAGACAGTAGAAAGTACTTTTAAAGATGAGAGATTGACGGTTTTGAGTCTTGAAGGAAAACGTATTACTTTGCCTGAAGTAATTGACCTCGAAATGAATACCGATGGCGTCGATTTTATTCGTTCACTTTCTAAGTTGCAAACACAATGAATCAATTTGAATTTCATACAACAGAGGAGATGCTTGCGCTTTGTCATAAGCACAAACTTTCTATTGGAGAAATTGCCAAGCGCTATGAAGCTGAGAGGTCCGGTAAAAGCGCCTCAGCTGTAAGAAATAAAATGAAGCAGACTCGAGACGTCATGTACGATGCGGTCAAAAAAGGAATTCGTTCTACTCAAAAATCAAAGATGGGAATGGTAGGTGGAGATGCTCATAAAATGCATTTAGCTCTCAAAAAAATGCCGGACATGATGGGCAATAAAGTTACTGTTCGCGCTATGTCTTATGCTATGGCAGTAGGTGAGCAGAATGCCAGCATGGGCAGAATTGTGGCTTTCCCCACGGCTGGAGGTGCCGGAGTAATTCCCGGAGTTCTTTTTAGTTGTGCTGAACATTTTAAGGCGGGTAAAAGAAAATTATTAAATGGAATGTTTTGTTCTTCCGCAGTTGGTTTGATTATTGCTGAGGGAGCTACTTTATCTGCCGCTAAAGGTGGTTGTCAGGCTGAAGTAGGAGCTGGTGTGGCCATGGCTGCCGCTGGTCTTACTGAAATGCGTGGTGGTACTCCTGAGCAGTGTTTTCATGCCTCTGCGATGGCCTTGAAGAGTTATTTGGGTCTTGCCTGTGATCCTTTGGGAGGACTAGTGGAAGTCCCTTGTATTAAGAGAAATTCACTCGGCTGTATGGTGGGAATCGGCGCTTCCGATATGGCTATTGCCGGTGTAAAAAGTTTCATTCCTTTTGATGAAGTAGTTTTGGCTATGAGAAATATTGCGAAAATAATGTCTCCAAAAATACGTGAAACTGCTCTTGGTGGTCTCGCCGTGACCAAGACAGGAAATATGATCAAACAGAAATTGGGTATGAAGATTACGCCGATGGATTTATAATAGAGCCATGTTTAAAATCGCAGTTCTCGCCTCCACCAACGGTACCGACCTCCAAGCAATCATTGATGAAATGAAAGCCGGCAAAATGCCTAGCATTGAATTAGCTATAGTAGCTAGCAATAAACAAAACTGCTACGCTCTTGAGCGTGCAAAAGAGCAGGGATTTAAGACTACATTCATTGATCCAAAGGGAAAAACTCGCGAGGAATTTGATAAAGAAATGGCCGCTGTCCTCGAGAAAGAAAAAATTGATCTCGTAGTTCTTGTAGGATACATGAGAATTCTCAGTACTGAATTTGTACGCAAATTTAAAAACCGCATTATAAATGTACACCCAGCCCTAATTCCAAAATTTTGTGGTCCTAGTTTTTTCGGCGCCAATGTTCACGAAGCCGTTTTAGCCGCTCACGAGAAAGAAACAGGCATGACTATTCACTACGTAGATGAAGGTGTAGATACAGGCAAAATAATTCTCCAGAAAACCTGCCCAGTCACTCCAGATGACACAGTAAATTCTCTCAAGGAAAAAGTTCAGGCCTTAGAAAAGAAGTGGTATCCGGAAGTAATTCGCGCCATGGCAAAAAAGGCCTAAGGCTAAATCTATCTACGGCAATTGACTTTTTCCAGAACAATGGTAGTATCTCGATCTGCTAATGTTTTTTTATGCCACATGGCGAACTCACTCAATCAAATTTCCAAGAACTATTTTCTCTGAGGAATTATCCGGAAATAGCTGGAGAAATGCATGGTATTATTGCACAGACTCTTGAAAAGGTAGCTCAGTCAAATACCCAGCACGAGATCGGTGAAATTTCTAAGAATATGGAAGCTGCTATCGATGCAGTCTTGAGAAGATCAGCTATCCCGGAAAGTGAACCGGTAAATTATAAAATTCGTTCTGTAGTTTTAGATATTTGTATCAGAGCAATTAGCCAGTTGCCTCGGAAATAGGCGCTTGGTCTCTCACTATTTCTCTCCTCTCCACTTCCAATGATATTTGATAGCGCTGGCTAAGTGCCACCAAGATATTTTGTTGAAAACTAGTTTCAAGAAAGATCCTTCGCTCAGTCTTTTATGGTAATGAGTAGCCACCGCCTCAGGATAGTAAACGATTTTATATCCTGCTTTAATAGTTTTTCTGCACAGATCGAAATCCTCCATAAACAAGAAATATCTTTCATCAAATCCCTTGATATCATCAAATACTTTCTTTGGCATCATCATGAATGCACCTGTAATTAAATCTACAGTTTGAGTGCTTGAATGATTGAAATCCTCCATTATATAGCGCTGATATCTGCTTTTGAAAGGCCAAAAATGCTTCAAGAAAGTTCGCTTAATAAACAAATCAAAGAACCCTGCGTTTCTACGGCAAGACTGCTGCACTGTGCCATTATGATACATAAGCTTAGGCCCAACCATTCCCACATCATGATGATGTTCGAGATAGTCTACCAATTTCTGTAAGGTATCGTGTTCTACGGTAATATCTGTATTTAGAATTAAAATATATTTTCCTTTAGCTTCACGCGCCGCAAAATTATGACCACTACCATATCCGAGATTTTTACCAGGCTCCAC
>CALRGJ010000024.1 GCA_943357285.1 Candidatus Peribacteria bacterium | reverse complement strand
ATTTTCCGCTAGAGGAATACCTTGCTTAATATCTTCCACAGCCAGCAAAAGTCTTCTTCTATAAACTTCATTACCAATTGAATTTGCTGTGATTTCCAAAGTCTTTACGATTGACACATTACTGTCCAAAAGATTGCTTAATGATCTGGCAAATCTAGCCAAATATGCTTCTTTGAAAAGTAGTCCGAAAATTGGAATATTTAATTTAACCTTATCTAAAGTATATTTCCCCAAATCTGTTTTTTTGAAAATCATGAAGAAAATAATAATGGCTGCTAATACAGAGAGAATAACTGGCCATTTATTAATCATGAAATCGCTGAGTCCAACTACAATTTGAGTTACAAGTGGTAAATCACCTTTAGCCGCAGCAAATAATTCTTTCAATTTTGGAATTACAAACACCATCAATCCCGAAACCACTACTAGCAATAATGTAAAAATTACCACCGGATAAATCATCGCACTCTTCACCTTTGATTTAATTGAATAAGCTTTTTCCGCATCACTAGCTAGATTTTCCAATACTCTACTCAATTGTCCAGATGCTTCTCCTGATTCCACCATACCAATTTCTGGTTCTGAGAAAACTTCAGGATAAGGAACCATTGATACAGACAAACTATCACCAGCTTCAATTTTCTCTGCTAAATCTTTTACAACCATTTGTAGACGTGGACTTGTGCTCATTTGTGCTACCAATGATTTCAATGACATTACCATTGGAATACCAGCGTTAATCATCACAGAAAGCAAATGAAAAAAAGTAGCTTTATCTTTTACTTTTACACTTGAATGCTGCAAGAAATAGCTATTTACTTTGTTGTACCAATCTAAAATTGGATTACCGGTAGAAACTCCTTTACCTAGGCCACTTTTGTCTAAAACTATGGCGCTGGATTTTTCCTCCTGAATATTGAGAATAATCCTATCCTTGGACGCATTTTGTCCAGCGATTTGGAAGGTCTCTGTCCCCATGGTGGCAAAATCTTTTTTCTCTGGCATTTTTAATCTGATTTACGTGCTACACGATATACTTCATCGAGAGTTGTCATTCCTTGTAAAGCTTTTACGATACCGGCTTGTTCTAGAGTCACCATTCCGTTTTTCAAAGCCGCTTCTTCAACGTCTAACATATTTGCACTGCTTCCAATTAATCTGCGTAATTCATTATTCATTCTAAATACTTCATAAAGACCTACACGTCCCACATAACCTACGTTATTACATTCGGCGCATCCAACAGCTTCATAAAACTGCATACCGGCGAGTAGGGCCGGATCAATTTCTCCCTCAGCTTTCAATCTGGACATCGCTTTTTTCACGAGTTCCAAAAGCTCTGGGGAAGTGGTAGACGGTTTTTTACATTTTTCGCAAACTCTACGCACCAACCTTTGGGCGATAATTAACTCAATAGTTGAGTTCAAAAGATATGGTTCTATTCCCATATTTATTAAACGAGTAATAGATTCAATTGCACTATTTGTATGCAAAGTAGAAAACACTAAATGTCCTGTAAGAGAGGCTTCAATAGCAGTATTAGCTGTCTCTTTATCACGTATTTCTCCGACCATGATAATGTTCGGATCTTGACGTAGAGCAGTTCTCATACCGGATGCAAAGTCATAATCAATATCGTGATGCACCTGACTTTGATTTAGTCCATCAAGCTGGATTTCCACCGGATCCTCAATAGTCAAAATATTCACCTGTTCCGTATTCAACCTTGTAAGACAAGAATACAGAGTAGTTGTTTTACCTGATCCAGTAGGACCAGTGTTAATAATAATTCCATTAGGTGATTTCAGCGCTAATTCCAAGTTTTTCAAAGACATACCGGTAATTCCCAATTCACCAAGATCTGGAATTTTTCTGGATTTGTCCTGAATACGCATTACAATCTTTTCACCATTTACAGTAGGAAGAGTAGAAACACGAAGATCCATTTGGCGGCCTTCTTTTGTGGTTACATCCGCACGTCCATCTTGAGGTAAACGTTGTTCATCAATCTTCAAATTGGACATGATTTTAATTCTAGAAACCACGGCTGGATGCAGATTTGTAGGATATTCCACTACTTTACGCAAAACACCATCCACACGATAACGGATTCGTACGTAGCGTTGTTCCGGTTCAATATGAATATCGCTGGAACGGAGATCCAAAGCATAGCTGATCGCTACCAAAACCATTTGAGGAATATTGGCTGCTAGAATGCTATCTTCCAGTTGTTTTTGTTTATCTTCGTTCATTATTTTTGGAAATAGGCGTTTATCTGCACTGAGAAACTAATGATCTCACTCGCTCCGGAATTTTGATCGTTATTCTCAAAATTTAATCTGATAGAAGAGATATCCATCAAACGTTTATTTTCTTTTAAGCTTCCTGAATTTTCTACCATATGTAGGAACTTCGTAAAATTATCTCTTGAACTACGTATACTCATTCTCATTGGGAGAATTGAATATGTATCATTTTTAATTGGATCTTGATAATCGATGTTTGAAACTTCGAAAGGATTACTTTTTGTCGAAAGCTGAACTTCATAGGCGTCCATTTGCTTGGTGAGATTAGTATAATCGTCAACAGTAGGGAAAATAACCTTAAGTTTTTGAGCAATATCTTTATTTAATTGAACAGATTCTTCATTTTTTATATCTGCAACAGCTTTCTCAGTTGTAACGTTATTGGTTAGAGAAGCGATCAAATTCTTGTTTTGAGCAATTCCCTGATTGGCCAACTGATAATCCACCCATTTGCTATAGGTGTAAAAACCCATTAGAGAGATGAAAAGGAGGCATAAGATAGCATAGGTACGAATGTACATTTGCTGTCTTCTTTCTTCTAATTTATAGTTTATATTTGTCATAATTATTTTGAATTAGCTGCGTTTGGATTATTTCTCAGATCTAAGGCTAATCTCAAAGTAGCCAAATATCCTTCATCTGGAGATCCTGATTTACTGAACGATCTCATCTCTGCATTCATGAATATTGTCGATTGATTTAACTGATCAATCAGATTGGCAATCATGGTGAAATTTGAAGGTTCCAAGCTCTTTGTTTCTCCATTTATAGATATTTTCCCTGTTGAACTATCGAAATCATAACTGTTGTATCTGATACCGCTACCTCCTGGTGAATTATAGAATTTAAGTGAATAATTCTTATCCACTTCTTTTGTTCTAAGATCTATTTCATCAATAATATCTGACCACTTAATTCTCTTAGATTTCACAACTTGGACAGAAGTCATATCATTTGTAATCAATGAATTAACCTTTTTAACCAAATCATATAATTTATCATCCGCTAAAGAATCAAAATCAGTTTGGATTAGGATATTTTTCAATTCCATATTTCCAATCAATTTCAAAGTCTGCTGTAAATTTCTGTAATCCATCTTGGTGGAATCGTCTTTGCCACCAGATAGAATAGTGAGTTTATCGGTAATTAATGCGCGTAATTTCTCCTCATACAATGATTGTAGTTGAGGAGTTTCAGCAAAATTAATATCAATCAAAGGAGTAATAAAATCCTTAGAGATTTTATCTCTAGAATTTATAAAAGATGTTTTCATTAAAGTTCTTGCCTTATCCATAGCTATTTTTGCATCAACTTTTTCTTGAGCTGAGGAAGTTCCACTGTTGAAAATTTCGAACTGTTGTAGGAACTCATCTCCATCATAGCTGAACTTATCCAGTGATCCTTTGATCTGCTGTAATCTGCTCATATTCAGATCAGTTTGGAGACCAATGATTTGAGTATTGGTTGAAGCTAAATCTGCAGAAATATTTGGTAAGTTAAAATTTGAAGTTACAAAATCAAATGTATTTGTTAGCTGAGATGTGAAAAACGCCAATGATGCTAAGCTTGAAACAAATAAAATTCCGAAAAGAATCTTTAAACTTAACAGTAATATGCTTTGCTGTGGTTTTACATCATAAAGTAGAGAAGTATCCAGTTCTGGAGCATCGCCTAAAATTGGGGCATTATTTGCTCCTGTTTCAGTGGACACAATGTTTTTTAACAGATCGGATTCCATTGGTTTTGCTACCATAGGATCCATTGCTGGAGCCTGATTGTTTACGGGCAAAGATTGATCAGCCATCTTTTTGTTTTTATTTTTATCTGATTATTATACCAAATTTTAGGAATTTATTCAAGTGTCCTTAGCCTCATGCCCAACAAAAAAGCACCCCGCCTAAGCGAGGTGCTTCAAATCTTGATCTAATTCTTAGAATTATTTCAATTCAACAGAAGCTCCAGCTTCTTCAAGCTTCTTCTTCCATTCTTCAGCCTGAGCCTTGTCTAAACCTTCTTTAAGAGGTTTTGGTGCTCCGTCAACTAAAGCTTTTGCTTCAACAAGTCCTAGACCTGTTAATTCACGTACTACCTTGATAACAGCAATTTTCTGACCACCGCCTCCTGCGAGGATCACAGTCTTTTTGCCACTATCTTCTTCTGCAGCAGCAGCAGGTGCAGCAGCACCCATCATTACTGGAGCAGCAGCAGATACTCCGAATTTCTCTTCAAGGGCCTTAACCAAAGAAGCTAATTCAAGAACTGGGAGTTTTTCTACTAACTGTAGGATTTGTTCAGCATCCTTGCTTAGATTTACATCTGACATAATTATTTAGGTTAAATAAATATAAAATATTAAACTGCGCTCTTATCCTTGATAGCACCAAGGACACGTACAAAACCTCCAATAGTATTTTGCAATACGTCGTGGAAACCTTGAATAGGGTATTTGACCAAGTAAACGAACTTGCCGAGAAGCTCATGTTTTGTTGGCAATGTAGCTAGAACTTTCGTATCTGCAATGCTAAGGATTTTTCCTTCGAACAATGCTCCACGAAGTTTCAAGTTTTCATTCTTCTTTCCTGCCTGATAGATAAGTCTAGCGGCTGCAGTTTCATCTTCCATACAGAAAGCTGCTCCTACTGGACCTTCCATGATATCATCCGGAATTTCTGGGAATCCAGCTTCTTTAGCTGCTAGCTTGAGAAGAGTCTTTTTTGCAACATCGAATTGCACTCCTTCTTTACGCATAGCCTTTCTAAGTAAGCTAAGATCCTTTACTGAAACTCCTTTATAGTCAGCAAACACGACAGCTTTCGCCTTTTTCATGCTTTCGACTAAATCTTTTAGGATGACCTCTTTTTGTGCTTTTGTTTGCATAGGTCTTAAAATTAAAAAATCCCGATTATCTCATAGACAACCGAGAAGCAAATGGCCCGTGTGGGCGCAATTTTCTGTTGTCTCGGCGGGTCTTAGATCCTATTTCCCTAGGATTGCCAGCTATCTATGACGGATGCATTCTAGCAGGGAAGTGGCTAATGTCAAATAAAAAAGCCCCCAAATTAATGAGGGCTTTTCAATTCGGAAATTATTATCTTCCCAAATAGCTCTCCAACTGTACTTCGACTTTAGTACATTTTACGAAATCATCATATCCCTTTGCTTCAGAGGTAGGAATCGCTCCTCCTGTACATGATGGATAACCCCACACAATTTTATCAGAAACAATTTTTAGAGGAAGAACAGATCCCAATTCACCACATTTGCTAACTTTATTGAAATCTGACTCTTCCCATTTATCATAATTAGGAGTCAAAAATAAATTAAGATCATATACTTTATCTTTGGAAGAATATAAACTAAGAGTTTTTACATCTCCTCCTGCAACCTTCTTAGCAAAATTTTTGCTGTAATCATCACATGATGGAGTGAAAGTTTTATCTTCAGCATTAGTGATAGCTACATAATTATCAAAATTTTCAATTTTTTGTTTCAAATCAGAGCTTTCTACGACTTTCGTTGGCGTTGGATCGACTTTTTCATCTTTGATGACTACTCCTTTGGAACAGCCTATCAATGTGAGAGTTAGTACTAGAGCTAGGATTTTTTTAGACATAGATATTTTAAATTAGGATATAAAACTAGTTAAGCACTTCAACCTATTAATAACAATGACTCTATCCATTATTGTACCAAGTACTTGCATTAAATGGCCCAAACCAAGAGTTTAAAGTTATATTGCCGTCGCCACTTTCTGGTACTCCTGTTTGGCCGTACTCATGTGTATAGTAGTTTGCTAAAAGTTCTCCACATGAATAAACTTCATAGTTTTGTGGAAAATTTTTA
>CALRGJ010000023.1 GCA_943357285.1 Candidatus Peribacteria bacterium | reverse complement strand
TTAATTATGAAAAATAAATTTAAAATTTACTTAATTATCTGCTCAGTTTTTGTTTCAGGTTTTTCCGCCACTGCCTTCGCCTTTTCCGACGTTGACGACAAGCAAATGTATTCCGCAGCTATTGAATTTCTCTCTTCAAATGGAATAGTAAAAGGTTATCCTGATGGTACTTATGGCCCGGATATTATTCTCAATCGTGCCGAACTTCTGAAAATTATAGCTGAAGGTTCAGCAAAAATTTCCAATCAAGGAGGTAGTATGTTTGATTCATACAGCGCCTCTAAATGTTTTACCGATGTGAAGGCGAATCAATGGTATACCAAGTATGTTTGTTATGCTAAAGCCAATAAATGGGTAGTTGGTTATCAAAATGGAAAGTATTTCAAGCCGGACCAAAAGGTCACTTTTGTAGAGGCTCTCAAAATGACTTTCAAGGCTTTCTCCCTAGCCTACAACGAAACTTCCACCCCTTGGTATCATGACTTGGTGGACCAAGCCAGCCGTTCAAATTATATTCCATTTAGCATGAATGGTTTTTCTATGGGTCTTCGTCGCGACCAAATGGCTGATCTTGTTACGAGAATTCTAAAAGCCAGCGAAGGAGCCGAGACTATGAAATTATATCTCGGAGACCGTGCTGAAATAGTAGTTAGCTACGAAACTCTTGAACAGGGCTTGGATTTAAGCACGTTGAAAATTGAAACAAAGACACCATAAGTCCATCTACTTCAATTTCCTCACATGGGTAATAAATTCATTACCTCTCTCTTTGTAATTTTTAAACATATCAAAGCTCGCTGCCGCTGGTGACATTACCACCACTCCACCTTGATCACTTTCAGCATAGGCATCAATTACAGCATCCTCTAGAGCTTTACGGCGTAATATTTTTGTAGGATAAACACGGTCTTCACCCAGCTTTTCTTCCGCTTCCAGTAAAGCTTTTTCCATTTTATCGCTCGTTGCTCCCATCAGAATTACTGTATGTAAGCTTTCTTTCGTTAGAATTTTCACCGCCCATTCATAATAATCCGCACCTTTATCGTATCCTCCGGCAATTAATACTGTCGGCACTTTAAAGCTATCCACGGCCGCCATAGAAGTATCCGGAACAGTTGAATATGAATCATTGTAAAATGTTACTCCACCCACCTCGCGCACAAACTGCAATCTATGAGGCAAATTTTTGAATTCACGAATCACTGCCGCGCAATCATCAGTCGACACACCCAATTCCTTTGCGATAATTACCGCCGGCATAATGTTCTCCAAATTATGGGAACCAACAAGCGCCATTTCACTTACATCGGCTACTTTCTCACTCTTTCCGCCTTCGGCATAAAAAATCTCTCCACTCTTCACGTAAGCTCCATCCGCCACCACATTCTTCACACTCACCCACTTCAATTCGCCCTTAACTAAAGGTTTATAATATTTGCTGTATTCGTAATCTTTATTGATAACCGCCACGGATTTTTTCGCCTGACCGGTAAGTAGTTTTTCCTTCGCCACCATATATTCTTCCCTATCTACATGATAATCCAAATGATCAGCGGTAGTGTTTAACAATACGGCATATTTCACGCTCTTTTCGGCATCTTGCAATTGAAAGCTGGATAATTCCAAAATAACTAAGCAGTCTTTATCCAAACTATCGAGAAACTCCATCGGACATTGACCAATATTTCCACCTAAAAAAAGATCTAGGCCTTCTTTACGTCCACTCTTTTTCAACATCTCGTAAATCAAAGTAGAAGTAGTCCCTTTGCCCTTTGTGCCAGTCACCCCGATAATCGGACATGGACACTGATCTATAAAGAAATTAGTAGCGCTCGTTACCTCTACTCCTCGCGCCTTCGCAGATTGAACCAATGGTTCCAGATATTTGATCCCCGGGCTTCTAAATATTATCTCAAATTCCTCCAATCCCTTCAAATAATCCACTCCCAAGGTTGAAGATACTCCTTCTGGTAATTCTGCCTTAAGATCAACATTTTTATCGCAAACGGTTATCTCGTTAAATCCATGCTTTATGAGATAATCAAGCACTGCCTTTCCCTCCACTCCATATCCTAAAATAGCTATTTTGCTTCGTTTGTTCATGGCGAAAGTATAACCGAATATATTAATTTATGGAACAATGTCAAAAATTACGTCAAAATGCCATCAATTTTTATATGGGCATTAGTTTAAGATTGCCACCCCCTACTAGCTTTTTTCCCCCACTTGTGCTACTATGATTATGGTAAGCGGTCAAAGACAATATATTAGTTAACAAAGAAAATGGATAAATTAGATGAATGGATGAATCGTGCGTTTGACGGTAGTGATGAACAACCTTCCAACTCAGATAGAAATCAAACTGCCCCACAAAAAGGGCACGTTCCTCATGGAACACATAATAAAACTGTAAATAATAATCAAAAGCCTACGGGCCCTCAACAGAGGAGCTCTTTTTCAGTACAAGGCTCAAACAAACAACAATCTCGAATGAATCAGAACGGACAACAAAACAACAGATCCCCTCAAGGATCACAACCACATGGACAAACTCCATACCGTGGTGGCCAAAACCAAGGTGGTGGCCAACAATCTCAGCAAAGACCTTCTCAACCTGTAAGTACTCCACAGAGTGCTTCAGAATTTGAGGATTCTCCTTTTGCAGCTATACATGCTGACACTAGAATGCCTCCAAGACCTCCACAAAGGTCTCAAGGTCAGAATCAGCGTCGCGATAACCGCCCACAAGGCGGTCAGAGACCAGTTCAGCAAGCTCCAAGACCAGTACATGCTAGTCAAAGCCAAGGCGGAGTGTCGCGTGGAGTACGCGACCAAAGACCTGCTCAAATTGGTCCTCGCCCAGCGCAATCTAGCCAGCGCCCAGCTACTCAATCTGCTAGACCTGCTCAAGGCGGTCGCAAAATGGATTACAACAAGCCTGGCAAACCACCAAAACTTCCAAAAGCCCCTCATAAGCAGACCGCTATACTAAAGGGCAAAGTTAAGATCATTCCTCTTGGAGGACTTAATGAAGTTGGTAAAAACATGACAGCTTTTGAATACGAAGACGATATCATTATCGTGGACATGGGCTTGGAATTTCCAAGTGAAGACATGTTCGGTATTGATTACGTTATTCCAGACATCAGCTACCTCGAAGACAACAAAAAACGTATTCGTGGTGTAGTGGTTACTCATGGACATCTCGATCATATTGGAGGAATCCCATATATCTTACCAAAATTGGATTTCCCACCTATTTTTGCTACGAACCTTACAATAGGTCTTATCAAAAAACGTATCGACGAATTCAAACAGGATAAATTAGCAAAATTAAACATTATAAATCCTGATCAAACCTTAAAACTCGGACAATTTGCTCTTAGTTTCTTCCGTGTAGCTCACTCAATCCCAGACTGTGTAGGTATCGTTATTGATACTCCGGTTGGTAAATTGGTGCACACAGGAGATTTCAAATTTGATGCAACACCTGCAAGAAATCAGGCTCCAGCGGACATTCACAAGATGGAAGCTCTCGGCAGCCAAAACGTTCTCGCACTTTTCTGTGAATCCACAAATGCTCTCAAGCCTGGACATTCTATGTCTGAGCTAGACGTTGGTGTTTGTCTTACTAAAATTATTAAAGAAGCTCCAGCTCGTGTAATTATTGCTTCTTTCTCAAGTCAGGTAGGACGTATTCAACAAATTCTCGATGCCGCAGTTGCCTGCAACCGTAAGGTTTTTGTCAGCGGACGCAGCATGAGTGAGACAATGAGCATTGCCGCAAGTCTTGGCTATCTCAGTTTCCCTAAAGATTTAATTTACGATATTAAAAAATATAAGAAAATTCCTGATCAACAGGCTCTTATTCTTACTACCGGTTCTCAGGGAGAATCAGTTTCTGCGCTCACACGTATCGCGAATGGAGAACATCCACACGTTAGGGTTCAGAAAGACGATATGATTGTGCTTTCTTCTTCACCAATTATTGGTAACGAACAAGCTATCAGTACTGTTATAAATAAACTTTCTCTTCTCGGAGCTGAAGTTATTCACAACCAAATTATGGATGTGCATACTTCCGGTCATGGTAAGCAGGAAGAGCTAGCTAGAATGATTAATTACATTAAACCAAAATATTTGATTCCTATTCATGGAGAATATTATATGCGTCTTGGCTTGTCCAAAGTTGCACAGAAATATTGTGGCATGAAAGAACATCAAGTTCTGATGGCTCAAAATGGTAATGTCATTATTGCTGAACCAAATAAAGTTCAAATTTCTGAAGAAACTGTCGAAACTAAATACATTTTGATCGATGGTCTTGGAGAAGGACATTTTGATTCACAAGTTCAAATGGACCGTGAAATTATGTCTCAGAATGGTGCGCTTGTAGTGCTTGTTTATGTGAGAGGTAAATCTCTCGGAAGAACACCTGATGTTGTTTCTAGAGGATTTATTTACTTGCATGAATCAGACGAGATTACGAAAGAAATTTCCGATCTTGCTGCTGAAGCTTATCGCCGCATCATGGACAAAAATCCTGGCGCAAACCGTCAAGATATCAAGAAATATATCCGCCAAACTGTAGATAAATATACTCATACAAAGATTGAAAGAAGACCTTTGATTATACCTTTGATTATCGAGACATAATAATTACACAAATAAAAAGATCATCCTGAATAATAGGGTGATCTTTTTTATTATTTATTTAATTCTATTCTTGCATATGGCCTCTGCTACTAAGGCGGGATCAAGCATTACATACATTTTATCCTCGTGAACTGAAGCTGGAGCTAACCAAGTCTCTATCATAGGATCTATGCCGGCTTTCGCAAGAATTTGTTTTCTTATTTCTACCAATTCTGAAAGTGGATTTTCCATTTTTATCAATTCTTCTGCTTTATCATCAAACCCTGGACAATTTTCATCCGCCCAGCCGTGAAAATTAATTTTACTATAAAATGCAACATTCTGAAACTGCTCTCTGGTACATCTCAACTGTCTATCTAGCTCTGGGTCTGTAAGAGTGACGCCATGTTCAATGACAGGAGTAGATTCACAACCTTCTGTAGCTCCAATTGCTAATACTGACAATGTAGATGCAGCAAGTGAACGTAGAGACATATAATTTTTTTTAAAGAGAGTATTATGAACCAATTAGCGGAAAATGTCAACAGCAAGTGAATTTTTAAGACCCTTGCAAAAATAACCCATCTGATAGTTAATAGGTTCAATGCTAAACCTCATACTTTCCTCACTATATTTTATCCTGCCGGCCTATATAGCCAATACTTTTCCTGTTCTTTTGAAAGGACTTCCTTTTGGACAGCCCATTAGTAAGAAACTCTTTGGAGAACACAAAACATGGAGAGGTTTCTATACGGGATATTTGGGAGCTTTAATAACTCTTTTGGGGCAATTTTATCTGCAAAAATTAGGAATTCTTCCATCAGGAAGTGCTATTTATAATTCCTCCATCACTCCACTTTTAGACTATGAAAATATAAATATATTTATCTATGCTTTTTGTTTTGGAATAGGGGCCCTCACAGGAGATCTCATTAAATCCTTCTTTAAGCGCCTTAGGAACGTCTCTCCTGGCCAAGCCTGGGTGCCTTTCGATCAATTAGACTTTGTTGTTGGAGCCTTAGTTTTTCTATCACCTCTTTATGTTCCCACTTGGACGGTAATTTTGACGATTTTGATCATAACTCCCCTTCTGCACATTTCGGCTAATTTTATCGCTTATCATTTGAAGTTGAAAAAAGTGTGGTGGTAGATAACAATAGCAGCATGAACTTCCCTATAGAAATTCCCCCATTCTTTCTCCAAAAGGCTTTAGAGCTTCAAATAAAGCCCGAAGATATTTCTGAGTCTTTTATTCGTGGCGGCGGCAAAGGTGGTCAGAAAATCAATAAAACCTCCAGCTGTGTCTTGCTTCGCCACGCACCTACCGGCATTGAAGTACGTTGCCAAAAACATCGGGAACAATCCAATAATCGTCTCTCTGCTTACAAACTTCTCATCTTGAAAATTGAAGAAAAAGTAAAGGGCAGTCAGTCTAAGCGTCAGCAAGAAATTTATAAACTTCGCAAACAAAAACGTAAACGAAGTAAACGCGCTAAAGAGAAAGTTCTCGCTGCTAAGCACCACCACAGCGAAGTGAAACAAAATCGCGGTGAGATAAAAAACTTCTAAAAGGCTTTTACAAAAGCCCTGATCCATGGCAAAATGCGCGTCATGAAGCCAAAAAAATCAGACATAGCGCCAATTAATATTGGTATCGTCTCTCTCGGTTGCTCCAAGAATCTTTCGGATATGGAAGCAGTGCTTGCCGAGCTGGAGAATATCCAGGTTGCCAGTCCTCAAGACAGCGACATTATTTTTCTAAACACTTGTGGATTCTTGAAGGCTGCTCGTGATGAAGTTTTTGAAAACATCGAAAAATATCACGACAAGAAAATTATTGTTATTGGCTGTCTGGTCAGCTTAATGAAAGAGGATCTTTTTGATAAGCATCCTCAAATTGCCGCAATTGTTAATGGTACCAATTATCACAATATTAATAATATTTTCCATCGCGTAATTCGCGGCGAAAAAGTTTACGCTGTTTCTCCTGAGCCATTTAGCTTCGAGAAATTAAACGGAAAAAGTCTGCTTACTCCTCGCAGCTATGCTTATGTAAAAATTGCCGAGGGCTGTAATCACAAATGTACTTACTGCATTATTCCTTACCTAAAAGGCAAATTCCGCAGTCGTACAATGGAAGACATTCTTAAAGAAATTAAAGATCTTGTCGCTCTCGGAATTAAAGAAGTAAT
>CALRGJ010000022.1 GCA_943357285.1 Candidatus Peribacteria bacterium | reverse complement strand
TTAAACCAAGAATCCCCTATATTTAAGCCAATATTAAACATTCATATGTCCGGTAATACTTTTGGCACACTATTCAGAATCACTACTTGGGGCGAATCTCACGGCCCTGCAACAGGTGTAGTTATTGATGGCTGTCCCGCTGGATTAGCTCTTAGCGAAGCCGATATTCAGAAAGAAGTAAATCGTCGTCGCCCTGCCTTAGGCTCAAAAGTGGCCACAGCACGCCGCGAAAACGACCAAGTTCACATTCTTTCAGGAGTTTTTGAAGGAAAAACTACCGGCACCCCAATTTCTTTAATAGTAAACAACGAAGACACCCGTTCAAAAGACTATTCCAATATTCAGGACAAATATCGCCCTGCTCATGCTGATTATACTTATGATTTGAAATATGGCTTCCGCGACTACCGTGGAGGTGGCAGATCATCAGGTCGTGAAACATTGGCACGAGTGATGGCCGGCGCAATTGCCAAGAAAATTCTGACTCAGAAGGCAAAAACTATGATTTTTGGCCATACTATTCAAGTGGGAGATATTAAATCCAAAACTTTCAACAAATCTGAAATAGAAAAAAATGAATTGAGATGTGCCGATCCTGTTGCTGCAGTGAAAATGCAGAAAATGATAGAAAAACTTCGTTTTACAGAAGGAGATTCAGTGGGAGCTATTATTGAAATAATTATAAAAAATCCCCCAAAAGGTCTCGGCGAACCAGTTTTCGATAAACTAGACGCTGATTTAGCCAAAGCCATGATGTCCATCGGAGCAATAAAAGCTATCGAAATCGGTGCTGGATTTGAAGCTGCTGCCATGAAAGGCAGTCAAAACAACGATCAAATGGAGAAAAAAGGAGGAAAAGTGAAATTTCTGAGCAATAACTCTGGCGGAATTCTCGGCGGAATCTCTACTGGAGAAGATATTATTATTAGATTAGGCATAAAACCCGTACCTTCCATCAGCAAACCACTCAAAACCATCACAAAATCAGGCAAAAACACTGAAATTGCCACTCTTGGCCGCCATGATTGTTGCCTCGCTCCAAGAATCATTCCCGTAGCTGAATCAATGGCCGCATTGGTGCTAGTGGATAAATGGTTAGAACAAATGGTCCAAAATAGCTTAAGGTAAAGGTGAAACAAAGTTTCGCCACCCTTGACTTTCAGGGCATTTTTGCTATGATCAAATACTCTAATTTTAAGCAAATTTATGTCAGCAGAACACGGTCACGAACATGGTGGAGGTCACGAAGCTGCTCATGATGATGGTCATGGAGCTGGTCACGATACTCATGCTCCTACCACTCACGGTCACGATACTCATGCTCCTGCTGCACACGGTCACGAAGCTGCTCATGATGATGGTCATGGAGCTGGTCACGATACTCATGCTCCTGCCACTCACGGTCATGAAGCTGCTCATGATGATGGTCATGGAGGCGGTCACGATACTCATGCTCCTGCTGCTCACGGTCATGAAGCTGCTCATAGCGATGGTCATGGAGCTGGTCACGATACTCATGCTCCTGCCACTCACGGTCACGAAGCTGCTCATGGTTCCCATGCCCCAGCCGGTGGTCGAAGCCCAATCATTAAAGCCAGAGATGGTATTTTTGCTGCAAGTGCTTCTGTCGTAGGAATGACAGCAGCTTTTGGCGACGGAATCAACAAAGCCCTACGCGCAGGAGATCTTCCACCTGTAAGTAAAAAATCTATATTAGAAACGCCATTTTACGCAGTAGGTCACGTTGCCGATGGTACTTTATTAAATGTCGGTCGTCGCGGAATGGAAGTAGTTTCTCCTGCAATTTCATTTATCAGATCCTTCATTAGCACCACAGTTGGAACAATTCTAAAACCATCAAATCTCACAAATGGGGAGACAAAGAAAAATGCTATTGGCATGGTCAAATCAGTAGGAATGCTTGGTAAAAATGTTCTCATGGCAGCCCCACGCGCACTCAATGATCTTGCCGATCGTGCAGTAGATCGCACAGTTCAACAAGTCAGTGCTCAAATCGAACGCATCCCTGTTGTTGGAAAATTAATTTCTGGCCCACTTAAATGGATAAGTGGCGGAATAAAAAAAGCTGTCGCAGCTGTTACAAACGTAGCTGACATTATTACTTCACCACTTGGCGGTAGATCAATGTCCGGAGCCACTGCCGATCATGGTCATGGTGGTCATGACGCACATGGAGGCGGACACGATGCACACGGTGGTGGGCACGACTACCACGGCCACGGAGGTCATCATTAAAAACCCTTCATTAATTAACTCTATTTTCCACCAGTCATAGCCTTAGTAATCCCAGTACCAGTAAAAATCTGTCCACTCACAGAATTGCTAACAGAAAATGCCAAATCAGGATAATTTTTCAAGCAATCCGAATAGACTTTTTGATCACTAACCCTTGAATTGGTTGAAACAATCGAACTACAACGATCCTTACTCAGGCTAAACTTCTCACTTAATCTACCCTGAAAAAGAGATCCAGAACCTACGAAATAAACAACCACACCCACAATCACCACCCCGACTAGAGACAAAACAAAAGATTTTTTCATATAAATAAATTATTATTTTTTCTCATTTCATCTTACACTGTGATATCTTATACACAATATCTTTACCTTTACACAAAAGACCGCACATGTTCGAATTCAAAATTAAGCACAAACAAAAAGGTTCTCTAGCGCGTACTGGAAGTTTTAAAACTCCACACGGAGTAATTCAAACACCTGTTTTTATGCCTGTAGGAACTAAAGCTACAGTAAAGACTCTTTCTCAAAATGACCTAAAAAATCTCGACTCAGAAATTATTTTAGCAAATACATATCATCTCTATCTTCGCCCCGGAGAAAAACTCATAAAAAAAATGGGCGGACTTCACAAATGGATGAACTGGGACAGACCAATGCTCACAGATTCAGGTGGCTTTCAGGTTTTTTCTTTAGGTAATGAGAATGGCTATAGCAAGGACTCTTTGCCATTTAAGACTACAGTAAAAATCGACGAAAACGGCGTAGAATTCAAATCCCATCTCGACGGATCCAAACACTATTTCACTCCGGAAAAAGCGATGCAAATCGAGCACGATCTCGGCGCCGATATTATAATGGCTTTCGACGAATGTGCGCCTGCTGATTCAACAAAAAAATATTTTGAAGAGGCAATGAACCGCACTCATAATTGGGTAATTCGCTGCAAAAAAGAACACGAAAAACTTTCAAAAAAATCTCGCACAAAATTACCACAGGCTCTTTTCCCTATTGTCCAAGGTGGTCTCTACAAAGATCTTCGTGTCCAGTCTGCTAAATTCATGAATGACCTAGCTCTTCCAGGCAATGCCATCGGCGGACTTTCAGTCGGTGAAGGCAAAGACAAAATGCTTGAAATGATAGAAACGGTAATCCCTCATCTATCTGAAAACAAACCTCGCTATCTCATGGGCGTTGGCACACCGGAAGACCTCCTAGAATGCGTGGATAGAGGCGTAGACATGTTTGATTGCGTACATCCTACTCGCATGGCTCGTCACGGTACTTTCTGGAATGAGACCGGGCGCTTTGCCATCAAAAAAGAACAATTTAAATTCGACAAATCTCCTCTACAAAAAGGCTGCACCTGCGAAACTTGTAAGAATTATAATCGCAGCTATCTCCGTCATCTTATTTTTGAAAACGAAATTCTTGGCCTTCGCCTAATGTCTATTCACAATCTGCACTTTTTGTTAAACTTGATGCAAGAAATTCGCAAACAAATATCCAAAGGAACTTTCAAAAAATTCAAAAAAGATTTTTTCAAGAAATTCGCCACAAAAAAATAACTTCCCTCTCATGATCGCCTACCTCAAAGGAACAGTTCTCAAAAAAATTGAAAAAGGAATCATATTAGATACAGGAAATGTGGGCTATTTAGTGCATCCACCAGCCGCTTTACTCGACAGTTTGAAAGAGACTCAAAGCATAGAGCTTTTCATTCATAGCAACATTCGCGAAGATGCTTTTGACCTCTATGGCTTCGCAAATTACAACGATCTTACTTTCTTTAAAACACTTCTCAGCGTTAGCGGAATCGGACCAAAAACCGGACTAGAAATAATGAATAGCGACATTCAAAAAATTAAACTCGCAATCCTAAACGAAGATCACGGCTACATTAAAAAAGTACCTGGCATTGGCGAAAAAACTGCCAAGAGAATGATTCTAGAATTGAAAAGTAAAATTGAAATGGAAGACATTAGCGGTCTCGGAAATTTATCTAGCAGCAAATCAGGCTCCAGCTCAGATCCGCATCCAGATGCCATGGAAGCGCTTCTTCGTCTCGGTTACCAAAGACAACAAGTCTCAAAAACTCTTCGTGGCATGCCTACGGAAATTATCGAAGCAGAAGAAGTTATCACCTATTTTCTGAAGAATAATTAAAAATTTACAGATTAAAATTTGCGCCCGGGCGCAAGAAATAAATAAAAACATCAATATGTCAAACAAGTCAGACGCACAACTTATCACCAATAAAACCAACGTTGCATACCTTTCAAATTTCAACGGTTCTTCCGGCTTCATGCTGCTCACAAAAAATAAAAAATATCTTTTCACCGATTTCCGCTACATCGAAAGAGCCAAGAGCATAATTAAAAAAGATATAGAGCTCGTAAACATCACTCGCGTCTGGAGAAACCCAAAAGAACTCGCTGCAAGTTGGCAAAAAATTATCAAACAACACAAAATTAAAACTCTGGGCGTCGAAGAATCCGACCTCACAGTAAATCGCTATAAAAAATTTAAAAAGATTTCCAAGAACGGAAAAAAATCTCCAAAATTCGCAGACATTTCCGATGAAATAGAATCAATAAGAGCCATCAAAACTCCAGCAGAAATCAAAATCCTCAGCGAAAGTCAGGCCATAAACGAGCGCGTCTTCCTAGAGATCAAAAAAATTATACAAAACTGGCTAAAATCAGATAGAAAGAAGCCTCTAAAGGAATGCGACTTAGCTTGGCTGATCAAAAGTTTTGCTCACGAATTTGGGGCAGAAGACATCTCTTTCGACCCTATTGTGGGATTCGGTCCACACAGCGCTAGACCTCATCACGAGCCAGACCAAACTTCCCTCAAAAAAGGAGACATCGTTCTCATTGATATGGGCGTTAAATACAAAGGTTATTGCTCCGATATGACCAGAATGCTTTTCACTGCCACCCCTACTCCGAAGCAAAAAGAAATTTATAACTTAGTTTTAGAGGCACAAGAAAACGCCATCAAAAAAATCAAAGCTGGAATTTCCGGAATCGACGCCGACAAACTTTCACGCGACATCATCGACCAAGCCGGCTACAAAGAACAATACGGCCATGCCGGCGGACACGGCATTGGTTTAGACATTCACGAAATCCCATCACTATCTTCCGGCTACAAAGGGCCAATTAAAGAAAATACTGTAGTCACAGTAGAGCCAGGAATTTACCTTGAAGGCGAATTCGGCGTACGCATCGAAGACATGATTCTCGTCACAAAAACTGGAAACAGAAACCTTACTAAAATTCCAAAGAAAATTGAAGAAATCACTCTCTAGTACTCAATTTCCTTATAACCATTAAGAAAAGCTTTCACCCAAGAAATGTCACAGTTTTCCATTTGAGTAATTTTCCCATCTGTCTTATTGCACATAAAAGTACTTCCTCTCGCACTTGCCATATTAGTTGAACAAAAAATGGAATAAGCAGGAGAATCATCTAATGAAACCAAAAAGAACTCTTTACCAAAACGCACTCTTCCCGAAGAATGAGTCAAATTTTGTAAATACACCAATTCATCACTACTCAAAGTATCATCTCCCAATTCCGCATCATCTAAATGTGACATAAAAGTTTATACAAAATAATACAAGGAAATATAGTACATCGTTATGCGTATTTGTCAACCAATCCTCCTCCACTTTTACCCTTAAATACAGTAAAATCAGCACACTAAAAACAACAAATTATGTGCGGAATATTTGCTTACTATGGGGAGAAAAAAAATGCTCCTCATCTAGTTATTGAAGGCCTTAAAAATCTTGAGTATCGAGGCTATGACTCCTGGGGTATCGCCTACAAGAACGGTGGAGATATTATTGTTCACAAAGAGGTTGGCAAGATTGGAGATATAAACGCCAAAGACCTAGCCCTCGGAGAATCTAGCGTAGCCATGGCTCATTCACGCTGGGCCACTCATGGAGGAGTCACAAAAGCTAATGCTCATCCACACTTTTCAGAACACAATGAAATAGTGCTAATTCATAATGGAATTTTTGAAAATTACCAAGAAATAAAAAAAGACTTAATCAAAAAAGGTCACAAATTTCTTTCACAAACAGACACAGAAGTTTTAGCTCATTTAATAGAACAACACAGCCGCAAACATTCATTTGAAGAGAGTGTAAAAATGGCCGTTAAAGAAATTGAAGGTCGCTACGCAATCGTCGTAATGAAAAAGGATGAAGACAAAGTAATCGCAGCACGTAAAGGATCCCCTCTCATCATTGGAGTAGGAAAAGAACACGGAGAATACTTCATCGCCTCAGATATCCCAGCGTTTTTGGCACAAACAAATAAAGTTATTTATCTCGACGACAACCAAATTTGCGTCATTGGAAATAAAAAAATAAATTTCTATGACAACGCCACAAACGAAGAAATAAAAAAACGTATTATTGAAATTGACTGGGATGTTGAAAGCGCAGAAAAAGGCGAATTTGCTCACTTCATGATTAAAGAAATCATGGAACAAAAAGACACATTGAATCGCGCCATAAACCAAGATCCAAAAAATATTGAACTAGTAGCCAAAGCAATTGAAGAAGCAGAAAGCACCTATTTTGTTGGCTGCGGGACAGCGGGAAAAGTGGCTATGGTAGGAGCATATCTCTTCGCTAAAATTTCAAAAAAACAAATTCATTTCGTCTTTGGTTCAGAGTTCCAAAACTACAAAGATTTCATCAACAAGAAAACTTTATTAGTCTGCATCTCTCAATCGGGAGAAACGGCCGACACCTTGGAAGCCATGGAAATTGCTAAAGAAAAAGGTGCAAAAATAGCTTCAATAGTAAACGTAGAAAACTCCAGCATTGCACGTCATTCTGACATTGTAATTCCAATTAAAGCCGGCCCAGAAAAAGCTGTAGCTTCTACAAAAGCTACTACTTCTCAGCTCGCTATCCTCACTCTACTAGCTTATGCCTGCGACGGTGGCGTAGAAATTGGCAAACAGCTACTTATCCGTACAGCAAGCCAAATTAACGACATGTTAAATCCTCGTTACGCTGACCACATTAAAAAAATTGCTACAAAAATTAAAGATATTGAATCGATGTATATAATCGGACGCGGAGCTAATTTTCCAATAGCTTTAGAAGCCGCAATTAAACTTCAGGAAGTTTCCTATATTCATGCTGAAGGTTTTGCCGGTGGAGAATTAAAACACGGACCAATCGCCTTAATCAGCAAAAACACTCCAGTAATTGCACTCGTCGCTAACGATGATTGTCGCAAAGAAATTCTCAGCAATGCTCAGGAAGTAAAAGCTCGCGGTGGTTATATCATCGGAGTTGCACCTACGAACGAAGAAGTTTTTGATTTCTGGATCAGAGTGCCAGATGTCGGAGCCACTTCTCCAATAGTAAACATTATTCCAGTCCAAATTCTTGCTTACCAGCTCGCTGTACTACGTCAAAATGACCCAGACAAGCCAAGAAACCTCGCAAAGAGCGTGACGGTAAAATAGGTCTGAGATAAAACTATTCTTTCCACTTACCACTACGAATTCTATTCAAAGCCTGAGTTAAATCAGGTGGCATTTCTACCTGAATTGAAATAGTCTTATTCAAAATTGGATGGAAAAATTCAATACGCTCAGAATGCAAAAATTGTCTTCCAAGCCAGAATTTTAAACGGAATCTACGATTCCATTTTGGATCACCATACTGTTCATCAAGAACTACCGGAAAACCAATATGAGAAAAGTGTTGACGAATTTGATGTTTACGACCAGTGGTAATTTCCGCTGAAGTAAGCGCACAATTTTCCTTATCAAAAACTCTAAAAGTCTTAAAAACCTTAAATTCAGTATGCGCAGAAACCTTATCTGCTGAAGCACCTTCACTCTCTTCTTCGCCCTTTCTATCTTTCTTATCGCCTTTGTACCTATCATCCAATCCATGCTTAATAATTCCAGATTCTGGTACACCACGAAGCAAAGCTAAATAAACCTTCTTCGTTCTATCATCTTTGAAAATTCCTTCTAATTCCTTTCTATTTTCTTCATGCTTTCCGAAAAGCATCACTCCGGAAGTATTCATATCCAAACGATGCAAAAGATATGGTTTAAAACCCTTATCCTTATATCTATCCTGAAGAATCTCCAAAACGGATTTTTGAGGAATAGCACGTGAACCAGATTTAATCCCATGATCCGCAGGAACACTCATCACACGAGGCGGTTTATTCACCGCAAACATGTAATCATCCTCGTACAATAATGGTACTTTTATCTTTCTCATACGGCCAGTATACAGATTATCAAGCCAAAATCAAAGCTTACGGTCTGATTCTGCCAATAGTTCTTGGGAACGGAATGGTTTCACGTATATGTTGGCGACCACAAATCCATCCAGTAAGACGCTCTAAACCAATTCCAAATCCACTATGTGGAACAGATCCATATTTACGTAAATCAAGGTACCAATCGAAAGCTTCCACAGACAATTTATGCTCTTTAATACGACCCAAAAGCACATCATAATCATCTTCACGCTGACTTCCTCCAATCACCTCTCCATAACCTTCAGGAGCTAGTAAATCTGCACAAAGCGCAAACTTGCCATCATCAGTACGTTTCATATAAAAAGCTTTCACTTCTGCAGGATATTTCTCAACAAAAATTGGTTTGTCATATTTCATAGTCAGCATTGTCTCATCAGCCGCACCAAGATCCTGATTTTCTTTAATCTCTGAGCCCATTTCACGAAGCTCCTTCACTACTTCAGTATGAGTTTTATGAATAAATGGCGCCTTAATTTTCTTCAATGGTTCGATATCTCTTTCCAAAATCGCCAATTCTTTCAAATTTTTCTCGAGAACCTTTTGAACTACAAATTCCACAAGTCCTTCCTGAATTTTCATATTTTCTTCTTGGTCCACAAAAGCTGCCTCTGCATCCATCATCCAGAATTCTGTAAGATGACGACGAGTCTTAGATTTTTCAGCACGGAATACTGGACCAAAATCAAAACATCTTCCTACGGAAAAAATTGCTGCCTCAATATAGAGCTGACCAGATTGGGAAAGATAAGCTTTTCCTTCTTCAAAATAATCAATTTCAAAAAGTTCTGTCGTACCTTCACAAGCATTCGGTGTCAAAATAGGAGAATCAATTTTAATAAAACCATTAGTGTTCAAATATTCAAAAATGGCATTAATGATAGTATTTCTCACAATCTGAATAGCTCGTTGCGTTGGAGTACGAAGCCACAAATGACGATTCTGAAGTAAAAAATCCGGACCATGTTCCTTCTTTGAAATAGGATAATCTTCCTTCACAAGCTGAATAACTTCAATATCTTTTACCTGCAATTCATATTCATCCTCATGTTTTGGATGCTT
>CALRGJ010000021.1 GCA_943357285.1 Candidatus Peribacteria bacterium | reverse complement strand
AATTTAGTACAATAATCCTTCTTTAAATCAGGTTGAGAAGTTTCTCTCACGTGAGCCATTCCCATCGCCAAGGCCACTTTCGCAGTAACATGATCATAGGTATTAGTAAAAGATACATCTTTCAGTTCTTCATAACTCATAGTGATTTTACCCATTTTTCCAACCAACTTGTCATACATCCTATCCATCATCACGGCCATTTCCGCTCTGGTTACGCTATTTTCAGGTTTAAATTCTCCATCACTATAGCCTTGAATAATACCTTCACCTTTCAAATGTGAAATTGCTGTGGAATTCCAATCTGCAAACTTGCTTTGATCTGTGAAATTCATTCCACTTACTACGGCGAAAGCTACGGAGTTAAGAATAAAAAATGCAATTACTACCACCATCAGAATTTTTTTAATCATATATAACTTGGGTAAATGAATATTTTTTGTATAATGCGTTCATGAGTAAGACGAGCACATCCACTATCAATAACACTGACCTAGACAAAAGGTTGCGGTTATTTCTGAAAAAAGCGAAAAAACCATTAATTGTCATCTTGGGCCCTACCGCCTCAGGTAAGACTGCTTTATCCTTAGATTTGGCTCATAAGTTCAAAGGAGAGATCATTTCTACTGATTCTCGCCAGATATATAAGGAAATGGATATAGGTACTGATGCTATCCTTCCATCTCAACAAGAGGGGATCCCACATCATCTCTTAGGAATAGCTAAACCTGACAAAACCATCACTACTGCCGAATACACTGAACTGGCTCTCGAGAAAATTAAAGATATATACAAAAGTAAACATGTGCCAATATTGGTGGGAGGCACTGGACTATACATAAGCTCTATAATTTTTTCTTATCAAATTCCACGCGTACCACCAGATGAGAAACTACGCGCCAAGCTCTACAAAGAAGCTGAAAAAAAAGGAAACGAGTTCGTTCACGCTAAGCTGGCAAAAATTGATCCGGAAGCCGCAAAAAGGATTCATCCGAATAATTTACGCTATGTGGTTAGGGCTCTCGAAATAAATATGACAACTGGTGAGAACAAGATAGATATTAAAAAGAAATCTCCTTTTAACACTTTTCTAATTGGCTTGAATTGGAATCGCGAAAAATTATATGAACGTGTAAATCTACGCGTCGACCTTCAGCTCAAGAGAGGACTCCTAGATGAAGTAAAAACTCTTCTCAAAAAAGGATACAAAGAAAATTCACCCGCAATGTCATCATTAGGAGTAAAGGAAATAATCCCTTACCTTAAAGGAAAAGCGACGCTCGACGAATGTGTAGAAGTGCTAAAAAAGAACACTCGTAATTATGCAAAAAGACAAATGACATGGTTTCGAAGATATGATAAGGTGCACTGGCTAGAAATGGGTTGATAATAATTTATTAAAAATGTCTAAAATAACTTTTCAAGATCTCTGTGAATTAGCTGCATTACTTCGCTCAAATATGGGCTGTCCTTGGGATCAAGCTCAGACAATTCCAACTATGCTTAAGTGCATTAAAGATGAGACTGAAGAAGTCTGTCAGGCAATTGAAAAAGGAGATCATGAAAATCTTAAGGAAGAATTGGGTGACGTACTTTTTCAAATCGCTATGATTGCTCAAATAGCTAAGGAAAATAAATATTTTGAAATTGATGATGTCTTGAAAGGAATAGATGAAAAGATTCGTTCTCGACATACTTGGGTTTTTGGTGAAGATAAAGCCAAAACTCCAGAGGAAGCAATTGCTATGTGGAAGAAGAATAAAGAAAAGGAAAAAGCTGAAAAAGCTGCGAAGTTAAAAAACTAATTAATCTCAATGTCTGTACTCGGGAAAAAATGGCTTATAAAAAATCACGATAATCAAAAAACAGTCTTTGAAAGATTGCTCCAAAATCGTGGTATTAAAGATGTCGGAGGAATTACTGAATTTCACGATCCTCATCTTTTTAATGATATGGAAAAGGTTTTGCAGCGCTTGGATAAAGCCATTCAGAATCAAGAAAGAATAATAGTTTTCGGTGATTACGACGTGGATGGAATCAGTGGAACAGCGCTTCTAGTACACATTCTTAAAAAAGTGAAAGCAAATGTTTCCTATCGTTTGCCAAATCGTCTAGCAGACGGATATGGTCTTTCACTTAAATTTATTGATGAATTTATTGAGAAAAATATCAATTTAATTATTACAGTTGATTGCGGAATTTCTTGTCGCAATGAAGTGGAAAAAGCGAATGGCTCTGGAATTGATGTGATCATCACTGATCACCATACAGTTCCGGAATTTTTGCCTGCTGCTTACGCTATTCTTCATCCGAAATTGAAGGACACCACTTATCCTTTTAGAGAACTTACTGGCGCCGGCGTTGCTCTAAAACTTGCCCATGCACTCATCAATAAATATCTTCCGGAAAGCGAAAGGCAGGATTATTTATATTCTTTACTCGATCTTGCTACTCTTGGCACTATTGCCGATCTTGGCTCACTGACTGACGAAAACAGACTAATTGTAATCAAAGGTCTCGAATCTTTGACCAATACTAAATGGGCCGGACTAAAAAAAATAAAAGAACTTGCGAGCATCAAAGAAGGTATAAAAATGAACACTACAAACATTGGTTTTCAAATGGCTCCACGCATTAATGCCGCTGGAAGAATTGGGGATCCCTACACTGCACTTTCTTTATTACTCCAAGAAGAAGAGGGAGAACAGGTGACTAAGCTCGGCGACAAATTAGAATCTCTAAATAAAGAGCGTCAGCAAATGACCGAACAGGCACTTCATGAGGCCGAAGCTATTTTTCTCAATCAGGAAAATATGCCAAGCATTTTAATAGCCTATAGTGCTACATGGCACGTGGGAATTTTGGGTCTGGTAGCTGGAAAACTAGCCGAGAAGTACGGTCGGCCGGCAATAGCTATGCAGGACTTTGGAGACACCCTCGTAGCTTCAGCGCGCAGTCCAGAATATTTTAATATAGTAGATGCTCTCACAAATACTAAGAGTCATCTAGTAAATTTTGGTGGACATGCTCAAGCTGCAGGATTTAGTTTGAATAAAGACAAGCTAGAAGGTTTTACCAAAGACATTTCTGAATATGCTCGCACTAATCTAGAAAAAGTAGAACTCAAAACTGTTTTAGAAATCGATTGCCAATTATCAGGTGAACAAATTAATGAAGATCTGCTGTCTATAATAGAGACACTTCAGCCATTCGGAGTAGACAACAAAAAACCAACCTTCTTAATGGAAGGTATAGAACCATTTTTTATTAATCAAGTAGGACAAGAAGGTAATCATCTCAAGTTCACAATAAAAAACGGAGAGAAAAAATTCCCTGTTATTGCCTTCCGTATGGGACAATTCATTGATCAGCTCAGACAACATCGTAAAATAGATTTAGTTTTTCAACTCGAACATCATTCTTGGAACGAGCGTGAATTTATTCAGCTGCAAGCCCTGGACTTCAAGCCTAATGAATAGTAACCTTAGGAACGGAATCCCATCCTTATGAAAAAGTTTTCAATATTTTTATTTTTCTGTGTTTTTATTTCCGCTACTTTTACCGCGGTAGCTTTAGCAAAAACTCCCAATTCAACAGAGTGGTATCAGTTTAATAGTAACTCTTCTACTCATAAATTTTACTTCAGATTTCCTAGAGATTGGCAGCTGAAAACATTGGATGATAAGACACAGTTATTATTTTCTGCCGGCACTACGGATAGTAAAGAAGGTTTTGTTGTGAAAGAATTTAATGATCAAAGTTACAACTCGGTAGTTAATTATTTTGCTACTCAAGACAATCTGGTGATAGAAGTAAAAGATATATTTATTCCAGCTAAAGATGATGATTTAGTCGGCAAACAAGCCACCTACCAAATGAAATCTTCAGGAGAAATAGAGGTTGTTACTTTGCTAAAGAGAGGAAGAACAATAATCACTATTTCCAATAAGAATATTAAGAACTCTGACATATATTTTAAAATAATTAATTCTTTTGATTTCAACGATAAGTGGCATAGCTATATTGATGTGAAAAATAAATTTTCCTTTATTTATCCTTCAGATTTCATTTTGATTGATGGTGGTTCTCAGGTTGATGTAAAACCAAGTGCTATTTCTAATTCAATTTTCACGATCTCTAAAAATCAAACAAAACCGAAAATTATTTACACTGATCAAAAGTCCTATAAAGAAGACTCACTCGAAATGATGGATAGCTTCTCCTTTTTTGATTTAGACTTAACCGGCAAGCTTCACGCTTATCAGAATTTTCCTGATGTGCCGGATGCACAGCCCAATTCTAAAGCTATCAATTTGCTTTATAAGGATGGCATAATTAAAGGATATGAAGACGGTAAATTCAGACCTGACAGTGAAGTAACTCGCGCTGAATTAACCAAGATGATTGTATCTGCTTTAGCTACACCTGAAATTAGTAAGTTTAGTAGTTGTTTTCCCGATGTACAGAAAGAGTGGTTTGCTCCTTATATTTGTTATGCTAAAGATCATAAATGGATTAGCGGCTTTGCCGATGGCAAATTCCACCCAAACGATAAAGTGACCAGGGTTGAATCAATTAAAATTATAGTTAATGGATTTTTTAATGGGAAAATAATTCCAGAAAAACTGGAAAACACCTCAATAAACGATATCAAAGTCAGTGAATGGTATGGGAAATATTTTATTTTTGCTGATAATCGCGACTTACTTGATAAGCATCATATAGTGAAAAATGGCTCTAATTACGCCTATTTGCCACTCAAGAATATTACCCGTAAAGAGGTGGCCGAAATAATCTTCCGCATAAAGAATCTTTCTAACTGATATTCAAATTTAATCTGGAAAAATACCATTAGCATTGATACAATGAGATCCTTTTTGTTGGCGTCAAAGTCTTGACATATTGCCGAATTTGTTTTACAATATAAAGAAACAATTTCTCAAATAAATGCAGAATTCAAATCAAAAAAATATTATAGAACTTATAAAGAGAAGTAACAAAATACTTGTTTTACCTTCTTCTCCACCAGATGGAGACTCCCTTGGTTCAGCAGTGGCTCTCTATATGGCCTTGAGGAAGCTTGGTAAGGAAGTGACGGTGATTTGTGCCGATCCTGTGCCTGATGTTTATGACTTTCTTCCAAATATGAAAATCGTTGGAAGCAAGTTTATGTCATCAAACGATTTTATCATTACCATTGATTGTAAGAAGATTAAGCTAGATAAGATTAAAAGTGCCATCGAGGATGATAAGGTAAACATCATTATAAGCCCTCTGGACGGTCATTTTTCAGAAGCTGATATAAGTTTCAATAAGGGTGAAATATCCTATGATTTGATTATTACAGTTGATACTGCCGAATTGCAGCAACTTCGCGGAATTTACGAGAACAACACTGAAATTTTCCACCAAGTGCCAGTGATCAATATTGACCACCACATCTCTAATACTCACTTTGGTAAGATTAATCATGTTGATATCATGTCTTCATCTACTACTGAGTTACTTTGCCCACTATTTGAAGAGCTGGCAAAAGATACTGGTGTAGACCTTATTGATGAGGATATAGCGACTCTGCTTTTGACAGGTATTATTACAGATACAGGAAGTTTTCAGAATGCTAATACTACGCCAAAATCTTTCGAGGTTGCTTCTGAGCTCATTGCCTATGGAGCCCGCCAGCAAGAAATTATTCAATACATTTATAAAACTAAACAATTAAGTCAGCTAAAGCTTTGGGGTCGTGTACTTTCAAAGATTCAAACTGATGAAAAACATCACATTGTATGGTCTGTCGTAAGTCAGCAAGACCTTCGTGATACAGGAAGTAGTGAAGATGAAACTGGCGATATTATCGATGAACTAATGACTAATGCTCCAGGAGCAGAAGTAATCCTTTTAATTAAAGAAAAGAAGGACAACTATGTATCTGTAAGTATTAGGACAACTAGCGCAAGCATTGATGCAGCTGCTATTGCTGAGAAATTTGGTGGTGGTGGTCATACTCAAGCAGCCGGTTTTGGTATCAAAAATATTTTACTCAGAGATGCAGAGTATCAGGTAGTTAATGCCGCAAAAGAATTTCAGTCTCAAAGAAAATTTCCAGATGAAATTGATAGAAAGGTGTCACCAATAGCTACTGATAAAGAACCTGAGCTTGCACAAATCCCTCAGATAACTCCTCAGTTTATTTCTCAAGAAAAACCACCAGTAAACCCTCCTAAACCTTCAAAAGTAGAGGTCAAAAAGACCAAAGAAGAAATGGATAATTTCAAATTCCACACCTCTCATTCAGAAATCAAGAAAGACGAACTTGGAGATACTGGCATAGCTTACAAATTTGAAGACTAATTCACCGGTGGTGGAGTGGTTGGAGTTGGCACTGAAGGTGCAGTAGTAGGCGTCTGTAAATCTGACCCGGGATTTAATTTTATGATAGAACTGTCATTGTCTAGTGGTTGACCAATTTTTGAGTCATCGCCATTTTTTACAACTGAATAAATAAAACTCGCAATAGCAACAGCCGCAACGATCAAAGCGGCAATGACTGTTGGGAAAAACTTTTTTTCATCTCCTTTTTTATATTGTGGCATATTGGGAAATTTTAAATTATTAGAACTCTTTAGAACGCTGTAGTTTTTCCTGATCTTGAATCTAAAATAACATCATCGGTACGTTCATATTTAAATGTGTAATTTACCTTTGTGCTGTAATAATAATCCACCGGTCCATTCCCAGCCCCAATTGTATCCGTAAGAATTATTGCTTTCTCAGGCAGAGAATTCAAACTATCCATTCCCTTATTCTTAACTAAAATCATCTTCATTATATTGCTCAAAAGATCTGTGTAATCCTCAGTATTAGTGGCAGACAGCTCTTTGTACTCCAAAGTGCTGAGCATCGCTTTTATGGCTTGCTGAAGCTGAAATCCCAGTGCTCCATTTCCGAATTCAGTATATATTGCCAACACTTTTTTGTTTTTCAAATAAATATACCAATCAACCATTCTGGAATTTTGATATACTACTTCAAAAGCATCCAAATCATTTAGTTTAAATTTTTTATAATTGGCTCCAGGAAAAGCATTTTTTATATTGGTAAAATATTGCTCGGTCACCATATTGCCGGCATTAGCATCTAAAGTCACAGTTAATACGGCAGAATTTGGGTATACTCTTGTCGCAGAAAATTGAGAATATTGTTTATCGGGTTTAATGAAAACAACTTGATTAACATCTTTGACAACTTTCCAATTTTTCTCATCATATTTGATCTGAAAAGGAAGACTCTCTCCTTTATACTCAGACCAGTTAATTGCTAAAGGAAAGGGTTCACCTTTGTTGGATTGAACTGTCATCATTCGGAAAACCAATTCTGCAAATGCGGCTCTAGTCATTGATTGATCAGGATGAACAGCTCCGTAATCATCTGAAAGTATCATATTATGATCTCTTCCATATTGAATATGTGGAGCAAACCAAGCATCTTTTACTACATCTGTAAAAACATTTTCATTAACTTTGGTAGGCAATTGAACCTTTGCTGCAGTGGCCAATATTTTCATTGTCTCAGCCAGATTTACCGGATCAGTTGGTTTAAAAGTACCATCTTTATAACCCCCAATAATTCCAGCAGCTTTACCTCCCATCACATATGGAAAGAACCAAGCATCCTTTTTTACATCTGGAAACACAAATGTATAGGTGCCATCTGTTTTAATATTTAAAGCACTGGTAATAATTTTTACAGCCTCTGCCCTGTTTACCAATTTACCCGGACCAAAAGTTCCATCACTGTATCCCTTGATAATATTTTTATCCGCAAGAAACTCAATTGCTTTGTAGTTTTTATGATCAGGAGGAACATCAGGAAAACTTGCGGCAGTCGCATTTAAGGAAAGCGCAAAAAATAATACAGGAAGGAAGTAAATTTTTTTCATAAGGTATTAAGAATATAGCACTCTTAATAACGCATCTTCAAACGAAATATTACGAATATAGCAATTCGCCAGGTGTATATCTGTCTAAATTTTCTTCGCCGATGAGTTTTACTAAACGTTCAACGACCTTTTCCATTTTGACAGTTTCTTGTATACCTTTTTTCATATCTCTGATGATAGCATTACCCTCTCTTACTTCTGTAAGACCGAGAAGAACTGTATAAGGAACTTTAAATTTATCAGCAATTCTTAGCTGAACATTTATTGATCCTTTACCTAGAGCTCCCATAGTTTTTAGACCAGCGTCTCTTAATTGATCAATCAAAGGAAGACATTTTCTCTTCGCTTCATTTCCCAATTGAGCCACAAAAACGTGTAAGAAATCCTTTGAGGGTGCATGTACTTTTTCACGTTTCATACAGGCTATAATTCTTTCGATACCTGCAGCCATACCAACGGCTGGAGTAGCTTGTCCGCCCATAAGTTCTATCAATCCATCATATCTTCCACCACCACCAATAGCATTTTGAGAAGCTTCTCCTTTTTCTACTTCGGCAAATTCAAATACAGTTTTTGCATAGTAATCCAAACCACGAACCAATTTAGGATTTTCTTCATAAACTAATCCCATTTCATCTAAATAACTTTTTAATTCGGTATGGAAATCCAAAGATTCCTTGTCTAAATAATCTTTCATTATCGGAGCCAGCTGAGCCAAAATCTTACAGTCTTCTTGTTTACAATCTAGAAGACGCATTGGATTGCTTGTCAGTCTATAGCGGCAATCTTCACATAGAGAACGTTCTTTTCCAGTGTAATAATCCTGTAAAACTTGCATATATTTTTTACGAGCGTCAGGAGTACCGATAGTATTTATTTGTAATTTCAAAACTTTGTGAACTCCTAAGTCCTGATAAATTTTAGAAGCTAATTGAATGATCTGTGCATCCAAAGCTGCGTCGCTTTCACCAATAATCTCAAAACCAAACTGCCAAAACTGGCGATAACGACCCTTCTGTGGTCTGTCATATCTAAAGTGTGGCTCATAATAATAAAGCATCAAAGGCTGTGGCAATTGACTCATATTATTCTGAATATAGCTGCGCACTACACCAGCTGTACCTTCAGGTTTTAATGTGAGGCTGCGCCCTTTTCTATCTTGAAAAGTATACATTTCTTTTGAAACGATATCTGATGTGTCTCCAATACTTCTTTTGAAAACTTCTGTGAATTCGAAAACTGGCGTAGTAATACGTCTAAAACCAGCCTGTCTAGCTCTATGTCTCACTACTTTTTTAATAAAAGTGTGATATTCATGATCAGCCGGTAAAATATCATGCACTCCTTTTGGAGTCTGAAATGGGGGCTTCTGTACTACAATCTCATCAGATTCTTCTGCCATATTGTGGAAGGATAAGAAATATTCGCGAACACGCTAGCTGCTATTCTACCACATGTTTTGGTTATTTCAAGATAAATGATGAAAGCATTTTTCTCAGATTTCAAAAGACGTGACAGGAACAATATTAGTTTTTTTCTTAAATTTCTTTGGAGCAGCTTTATACAAGTAATAGCCGGCAGATGCGATCATCGCCGCATTATCGGTACAATAATTGAAAGATTGAGGATGTCTGAAATTTATTTTTCTGCCAAATTTTTGATTAAAAATATTTAGCTTTTGTTGAATCATTTCTCTTAGTCTCGTATTTGCCGATACTCCTCCGGCTAAATGTATCTCTCTAATTTTCGGAAATTTTTCAGCTGCCATCATTAATTTTTCACTAAGAACTTCCACTACCGCTTCCTGAAAACTAGCTGCCATATCAGCTTTAAATTGTTCATCTATTTTTCCAGTATTTTTTTTCGTTGCATTCAATACTGAAGTTTTTAATCCTGAAAAACTAAAATTAAGACTGCCTTTTTCTAGAAATGCCTGTGGTAATTTAAACTTCATTTTATCTCCCTTTAGAGCTAAT
>CALRGJ010000020.1 GCA_943357285.1 Candidatus Peribacteria bacterium | reverse complement strand
GTCATTAGGATTAATTCATTGTGACCACCGGAAACAGTCAAAATTATAATAGGGAACTGAGGCTCATCATTTTCGACTCCATTTATTTCGTAAAGCCAATTGGAATAAATATGTCCGGTAATATGTTGAACCGGAATTAGCGGCTTATTCTTCACATAAGAAATAACGTTCGCAGTTTCCGTTCCAATGATTAGAGAACTTATTAACCCAGGACCTTTGGTAATTGCTATAGCTTCTATGTCATCCCAATCGCAGCCACCTTTTTCCAAACATTCTTCCAAAACAGGCACCATTTTTAATACATGTTCTCTCGCTGCCACTTCTGGTACGACTCCTCCGGTTTTTGCGTGTAAATCTATTTGTGAAGCAATCACATTCGCCAAAACCTTACGGCCGTCTTCTACGATTGCCGCTGCCGTCTCATCACAAGATGTTTCAATGCTCAAGATTTTCATGTGGGCATTCTACCCAATACAGGAGTACTTCTCAAGATAGCTTCTGGATCTTTCAAAAATGCCTGTGCCACATCCGGATGAAAATGGCTTCCGGCAGATTCTCTAATTGCACGTACTACTTCATCAACTGAACGTGGTTCTCTTCCCGGTCTTTTCTTGACCATGGCATCCAAGGCGTCAGCAACAGCAACAATAGATGGCTGAATACCAACTTCTTCGTCACTTTGAGCTACATAGCCACCTCTATCGAATCTTTTGTGATGACCCCTAATCATTTCCACAGTCGAAGCCTCAAGACCTAAAATTTCACCAATTCTTGCTCCCATTTCCGGATGCCAACCTACTATATCTTTTCCGTCTTGGTCCAATTTTCCTTCGAAATCCACCAGTTGTCTAATTCGAGGATCAATTTTTCCCAAATCATGAATCAGTGCTCCTTTTTCTATCTCATCCACTGCTTTGCCAGACATACCCATTTCCGTAGCCAATCGTTTTGAAATCATTGAAGTCCCTCCCATATGCTTCACTAATCCTGGATAATCTCCAGATATTGCTTTCGCCAACATCGCAGGTAATCCTCTGTTTTTGACTCCAGCCAGGGAAGCATTTGTTCCAAACTCCTGACGCACTTTCTCGGCAACTTGCATCACCGCATCTCTCGATTTTTTATCAACAAATTCCTCAAGTTCAGGATGCCTACCAACAAGCATTCCGGTAGCCCCAAGAACCCTAGGCCCAAAATCCACTGGTTCAGTTAATTGTGAATCTCTAGAAACTTTCATTGAAAGTGATTATAGGAGGTAAATACTAAACAAAAACCTCGAAAAGTACAAGAAAATAGAGTATAATTAAGCCATGAAATCCACCTCATTGGAAATCATTGAAGATCTGAAAAAAGCCGGTTATGAAGCCTATTGGGCCGGTGGTTGTGTTCGAGATATGTTACTTGGAATTCAGCCCAAAGATTTTGATATAGTTACATCCGCTAAACCGGACGATATAGAAAGAATTCTCGATCATACCATTCCGATTGGAAAACAATTTGGAGTAATTCTTGCTATTAAAAATGGTCATAGTTTTGAAATTGCCACTTTTCGTTCAGATGCAGGATATAGCGATGGTCGCAGGCCGGACGCTGTGGAGTTCACAAATGCTAAAGAAGACGCTCTACGACGCGATTTTACTATCAATGCTATGTTCTATGATCCTTCCACTGAAGAAGTTATGGATTATGTTGAAGGACAGAAAGATATGAGAGATAAGTTGGTACGTTTTATTGGTAATCCGGAGGAACGTATAAAGGAAGATAATTTGCGTATTCTTCGTGCGGTTCGCTTTAAGAATGAATTTGATTTTCAATATCATCCGGATACTTATCAAGCAATCAAAAAACATGTTCAGCTTATTAAGAATATTTCCCCAAATAGAATTGCTGATGAATTGAATAAAATGATTATGGGCAAAAATGCTGCCCGTGCTTTTGAAGAATTATTTGAAATTGGAGCTTTGGAAATCATCATGCCTGAGCTTTGTAGATTGAAGGGATTAGCTCAGCCTCTCATTTATCATCAAGAAGGTGATGTTTGGGACCATTCCGTGCAAGCTCTCAGCAGTCTCACTGACGAAGACATAGATTCGAATCCTCTTCCTGCCGAACCAGCATCTCTCGCTCTCAAGTGGGCCACTGTTCTTCACGACATTGGGAAATACGAAACCTTTGCTCAGGATCAGGAACGTATTCGCTACAATCATCACGCTGAAGTAGGTTCGGAAACTGCAAAACAAATTCTCACTCGCCTCCACTTTCCTAATAAAATTATCGACAGAGTCTATTGGCTTATTCGTCATCATATGATGATTGTTCCACTTATGGAAATGCCAGATGGTAGACGTCGTCATTGGTTCTTAGAGCCTGGATTTGAAGAATTATTGGAACTAAATCGTGCTGATACAGTTGGTACAAAACCACTGGATCTTAGTTTGTATGAAAAACTAAAACTTCTTTATCGTCACGAAATTGCAAAATTAAAACTTATGCCAAAGAATCTACTCAGCGGCAAAGACATCATGAAAATATGCAATATTACTGAGGGTGCGAAAGTGGGAGAAATTCTCAAAGAACTTCGTGACCTACAGCTTTCTCATGAACTCAAAACAAGTGCCGAAGCTAAGCAATATCTTCAGAAGAAATACTCTTCTAAAGCATCTTCTTAGACTTTAAGAAGCTCATGTATTCTATTTTTGTCATTACTAAACTTCCAAGTCCTGTTAAACATAGCACCATATTTGCAGCCCATCCTACAAATGGAATTAAGCAAACTGCATGATAAATAAACAAAGCTAAAGCCCAGATTCCAAAAAGTTTCATTTTTCCAATTTCTGTTTTTCCTTTTTTATAACTAAACATCATTCCTCCAATCCAAGAAGCCACAAAAATTTGTCCAATATACATCGACATTGCTAAGCCGGCGAAAGCAATAAGAGCTAGCGGAATACCAACCATTGTAACCAACAAAATCACTCCACCAACCATAACTCCAAACATTGCCAATAGACCTATTCCCAAAGCTTTCAAAGCGGATTTATGAATTTTCTCTCCAGCTGAAATTGTAAATTTTGGAGCGTATAGGACAAGTATTAGTGCAAGTAATAAAGCAGAAAGATAAACGAAAAATTTATGCATTAAAAACCATCCTGTAAACTTTTTCATGTAATCAGCTCTTTCCAATTTAACGAAGGAAGTTTTTCCTTTTACCACTTCGGCTGGAACAATAATCTCCTCTCTTGATTTGTAATCCAAATTTCCAAGAATTTTTGCAGCTGGACTGATCACAAATTGATCCTCTGTAGTAACGATCATGTTCTTTCCTACTGTTCCATTAAAAATAAATGCACCTGTAAAAGCTTTCAATTCGCCTTTCACCTGACCATCGAGCACTAAAGCCCCGGACGCAACGTACATATTTCCATTAATAAAAGCTTTCTTTCCTACTTCAACTTGTCCTCCGGTAACCAAAACATCCTCGCCAACTTTTCCATAAATTGAAACTTGTCCACCAAGTATTCTTATGTCACCAATCACATCTCCCATTACGACCACTCTTCCTCCGGCTACCACTAAATCTTGGCCAACGTTGCTGTTGATAGTTATCTGTCCTCCCGCAATATAAAGATCATTCACTACATCCGCATCTACGCTACCATTATTTGCGAACAAGTAGGCATCATCTAATATTTTCTCTGGAATTAATAAATTTTCTTCACCTTTAAATACTGCGGCTTGAGATACTGGCACGACAAACATGCTCAGTGCTAGCGCAAGAATAAACGTAGAAAACAATTTTTTCATTTGAATGGGGGTAGAAGTTTATATTGGCTACGATACAACAACTATCTAATGCTTGCAAATATTTTTTTAGCGTTTGAAATAGCAAACGCACTCAATATGGAAGGTGTGTGGGAACATATCTACCGGCTGAATTGCCTGTACTTCATAACCATATTCTTTCAGCCACGCTGCATCTCTGGCCAGAGTAGCTGGATTACAAGAAACATAAACAATTTCATTTGCTCCGAAGTCATTTATTTTTTTAATCATTTTTTCTGTGAGTCCGGCACGTGGGGGATCAATCACAATCAAACTTGGTTGTTCACGCACGGTATCTAAAACTTTACTTACATCACCGGTAAAAAAATCTATATTGAAAATTTTATTTTTTCTCGCATTCTCTCTAGCAGCTTGCACAGCTTGTTCATTGAGCTCAATTCCCAAAACTTGCTCCACATGTTTCGCAAAAAATAGACCTATAGTTCCTGTGCCACAGAATAAATCAAAAACCATTTTATGATTGTTCAGTAAGCCATATTTCAATGTCTGACTATACAAAACTTCGGCCTGTAAAGTATTCACCTGAAAAAACGCTTGAGGCAAAATATCAAAGGTTAATTCATCGCCATTTGCTAGCCTCATTATTTCGGTCAAAGCCGGTTTCCCATAAAATAATTTTTCTTTAATTTGTTTGGGAACTCCTCCACGATTAATTACTTTTGACCAATAAATGGAAGCGATTTTTTTATCATCACTGGGAACCTTTAATATTTCCTCCGCAAATTCTTCAAAATCTTTTTCGAAATTTTCCGGCAAATATTCCGATGTCACCATGTTAATCATCACTTCGTTTGTGCGTCGTGATTCTCTGAGATACATGGCTTTTAAAAGACCTTCTGCCGTCAGAACTTTTGCAGGTTTCCAGTTCTTTTTAATAGCAAAATCTCTCACGAAGTTTACCAGTCTGGAAGAGAATTCTGACTGTAAATGACATTCTTTTAAATCCAAAATATCGAATCTTCTTTCCGGCATATGCATACCAAAAGCAAAGTTCATATCCTTATCATAACCGAAAGAAAACTCCATTTTGTTACGATAATAATAGCTATCCTCAGATCCCAAAATATCTTCCACTGGGGGATTCGAAATTTTTCCTATCCTCTCAAAAGCATCTATTACTTGCTGTTTTTTTACCTCCAATTGTTTCTCATATGGCATGAATTGCAACTGGCAACCTCCACATATTCCGAAATATTGGCAGCGAGGTTTTACTCTGTCTTCCGCAGGTTTTACTATCTCTACCAAATCAGCTTCACAGAAATTATTTTTAATCTTCGTCAAAGACGCCTTTATCCTATCTCCTGGCATAGTTTTTTCCACGAAGATCGTTAGGCCTTCATGTTTGCCAATTCCAGCTCCGCCAAAAGCTAAAGCTCCAATATCAAATTCAAGTATTTGTCCTTTGCGTAGTTGCATAAATGGTGGGTTTGCATCACCAGAGACTTTTTAGCATTATGCAGCCTTTTTTGCAACATTTCCAAATTCCATATTGTCGTTAGAGGCCTTTTTTGACGTTAATCCCTTCCATCCAAAATGTCCTGCCGGTTCTTCCTCTGTGACATAATTCAATTCAGGAAATACATCTTTGAACTTTTTAAATGCTTCCTCTTTCTCTTCTTCAGTCTTCAACCCCTTCATATAGTTTTTCTCAAACATTTCATAAATTTTTTCAAACCTACCTGAGTAATATAACTCATACATTTTTTCCACTGCCTTCTTTGAACTTTCTTTGCCTGAGCACTTTTTTGCGAATTCTCTAAACTGATCAACGGCCAATTCATACTTATCTCCCATGCCGTCTTCTCCAAAGAATTCATGCACATATGATTCGACTAAGGCTTCATTCATGATTTGCGCTTTATTGTGAGCGAGCTCGTGAGCAATTACATGCGCTAATCTCATCGCAGGATGCATTAGCATAATAGGATTTATGAATGCTCCATGTTCGGTAGATTCACCTGCAATATCACCCTCAAATTTTTTGAAACTTATTTCATCTAAATTAATCTTCAAATTTTTACCAAAATAAGTTTTTACATATTTAAGAGCCTCTTTAAGTTTCTGATAAGCTTTCTGTGGATTTTCAAATTTTCTGCCTGCCACTTCTACTGGCTGGCCGTATTTTCCACCTTCTAGGACTTTAAGAGTTTTCTTCGCAGTCAAAGCAGAAGCTGCTTCAATATCAGTTCCTTCAGGTCCCTTTTCTAGCTTGTCAGCCTCTAATTCTGGATTTTGGGTTCTGTTTGCCATCACATAACTATAGCACAAATGGACTAAAATTAGAAGCAAAAATTCACCCCGCCACTTAAAGACCTTGCAATTTAGCCCAAGGTTTATTAGATTTGTGTAGCACAAAAACCGAGCAGGTGTCGTATAATGGCTATTACTATAGCCTTCCAAGCTGTAGATACGGGTTCGATTCCCGTCACCTGCTCCAGAATTAATTTTTCTCCAAAGTCACTTCCAGCGTCCCAGCCCCACCTCTATCAAACCTTCCTTCGTCGACTCTTATAACAAAAGGCAAAGTATTTAAATACTTACGCAAAAAAGGTTTTATCACCGGCATGCCTTTCTTGGAATGAAGACCTTTGCCAGTAATAAACATCACTTTCTTCAGTTTTCTGCGTTTGCATTCATCTAAAAATTCATTGGCCATACTCTTGATATCAGTTTCATCCAAAATTCCCTTATCATGAAAATCAAATTCCGCCTGGGGTTTACTCAAATTTTCATATTTATTCATGAGTAAATTATATCATAAAGTTTCTTGACTATGTGAATCAAATAAGAGAAAATCCACAAGCTATAATCATATTAATTTATAACCCAAATATATATGGCAACATTTCTCGATAATCTCGATTGGCGCTGTGCCGAAAAAGCTTTTGATCCTGCTAAGAAAGTATCTGACTCTGATCTCGCAAAGATTCTTCATGCAATAAAGATGTCTCCAAGTTCTTTTGGTATGCAACCTTACCATTTCTATGTAGTAAGCGATCAAGCTACAAAAATGAAATTGAAAGAAAAAGGATACAATCAACAACAATTTGAAGATGCTTCTCACGTGATTGTTTTCTGTGGACGTGATGATTTAAAAGATAGAGTGAATACATACTTTGAAATGGCTAGCGGTGGTGATGCTACTAAGAGAGCTGCAATGAAAGGGTATGAAGATATGATGACTGGTTTTGCAGAAGGTAAACAAGGAGAAGCTGCAATGAGTTGGGCACATAGACAGGCCTATATTGCTTTCGGTTTTGCTATGGCTGCTTGTGCTGAACTTATGATTGATTCTTGTCCAATGGAAGGTTTGGATACTGCCGCCTTTGATCAAATTTTGAATGTTCCAGCAAATACTAAGACTGTTGCTGCCCTCACAATTGGTTACAGAAAAGACGTTCCACACATGCCAAAAGTGCGTTTCACAGATGAAGACTTATTTACAAAGATCTAGAGAAATAAAAAAAATCCATAAAAAGTTTCTATGAAAATCAAAAGTGTAATTAAAATATTTTTCGCAGCACTCACTGTTAGTACTTTAATTTTGACGACTAGCTTGGTAACAAATGCATCAGGAAGAACAATCGATTTCAGCGGTTACAACTGGAATGTAAAGAATAGCTTCTTTGGTCCAGGGCCAAATTGGTGGACAGATGCGGCCAGCGATGTCTATACAGATAGTAATGGTGCGCTTCACCTTTCAATAAAAAACAATGGGGGAACATGGTATTCTTCCGAAGTATATTTGCCTAGTTCACTTGGCTACGGTACTTATAGTTTTGAGACAAGCAGCAATGTTGATAATTTTGATCCTAATGTTGTATTGGGACTTTTTATGTACCAAGATGATACTCATGAAATAGATACTGAATTTAGTCGTTGGGGTATTGCTGGAGGTCCAAATTTAGGACATAGCGTTCAGCCAGCTGGAACAAAGGGAAATAACTATCAATTCAAAATAGCTCTCGATCAGACAGCTCCAGTAATCAATGAAATTGATTGGCAACCAACTAAAGTTGTTTTCCGAACAATACAGAATGGAAATTTAATTAAAGAATGGACTTACGCAGGTGCAGATAACTTTGTGCCTGGAAAGGAATTTGCTGATATAAATTTCTGGTTAATGAAAGGTCTGGCTCCAATTAACGGACAGAATGCTGAAGCTGTAATCAATAGTTTCAAATTTACTCCATACGTGGAAACACCGGTTGTCGTTGTACCAGCCCCAGCAGTTATTGCGCCAACTCCGGTTATTACTCCGGCGCCTATGACAACTGTAGCCCCAACAATTTACAGTCGATTATCAAGGGTTAAAAACACACTAAAGAATAGTAAACAAATAATAAGAAAAATAAAGAAAAGTAATTTCTTGAGTAATATTAAGAACGGAGTGAAGATTAGATACTAATCTTTTCTTCTTCCTGTCACAAATCCTGCGAACGACTCCATATCACTATCTATGTGCATACGGGGTATTTCGTAGTTACTAATATCTGGAGAATGGTATTGGGAATGTTTAACTGTCGTCGCAGTAAGATAGCCTAATTCTTCAAGTACTTTAATTGTAGTATCTGAATATGCTCCACCCGGATAAGCCAAGTGCTTTACAGTAGTGCCTAGCTTTTCCTCAATAACTTTTTTACTCTTTGCTAGCTCTAATCTGTTTTCGTCTTCTCCAGCTGCTGCTAAATTAGGATGATGGACAGTGTGTGATTGTATATCCATGCCATCTCTAACCATTTCTTTTAACATATCCCAGCTCATAAAACCCCTACCTCCCACGTCGTTTGTAATAATATAAAAAGTGCCCGTAAATCCATATTTTTTCATTGCAGGGTAAGCATTCAAATAATGATCCTTAGCTCCATCATCAAAAGTTAAAACGACAGGCCTGCTAGGCAATAATTCATCACCATAGATAGAGTTATAAAATTTATCTAGGGAAATAACATTGTAGTTATTATCATGGAGCCAAGCCATTTGCTGCTCAAAAATATCAGGTGAAACATAGTAAGGATTATCTCCGATTTTTGGCGCTACATGGTGGTACATCAAAATAGGGGCATATATCATTCCAGGCTTATATATTGGGTCATTTATGCCACCAACAGACGCAACCGGATGAGACAGAGAAGCCACGTAGGTCATTACCCCAACTACTGAAGTACTAAATATTTTATAAAAACCTAAATAACTCATGACTCAATTATTCATAGAATATAACGAAAAGCAAACAGAATTAGCTGTGTGAAATTTAGTCCCCAAAGTCAATTTCTACATCCTCTCCGTACTTCGGAACGTATACATCTTTGAAACCATTGTCGTGGAGTGATCCTGTAAACGCTTCAAGCTGAGTTTGTTCTCCGTGAACCAAAAATATTTTTTTCAATTCTTTAATTCTACCAATGTAATCAAGAAGATCACTTCTATCAGCATGAGCAGAGAAAGCATCCATAACATACACGCTGGCTTTCACTCTATGAGGATCTCCAAAAATGTTTACTTCCTTGAATCCATCGACCAATTTTCTTCCCAAAGTATCAGCTGCTTGGTAACCGACAATCAAGACAGTATTTCGGCTGTCTTCAATATTATTTTTCAAATGATGGAGAACTCTTCCGTGCTCACACATACCTGAAGCGGCGATTATAATCATTGGTCCCGGTTTGCCATTCAAAGTTTTTGATTCCTCCGCATCGCGAACATATTTCAAATCATTGAAACCAAAAGGGTTTTCACCATGTTCAATGAATTCTTTATAAACTTTGATATCAAAACATTCCGCATGTGAACGGAAAACTTCAGTTACGTTTCCTGATAGGGGACTATCTACATAAACTGGAATAGAAGGAATCTTATCTTTCTTTCTCAGAATATTGAGATAGTAAACGATTTCTTGAGCACGTTCCAAAGCAAAAGAAGGAATAATTAGCTTACCTCCACGCTCACAAACTTCATTTACCACAGCAGCTAAATCATCTTCCACAGTGTCAATGTTGGCATGTAGACGATTTCCGTAGGTGCATTCGCTAATTAGAATCTCTGCTGGTGGAATCGGCTGTGGATCACGCAAAAGCGGCAATCCACGGCGACCTAAATCTCCTGTAAAGCAAAGCTTCAAATGTTTTTTCTTTTTCTTGTCGTAAAAAATCAAGTGTACTAATGCTGAACCCAAAATATGCCCAGCGTCATAGAATGAGGCAATAACTCCATCCATTACTACGAAACTTTGTTCATAGCCTACTCCTCGGAAAAGTTTTAAAGTTTCCTCAGCATCTTCAAGACCGTATAAAGCTTCAGGAACTTCTCCCTTAGCTAATTTTTTACGTTTTTTTAACCACTCAACTTCACGTTCCTGTATCAGTGCACTATCCGCAAGCATGTAATTGCAAAGATCTCTGGTTGCATGCGTACAATAAATAGGACCCTTGAAACCATTCTTCACCAGAATAGGCAAATCACCACTATGATCCATATGAGCGTGAGAAAGAATCACCACATCTACTTCTTTCGGATCAAATTTCAGATGACGATTTTTTTCATCAGTTTCTTTACGTTTTCCTTGAAATAAACCGCAATCTAAAAGAATTTTTTTACCGTTAAAGGTAATCAGATGCTTGGATCCAGTTACTTCTCCAGCTGCTCCTGCAAATTTAATTTTCATGAGGAAAGTTTATTTGCCCAATTATATCAAGATCTCAAGGTATTTCAATTACTCCATTTCTTATTTCTTGTTGCATCACCTCGTCATAGCTGCCATAACCTATAAATTTTTCTATCCACTTAGTTCTTTCTTCTTCATTCATCATTCTTGATTGTGATCTCTCACTTTTCATTGGGAATAAATACATTTTTGAATGAAGAACGTAATCGGTTTCAGAGCGATTAAGAACCACTCCAACCGCCAATCCTTCCTGCGTATCTTGTGACCAAAACTGATCGAAAACAAAATTGCCAAGAGAGTAAATTATTAATTTATTATTATAAACTTCAAAGCTTTGCACAACATGTGGGTGATGACCAATTATCAAGTCCGCACCAGCATCAACAAATGCATGGCCAGGCTTTATTTGAAGCTCATTATTTGGTTTGTGTTGGTATTCAACTCCCCAGTGAATCGAAACTACTAGATAATCAACATTTGGGCGCACGGCCTTAATAAGGTCAGTAGCAGCATTTAGATCAAGATAGTCCGTGGCACTATGAAGACAGATGAAAGCATAACTCTTTTGATCTATTTTGCCGTAATAAACACTTGATGGATCAACTTCATTTGCACTGCCACACCAGTCCAGACCGGAATTGGTTAGCGTATTGATAGTATTTTGACGCCCAGCTTTCCCTTGATCGAGAGCATGATTATTGGAAATTGAGAGCAAAGTAAAACCAAAATCTTTTAATATTTGACCTATATCTTCATTGAAAGAAAAAATCATTGAGGTTCCACCTTTTGTACCTTTACCATTAACGGGACCTTCTAGATTTGCAAAGACCACATTGGCGCCTTCCGCAAATAATCCGGCAGGATTTTGTATCTTTCTGAAGGGATAATCCACTCCATTCTCATCCATCAACGTTCTCACATAGCGACCTAGCATCACATCACCAAAGGCCATGATAGAGAGAGGTTGATCCACTTTTTTCTCCACCACTTTTTTAGTTCTCTTTATAGGTTTTACCTCTTTCGCCACTTTCACCTCTTTTACGTCTTGTGTCGCAACGTATTGTAATACATCAACAAAAGTAACCTCCTGAATATGGACTTTATAAAGAAACATTGAAGCGGCTAAAATTCCGAGCAACAAAGTCCATTTAGACATAGTCTAACGCTTTAGTAATTTGTTTAGTTTTCCTGTTTGATCTAGAGCTTTTAAGTCATCAAAAGAACCAATATGATGGCCGTTAACAAAGACCTGAGGAGTGTCTTTTCTTTCACCTGTCTTTGCTTCCATCTCAGCCAAAGTTGCAGGATCGTTATCTAACACTTTTTCATCAAATTCTACTCCTCTTTCTTCGAGGAATTCTTTGCATTCTTTAGAAAAAGGACAATAAGTTTTTGTATAAAGTACTACGTCAGCCATATTTATTTTTTTAAAAATTTCTACTCATTATGATACTCCTTTCCTTTGATAATTGAAACCCCTCTATAAATTTGCTCCAATAAAAACAGTCGTATCATTTGATGGGTGAATGTCATCTTGGAAAAGGCGCATAGGAGATTGGCCTTCTTTCTCACGTTTTCGGCTAGTCCATATGGGCCGCCGATTATAAAATTAATTCTCTGACCTTGATCAAAAAACTTTCCCAAAAATTTAGAAAATTCCACCGAAGTAAATTCTTTACCATGCTCATCTAGAGCAACAATCGTACCGACCTCATCATCTCTTTCTAAAACTTTTAAAATTTCCACTCCCTCCATTTCTTTACAATGTTCTTTAGTGAATGCCTTGCTCGCCATCTCCTCTTTAAGAGTCACTATTTCTAATTTAACATAAGGATTCAGGCGTTTTATAAATTCCTCAATGCCTTCCCTCATATAGGAATCCTTCGTTTTGCCGACCTGAATAATTCTTATTTTCATAATTTAATTTATACTTTAGAATCAACGCATGCACAAACATATAGAAATTTACACTGACGGAAGCTGCCTTGGAAATCCAGGACCTGGTGGATGGGGAGTGCTAATTCCAGATATGGGAAAAGGAATTGCCAAAGTTCCTGATGTCAGACTTTCCGGTGGGGAAGACCACACCACTAATAATCGCATGGAAATGATGGCCATTATTAAAGCCTTAGAATGGTTACATAAAAATATAAATAAAGGAGAACTCTCAGAAACCAGAATTATCCTCTACAGCGACTCAAATTTATTAATTAGCACTCTTAATCAAGGATGGAAACGTAAAGCCAACCTCGATCTTTGGTCTGAAATTGATAAGCTGCGTGCTTGGTTACACATTGAATGGACTTGGGTAAAAGCCCACGCCACAAATAAGCTAAACAACCAAGTCGATAAGCTCGCCCTGGCTGCCGCAACTACTGCTAAAAATAATCTTCCAAAAGACGATTATTAAACTAACTTCGCTACAATTTTCTCTTTAGCTTGGAATCCTACGCTCATATCTACCACTTTGCCGTCTTTAAAGAACAATAAAGTTGGAATGCTTTGAACGCTATATTCCATAGAAGTCTTTGGAGACTGGTCTACATCTATTTTTCCAATTTTCCATTTCCCTTCATATTCCTCAGCTAATTTTTCGATAACTGGGCCCATCATCTTGCAAGGTCCACACCATTCAGCAAAAAAATCTACCAAAACCGGAATATCTGATTTTAAAACTTCTTTCTCGAAATTTTCGTCGTTGAAAATTTGTGCCATAAATATTGGGGTTAAATTATACTTTCATATTTTTTAAAATTTCCTTTGCTTGCTTTGTCCATGAATCCACATCCGGAGCGCTCGCACAGCCGGAATATGACTTTCTGAGAATTCTTAAATATGGGAGTTTGCGTATTGCGTATTGGTAAGGAGAATGTCTCAAATCACGCTTATCTTTATAGCACGGATCTTTTGCAAAATGTAGATTTACCAACGCTTGGTCTATTTCCATTATCTTATCCTCCACCTTATCGGCAGGAGAACCTTGTTCCATTATCACTTTATAGAAATATGTATCATGACGTTCAGGTTTTGCTGCAGATGCCGGTGTTCCTCCTTGTTGCCATCTTGGCAAAATACAGAAAGCTACGCAGTTATTTTCCGGAATTGCATACATCACCCAGCGAATGAAACTATTCTTCACCGCTTCATCGCGCGCTATTCCATAATAAACATTATAATCATCAACCTGATCTCTTAAGAACTGCATTTTCTTTTTCAAAACATCATCTTGGAAAATGAAATCTTCCACTTCTTTTGCCAATTCTTTATCCATTTTTTGCAAATCCTTCACACTTACCGCCTTACCAGCCTTCATTTTGTAAGCCAACTTCAATAGTGTAGTGGCGTGAAATTGTTGAAAAGCCTGTTTGAGAACATCATTAATCAGTGTTTCATATAATCCACCAAGAAGACTGTCCATTTTCTCCTGGAAGAATTCAAAATCATTTCCAAGTTGTGAGAAGAAAATAGTCGTACCGTCATCCATCACCACCTTTAAAGAATATTCATCATCATCAAATTCATAAAAGTTCACGAAGTTGAAATGAATACTGAAAGCATCTTGTTTGCTTGGAATAATAACTAAACTTCCCTCATATAAACGTAATTTTGCCGTACCTTTGCTTATTGGTTTTGCAAATTTACTCACTCTTTGAAAAGCACCGTCGTATTCAGCCTTCAGCTTTCCTGCTTTCATAAATAGAGCATCCATCAAAAACTCGTTCCTAGACTTGTAAATATCCACTACTAACTGATCAAAAAGAGTACCGGCGTCGGCAAGAGTATATTTCTCCTTCATAAATGTTATGAAGAAGATTTTTTCATCTCTGAAGTAGAATTCTTTAATCTCGGAGAAATTAATTAATTCTCCTTTGTCTGCAGCCCCCTTTCCTTTGAGTCTAAATCCTTTACTATAAATAATAACCTCGCCTTCCTTGTCGAGAATTACTTTATTCGAAAAATTACTTTTTTGATAACGAAGATTATACGTTACTTCCATACGCGAGTGCTATTTTGAAAGAATCCTAAAAGGCCTTTTTTGTAAGACCGTGCCCAACTTTAGCCTCAACGCAGCCATTTGTAAAGAAGAAATGATTTTTCGCAAATGATCCTGTATTATGTAGACCATGAACGGCTCAAAAAAAATTACCCTCATTATATTTTCCGCCTTTCTCCTTCTTGTTGGAGTGTTTTTACGTACTCCCAATCCAAATGATAATTTTTCAGATAGAGAAAGTACAATAGTGGATAAAAAAACTATCACAATTAAGTCCCGATTTTTCGCCTCAAATGGATCTATTAATGCGCCATATAACGATATGGATGTTTTTACTTCCCCTGTTCAAGAATCTGCTTTTGAATTCACAGCGGTAGGTGGAGCTTGGGATGAGGTAGCTCCGGATGGTACTCGTGTAGAAGCACAGATTAAATTCAAAATTAGTGGCAAATGGACGGACTGGATAGATATGGAAGAGGAGGATGATAGAATAATTCTAGGTAAAAAATATGGATTGGCTCTTTCCAATCCGGCAACAGCGTTCCAGTATCAATATTTACTTTATGGTAATGGAGAAAAATCACCTTTGATTAAAAATTCTGAATGGACCTTTATCAGATCAGGAGAGAATAAAGTCTCAAGTGAAAAGAAGCCAAGGTATGCTTCCTTCATTGCTTCTGAAATCGCCGATATAAAAAGCATGGCGATGAATTATGCTGACCCTGAAGTGATTTCTCGCTCATCTTGGGGGGCAAATGAATCTTATCGCTACATGGCCGACAACAACACTCCAGTGCAACTGGTGCAGTTAGATCCTGATTTTTACAATAAATATGCCAATGAACTAAAGTATTCCAAAATAGTGGAGGCAGATGAAAAGGGTGATAATTACAAATGGCCTCTGCAGTATCCTGAAAAGATTGAAAAGGTTGTGATTCACCATACTGCCACTACCGGCAATCTGGACAATCCAAAGCAAGCCATGCGTGATATTTATCATTACCATGCTATTACTCGTGGCTGGGGTGACATTGGTTATAATTATGTTGTTGATCCTCAGGGTAATATCTATGAAGGGCGTTATGGTGGTGAGGGCGTTATTGGTGCGCATGCCGG
>CALRGJ010000019.1 GCA_943357285.1 Candidatus Peribacteria bacterium | reverse complement strand
GCATCATTGCGGCCAACGTTGCTATAGTCTGGTCCTTTGGCAAAAGAAGGTCTGCCGGAATCATTGGCGCTTACCTTTACGATTGCAGGATTGCTATTGTCTGTAGAAATATCTTCTTTGGTAACAGCAGCTTCGATTTGAGCTTCGTTAGTCTGCATGTTTTTTATTTGAGGCTGAATAGTTATTTGTTGAGGCATTATTCTCGCAACGTCTATTTTAAATAGAGCGTTTACGGTATTAGCTCTCACCATGGCGAGCATTTCCATGAACATTTCGTAGGATAAAGATTTGTATTCAACCAATGGGTCTTTTTGAGCGTAACCGGCAAAAGCCACATTTTCTCTAAGCTGAGTCATGGCATCAATATGATCCATCCAAAGATTGTCATTGTTGCGAAGGAAAAGAGATCTTTCAATTTGTCTGAGAATTTGTGGAGTAGGTAGGGTCTTTTCTTTTGCTTCGTAAGCATCTAATAAATATTTTTGAGCTAAAGCTATAAGCTCGTCCTGGGAATGTGTTTCTTTGAGTTTTTCTTCTGTTAATGGATTGTTTTCGTCTTTATGAATAGCATTTAAGTTTTCACAAATTTCTTTAATGTTCCAATCTCTGTGATCGCGAGCCTCTGAGTGATTGCGTACAATATTTTCTGCAAGTTCTGAAATCATTTCCAAAATTTCAGATTTCAAATCTTCAGTTTTGAGGAATCTTTGGCGTTTTTTGTACACCACATTTCGGTGAATGTTCATTACATCATCGTATTCAACCAAGTGTTTTCTGACATCGAAATGGTGTCCTTCCACTTTTTTCTGAGCACTTTCAATTGAGCGAGAAATAATTCCATTTGTGATTGGCATATCATCCGGCACTTTCAAAACGTCCATCATTTTCTTGATGCGATCGGCTCCGAAAAGGCGCATCAAATCATCTTCCATGGAAATAAAGAATTCGCTGGCACCAGGATCTCCCTGACGTCCGGAACGACCGCGAAGCTGATTGTCGATACGACGAGCTTCATGGCGTTCACTGCCGAGAATGAATAGACCACCAAGGTCTGTAACTCCTTCTCCAAGCTTAATATCAGTTCCACGACCGGCCATATTTGTAGCGATAGTTACGGCACCTTTTTGTCCGGCTCCAGCAACGATTTCGGCTTCACGTTCATGGTATTTAGCATTCAAAACATTGTGTTTTACTCCTTCTAGTTTAAGAAGTTGGCTGAGCATTTCAGATTTTTCTACGGAAATTGTACCAACCAAAACCGGCTGACCTTTTTCGTGAAGTTCTTTTACTTTTTGCACGATGCTAAGAAATTTTCCTTTGTGTGTTTTGTAAATTACGTCAGTTCCATCGCGACGTTGAATAGCTCTATGAGTTGGAATTATGATTGTGTCTAAGCCGTAAATTCTATAGAACTCTTCCGATTCAGTAGCAGCTGTACCAGTCATACCAGCAAGTTTATCAAACAAGCGGAAGTAATTTTGGAAAGAAACTGTAGCGAGAGTTTTTGATTCACGGTTAACTTCTACGTTTTCCTTAGCTTCGATAGCTTGGTGCAAACCACTGGAGTAGCGGCGACCTTGCATGAGACGTCCTGTAAATTCATCAATGATAATAATTTCGCCATTTGTAACCATATAATCCACGTCTGCTTTGTAGCAGGCTTGTGCACGGAGAGCTTGTTCGATGTGGTGAACTTCGGAGAAACCAGCTTCAGTATAAATATTTTCAATACCGAGGAGTTGTTCCATTTTAGCAATTCCTTCTTCTGTAAGATTTGCTGTTTTTAATTTCTCATCAATTATGTAGTGAGTATTGACCTGAAGTTGTGGAATCAAACGAGCATATTGCTGATATTTGCTAGTAGATTCTTCAGCTGGAGCGGAAATAATAAGAGGAGTACGAGCCTCATCAATCAAGATGGAATCCACCTCATCCACGATGGCATAAAATAGATTTCTTTGAACAGCGTCTTCAGCTCTGGTGACCATATTGTCGCGAAGATAGTCGAAACCAAATTCGTTATTCGTACCATAAGTAATATCGCAGTCGTAGGCTTGTTTTTTCTCTTGAGGACTTTGTCCGTGAACTACGCAACCTACTGAAAGTCCGAGATAATTGTAAAGACCAGCCATCCATTCTGAATCACGATGAGCCAAGTAATCATTTACAGTTACGAGGAAAACTCCTTTTTCTGTAAGTGCGTTGAGGTAAATAGGTAGAGTACAAACGAGAGTTTTACCTTCACCAGTTTTCATTTCAGCGATATTTCCTTGATGGAGAACTATACCTCCGATGAGCTGTACGTCATAAGGAACCATATCCCAAGTAACTTCTTTGTCGCGAACCATCCAAGATTTGCCTTGGAGTTGGACGCAGGCAATTTTTACTAGGGCAAAGGCTTCAGGAAGAATGTCATCAACTGTTTCACCTTTTTTCAATCTTTCTTTGAATTCACTGGTTTTCGCAAGAACTGCGTTTTGATCTGTAATTGTAGTCTCGTATTCAGCGTAAAATTTATTAATCTTAGTGACAACAGGATAGATTCTTTTGAGCACTTTTGAATTGTGATCGCCGATGATTTTTTTAAAGAAATTTAAGATCATTTTTAGGTTTGTTCGGAAATTTTTACTGTGCGGAAATTTTAGCACTTTTTGGAATGTGGGGCGTCGTTTGGCGTTGACATATGAAGAAAAGTTGGTGAAATCGAAGACGCCTCAATGGAGAGAGTTTGAAATTATTCCTTGTACCCCTTAGCAATTACTCCTAGTGTGCCGAGGATGATTTTGAGGTCGCTGAGGATAGACCAGTTCTCAATGTAGAACCGGTCGAGCTTGGCTTCTTCATCAAAGCTGAGGTCAGAGCGGCCACTTATTTGAGAAATACCGGTTAGGCCTGGTTTGATATTGAAAACGAAGTGGTGCTGTTTTTGGTATTTGGCTACTTCTTCTGGAAGATGAGGTCTGGGACCTACAAGACTCATATTACCGATTAGGACGTTCCAAAGCTGTGGTAATTCATCAATAGAATAACGGCGTATGAATTTACCGACTCTGGTGACACGAGGATCGTTAGCGATTTTCATTAGTGGTCCGTCTTTGCGAAGATTTTTTTGTGCTAATTCTCCATAACGCAAATGATGAGTATCTTTAAACATTGAGCGAAATTTGTAGCAGGTGAATAGTCTTTCCTTTTGTCCTACGCGGCGAGCAGGGGATCCGTCTTCCAGTTTACTGAAGATGATTGGACCTTTTGAATCTAGTTTAATGGCGATTGAGGTGATGATAAAAATTGGCGAAAGAATTATGAGTCCGAAAGTAGCGCCGAGAATGTCTAAAAGTCTTTTTGCCACTTTTCCCCAACCATCAAGCGGTGTCGGTTTGAGACTGATGACAGGAATTCCACTGATTGTTTCTACGTTTATGTTTGTGCGACGAACTTCTAGTAGATCAGGAATAAAGCGGTAATCAATTTGGTTTAGTTCACAAAATTCCAGAATTTTTTGATCTTGAGCTTCATTGATATCTGATTTAGTTTGAATAATTTCGTCGACTTTATTTTTTTTGAGAATGGTTTCGAGTTCGGACATATTGCCGAGACATTTTATTTCTCCTTCTGGAGTTTTATTGCCAATCAATCCCATGATTTTGTAGCTAGGATTTTTACTGAGACTCATAGCTATCTCTTGAGTGATGCTGTTGTTTCCAATGAAAATTAGGCGACATTGACCTACTCCCATATGAAGAAAACCTTTTTGAATGAAGCGAATAATTGCGCGACCAAAAATTGTAAAAAGTAGTGTGAGTCCCCAGCTGTAAGCCATGGCTAATCTGGAGAAGGGGAACATTCTAGCAAAGAAGAAATATGAAATAATTAAAGTGGCCCAGATTATACAAAGGGTAATGTTTTTTCTAATCTCTGTGCTGAATTTGGAAGTAGTTTTAAGTGTGTACATGTGACCGAGACCGAAAACCAGGATGAGTGTGGCAGCGGCTTTGGTGCTGAAAATAAAATATTGTTGGAGAGTAGGTAATACGGAAAAGTCGATGGCTTTAGAAAAACCCTCGATTGGTTCAGTAATAAGACGAAGTTTGTAGGCAAGCATGAAGGCGAGCACGGTCATCAGAAAATCTGTTGGGATTTTTAGGAGACCGAAGGATATTTCGAAACGCTTCATGAGGCTATTTATGATTTTGAAGCTCTTAAATGAATCTTCATAAGCCGAATTTTGTTTCGCGCGAGCCCATCTTGCGATGAGAGAGCGGATGTGATCATCTATCTGTTGGCTGTTTGGAGATTCTTTATCGTCCTTTCAGACTTTGGAACCACGTTTACAACTCGTTGCGGTGAGAAAGTTTCATTCATTTGGGAGAACGAAGACTTTTCCATCTTACCTTGCACCTCGTAGGGTTTACCAACTGCTATCAATTGCTTGTAGCCTTCCGCCTTAAACGGACTTTTCACCTTTCGTTTAGCCTTGCGGCTGAACTAGTATTGTCTCTGTGGCACTTTCCCTCAAAGGTTTTATTCTTGCGAATTATGGCCTTTGTGGCGCGCTGTTAGCGGCTACGATTTCCCTTGGTGTTCGGACTTTCCTCTCTGATAATAAAATCAAAGTGATCACTCCAACTCATTTAAGAGCGGAGTTATTATAATACATATGCGGAAAAATGCAATCTGGAGAGCCTGAATTCTGTGGGACTATAAATCTATGATGATTCCTGCTGTTCCACCAACCATAGTATTATCAGGTGTGCGGGCAATATATGGACCGGCGTATATTTTTGTACGTGTTCCTGTGGCAATTTCTCCAACTAATCCAAGCGTAATTAGTGGTTTAATGTGGTTTTTACCTTCAGTTCTTAACATTTCGCCACCAAGTCCTAATTCTGCTGCTACTCCGAGCTTTGGGGTGAAATGAAGTCCATAGGATAGAACGCCTTCAAGTGCTCCTGATGGGGCGCCATGATAATCAGCTCCTATGCCCATTGCTACTCCGGCTTTGAAATGTGGATCTAATGCCTGCAGATATTTGGCCTGAAAAGCTGCATTGTGGTTATTTACTTCAGTACCAATAAGTACTTCAGATGAAGGATGATGAGAGGTTTTCCCATGTTCTGTCGCTTTTTCGGTAGCACTTGCTTCTGGTGATGCACTTAGTGCTGTTACTGCTGCGAGGCTGGCAATTGAGTTTTTTAGGTTCATAAAGGTATTTATATTTACATTGTGTAATTATAAGTAGGCTATGAGCATTTGTCAACCCGTGCGAAATTCAGTTTGATTAGAATTGGTTTAGGATGTTGGTTCGAAGTTGTTCATAGTCATATCTGTACTTAACATCTTCGTAAGTTGTGCGCTTTGTGTCTCGCGTTGCTTTGTCGGCTTCGTCAGATGTGTCGTCTATAAGTCTGTCATTGAATTGGATTCCAATATCTTTGTAGAATGTGCGCACTGCTTGGTTTGGATCTGGATTCGTGTAAAAGACTACTCTTAGAACTTTTTCATTGCCGCTTTCATCTTGTCCTCTATATTCCACGATGTCTTGGTTTTCTACTTTTATTTCGCGAATTTTAGGATTTTTGAATTTTTTAAGAAAAATTTCTTCGTAATGTTTTTTTGCTGGGATAACATTTTTTGCTGTTCTATAAAATGCTCCGTCTGTGCTGGTGGCTATTTCTTTATACTTTTGAAAATATCTATTTATAAATTTTTCGATGGCGGCCTTTTTGTTTGGATCCGAAAATACTTGTTCTAATATGTCAGTGTTGAATCCGTTAGCTGCAAGGGTTTCTTTTGGTATGTGACGATATCCTTCTTTTAGTTCTTCCGGTTTTGAAAAATATTCTAGTGCCATTCCCATAGGGCCATTGTATCTATTTTTAATTGTGAGTATGGCCATGAGATAATTTTTTACTTCTGTTAACTCTTCTGGGCTAGACATATTTTCAATCGCTTCTTTTTCTGGGATCAATTTGTCGAGATGAGAAAGTTCTCTTGTGACTCGGTGAGCTTTTTTCTCGCCTATTATTTCTTTTATAATTTTTTCAATTTGGATGGACTGTTCTCTGTAATCTGTTGTTTCTATTTCGCTGATTTTTGTTAATACTGTTTCAATTTTTTCTATATCCAAAACAGCGTTTCCGTTTTGAACTTCGTACCGAGAGCCACTTTCTGCATCTACTAGATTATCTCTTGGAACAAATATTAATCCTCCATCGAGGGCTATTTCGCTTGGTTCTCCTTTTTGGGGCCAGAGATACGCATCATTGTAAATAGTGTCACGGCTATAATCAGTGTCTATTCCTCTAGACCAATAGGCTCTATCCACTAGTGCTAAATTTTCCGGTAAAATTACAAATGATTCATTTTCGTCTTCCGTACCATAATATGTATCTAGAATAGCATTTGAGCTTGTATGTACTCCAAGTGCATCTGTTAATTGTTGCCAGTCGTCTCTTCCTGCAATGAATTCCGCATGTGCAAATCTTTCAAAGGCTTCTTCGACGGTTGATCCTTCGGTTTCCATTATTTGAGCTATTTTTCGTTTAGCTTCCGCTAAGAATGCTGGATCGTTTTGTACTCGACGCATTTTGCTTTTTAAAGCGCCATCTTCGACTAAATTATGTATCTCGTTGGCATATTCTCCTAGTCCTGAAGAGTGATCACTTTTACCAAAATGATCTCTTACTCCCTGGTGTACGATATTGCCAAAATAGCGACCTTTGTCTTTTCCTAGTCTTTGGAGATATTCTGTTAATTCTGCTTTTTCTTGGGATCTTTCGGAGAAGCCTTCGCCGGTGTAGTTTTCTACTGAATCTTTGACTGTATCAAGATCTAATTCTTCCTTAGTGGCCTCGGCAGTTGTAGTAGAAATTATATCTGTGATGGGAGATGCAGGAATATCAGCAGTTTGAGGTGCTGATTCTGGTGGAAGGGGATGGTTTAGTTCTAATTCATCTTTTTCATTTGCCATTGTGTAATTATACCATATTTAATGGCGTTTTTGAATGGCTTTATGCGGAAAAATGAATCTGGAGCTTATTTTTTTGAAGCGGCTTGTTTTAGAGCTACTTCAAGGATTTGGCTTTCTTGGAATTGATTGTTTAATTTCAGGTATTTTGCGTAGTCTTTGCCGCATTCAAGGAGGGGTTTTTGTGGAATGAGACCGATGACTTCGCTTTCGAGAATTTCTACTCCATCTTTCTTGGCTTCTTTTTTAATAAGATCGTAGACAGTTTTGACGCTAGTTTCTTTGTAGTTTGTGAGATTCATGGAAACTTGAACAATTCCGCGGTCTGCGAGCTCAAGTCCTAGCGCTTTTACGTATGAAAGTCCTCCATTGCTTTGACGAATTGTTCTAGCTATATCGCGAGCGAGGAAGATGTCGTTAGTGTTGAGATTTACATTGTAAGCAATGAGAATTTCGCGAACTCCGATGGCTATAGCTCCGGCAGTGGTGAGTTTTTCAGGCCCATAATCCGGTTTTCTTTCTGGATTGGTGCTGATTTCTTCTTTGAGTTTTTCGTAGCCAACATTACGGATGTCGCTGAGATTTTCACGTTCTGGGCGAGTAGCTGCTTTTTCGTATAAATAAACTGGAATTTTTAATTCTTTACCAATTTGGGCGCTAAGTTTCTTGGCTAGTTCTACGCATTCTTTGACGTTTGTATTTTGTAGCGGAACAAATGGAAGAACGTCGGTCGCTCCAATGCGTGGATGTACACCAATATGATCGTTGAGATTTATTACTTTAGCGGCAGTTTTTACGGCTTCGTAAGCAGCTTTATATACATCTTTTGGTTCACCGACAAAAGTGATGACAGTACGATTGTGATCTGTATCACTAGTGCAATTCAAGATGTGGATTCCTTTTACATGGCTGATTGCGTCCTGAATTTTTTTAATTTTTTTCGGGTCGCGACCTTCACTGAAATTTGGAATACATTCGATTAATTTCTTCTGCATAGTTTTACTTTATAGTCGAAATTTTTTAACTTGCAATTGCGGGGAGTGTTTTTTGTGTTGAAAAAGTGAATTGAAGTATATTATTTAGCTACAGCTTGATAGAAAATTGGGCTGCCACCTTGGAGGCAGTTTTCGGTATTTTGTTGAATGATAGTGGCAACGCCAGCATCGTCGGAGTATTTATTGAGAATGCCGAGCATTTGTTCATTATTGGCTACAGGAAGCTTGTATTTGGCATAGGTGTCGTCCAGTTTTTTGTGATTGTCTGGAGTATTTTCGGCAAGCGTAGGATCTTTCATCACCATGCAGGTAAATTCAATATTGGCATTAATAAAAGCAGAATATTCTTCGGCGTCGGAGCTAATCACTTTAGTGCGAGGGTTGCAGCTTTTGAGGCCAAGAAGAATTAAAATAATAATTCCTAAGACGGCCACACCTCCAATAATTACTTTTTTATCCATGGGTGCATTGTGGCGCTTTTCTTGAATTTATTCAAATAAAAAAGGTCTCCTTTTAGAGACCTTTTCGTGAAATTTTATTTAACTCTAAGCGTTTTTGCTATTTCTCAATTTCTCGTATTCTCTTTGGAAGAATCTGACAGCGTTAAGGCATTCCTTAGCTTTCTGATTATCAGGTTCAATTTGCAAAGTTTTCTTGAATAAAAGAGCAGCTCTGTCGAATTGTTTGTCATTCAAATGGCAAACTCCAAGGTCGTTCAAAATCAAAGGATCATTAGGCGCAAGATAAAGAGCTCTTTCTAAAAGAATGATACCTCTTTTCTGTTGTCCTGAATGATACATGCTCCATCCTAAGCAGCGAAGAATTTCTGGGTGATTAGGATATGCTAGGTCAGCTTTTTCTAAAAGTTCTACTGAGCCGTTCCAATTTCCTGTGCAAGAATAAACAAATCCAAGAAGATAGTTAGCGTTAGCACTATTTTTATTAAATTTTAGTGCTTGCTTTAGGGCTTTTTCAGCTCTGTCATATTTGCGAAGGCTAAGATAATTGTCGCCAATTTCTTCGTAAGCTTCTACGCAATCAAGGTCACTAGAAAGTACTCTTTCGCATAAAGATATAGCTTCTACGTGTTTACCTTCGTTCTTCTTTTTGTCAGCCTCTTCGATTAGAGGATGGGAAATCTTTTGATCTTGCATATGGTTTGTTTTTATTTTTGTTTGGTTTTTTTCTGCTTTTCGTATCTAGGTAGTATACCAAAAAATGTCTTCCAAAACAAGCATGTGGGAAGAAGCATGTTGACATAAGTTTGCCGTGTCGTGATCCTCTAGTTTTACTTCTTTATACTCTTTAAAAACTTCAAATATTCGCCGCTGAGTTCTTTGTGTTTCAGGGCGAAGTGGGTGACGGCTTTGAGATAGCCGAGTTTGTCACCGGTGTCGAAGCGTTCACCATCGATTTCGAAGCCGTGAATAGGGGAATGTTTGATGAATTCACGCATGCCGTCGATGAGGCGTATTTCGGAGTCCTTGGTGGCAGATTCTGCTGCTGCTAGGTCTTTTAGAAGTTCTGGAGTGACAATGTATTTACCGATGATGGCGAGGTTGGAAGGAGCTTTGGATGGCTTTGGTTTTTCTACTAAGCTTTTTATCTTGTGGCTTTTTCCATCCTTGCCTTTAGTATCGACCATGCCATATTTTTCGGAATCTTTTTTGTCTATTTTATGGAGGCCGATGATAGGTGTGCCTAATCTTTGATATTCTTTAATGAGCTGTTTGATTGCTGGAACTTTGCTGTCGTAAATGTCGTCACCAAAAAGTACGGCAAATGGTTCATCTTTTACGAATTCTTTAGCACAAAGAATAGCGTGTCCATCTCCGCGTGGTGTGGGTTGTCTTACGAATCTAAACTTTGCCATCTTTTCAATTTTTTCTAACTCGCGAATGGCTTTATGTTTACCACTTTTTGCGAGATGAGAATTTAATTTGGAAGATATATCAAAGTAGTCTTCGATAGATTGTTTGCCTTCGGCAGTGATAATGATAATCTCTTCAATTCCGCTAGCTACAGCCTCTTCTACGAGATATTGAATGCAAGGCTTGTCTACTATAGGAAGCATTTCTTTAGGCTGAGATTTGGTCGCAGGAAGAAATCTGGTACCAAGTCCGGCTGCTGGAATTATCGCTTTTCTTATCTTCATGGAGCTTGAATTTTGATAATCTTTGTTTGTTCTACATCTTGTTTAGGTATGCGAATTTCTAAGACATTATTTTCAAAAGAGGCGGAAATATTTTTTGTATCGGCTTCTTGGGGAAGGACAATGGCGCGGGAAAAATTTCCCCAAAAACATTCTTGAGTATAGTAATTTTCTTCAGGAATATTTTCGTGTGAAGGTCTTTCTCCTTTAATAACAAGCACGTCGTCAGTGATGGAAAGTTTCACATCATCTTTGCCTACGCCAGCGATAGGCGCAATAATTACTAGCTCTTTATCGGTGCGATAAATGTCTACAGAAAGCTGACCTACCTCTTTTTGTAGAGGTTCGGTGTCGTTGCTTGGAAGCGGATGAATTTTTATACTTGTTGGTTTCATTGATTGTCTTTATATATACGTTTATTTCATTTCTATTTCAATGCTTCGCCCTGTCGGGCTCACAAAAAGCAGACTATTCGTCTGCTTTGGCATCAACTTTAACTGTTGAATCTTTTGCTGGTACAGTAACTCCTTTGAAATATTTTTTTAATTCGTCACCATTGATATTTTCTTCTTTGATTAAATCTTCGGAAATTTCAATCATTATTTTCTTGTGCTTTGTGATGAGTTCTTTGGCTTTATCATGTGCTTTTTCTAGAATCTTCTTCGCTAGTTCGTCAATTTTTGCGGCACTTTCTTCTGAATAATTTTTTGTATGACCGAAGTCTCTACCAAGGAAAATTTCATCATTACTATCTCCGAAAACAATTGGTCCGAGACTGCTCATTCCATATTTTGTAATCATTGCGCGAGCAATTTTTGAAGCACGCTGAAGGTCACTGGATGGGCCTGTAGAAGTTTCCCCAAAGAATGTTTCTTCAGCTACGTATCCACCAAGCATCATTGCTAAATCATCTTCAAAATGACTCTTGGAAATGTAGCTCTTCTCTTCATCTGGACGTGACCAAGTAACACCACCGGCATTACCACGAGAGATAATTGATACTTTATGAATAGGATCGCAGCCAGGAAGGAGATGCCCGATTAAAGCGTGTCCAACTTCATGGTATGCAGTAAGTTTCTTTTCTTTGTCGCTCATGATACGAGATTTCTTTTCTGGGCCGAGAAGAACTTTTTCAATGGATTGTTCTACCTCGTGTGAAGAGATGATTTTCTTGTTGTTTTTTGCAGCAAGAATTGCGGCTTCGTTCATTAAATTTTCAAGATCAGCACCACTGAATCCAATTGTTCCTTTAGCCACTTTTTTGAAATCAACATTTTTCGCGATTGGCTTATTGCGGCTATGAACTTTTAGAATTTCTTCACGCGCTTTTAGGTCCGGAGCATCTACTACTACTTTACGATCGAAACGACCTGGACGTAGAAGAGCAGGATCGAGAATGTCTGGTCTATTTGTAGCGGCAATAACTATAACGTTTGTACCTGTTTCAAAACCATCCATCTCAGTAAGGATCTGATTCAATGTTTGTTCACGTTCATCATGTCCACCACCCATACCAGCACCTCTATGACGACCTACAGCATCGATCTCATCGATAAAAATAATACATGGAGCATTGCGTTTAGCTTTCGTGAAAAGATCACGTACACGTGAAGCACCTACACCCACGAACATTTCTACGAATTCAGAACCTGAGATATTGAAAAAAGGTACGTCTGCTTCGCCGGCAACTGCACGAGCGAGAAGAGTTTTACCTGTACCCGGTGAGCCTATAAGCATTACACCCTTAGGGATTTTTGCTCCCATTACGCGATATTTTTCCGGATTTTTTAAGAAGTCTACAACTTCAACTAATTCCTCTTTTGCTTCGTTGCATCCTGCTACATCTTCGAATGTGGTTTTTTGCTTACCTTTGTCGTAAAGTTTGGCTTTGCTCTTACCAAAAGACATTGCTTGGTTATTGCTTGATTGAGCTGAACGCATCATGAATACGAAGAATCCGATTATGAGTAGGAAAGGTACGAGCCCTATTAGCAAGTCTGTCCAGAATTTTCCGCCTTCAGTGTTTTGAACGGTGATAGGAAGTTTTGCAATGGTGGCTTTTTCTACTCCGGCTTGTTCTAATAATTGATAAACACTAGAACTAGGTTCTTTGTAGGTAAAGTATTTACTACCATCTACCAATTGAAGATTAATTTTGTTGTCAGAGACGCTGAGTTGTTGAATGTTTCCGGCTTGAACTCTTTCCACTAGAGTATTAAGAGTTATTTCCTTTATTCCGGAATCTCCAGCGCTGCCAATAAGTACAACAGCTGATATTAAAAGTGCAATAATAACTAAAGTGAGTAATCCACCTTTTTTTCGGGGAACGTTAGGTAGTGTAGACATGAAAATATATTTTAAAATTTTTTTGAATGAGCTCGGGTATTATAGGTTTAATGGGGCTGGTGGTCAAAGTTTTGACTAGCTTCGAGCTGGTCTTAAACCAGAGTTATGATGTTATTTTTGATGAAGATGGTGAGTAGGCCAAATTTTTTCTTTTTATTGCCGATGTTTTTGTTGATGAGAATCAGGGTTTCTTCGATGTTTGAACTTTGAATATTTTGAATGTGGCCGAAGTGGTGAGAGTGAAGCTGGAGAAGAATGTTTTTTTGGAGAGCGGGAGTTAAGCGGCGGAAATTTTTAGCATCAAATTTTTTGAATGTTTCATCAAGGGTGTGTTTTTTTAGCCATTCTTGGGCAGATAATTTCAAGAATTCGTTAATTTCTCGAAGGTTTTCAGTGTTTTTTGAAAGTGTCGCGCTTATGTTCGGATTGATTTCTTTGAGTAGTGGAATGATTTTGTGGCGAATAAAATTGCGTTTGTAGACGAGGGAGTTGTTGCTTTTGTCGACACGGAATTTTAATTTTTTGAAGCGAAGAAAATCGAGAATTTCTTGTTTTGAAATTGTGAGAAGTGGGCGAAGAAGTGAAGTAGTGGAACTATTTGATGTTTCCATTTCTTGCATTCCTGTGAGTCCTTGTAGGCTGGCACCGCGAGCGAAATTTAAAATAATTGTTTCGAGATTATCGTCGGCATGATGAGCAGTGATGATGAATTTTGCTTTATATTTTCTTGATAGTTTATTGAAAAAATTATAGCGAACTTTGCGGCCGGTTTCTTCAAGCCCTTGCTTTGATTTTAGGCTTAGGGAGCTGATGTCTGAGGTTAGTGGGGCGAAGAGAATGGTGGCGTGATTTGTCATGCAATCGTCATGACATAGTTTTTCAACAAATTCTTCGTCTTTGACCGCCTCTTTTCTGAGCTGATGATTTACATGAGCGACGATAATTTTGATAGGCAGTTTCTTTAGCAATTCTAAAAGAAAAATAGAATCAGGGCCGCCGGAAATTCCAGCCACGACAGTGTCGCCTTCTTGGATGTGGCGTTTCAGAATTGTGAGAATTTTAGTTTCTAGTTTTTTTGATTCTTGATGGTTCATTCTTTGATTCGTGGTGGGTTGGCTTCGCTACTTAATCGTATTATTTCGTCGAAATTATCGTCTGGAGCGGCTTTGTTTACCATGATTTTTTTGCATTTCCCGCATTTATGAGAAATCATCCATCCTTTTTTGCCATCTTGATAAACTGACTCCGGAGTCATTAATCCATGGCAGGGGCTTAGTCTGTCGCCAGGGCTAGTTTCGTCTACATGAAGCGAAAAAAGGCACTTGGTGCAGTGGTTGCGGCAGCTTCCTGGCAGTTTGCCATTATGGGTGCCACAGTTTTTGCAGTCGAATTCTTCGTTGATTACTTTGAAGCTCATGAGAGGACTATAGAAGGCTTTTGGCATTACATCAACGATTCTGAGGCGTGATGGGTTGATTTTTTCAGTAAAATTTGGTATAATTACTAGATAAAGTTCAGTAAAAATTAAAACAAAAATATATGAAAAGAGTCTCTTTCTTACTTTATTTGGGTGCTGCGGCGCTCTTAGTGGTGGTGATTTATTCCGGTTATGCTTTTTGGCAGAAATCGTCTATGGCTGATAAAGCATTAGTTTTGGATAAGTCCATTGTTGAGTACCAGGCAAAAGTGACTGAAAAGGAAAATGCCCAAATTACTCAAGCAATCAATGCTAAACAAACAGTAAATGATCTGAAGAAGGGTACTATTGAATGGTCAAAAGTGATCAATCGAATTCGTGCAACAGTGCCAAAAGATGGTATCGCTCCTATTGCCGAAATTCTTTCTTATTCTGGTTCAGCTTCAAATGAAATTTCTTTGAATATGAAGACATATTCTAAGAGTGAAAATCCGTATTTGGATGTGGCTGCTGTGATTAAGAGTTTTAGTGATTCTAAAGTGTTTGAAGATACATTTGTTCCTTCGATTTCTTCTGGTGAGGATGCGTCCGGTAGAGATGTTTTAAGCTTTATGCTTAGTGCGAAATATGTTGCACCGTCTGATGAACCGGATTTAACAGATTCTCTTTCTACGGTTCTGGAAAATGGCCTTGAGGATAAGGCTGTGGACGCAGTAGAAATTACACCAATCACTCGTTAATTTTAATAAAAAAATAAAAATAAATATATGAATGAACAAGAAATACGTTTTGCAGACAATTCTAATAAAACTACCTTAATTGGGGTTTTGATGATTGTTATCGCAATTGCTGGATACACTTTTCTAATTAGACCTATTTCAAGTGATTTAGACGTGATTAAGGCTGACGTTTCAACTAAAACTGTGTCTCTTGATGGTTTGAAAACTCAGCTTGATGCTTTAAATACTGCTGAGCAGGAATTGCAATTAACAAGTGAAGTGCAGAGGCAGGAAAGTTTGAAGGCTGTTCCGGTTGGAGTGAATGAAGATTTAGTGATTAAGGATATCGTTCAGATCGCAAAGCAAAATAATGTAACTTTGAATTCAATTAGTTTTGCAAAGGGTGCTGGTGCAAAAGATGGTATTGGCAGTCTGAGAATCTCTTCTACTTTTGAAGGAAACTATCAGGATTTAACTAATTTCTTGATGGGACTTGAACAGAATGGACGTATCTTTAGAGTGGATTCCGTGAATGTTCAGGTGAATAAATTGGAAATTTCTGACGTGGAAAGAGCAAGTTTTTCTCTTTCAATTGATACTTACTTTCAACAAAAATAAATATGGAATTTGATGGTTTAAAAATTCATACTCCGGTAAACTCCGCGGCTCCTGCCAATCCTCCAGTTAAACCTGTTGAGGTGAAACAGGAGGCAGTAAGTCACGAGATGGTCTCTGATCAATCCGATGTAGTTTCCGGTCTTGAATCAGGTGATGAAATTTTGGATAAAATTAAGCACTTAAATAATGAGCCTACAGCGAAGGTTATTTATGGTGTTTATAATAATTCCGATAAAGGAATTTTTGTGCAATTCAACGATTTTTTAATAGATCATTCAAAAATTACATTGAAAGATAAGTCATATTTCTTTCATATGTTGGCGGTGATGGTGGACGCTGGAATCCCTGTGGTTCAAGCGGTAAAGTCGCTTGCCGATCGCGCGGAGAATCAGCATTTCAAGCGTATATTGGATACGATTGCTTACAATTGTGATTCAGGCGCAAATTTGTCTGATGCAATGAGTCGTTTTGAAGATATTTTTGATGAATTGGAAACTGGTATCGTAAAGTCAGGTGAAGCTACGGGTAATTTGAATACAATGCTTTTCAAACTTGCCGATCAGCTAGATAAGAAACATGATCTCTCCATGAAGCTTTGGGGAGCTGCCGTATATCCGATTGCGGTACTTTTAGTCTTGGTGCTTGTGGCTACCGGTATGTTGGTTTGGATTTTTCCTAGCCTTCTCTCTTTGCTTAAAGATGGTGGAATTAGTGCTGATAAACTACCTTTTGCTACTCGCTTATTAATGGGATTGCAGACTGCGATTACTGATTATTGGTGGGCGATTGGTTTGGGTGTTTTTGGAATTTATGGATTGTTTAATATGTATGTTCATAGTGCTAATGGTGCTGTGAGCTGGGATTATACTAAATTGAAATTTCCTATTGTGGGACAGATGATTAGAAGAGTACAAGTGTTTAATTTCATTAGTATGTTAGGCATTTTGATTGATTCAGGATTACCAATTATTACCTCATTGAAAATTACTGGAAATTCTCTAAGTAATAGAATTTATAAATTAAAAGTTCAGGAGGTTTTGAATCAGGTAAAGAAGGGTTCGAAGATTTCCGAAAGTCTAAGAGATAGTTCATATTTATTTCCTGGAGAAATTGTGGAGATGTTTGCGGTGGGTGAAGCTTCTGCAAGTGTAGCTAAAGTGTGTGATAAAATTTCGGATCAGTATCAACGTGAAATTGATAATTCATTAAAGAAACTAACTTCAATTTTTGAACCTGTAATGATACTTTTTGTTGGTCTTTTTGTAGCGCTTTTGGCTTTGGCCATTATGGCGCCAATTTTCAATCTTGGAAGCACTGTAAGTTAATAAAGTAATGTTAAATAGATGAAAATTCTGAAATCACAAAAAGGATTTACTCTGGTGGAGATTTTAGTGGTGATGGGAATCATCGCTATGCTTAGTACTTTAGCGGTGAATGGTTATTTGACTTATAGACGCAGCGCTTTGCTTGATTTAGGTGCGGATAATTTGGTTTCGCAGTTTAACTTAATGAAAGCGAAAGCTACTTATGGAAGTGGTACAGATGCAAAATTTCAAGAATTAAAGAAAGAATTGGACGTAAAGTCTACAACAAAAAATGAAGGTAAGATTTTGCCTGAAGATAATATTTCCAAATGTTTTGGTTTAGTTTTCGAAAAAGGAACTACGAATTTTACTGTGAATAGTTTTGCGGTTAAATTTGTGAATACTAAGGTCTGGAAGCATATTAGTCAAAGCTGGGGATATCAGGGATGTGAAGATGTAAAAACTAAATTGGAGTCTATTAATTTGGATGCTCAAATGAAAATTTTGAGTATTACCGATGATAAGAATTCTACTTTTAATAAATTAGTTTTTAGATTTTTGCCGCCAAATGGCAAGTTGGAAGCAATTGGAAATGTTGCCGGTCAGGATGACATACTTAAAGCGAAAATTGTAAAAATTCGTATTGGTTATGGTGATAATTCAGATCCGGAATATCAGCGTGAAATTAATTTTGATCTTTCTAATTCTAAGGCTATTGTAAATAAAGTTGATCTAAAAAATGTTCAAACAAATTAAAAAAATCAGTAAGGACGTGAAAGCCTTTACTCTGACCGAGGTCATGATTGGTATGATGATTTTGACTGTGGCAATTGTTTCCGCGAGTAATCTTTTATCGGGAATTATTGATTCAAATAGAAATAATCTTACTACGCTTCAGGCCTATTACCTTTCTCAAGAAGGCTTGGAAATGGTGCGTAATATTCGTGATACAAATTGGTTACACAATATGGATTGGTTAGGAAAAAACTCCATGAATGTCTGGGGAGGTGAATTGAAGGTAGGAAAGAATATTGTGTCTATGGTAGATGCGGCTGGTATAAAAAGTTCTGTTGAAAAGGATGACCCTTTTAGCCCAACAACTATTTTGAAAGTTGGTAGCCAGAGTCCTTGGACTATTGGTAGTGGAGTAGACAAGATTTATCGTCATGGAATGTTGAATGCGGATAGGCCTTATCTAGATTCAATTAGCAATTCTGCTGAAGATTCCGGATTCAAAAGAACGATTATTGTGAGTGAATATGATTGTAAATATTTAGTTAATAAAGGTGTTCCTTGTCCTAGTTCTAGTGAAAAGAAATTCTATGTTTTAGTACAATCAAAAGTTGAATGGACTATAGGTGCAAAAAAACGTGATCTTGTTTTGTCACAAGTATTGTCTAATTGGAAAGGTGGAGCTTTATAAAAAATTATGTTTAAAAAAATAAGAGAACAAAAAGGATTTACGTTGGTGGAAATGCTAATTTCCATGGCTATATTCATGACTTTCACAGGAATTTTGATTAGTTCTTATACTGGAATTATTCGTGCACA
>CALRGJ010000018.1 GCA_943357285.1 Candidatus Peribacteria bacterium | reverse complement strand
GAGGTTCCAGAGGTTCCAGAGGTTCCAGAGGTTCCAGAGGTTCCAGAGGTTCCAGAGGTTCCAGAGGTTCCAGAGGTTCCAGAGGTTCCAGAGGTTCCAGAGGTTCCAGAGGTTCCAGAGGTTCCAGAGGTTCCAGAAGAACCTGTGGTAGCAGAAGAAGTGCCAGAAGTATCAGATGTCCAAGAAGTTCCAGAAACTCCGGAGCCTATGGAAGTTCCTGAACTTGAATCTGACGATGTTCCTCCTGCAGCTGAGGCGGAGCCAATTAATCCTTTTGATTTTCCTCCAAATACTACAGTGAAGCCGGTGAAGGCTTTTGCTGAGAATGATAAGCCTTCTGCCCATAAAATTGAGGATAAGAAAGTGGAACCTATTAATCCATTTGATCTTTCAGATCCTGCTTCCAGTGTTGATGATAAGAGGGAAGCTGAAATTAATCATAGTGTTCCCCATATTGATCAGGGTGTGAATGAGGAGGTGATGTCTCCTGATGATGTGGGAGAGTCTGATGAGGCAAAGGCGGTGAATTTTAATGATTCAACTGATGGTGGAGCAAAGGAAGATGGGGACGAGGAAGTTGATAAAAAGCCGGAAGTAATTGAAGTGGAAGCCAGTGAAATAAAAGAAAGAAAAATTGATCCTGTTTTCCCTGAGAAAATTGATCAGGTTGAGAAAGTTCCTGAATCTAAAGAAAATTTTTGGATGATTTTGGAGCACGCAGGAATCACAAAAAATAAAATTATAGTATTCGGTGGAGTACTTGTGGTTTTTGTAGTAGTAGCTTTGTTTTTTGTTTTCGCGGGAATGAGTTTGTTCTCAACTTCCGGAGTTGAAAAACAGGAAATTACTAAACCTGAAGTTGTAGTTGAAGATAAACCTCAGGCTGAGCAGAAGCCGTACGGTATTATTTCTTCCTATATTTTTGGTCTTGAATATCAACGTCAAAGTGGTGAAATTCAAGCTCAGCCAATCACTTCTATTGGTAGTATTGATGGTATAGATGCGGGACTTATTTTTGGAAAAGTGGTGAATTTAAAAGAGCTACGTTTTGTGGAGTATGTGCAAATTTTGGAAAAAATGAATAATATTTATAATGTTGATCTTTATGCAATGTTGGATTTAGCCGTTGATAGACGTGCGGCTTTAGATAAATACCTCAAAGAGATGAACAATTTAATTGATCAAGGGGATTTAGCTTTGGCTTCTATACAAGGTAATTTGCAGGAATATGATACTCAGTATTCTGCTTCTCAAGTATTGGCTAATTCTTATGAAACGGCATTCTTTTCACAGGTTAGAAACTATTACGGACAGACGTCATATGATAATTTGCAGTTTTTTATGGAGGCTTCTTCTCAGACTGCCAAGCTTAAAGCTCAATACGGATCAGAGAATATTTTAAAAAATATGTTTATTAATTCTCTTACTGTTTTGAGACCAAGGGCGAAGGATATTTCTACTAATACAGAGGCTTTGATAAAGGGTGTAAAAGTTTTTGATATTAGAGGATCAGATATAAACGCTATTATTCCGGTTAAATAAAATGCTGTAGTCAAGGTAGACAAGCTTGCCTTATAATATACTCTCAAGGGTAGTTTTTATTTTGTTGAAATGACCTCAGAGATATTGGAAAAAATCGGCAATTATAAGAAGCTTTTTGATAAGGCGAGAATTTTGAAAGCCTTTGATTTTGTTGGTGAAAAATATTCTGCTTTGGAAAGTAAGCAAACTTGTCATTTGCATGTGTTGGAAATCTTGCTTCCATTAAAACCCGATGAGGATACTATTGTGGCTATACTTCTGCATGATTTATTTGTGATGTCTGTAATAAGTGAAGATACTGTGGCTGATAATTTTGGTCCTCAGGTTTTGGAGATATTGAATTCTTTGAGAAAGATTTATGGTCTTAAGTATGCAGAAAATGACAAGGGAACTCAGGTAGAGGTTTTGCGTAAAATGTTTATGACACTGGCTAAAGATGTGAGAGTTATTTTGATTTGGTTGGCTCATCGTTTATGTATGATGCAAAATTCAATTCAAAATATGAGTCCGTCTGATAGTTATAGTTTTGCTAAGGAAACGATGAATGTTTATGTGCCAATAGCTTCTCGTTTAGGTATTTATAAAATTAAAATTCAGCTGGAGGATTTGGCTTTTAAGTATTTGAATCCTGAAGAGTGGGAAAGGCTTACTGATCAGATTAAAGAGTTTACGGAGAGCAAAGGGATGCCTATAGAGGTAATAAAACAACAGCTTGTCAGCTTTTTAAGAGCTAGAGGGATTGAGGCGGAAATACATGGTCGTATTAAAAATTTTTACAGCATTTACACGAAATTGTCGAAAAAGGGATATGTAAGTCTTTATGATTTGTATGATTTTTTTGCTATTAGGGTTATTTTGCCGGAAAAGGAAAACTATGATCATTTGTATGCAGTGCTTGGATTGATCCATAGTGAGTGGAAGCCTATTTCCAGTAGATTCAAGGATTATGTTGCGGTGCCTAAGCCTAATGGTTATAGGAGCTTGCATACTGTAGTTTTGGGAATGGGGCCAAAGGGTTTTGATAAGCCTGTGGAAATACAAATTAGAGATGAAAAAATGCATCGTGAGGCAGAGTATGGTATTGCTTCCCATTGGTTGTATAAAACAAAGAGATCTTCTTCTGTGGAAGATTTGAATCGTCATGTGGATTGGATTCGTGGGCTTGAGCAGATTCATGAATTTTTTGGTTCTGAATCTTCTGATGCAATGAAGGAAGTTGAAATTGATATATTTAAAGATAGGATTTTTGTGTTGACTCCAAGAGGTGAGGTAAAGGATCTTCCTGTGGGATCTATACCTTTGGATTTTGCTTATGCTGTGCATACAGATGTTGGAAATCATTGTATTTCTGCCAAGGTTAATGGCGTAATCGTTCCATTGGATTATCAATTGCAGAATGGAGATGTGGTGGAAATTGTTTTGAGAAACGATGCTGCTCCAAAGGTGAAATGGCTTTCAATGGTGAAGAGCGGTTTTGCTAAAAATAAAATTAAGGCTTGGCTTGGAGGTCAGCATAAAGATAAAAATTTGAAGAATGGCAGGGAGTTGCTTAATGTTCAGCTTGAACGTTTAAATAAGCCTCCATTAGATCAGAATTATTCTCTTTTGAAAGATTTTGGTGATGCCAATTTAACTTTGGCTCAGCGTGAGGCATTGCTGGAAGAGATAGGTCGTGGCGGAAAATTTGCTACCGAGGTAGTAAAGAAGATCTATCCATACGAGAAGATTTTGCCCGAGGGTATGAGTGCTGTGAAATCAGCAGAGTCTGCTCTTTTTTCGAAGAAGAAGAAAGTTTCTTCGACTTTGCCTTTAGAACAGCAAGTAGTAGTTGGTGGACAGACAGGTTTCCCTACTAAGATTGCGGCTTGTTGTAAGCCTGAAATTGGCCAACCTATTATGGGGTATGTAAATAGTCGCGGAAAGAGAATTAGTATTCATAAGCTGAATTGTCCCGTGGTTGATACTTTAAATCGCGAAAAAATTATTTTTGCGGAATGGAAAGGTCACGAGGTGGTTCCGAGCAATAGTGGATTTAGGGTTGGTATTAAATTGGAGGTTTTCTCTAGAGTTGGTTTGATTCAAGATATTGCTGCGGTTATGAGTAAAATGAAAATCAATATTTTGGATATTATGATAAAGAGAGGAAATGATAAATTACATTATGATTATTTCTTGTTGGATATGAGCGACTTTGAACAATTTGATGAATTGTTGAATCACCTGGAGGATATAGAAGGTGTTTTGAAAGTAGTAAGAGCAGATGAAGTTTTTAAAAACAACGGTTTATAAGTTGTAGTTAAGAATTTTTTTTATGACTAGGTTTATGGTTTCATTTTCTTTTTCCGTTACACTGATTTTATCGATGGCATTTAGTGGCTGTGTTTTTAGGTAGTGGAAGAATTTTAAATACTTTTCTTCCAGGCTACTTACTATTGTTTTAAAGTCGGGAATCATACCGGATTGATCAAGAATTTTGATCATGTATGCTTGGCTTGTTAATGCTGGTTTCTCCGATGTGCTGAGCTGTTGAAGTGTGTCCGTGAGTAGACTCATTAGATTATCTATTTTTTGATTTTCGTAGAGAAGGTGATTGGTTATTTCGGCAATTTGAATTGCGGCGGAAAGTTTATCCAAACTATCTCGTATTTTTTTGAAATTCTTGATGGTAATTATTTCTTTGAGAATGATGTTTTTTGGTCCAAAGTAAATTTCAGCCATAGCAAAATTTAGTGTTTCCACATGTCCGGTAAATTTACTGGTAATTTTTCTTCCTCCTTTTGCGATGACTTTTATTTTCCCGAATTCTTCAGTGTATAGAAAAATTAGTTTGTCATTTTCGGTGAAATCTCGATGGCCTAAAATGACACAGTTGACGCTGGTGCTTTTCATTTTTAATCGTGAAGATCCTTTTTTAGGTATTCGTGAATGGCCACGCTTGAGCTAAAGATACAGAGTAAAATTGTACCTATTAGTTCTAAAAGGAATACGAGAATGAAGTTTATTCCAGAGTAGTAACTCCAGAAAGCTGTATCTTCAATTTGAATTTTTCCAGTTAGGCTGAAGAACATAATGAAGCTTAAAATTACGGCTGATACTCCATAAATAATGCTCTCTATAATAAATGGTGAACGAATAAACCAATGAGATGCTCCAACTAATTTCATTACGCTTATTTCGTGTTTTCTGGTAAAAATTGTGATTTGAAGGGCATTTAAAATAATTAGTGTTCCTCCGAGTACAAATGTAATTATGAGCCAAAAAATCACTTGATGAGTAAAGTCGCTTAGCTTGATGAGGTTCTTTGAAACACTGGTAATTATATTGTTGTCGTTGGAATTGTTGGTTATTACATTTGAAAGGTAAACTTGGTATTTATCTTGTGCAAGAAAATCGGCTACAGCTTGGTGATATTTAGGGTTTGTGGTTGTAATGTTTAAGCTCGCAGGGAGTGGATTTCCAAGATTGTATTTCTCGAAAGAAAGTGAAAGATCAGGATGAGTAGTTTTAATTTGTGCTAGGGCTTGAGCCTTCGAAGTGTAATTTACTCCGGCAATTTCTTTGATGCTTTGGAGTTCGTGAGCGATAGTTTGAGCTTGTTCTTCGGTTGTAGTTTCTTTGAGGTATACTGTGATATCTACTTTTTTGTTGAGGTCTGTAAGTGCACTTTGTGTGATGAAATTTATCGCTAAAATAATATTGAAGATGAAAAGAATTGTGCCGGTCACAAAAATAGTGGCTAAAGAAAGCACTTTATTGCGCCAAATATTACTGAGGCTTAATTTAAAACTTTTTTCGAAAAGAGAAAAGAATGAGGATTTATTTTGCATGGGAAAGGGTGAGCTTTGTCAGAGTATATAACAAGCTGAATCTGGTTGAAAGATCTATTTATGAAACTGGAGTTTCTTTCGCTTCCGTTTCCGCTTCCATTTTTTGTTTTTTGATGATGGAAGATTTGTACATGTCCGGTCTATACGGTTTTAGTCTTACTATTTTTGCGTCGAGTTTTATATCCATTAGGAATTTTTCCAACCTGTAAGTGAAGGCAAATTGATCATAGCCTAGAGCGATAATGTCTGGTCTATATTCTTTAATTACTTTAGTTTTATCTTTAGGATTACCTAGGAAAACCATTTCGGCCCAGCCTGTATTCTTTAAATTTTCTAATCTCTCTTTTTCATTATGATCTGGAGTTTCGCCTTTGATATTTCTAACTGTTTTATCACGAGCAATAATAGCCACTATCTCATCACCAAGCTCACGAGCTTGTATGAAAAGATTTTCATGACCAGCATGCAAATAGTCAAAAGTGCCGAAAACCATAACGCGAATTTTTTTATCCTGGTTCATATAGCTATATTAGGCTTGAAGGTCAGGTAGAAAAAGATTTATTCCTATGAGACCAAGCAGGATTACTATAATCGCACAGATCAGGATAATATCAAGTGTTTTGTGATCATGTTCAGGATTTGTGAGGTTTAAACGAAGAGAAGCTAAAGCATAAATGAGCCCAGTAATGGCGAATGGAATATCCATTGTCTTATTGGTGATAAAGGCTGCTTTCACAAACAGATCATTGGCCAGGAACATGCTCGAACCAAGATGGAGTAGCCCGGTAATAATGAAAAATACCAGGGCGACTTTCTTTATATTGGTGATTGTTGAGGAGTGAGTGTTCATAAGGTGCTGGAATTATATTCTATTTGCTTGGCCGTGTACACCACACAGCACGTCGCCTTAGCTTTGGTAGTTGCCAGATCTGATTTTGTTCTATATATTTCTCGTATGTTAAACGACGATCAAGTAAGACATGTAGCAAAACTAGCCAGAATCAAGCTTACTGATGGAGAAGTGAAGAAGTTTGGTAAGCAGCTTTCCAGTGTGCTTGAATATATTGATATTTTGGCTGAGGTGGATACAAAGGATGTGGTTGGGACAAGCCAAGTTACGGGTCTTACAAATGTGATGGATAAGGACGAAGTGATAAAGGGGCAAAGCACTAAGGCTGAGCTTTTGAAATGCAGTGAATTGCCTGTGGATAGCGGACAAGTGAGAGTTATTAGAGTCGTAAAATAGTTCAAAATGGGAAAATTAAATGAATTAACAATCAGTGCAGCTTCAAAAGGTCTCAAGGAGAAGAAGTTTTCTTCTGTAGATTTGTTGAAAGATTGTTTGGCGGCGATTGAGGCAAAAAATGGCGAGCTTAATGCTTTTGTGACTGTGGATGAAAAAGGTGCGATGGAGACGGCTGAGGCTGTTGATAAGAAAATTGCAGCTGGGGAAAAGATTTCTGTTTTAGCAGGAATTCCTTGCGGTGTGAAAGATTTGATCTGTACTAAGGGCGTGAGGACGACTTGTTGTTCTCCAATTTTGAAAGATTTTGTGCCACCTTATGATGCGACTGTGATCGAGAAATTGAAGGCGCAGGATATGGTGATGATTGGAAAAACTAATTTGGATGAATTCGCTTGTGGTGGATCTAGTGAGCATTCTTGTTTCGGTCCTACAAAAAATCCATTTGATTTAGGTCGTGTGGCGGGTGGTTCTTCCGGTGGAAGTGCTGCGGCTGTGACTGCGAATATGTGTATGTACACTTTGGGAACTGATACAGGAGGTTCTATTCGTCTTCCTGCTTCTTTTTGTGGTAACTATGGCATGAAGGTGACTTATGGACGAGTGAGTCGTTCTGGCGTGAATGCCATGGCTTCTTCTTGGGATACGATTGGGCATTTTACTAAGAGTACTGAAGATATCGCTACTGTCTTGCAGGCTATTGCCGGTAAGGATAGAAGGGATTTGACTACACCGGACGTGAAAGTTCCAGATTATAATGGGTTTTTGGGCAAGGATGTGAAAGGAATGAAAATTGGTTTACCTAAACAATATTTTGGAGAAGGTGTGCAGAAAGAGATTAAAGAGGCGGTGATGGCTAAGGTAGCGATTTTGGAGAAGGCTGGGGCTGAGGTGATGGAGGTGGATTTGCCTTCAACTAAATACGCTGTAGCTGTTTATTACGTCAGTATTCCGGCGGAGCTATCTGCTAATTTGGAAAGATTTGATGGAATTAGATATGGTAAGAAACCGGCTAGTGATCCAAAAGATTTGATGGATTTTTATTGTGAGGCTAGAGGTGAAGGATTTGGTGATGAAATTAAACGTAGAATTATGATTGGAACTTATGTGCTTTCTGCGGGTTATTATGATGCTTATTATAAGAAAGCTCAGAAGGTTCGTACGGTAATTGTGAATGAATTTGCAGATGCTTTCAAAAAAGTTGATGTAATGATCGGTCCAGTTTCTCCTATTCCTCCATTTAGAATTGGGGAATTTATGGATGATCCTTTGGCGATGTATATGGCTGATGCCCTGACTATTCCGGTGAATGCGGCTGGTGTACCGGCTTTGGCTGTACCTGCAGGAAAAGATAAGGCTGGATTGCCAATAGGACTACAAATTATTGCTCCACAATTTGAGGAAGGAAAATGTATTCAGGTGAGCGATTTCTTGGAGAAGAACTAGAGCTATTTTAAAATAATGATAAATTGTCTTCAGCGCTTCCTTCTGCGATTAATCTTCCTTTGATTTCTGGCGATTTCAATGGCTCCGTTAGTTTATTCTTAACATTCAAAGGATAAACGATATTGGCGAATTGCCAGCACATATTGAAGATGGCGCGTTGGCTGTTGGCGATTTCTATGCTTTCGATAATCATGCCTATAAGCTCGTCTTTGAAAGATATAATTGCCACTTTGTCGTCGTAAATATTGATCTCGTTTGTGAAATCAAATTGGTCAGATGGGATGAGGCGCATTTCACGGAAAAATTCTTTATCCTGTGATTGAACAGTTTCTCCAGCTTTGTCTTTTGGAGAAATACCACGAAGGTAGATTTGTTTTTCAGCTCTTTTTTCTACGTAGTCTTGATCGTATGTTGGCCACTGTTTGCGGATTTCGTGAGAGTTTGAGTAGTTTAGGATTTCGCTTTTGCTGCTAAGAGTATCGGCATAAATGGCTTTGATACCTTCAAGTCCTTCAAAATATCTAATACGTGGATGATTGATTTCACCGGTAAGAGTTTTGAATTTTGGTAGGGAACTGCGAAGGTCATTAGTGCGTTTTTCGAATTCCTCTAAAAGATTTTCCGGAGCAATGCTGCTGAAATATTTAATTTTTTTCTTAGTGTAAAAACTTACCATACCTCTTTGTGAAAGCTTTTCGAGAATATCGTAAGTGGTGACACGATTAATGCCTGCTTTATGAGCGATGTCTGACACTACCCCGGTGCCAATTTCTGTACATGAGAGGTATACTTTTGCTTCCTTATCCGTAAGCCCTAAATTAGTGAGAACGGCGATGAGTTGATTTTCCATTTTGTATCTGTTATTTGTGGATATTTTAACTCAAGTCGTCGAAAATTTCAACAGTTCCCAGGCTATTGTTTGTTGCTATTGTGGGAAACTGTATTCAAATTTTGGTAGTGAATCCATTCCCTTCAAAGCTTTGTTTATAATCTTTGAAGCTTCGGCGCGATTTAGGTTTCTATTTGGAGAGAAGCTTGAGCCGTTGCTGTCGCCATCTATAATAGAATATCCATAAATTCTTTGAACGTCTTCGTAGTACCAATCACTTGGTTTTACATCTGAGAATGGGTCTGAAAATGCTCTTACCGGAAGGCTAATGTCTTCACCGTATTTAAACTTAATCATTTTATTTAGAAGGGCTGTTGCCTCGGCTCTAGTGATTGGGCTGTTTGGGTGAAAGCTATTGTCGCTATAACCTTTAATCAATCCATTGCTAGTGCCTTCTTCTACTGCTTTTGAGAACCAATCGCTTGGTTTAACGTCTCTGAAATTTGATTGAGGGTATTCGTCTAGGAATCCACTGTTGTCGTCAAAGTTGTCATTTCCTGATGCTCTCAGAACCATAATCAAAAATTCTGCACGAGTGATCTGATTGTTTGGTTTGAAGCTATTATCTTCGTAACCCTTTATTACTCCGCGAGCGCTTAATTCTTTTACGTCATCGTAGTACCAATCACTGGAAAGTGTATCGTTAAATGTTTCGCGTGAATTTTTAAAGCTTTCAACAGTTTTTTCCGTAATGTTAAAAAAGTCATCTACTGTTTCAAGATATGTTAGGTCGATTTCAGAGAGATCAACGTTTAAATTGATTTCCGAAGTGCTTTTTGTATTCGTATTCTTCTTTGTAATGCTGATGTCGTGCCATGGTTTTCTTACTTTTTTGAGCAAACTTCGTGTTGTGGTAATTTGTTGCTTTGTGAAACTTGTAGTAGTGATTTTATCCGCTGTTGTGAGAATTTGGTCGTACCACGTAGCTAAGTTTTCAATATTAAAATAAGTGATACTGGCAACAGTTTCAGTTAGGCTGGAGAAAGATTTTTTAAACTCAGCATTTTTCGTAAGACCTTCTCCATACTTTGAAGTGATTTTTGAGTAAGTGGAGAATAGAAGATAATTTTCTGGAGTAAGTCCCAGTGTAACGCTGATTTCGTTCATTCCTTCAGGGATTTTGCTTTCTTTATCCAACTTATTTATGTCAAAAGTGAAAGTTGTAAATCCTTTAATAGTTGATTTTTCGTAATTGGTGCCTTGTTTATCTAGTTCATCTTCTAGCGCAGAAGTTAGTTTTGTTACAATTTCTGTTGCAAGATTTTTGTGTGAGGAAGTGTTTAATACTATAGTTATTGCAGGAAGAATTTGTGCGTCTTTTTGAATGTAAATTGCGATTTCTTTTTCTAAAATTGAAAGATATGTTTCTACGTCTGTAGGAATATCCAAGTCTGCTGCATCAAATTCTCCTGTTTTCAATAGGAGTCCAATTGTTGATTCAATAGTGTATTTAAGATTTGAAAACTCAGTGTAGAAAATTGGATTTTCATTCGGCATAACCTTGTAGAGTACCGGAGTGAAATTATTTGCAGTTGAATTCAATCCAAGTTCTTTTGCTTTTTCTGGATTAAAAAGTGTAATTATTTTTGAACTAATTCCTGTACTTGTTTTTTTAACTGTAAATCCAGATGCTTTGAGATAATCTGTGAAGGTTTTCGTCATGTCTGAATCGATTCCACCATATTTAAAAATACTCTCGAAAATTGAACTGGAAAGGTATAAAACGAAATTGTCATCGCTGCTGAAATCACTGCTTATTTCTTTGTAGTTTGCGTTTGTACTTAATTTGCTTTCGTTATTGTTGAGAACTGAAAGTATTTTTTCTTTAGTTGGTGCTGCTATTAAAAGATCACCTGATTTTGTGAAAAAGAAATCATCTCTTGTGAGATAAATTTTTGGATTTTCAGATTCAATTGAAACATTTGAGCCAAGAGCATTTAGAAAATTTTGAAATTGAGTGTCGGTTACTTTAAGTCCGGCTGAAACATCATCAGGGAAGCTGATTCCCAAGGCGAGAGTGCTGCTTGAAAGGATGTCTTGAAGTGTTTTTTCAAGATTATCTTTTTGTTTTACTTCATCTTCGTTTGAAAAAATGCTTTTGGCGAATTGATTTGGCATTTCCTTGATGAAATATTCCTGTATTGGATTTTTTGCTTTAGTGTTGAATTCAAAGTACATTCCAGTATCACTTGGAACAACTTCGTTTAGGTTGTTTGCTAAAACCAGGTTTGTTGTTAAGAAAAGAGATAGAACGCTTGCTGCTAGAATTGTTTTTTTCATATTGAAAGTTAAAAACTTGATTAAGTATAGCACTTTGCTTTTTATTTACAGCAATTTATGATGAATTTCTCGATGGCGAGTTCGAATTCTCGATTGTCACCTTTGAAACTTTTGATAATTCCGGTTTTTACTCCCTTATCTATTGCTAGCATTTCTTCATATATCTCTACTAATTTTTCACGATTAAAGTTGCGTGCTTGTGTGGAAGTTTTTTGTATAACAAAGGGATGTTGTTTCAATTTTTTTGTGATTTCTGCTGCACTTTCTCCTTTGCGAACAAGTTCTTCTACTTGGGTGAGAATGCGAAAATGTCGCACTAGCATGAAGAAAATTCCATTTAGTTCTTGGCCGCTATCTTTGAGTATGCGGAAAGTACGGAGAGAGGCTTTTGCGTTTTTCTGTGCTACTTCATCTGTTAATTTGAAAATTGAAGAGGTGAGTGACGGTATGCAAATATCATCTATCATCTCTTTGGTTATTTCTTGCCCATTGGAAAAAAGGGCTAGCTTATCTAATTCGTTTGAGATGGTCCAGAGTTCCGGGCCGCATTGTTGAGTTAAATAATTTGCAGTAAAAAAGCTGATTTTAATATTTTCTTTCTTGGCTTTATCAGTGATCCATTTGGTGATTTCACTGGGAGATAGAGTTTTAAATTCTTGTAGTGTGCCGATTTTGCTAATCTTTTTATATATAGGATTAGTTTTTTTTGGAACTTCGTTCTCTTGGAAAATTAATAGGCAAAAGTCTGGAGTATTTTCTATGGCGGAGGCAATTTGCTTTTGTTTATCCTCTTTTCCAAGATCTAAAAAATCTTTTACCAGAACTAGGCGTTTATCTGAAAGAAAGGGGAGTGATTCTAGATTAGTGGCGAAATTATCGGCATCAAGTCTAGCTCCATCAATTATTTCTAAAGAATTTTCACCATATTTTTTCACAAACTCATTCTGCCAAAATTTTAACTTTTGATTCAGAGAGTAGCGATCGTCGCCGTAAAAAAGGTAAACTGTTTTCTTATCCATGGTGAGTGGATTATATCAGGAATTAACCTTTGTTCAAAGATAAACCATGGAGTTTTTGAATAATTTTTTTATACACAAAAAGGGCCCCAATTTCCTAGGGCCCTTTTGATTATATTAGTTCGGAACTACGACTTGCTGTAGATTGATTAGTTCATTGATTCCAGCTGGTGGATTTAAGAGAATACGTTCGTCATAGTGAATGTTTACTGAACCTTCATCCTTGAGAGGATTGCCGGCAAACTGGCGGTGTTTGAAGAGATTGTAAACGTTACCGATAAGACTACCATTGATATTTAGTATATTTGTCTCTGTAACTTTATCGTCAAATGATACTATTTCTCCTCCTTTGCCGTCAGCGTTTTCTACGGCCATGATAATACCGTCGATTTGAGTTACGCTATTATCAATTTGGATATTTCCTCCGATGACAATAAATGCTGCAGAAGCAATGCGATTTTTATCAAATGTTGTAATGAAGTCTAAATTATTGTCATAAACAATGTTTGATTTAATTCTTAAATTACCTCCAATTACGATATAAGTTTGAGCAGCCGGTCTTACTCCATCTTTTTGTTTATCTCCAATTACGTAGTCGTTTAAACCATCACCGATTGTGAAGTTTCCACCAACTTTTACATATACACCGCTTGGATCTGGTGGAAGTCCTGATGTTGATGAAACTGAATTAGTTGCTTCTAGATTTGAACCAAATCTTGATAGTCTCTTCACATTTGCGTTAATTGAATCTGTAATATTTTGTTTTGTCCAAGCCTTGGATACATCGGCACGAAGCTCACAAATGCTACTTGAGAAGTTCTTTAGGACGTCTTGGTAAGCGTCTAGGCCGTCATTACCGCCGCTTTCTCCTGCTGCAATATTGCTCTTACTACAAACGTCATGAGATGGAGATTTGAGTAGAGGTTCTTTCATTTCTGTGCCCGCACCACTTTTCTCTAGTTCTTGTTCCACATCTGATTTTGGTTGAATACAAGGTCCGTCACAAGATTTAACTTCGTAACATTTGTTTACGTCTATTCCTGTTTGAATAAGATCATGGAAGAATACATCTCCACCTTGACGTGAAAGAACGTAAGGACAGATGGCAATTACTTTTGCAGAAGCATCTTTAACTGTGTATTTAGAGCCAGATTCTACGGATACATCTACGTGAGCAAGATTATCAAATTCTTGTCCGCAACCGCCTTCTACAGCTAATTTTTTGCATTTTTCTTCATTAATTCTATGAGTTTGTGGATAATACATTTGATATTTAATGATAATCTTATCACTTGAAGAAAGATTGTTTAATTGTTTGAAATTTATTTTTCCTGTGTTGGAGAATGTTTCAGCAATATTGTTAGTTGAACTAGCATCTATACATGGCAATCCTTTAGTTTTATCTTTAGATTTATCCTTTGGGCAAAGATTATTTTCGTATTTATCATTTTGGACCTGACTGAAATCCGCATCTGAGAATTCAGATAATTTTCCGGCTGATAATTCGTTATCTCTATAATTATTAGTTTCATAGAGTGTTTTCTTTAAGCTACCTTTTATTAATTCCACTTTCATATCTTGGAATTGTAGGAATCCAGGTGCATTGGCACTAATTGCTTTTATTTGTTTGTCTATTAAATTCTTATCAATAATGTTTGCATCTTTAATGTTGTTACCGGTTTTTAGAACTAACATATAAGTAACATAATTTGTCTTATTACTAATGTTAATTACATTGTTTGCATCTTTGATGTGGTTTTCTGCGTAAACATATTTTTTAAATTCTGGAGGGGTTTTAGAGCTTCCGCCACCGCCACCGCCATCGCTACCACATGAGCTTCCTTCGCATGGTTTATCTCCTGCCACTTCTTTGTAAATAGAAGCGTTACAAGCTGCGTTTTTTGCTCCTACAGCTGTTACGGTGATATCCAATTTTTCTTTTGAATTTATAATTGTTTTACTGTCTCCAAAATTATTTTTTGTATAGAGAAAGCTTAATGAATTATTGCTGTTTTTAACTTCAGAACTTGTGAATGTAATATATCCATTTTCTGTTGATTGTGAGTTGTCTGCGCGTTTAATTGTTGGCTTTGAACCACCTTGTACTCCGCTGCTGTTGATACTTACACGAATTTCACCATTGTGGTCTTTGAAATTGCCTCCTAAAGTGAAGGTAGTTCCTTGTGTATAGGTAGGGTCAAAACTATCTCCGTTTGGTGTTAAAGTAATGTTATTACATTCAAGTGTAGGTGCAGGATTGTTGAATGGAAGAGCTCCGTTACAACCTGCTGCTACTCCTACAACTTGATATTGAAGGATGTTTGGAATTAATCCAGTTGCTGCTGGTATGTTGTCTTTTGTTTTAAGAATTAGTGGAAATGCTCTAACGTTATCTACGATGATTTCAGTTTTTTCTACTGGTGACAGTGGGTTAGACATGTCAATGAAAACGCCATAATCTGGATTTATTTTGTAAGATATTTTTTGTGCATCTTTTGAAGTAGTATTAATAATTTCTGTGATTCCGTAATTAGTATTTTTTTCTAATTGAGTAACAACATTTCCATTAAGTTTTACCGTGATATCTGTACATACTCCAGCAACAGGTTTGCTTACAGTCACTGAACTTGCACAAGCTGCGGAATAGGCAGGATCGTTTGGGTCCATAGTTACTGTGACAGTACCTTCTTTTGTAGGAGTGGTCTTCACAGGGAAGCCACTTACTTTTGCTGAGATAATGTTTGAGAGTGTAGCTGTTTTGAATGTGCCACCTGCTGTTGTTGTGAGGTTAGTATTTGTAGAACTAGGAAGAACTTTTCCTGTTGAATCTGTTAATGTTACTTTGCTTAGAGTAATTTCTTGGTCAACTAGTGGATTAGCAGGAGAGCTTTCCAAAGTAAGTTGTTTACATAATCCTTCGATATCGAAGTCACGTGAACAGTCTGGATTTGAGCTGTCGATTACCTGTACGTGGATTACTCCTTTTCCTGGTTTTTTAGCGTTAAAATAAACTGTAGTTCCTGGATCAACGGTGATTGATTCAAATAGGGAACTGAATAGTGATTGTTTTGTGGTGTCTAATCCTTTAAATGCTTGAGTATTAATATTTGCACCAGGTCCAATAGCTTTGTTTGTATCAATATTGAAATCGAACACACTGTTTTTACCATATTGTGCGGGATTGAATGATTTACTATCCATTGGATTTGGATCAACAGGGTTGATATTCATCGGAATAGGAGAAGTAACCCACTTAGGTAACTCTAGAACCTTGATATAAACTGCAAGTCCGAGCTTTCCTTGATCTTGAATGTTGTCAGAAACGTCTTGGATACCGAATGTTCCTGCGGCAAATTTTGGTGCAAGATCGATGAAAGTTTCAGCTGCTTGGCTGTTGCTATTTCCAGCGATAAAAATCTTTGGATCTAGTGTGAAATCTGGTTTGATTATGTTTCCTCCAAATGGGAATGTTTGGCTTGTAGGTGTCGCTTCGTAAACCATTTTTGATTTATTTTGAGCAACGCCTGTAGGAGCTACTGTGTAGAATTCTCCATAGCCTGAATCTACCCAATATTTAATTTTTCCTGTGAGATCTTTACCATCTGATCCAAGAGCTTTTGCTTTGAATGTAGAATAAGTATTTTCATAAATATGTTCAGGGTGGTCTACAAGAATGTCAGTACATTCTAGGACTGCCGGAGTTTGCATTGAAGCGTTACAGAGAGGACCTACTTGGTCGGCTGGAATGTGTGTAACTGTTACTGAAATTTTTGATTCAGGTTTTCCAATGTAATAAACTTTTTTACTTGAGGCGGTAGATGTTTCTACTCCGCTTGAACCAATTTTACCTTGAGTTGTTACTCCTGGTAGATTTGGATCATCTGGGAAAATTGTCATGTCTGTCCAGAAAGTTCCTGTTGGATCATCTGTAGTCCATTTCAACATTGATCCTGCTGGAAGTGTATTCTGTGGCGCAAAAGTGATGCTGTTTACCGTCATAGGGTAAGCATCTTTGTTATTAATTTTAATAGGATTTTTGTCGTCGAGAGTTGCTTTTAGTTCTGTACAAACGTTTGGGAGAGGTTGAGTTTTTTTCCATACTGTGGCTACTGAACCAATAGGGAACCAGTAGTAAGTATGTTCTGCTGAGGTAATCACTGGTTCAGTTAAAAAATCTTTAGTTGGTACGTTTGTTTTTGGGTCAAGGTAACACCAGCCACTGTTTATATTGTTGTAGTCATTGTTTACACAGCCATCATTTTTGTGAGCTGCATAGTTTAATTTGTGAATTGCCACATCTGCTAATAAAACACGAGAAGTAGTAGTTGCGCTCCAAATTGTTCCATTATCTTTAGTTGGTAAATGGACGCTAAATGGAAATTTACGATTTTGTTCGTCTGTAAAATCTCCCATATCAAAGTCTGCTCCATTGTTTGCCCAGATTTGCGGCAATTTTGTTGGGATTTTTGTACCAAATTCCCAAGTGATTATTAGTTTATTGTCATTTGTAGTAGTCTTTGTAATTGTTGTTCCACCCCATAAATCATCTAGAGTTCCTGAACAATTAATTAATGCTGAAAGTTTTGAAACATCGTAATTCTTTTCTGCAAACGTATCACATTTAATTTTACTTAAATCAATATTTTTTGTGGTATCAGTTTGTAGTGTAATTTCGAATTTTTTTGCAAATTCTTTGTAATAGTAATTATCTTGTTCTGTATTGTTGTAGTAAATATGATTGTGTTTCACTATCGGAACATTTTTTTCTTCAGAACCAGCTTTGACCGGATTATCTTCTGTTTTTGGTGGTTGTGGTGTGTAGGCATTGCCAAATAATTTCACAAAATTATTACAGGTATCTGTGCCTAAATAGTTTAAATATTGTGTAGCTTCTGAGCCTATGATGGCAGGGGTACCGGGATTGTATGGTGCCACTGCAAGGCTACAGATGTTATGTAATATTGGAACATATTTAGCATTTGCAACTTCAGATTTTGAAGAGCTATTCGCCACTAATATTGTGGTGAATGAAAGAATGAGTGTGAGTAATATTTTTTTCATATTTGTTTTAGACATATATTTTTATTATTTTGTTATTAATTTTTTTATATTCCTGCGCCTCCGGCATCTACGCCTGTATTAGAGCCTGAGTTTCCAGTTGCATTGCCACCACCTTCTTGTCCTGTTGCGGTATTACCACCTACTGCTGGTGCTGGTTCGCCTCCACCCTCTTGACCAGTTTCTCCATTTCCACCGGCTTCTGGGGTTCCTTCTCTTTGTTCTTCTGGTTTCTTTGCTGTATCTAAACTTACTCCAGCACTTAGACTGAATGTTACGCTAGCTAATTGAGTTTCAGCGTCAGCAACAGAAGTTACTGCTTCACTGGCACCTACAACGCTCTTCTCTTTGCCTGTTACTTTAACTTTTCCGTTTTCTGATACGTAGAAGCTTGTGTTTGTACATTGAGTATAAGCACCTGCAACTATCTTTGTATCTGAAACCATATCAATAATTATTTTCTTTCCAGTTTCTGCACTTACTGTTTCATATACTTTACCTTCGTGTTGAGCCTGTCTGAGGTCATCTACGAATTTAGTAAATTGCTCAACAGCTTCTTTGTATTTAGGATCATTTATTTTGCTCTTATCCTGAGCTAATTCTGTCATTAATTTGTAATTTTTTTCACCAGCAATAAGTCTATATGCTCCTAATCCTAGTACTTTAATTGCGAAACTTGAGTCGAGTAAGTACTCTCCTTTTTGTATAGGACTTGCGAGTTCCAATAATATTCTTGCAACGTCTCTTTCTGCTCCAGTTCCGTTTAGTGAGAATTCCTTCTCTGTAGTGCTTACTAAACCAGAGGCATAAAGTTGAGTTTCTGATTTATCAGTTTGTTCGAAAAGAGTATGAGATAGAGCTTTGATGTTTTTGCCATCAATTTTTAATCTTGTACCTGAAACTAGATCTGATGCTGTAGGAATTTCTACCATACCAAGTTTTCTGAAATCCAGAATGGCTGGTGGGGTAGTTGTTCTATCTAATTCCTTGAAAATTCTGTCATAAATTCCTTTCATAAAGTGATTTTCAACCAAGTCTTTCGCGCTATCATTACTTAGTTTAGGATTCATGTCAGAAATTACTCTTTCGAATTCTTCGATGTAATTTGAGGTAGAATATTTTTTAACTAATTCCATTCGTTTCTTTAATTCACGATTTTTCTTTATTAATTCTTTGTCGCTTAATGGTTTTTCTTTGAATCCTTCTACGGCTGTCAAAATTTCTTTAGCTTCGTCTTCGCTCAATGAAACCTTTTTCTTA
>CALRGJ010000017.1 GCA_943357285.1 Candidatus Peribacteria bacterium | reverse complement strand
TTGCGGCACGACCAAGCGTCGTAAATAAAAGTTTTGTCGTAAATATTTTCCAAATAATCGTAGATAAGTCGATGTACTACTCGATCACGAATGTGCGCGACGGAAATCTCGCGTCTTTTATTATCACAGACTATAAATTTGCGATAATTGCCGTGTTTATATCTACCATTATTCAAATCCTCACAAAGCCCGTACAAATTTTTCTCGAGATAATACTGAAAATGATGCAGTTCATCACTCGCTTTTTTGCCTTTTCTAAACTCCTTCCAACTTCTCCAAATATTTTTTAAACTCAAATCTATGGATTCACTGCCGATCATAAATAAAACTTATGAAGCTTACAAAAACATTATAGACATAAATATCCACATCACAAAACGCAGCAGACATGGCCTAGGTACGAGCTTAGAAAATTCTATAGTTGAATGCCTAGAAGAACTAATCATGGCTAAAAATGCCCCAAAAACACTCAAGGCAGGGTATTTAATTAGAGCCAGCAGCAAACTCGAAATCTCGACCCTAAAACTCCGCTTACTCCTGGAATTTGCCATTGCAAATGAAACAAATATATTCCAAATCCAAGCAAAATTAGCCGAAATAGGCCGTATGCTTGGGGGTTGGCTAAAATCTGTCCAAAGTTTATAGACCCTTATCAGGCGACGCACGCCGCGATTATCATTCTCATTGTTCGGATTGTCATTGTTGACGTTGGAATTCGTATTGTTCGGATTGGAGTTTACATTACGAGGCCAGGACGGCCGCCGTGTCTGATGAAGGTTATCAGGATCTACTTTTGCAGGCGCACCCGCGCAGTAGGCATTGGTTTGCATTATTTCACCCGTCTTAAATCAGGGTAACCTTCACTCATACCTAAGGGTCTATTTTTTAAATTATGATTTTTCAGACTTCTTCTTTAATTCAAAGTCCTTTTTTAGAAAAATAACGCGAACGGCAGCTCCATCTGAGTAGAGTGACTATTCACCGTTGAGTGAAATATAACAAAAAAATAAGTTTTAAAAAAGAATTAAAGATTAAATACTAAGCTTTCTCGACCCTTAGCAGGCGACGCACGCCGAGATAAGCAACCTCACCGTTCGGATTGCCATAGTAGACGTTGGAATCCGCATAGTACGGATCGGAGTAGACATAACGAGGCCAGGACGGCTCTTCTCCAGATTCTAGCCAAGATGAACGCAATTCTCTTTTACCAGGAGATTGTACAAAGTGTTTCCCTGTATGGGTTTCATACTGAGAAATTTCTTCACTCTTGCCGTAATCACCAGTGTATCCAAACATTTCATAACCCGTAGCAATTGGCTGATTTTTTGCATCGAGAATTTTAGTGCCATTTTTGTCGTTAGAGGTATGTTTATATTTCACTCTATCTCGAGTATCTTTGTAATTCATTCCCTTCATAATAGGCTCATCACCGCGATCAGAAATCAATGGTCTGCCTTTGGCATCAACACCAAACAGTTGACCGCCTTGTTCCATGGCTTGAGCAAGAGCTAGATAATGGCCTTCATTTGCCAATAAACGAGTCTGGATTTCTGCCCAGGAAATTTTAGATTTAAGGGCTGAATCTACGTCAAAGTCCTCTTTAAAAGTCTTAAGTCGTGGATCTACTTCTACAGATTCAGTAGGTGCTACAACCGCCTGCGCGGCTTGCCCGACCTCGGCAACAACAGCATTTTCTGCTCCCTGTTCTTTTGCAATTGCAGATCTTAAAGCTTCAATGTCGTTATCCTCTCTTCTGGCAAAAACAATTGGATCCACTTTAACTCCAGTCTGTTCTAACTGAATCCTAGCAATTTCAATCAAATTTTTTGCATCGGAATCTAACTTAGCTTCTGGAGAATCAAATTCTGTTTGGCGCTTTTGAGGGCCAAGTTTTTCTGCGTCGTAACCTTCCGGCAATTGATTCAATTCCATAAAATTATAGATTTAAATATTCAGCAATAAACAATAACAATCTTTACGGGTTTTGTCAACGACATGCACACAAAAAGCCCTCTGTTCAGCCCAAAACTACCAAAAGTTAACCTACCTGCCGGCAGGCAGGGGCGTGTGTCGAGCGGAGTGCAAGGCCAATTACGACCATTTCTGGTCAATTCCACAATAACTCATTAACTCTCCACCACACAAATATTCATCTTGCCTCACACGGGTGAGCGCATACTCACCAACATTCTACCCCTTTTGTCAGCCGAAAGTGGCAATTTCACAATAGAAATTTTCCACAAAAAAGAGCAAAATAAAAGGTGCATTTAAGAGAATTTTTTAACAAAAATCTATGAAAAATAATCAATCCACACACGAACTACCAAAGTCAGAATTTTCCTCACCAAAAACAAATCGATCAATCCCTCAAATCTGCAAACTGCCAAAGCCCAAATCCTCCGACAAATCCTGGCTCACCATCCACAACCAATTCACCACCTACGGACGTAACGCCAAAGAGTGGATGCGAAAGTGCGCGCTACTCCTCCCACAAATAGAAAAACAACAAATTTGGCGAAAAAAAGGATTCCGCGACATCTACGACTACGCCGCAAAACTTGCCGGAATGAATCATGATCAAGTAAACGAAGCTCTCCGTGTCCTCCATAAAGCCGAAATTTTTCCATCACTAATGAAGGTTATTGAAACAAAAGGCCTGAATGCCGTAAAACCAGTTCTCGGCATAATTACCAAAGAAACAGAGAATTTATTTGCTGAAAAAGCCATGACTATGAACAAAAACACTCTGGAAATTTTTGTTAGACACGTTCGTGAAAATAATTTTCAGATTACAGGGCTTCCTAGGAAGGAGGAGCAATCTGTAAATTTGCAAAACACGCAAAGCAGATTAGCATTAGTTGGCACAGCAGAAATCCAAGCAGACACGGAGAAAAATCAACAATTAGCTCTGGAAATTCAGCCTTCAGAATCCTCAAAAGTCACCCTCGTCCTCCAACTCGATCCTCAACTCGCCGACCACCTCCAAAAAGTCAAAGGACAATCAGATTGGAACGAGACAATTCGCAAACTTCTAAAATTGCGCCAAGAAAAATTGGAAGAAAAAAAACCAGCAACAGTTGAAAATGCCACTCGCCACATCCCAGCAAAAATAGAAAAATATGCGATCGCCAAAACTAATTCTACCTGCGCCTTCCCCGGCTGCACAAAATCTTACGAAATTCTTCACCACACGAACAGATTCGCCCAGTATCACAGCCATGATCCAGATCACATTATTCCACTTTGCGAAGCACACGAAAGACTCGCCCATCTCGGATTAATTGAAAACGAAAATCAGTCGCCGGAAAATTGGAAACTGCGCGCAAGGCCGGACTACGACGATCCGAAATATGAAGTTGATCGTATGGTGGAGAAATTTAGGAGACAGACCTAACCAAGCGATTCGACGATCAAAAATTCGAAGTAGACAAAATTGTGGGAAAATATAGGAATGGCAAAATCTAAAAACATTTGTTGATCACGGACGCTCAAACCTGTCCCCTTCAGGGCTGTCTAGCTAAGGAAAGATGCATCATGAAATACGATCACCAACAAAAAAGCCCCCCAAGTTTACACTCGAGGAGCTTCAATAAATTTATTTCGAACACTCAAACCATGTCTTCATGAATTTTTGAGAGCTACGCTCTCTTTAGAACGGCAAGTCGTCGATCTTTACTTCATCTCCACCTGTTGCTGGCATTGGAGCTTCTTCCTGTGAAGATTCTTCTTTGCTTAAGCCACCAGCTTCTCTCTGATAACCACCGCCCATTGCAGCGCCTTTGCTATCTAACATAATCATATTATCAGCCACAATTTCTGTCCTATATCTCTTCACGCCGTCCTCACCTTCCCAATCTCTAGTCTGCAAACGTCCTTCAATAAACACTTTGCTTCCTTTCTTCAAATATTGACCACAAATTTCTGCCAATTTTCTCCAAGCCACTACATTATGAAACTCAGTCTTGCTTTGTTGAGCACCAGCCTGGTCTTTCCAAGTAAAATTAGTAGCGATACCGAGAGTAGTAACCACTTGTCCGCCTGGGATCTGCTTCATTTCAGGATCACGAGTCAAATTTCCGATCAGCTGTACTCTGTTTAATGACATGGCCATAGAATTTCGGGTTAGTTTTTTACGCGTTCGAAAAATACCGCCGACAGACAACAAACTCAATTAGATTTCCGACAAATCCCTTGCGTGCATAGGGAATAAGTTAAATAATCATTAAAATTCCCTCCCGGCTTTTCCAGATGTCTCCACCTTAATTCTCTCGCTGAAGTTCCCAATTTCCATAGGATTTTTACAAATTTCCAGTCTGGAATAACGAAAAACCACGTATCCAAAAAGAAAAGTCAGAATCAAACTCATGCTCAGTGCAACGATTAAAAACCATTGTTCTGTTGTTATTTTGCGAATTTCGGCTATCATATGCGTAATCTGTTAAGTAATAAGTTAAAAATATGAGTTTATACGCTTTTGAATTAGGAAGAAAAAAAGATCTTTGTTTCGCTGAATTGATTACTATTTTGGGTAAAGATAAGTTAGTTGAACGCAATCTTGATACCGCTATTTTTGATCTGAAAATTCCTAATTATCAAGGATTACAGGACAAGCTCGGAGGGACAGTAAAAATTGTTAAACTTTGGAACAAAATTCCTCTCGAAGATTCACGTGCTGACAAGCTGGAGCAACACATCAAACCTCATCTGGAGGAAATCTTCACTGACCATAAAGGCAAAATAAATTTCGCCGTTTCCACCCTAAGTTTCAATAATCCTAAAGAGATTAATATCAAACAAATCTTAAATTTTTCTAAATTAATTCTAAAATCTTTAGGATTAAATAGTCGTTTTGTGAATAAAAACTTTGAAAACACTAAGCCTTCTACTATTTATGCAGCTCATGTATTAGAAAAAGGTATAGATATCAATATTATCAAAGGAAACGAAGATATTTTCATTGGTGAAACTGTCGCGATTCAAAATATAGACAACTACAGCAAACGTGATTACGACAAACCATGGCGCGATGCCAGAGTAGGAATGCTTCCACCTAAAGTAGCGCAGATCATGATAAATCTTGCCGGCGCTAATACTAAAGCAATTTTTGATCCATTCTGTGGAACAGGTACGACTTTGCTAGAAGGTGCACTTATGGGCAAGGACGTTGTAGGTTCCGACATCGACCAGAGAATGATCGATTATTCTGAAGGAAATATGAGATGGGCAGAACAAGAATTCCAAACAAAAAATGTTTATAGAGTATTCACTAAAGACGCCCGCTTCCTTACAAAAGAAGACCTTCCGGAAAAAGTAGAAGCCATCGTAACTGAAGGATATCTCGGAGAACCGGTCAGCCGTCTTCCAGCTCTAGAAATTCGCCAAAAAGTTTTCCGTGAATTAGCTAATCTTCATTTGAACTGGCTCACAGCAATACACCGCATCACACCAAAGAACTGCAAAGTAGTAATGTGCGTGGCCGGATTTAGAAAAAATAACGACAAATATCACCCGGAGTACGAGTTTCTACCTAGATTCAATGAATTAGTAGAAGAAACCGGCTACAGAGTGGTTACCAGCTACATCTACGATAGACCAGACCAAATCGTGGTGAGAGAAATTAAAGTTTTGGAGAAGTTATAGCCCCATAAGCCTTCTTCCCTATTTTTGCTGTAATCAAAGCGCCCGCCGCCCAAAAAGTCGGCGAGGCGGAAAGCAAACCTATTCCTGCTGCCCCTGCAGCTAAAGCCTTCACTTCCATTTCGCCAGGACACACCATATAGGCTCCAGCACCAACCGTAATGGCCTTTCCCCCATTATAAATTAGCAGTCCGGGAATTCCCAATTTGCCAACCAAAGTACGCACTTTATCATAAATTCCCTTCTCTGGGTTGAGATACCCATTTGCCACTTCTTCATGCACAACAAACCGTCGCTCCAAAAGAGCCAAAGCCTCCTCATCCGGTTGACTCTCCCAATCTATTTTATACTCACTTAAATCCATCTTAATGGGTCAGTTTCTAAAAATTGCTACATAAATAACAAAATAACATTGAAATATCAATACTCCTTACGTATATTGTCCCTGTTCGAAGGGCCCAGAAGGCCCAAATCTAACACTCCCGAGTAGCGCAGCGGTAGCGCAGCTCGCTGTTAACGAGTTGGTCGACAGTTCGAATCTGTCCTCGGGAGCCAGTTTAATACTCAACGCCTTAGCTAAGACGTTTTTCAACATCGGCACCCCTAAAATCCTCTGATAAAAAATATGCGTTACTCTCTTCTAAAAAGAGCCGCGAAAATCTCCCCAGCACCAGTTATTTCACTTATTTGCCTTACGATAGCTAAACTATTTAATCCCACTTCATCTAATTGGTCTAACCTACCACCCTCTGTTAGACTACTATTTAACAAGTAAAGAATAGTTGCTTCTTGTACTCCGGGATCATCAAAATTCACATCTTGCCTAACAGCACCTTTTACCTTCAATTCTTCAAAAAACAATCTAGCAGAATCTTCTGTTATTCCTTCTTGATCTAATTTCCCTTGAACTCCTTCAGATAAAGCCATAAAAGGTTTATTAAAAATAGCCAACACTATAGCACGTTTTACTTTTCGCGCAAGTAGCGTTCATGTGGACTCCCTCATCATCCTACAAAGCATATCTATAATCTTCTTGGCCACATTCAATTCAGGATGGACCACGTCAAGATTACAAAAACCTGGATTAAAAACGTTTATTTCGGAAAGATGTTCCATTCCGTCCTTGCTAATTAATAAATCCAAAGCCGCCAATTCAATTCCATGCTTTTTCAAATGAGGCCTCAGCATTTTAACAATTTCTTTATCTCTTTTGGTTGGATCACAAAGCTTTGCACCATTGTTTCCACAAACACAAAGCCCTGTTTTAAGATTAGGTAAACGAATATATGACCCTAAAATATTTCCATCCAAAATAACTACCCTCTTGTCACCCCTTTCAGGAGCACTCAAAAAATATTCCACCACCAACACCGTATTATCTATAGAATTTTCCAAATAATTTTCAACAATTTTGATAACCTCCGCTTCAGCCAAAACCACCTCTTTCTTGGATCTATAACCATAAAACGCCCCAAATTTATAACGAATATGACTGACTCCTTTTCCTCCGGAGCTATCACTTTTTTTAATCACACAATTACCAATTATCTTCAAATACTTAACTGCATCCTTAGCTTTATGAATGTAAAAAGTTCTAGGGGTAAGCAATGGAAAATGTTTCAGATAAGCCTTGGATCCCATTTTCAAAAGACCAACAGGCTTATTAACTGCAGCTATTTTTTCTTCAACTAATCTCTTCAAAAGATTCTTATAAAATTCATCAATTGGCGGATCTTTTTTCAAAAAAATCATATCAAAATCGCTCAGCCTCATAACCACTCTCTCCCTACCAAGACTTGCCCTTGTTTCGAAAGAAATTGGCCTATTTATTTCTGTCACCATTACCTCTCCATCATCAGTTAAATCCACAGCATCAAAAACAAAAACTTCCAAACCTGATCTGGAAATAGCCTCATTCACAAATAAAAAGAATGTGTCTTGTTCATCTAACTGTAATGGACTAGTAACAATACCTAATTTACGAACCGTTTTATTTTCACTAATCATGTACAAGTAACCATAGCAGACTTTTGGCTTATCTCCGAATTAAGACAAAGTCTTCCGTCCACATAAGCAGTCTGGTAAACTACAAATCGCCTACCTATGCAAAATAAATTTCACCCAACCAGTCATTTAACTGTAATTATTTTTTTTACAATTATTGCAACTTTGCTTGGCACTACACTATATGTAGCTCCAGGGTCTTTCACCAAAGCAGCAATCACTCAAATATCAATTCAAACAGCCCCAGAGCCAATTCCAGCCACAGCAGACAGATTCTACGCACCAATATTAATGTATCACCACATCAGCGATACTATGCCTGCAGGACCATACGTAATCAGAACAGCTGTATTCGAAAATCAGATGGCTTGGCTAAAAGACAATAATTATCATGTTATTCCCTATTCACAATTTTACGAAGCCCTCACTACAAAAACAACCTTGCCTGAAAAACCTGTCATCTTAACTTTCGATGACAACAACAAAGATCATTATGAAAATGCACTACCAATACTAAAAAAGTACAACTACAAAGCGATATTTTTCGTTCCTACAGCATACGTAAACAAAAGAGGTGGAGTCATGACGTGGGACATGCTCAAAGAATTAGTAGATGAAGGCATGGAAATAGGTTCCCATTCCTCCACACATCCAAACCTTACAATCATCCCAAAAACACAATTATATGAAGAAGAACTTCGTGGAAGCAGAAAAACTTTAGAAGAGAAACTCGGCATTTCAATAAAGTTTTTTGCCTATCCTGGAGGAGCAAAATCAAAAAGCGTCATTCAAGCGGTAAAGGAAACAGGATACTTATCAGCTTTAAGCACAATCTATGACCCAAATCATAGTTACGAAGAAGATCCATACAAAGTTTCACGTATATATGTAGGAAATAGTATGGAAAATTTCGTGGACTTTATAAATGGCAGAAATCTCCACAAATCTTACTAAACCTCTACTTCAATTTATCTATAACCTGGCTGGCTTTTCAATATTTGAAGATCTAATTTTTCCTGTAGCCCTGGAGAAACTTTCTTTTTAAGTTCGATAGCTTTCTCCAATATAGCCTCTCCTCCATAAGCCTTTGCCAGAGTTATTGCCAAACTCACAAGCAGGGGCATATGAGTCTGAATTTCTTGAGAATCAAGATCGCCACGAGCCAATTCAGCTTCCACAAAATTCATTCTGTTAACACACTCAGTGGCAATAAGATATCCACAAAAAGCGTCGATTTCTGCAGGAGGCTCTTCTCCCTGCTCATAGTAACCGGAAGCCACCTCCAAAATACGCTGAGATTGCCTTTTACTATCCGCCAAACTTATCTCAGGATTCGAAGCAATCTCAACAGCAATATTAATTGTGTTTAAATCAGTAGGATCAACAGGTCCACGCTCAATAAATGAAGCAACTCCAGCCAAAACAACTGCCCTAGAAAAATTTCCACTTTCCAATAAAGTTGCATATTTTGTCTCAGCTGCAATCACGGGAGTTTCAGCATATTGAGCTTGATGTTTCGCCTCTACACTAGCCACAACTTCAATTTCTGAATCTTCTGGTAAAGACATAAATATTTTTTAAAATTATCCTTAATTATACACTATTTGACCAAAAACGGCTATTCTATAATCAAGAAAATCACCTATCCCAAATGCAAGCTTTAGAATACAAAATAACAGCCAAAGTATGGCTATATCCCGGAGTAGCAGCTTGGCACTTTATCACAATCCCCACGAAGCAATCCGACGAAATAAAAACCCGCTTTAGCGCATTAAAAAGAGGCTGGGGATCCCTTCGTGTAAACATAACCATAGGTAAAACAAACTGGGACACTTCAATTTTTCCAGATCAAAAACGAGGCGGATATCTTTTACCACTCAAAAAAGAAGTTCGAAAAAAAGAGAAAATCATCAATGGAGACACCCTCACTTTTTCGCTTCAAATTAAACTCTAAACTTTTTTCAGAAACTCAGTTCTAAGAACAATAGCTGAACCACCAAGCTTACAATCAACTTCTTCAGCATTTCCTGTTAAACGAATTCCTGTAACTTTTGTACCTCTTTTAAAAGTAGTGGAAGTACCCCTCAAAGTCAGATCTTTAATAAGCACTACATCATCACCATCATTTAATTTAGTACCATTGCTATCCTTCACAACCAAAACATCTTCAACCGCCTCTTTTTTACCATGTTTACCATCCACACAAGCACATTCTTCCAAAAGCTCGTATTGATTAGCGCAACCATCCGCTTCACAAATACCAGATTCCTCAGAAACTCCACCGCAACCTCCCATACAAATATAGTGCGTCATTTTAAAAACATTAGAAATTCGCGACAAATATACACCCCTGATATACTCTCGACAACCAAAGAGAAAAGCATAGTATTCATAGCATATGGCCCAAGTAAAAATTCACCCTTCCTGGGAAAAAATAATTGGAGAAGAATTCAAAAAAGAATATTTTGAAAAACTCACCCAATTCGTAAAGAAAGAATACCTCAGCAAAATAATTTATCCTGAAGGAAAAAACATTTTCCGCGCCTTTGAATTATGCCAATTTGAAGATGTAAAAGTCGTAATAATAGGACAAGATCCATATCACGGACCAAAACAAGCTAATGGACTTTGCTTTTCCGTAAATGATGGAATTACACTTCCGCCATCTCTTCAAAATATCTACAAAGAAATTTCTTCAGACTTAGGAGTAGAAAGACCAACAAAAGGCAATCTCGATAATTGGGCAAGACAAGGCGCACTACTTTTAAATGCTACCCTCACTGTCCGCGCCAACACTCCGGGATCCCACCAACATCAAGGATGGGAAGATTTTACCGATGCAGTAATAAAAACCATTTCAGACAAAAAAGAAAACATAGTTTTTCTTCTATGGGGAAAATATGCTCAAAATAAAGGAACCATAATTGATAGCAAAAAACATCACATCTTAACCTCAGCCCACCCCTCTCCATTCTCAGCACATAGCGGTTTTTTTGGCTCAAAGCATTTCAGCAAAACAAATAAATATCTGAAATCCATAGGAAAAAAAGAAATTGATTGGATAAAATTATGATATATTTAAAACATTCCTTAACTCACCCTCATGAAACTTCCAAATCCAATCAAAGCTATTCTCTTCATAATCGGTTGTGAAGCCGCCGGCATTTTCGGAACAATTTTCACCATGCCATCCATCACTTCTTGGTACTCAACACTCACAAAACCGGCATTAAACCCACCAAATTGGATTTTCGGACCTGTCTGGACAACTCTTTACGCTCTAATGGGAATTTCTGCATTTTTAATCTGGCAAAAAGGATTTGAAAAAAAAGAAGTCAAAAAAGCTTTAGCCGTATTCCTACTTCAGCTCGTTTTAAATATGATTTGGACTCCTGTCTTCTTTGGACTTCACAATACCGGAGTAGCCTATGGCATCATCGTTGCCCTTTGGATTTCAATAATCTGGACAATTATTAAATTCTACAAAATTAATCGCTTGGCAGCTTATCTTTTAATCCCCTATCTCCTCTGGGTAAGCTTCGCAAGTTATTTAAATTATTCTATTTGGACTCTAAACTAAGCCAAAATAGAAAGTTTATTTTTTCCCCACAATCAACATAAGATACAACACCTTGACAAAGGTGAAAATTCTACGTAGATTGCAATTCGACCAAATTTAAAAAAACTCATGTCCACATTTCAAGAATTAGGATTAAATCCAGAAATTTTAAAAGCTCTTGAAGAGCTAGGATTTACTACGCCTACACCTATCCAGGAAAAAGCTATTCCTCGCCTTTTAAGTTCAAAAAAAGATTTAATTGCCCTAGCGCAAACAGGAACGGGAAAAACAGCTGCCTACAGCCTTCCGGTTCTTCAACAAATCAACGCTGAATCTCGCGAAACTCAAGCTTTGATTCTTTGTCCTACACGTGAACTCTGCATCCAAATCACTAAAGATATCAGAAATTTCATCAAACACTCCAAAGGACTAGCCGTTGCTTCCATCTACGGAGGCGAAAGTGCTTACACTCAAATTCTCGCCCTCAGACAAGGCGCGCAAATAGTAGTAGGTACTCCAGGTCGTGTTCTTGATTTAATTAAAAGAAAAAAACTTCTAATAGGGAAAATAAATTGGCTCATCATCGATGAGGCAGATGAAATTCTTGATATGGGATTTAAAGAAGATCTCGATGCAATTTTATCTGGAACTCCAGAAGAAAAACAAACCATGCTTTTCTCGGCTACTATGCCAAGAAGTATCAGCATGATTGCGCATAAATATATGAAAGATGCGGATGAAATTCGTATTGATAAAGATACTAAAGGCGCAGAAAAAGTTGAACATAAATTTTACGTAGTTCATGCGAAAGATCGTTACGAAGCTTTACGTCGTATTGCAGATATGAATCCAAACATCTACGGCATCATTTTCTGTCGTACAAGAATTGAAACACAAGAAGTCGCAGATCAACTTATTCAGGATCAATACTCTGCTGAAGCAATTCACGGAGATATTTCTCAGCAACAGCGTACTAATATCATGGAGAGATTTAGAAAAAGACAAATTCAATTACTTATCGCTACAGACGTTGCCGCTCGTGGTATCGATGTAGACGATTTGACGCATATTATTAACTATCAGCTACCTGACAGCATTGAAACCTACGTACACCGCAGTGGACGTACAGGAAGGGCAGGCAAAAGCGGTGAATCTCTCTCTATCGTTCATGCTAGAGAGCTAAGAAAAATCTCTGCCTTAGAGCACAAAGTTGGAAAAAAATTCACAAAGGCAAACGTTCCCTCAGTTCAAGATATTTGCCAGAATCAAATTCTACATTTCGTAGAAGGATTCATTAATACAGAAGTAAACGAAGAAAAAATTGGTAAATTCCTACCAGCAATTAGTGAAAAATTAGCAGATTTCGATCGTGAAAAACTAATCAAACATTTTGTTTCTATGAACTTTAATAGCTTCTTGGATTCATATGAAAAAGCTGCAGATATCAATGCTACCGGACGTACAAATGATCGTCCTTTGAGAGAAAAGAATCCGAACATGAAATTCAGCAAATTCAGAATAGAAGTAGGCCGCAAAGACGGCTTTGGAATCAAAGAAATGTTCTCTTTAATCAATAGCGATCGTCGCACCAAAGGCGCAGAGATCGGACAAATCAACATCTTCGACATTCATACAGAATTCGAACTAGACCAAAGCTACGAACAAGCAGCTTTATCAGGCTTCAGAAATATCACTTTCAGAAGACAGCCTCTTGATATAATTATAATTAAATAATCACCCACGGATATTATCGGTGGATGATCATTAAATTTTAGATTTATATTAGTCTCTGCTCTGTCTCTTTCTTGCATTCTCATCCAAGAATCTCTTTCTTAAACGAATACTCATTGGGGTAATTTCCACATACTCATCTTCCTTAATGTACTCAATGGCTTTTTCCAAAGTCATCTCCATAATCGGAATCAAAGTCAAAGCTTCATCAGCTCCGGAAGAACGCATATTTGTAAGTTTCTTATTCTTCAAAGCATTTACAACCAAATCAGAACCTTGATTATGTTCACCAATAATCATTCCAGTATAAATTTCAGTAGCAGGTTTTACAAACAAACCTCCACGTTCCTGCAATTTCCAAAGGGAGTAAGCCATAGTTGCTCCAGTTTCACCTGAAATCATAGAACCAACGCTACGCTTTGAAATAGTACCTTTATAAGGAGCAAAACGCTCAAAAGCATGATACAAAATTCCTTCACCACGAGTCATAATCATAAACATTGATCTAAAACCAAGAAGTCCACGAGTTGGAATTTCAAACTCCATAAAAGTAGTACCATTCTCAGATTTCATATTTTTCAATTCTCCTTTACGAGTAGCAAGAATTTCAATGATCTTACCTGCCATATCGTCCGGTACGTTAATCACAGCCATTTCCAACGGTTCTTCCTTCACTCCATCCACAGTTCTCATCAAAACTTCCGGCTGAGAGATCTGTAATTCAAATCCTTCACGACGCATCGCTTCAATCAAAACGGCAATGTGCATTTCACCTCTTCCTGATACTTTGATTGCATCACTACCTGGAATATCTTCGATTTTCAAACCAACGTTTGTTTCAAGCTCTCTATTCAAACGATCACGAATATGTCTGCTAGTAACAAACTTACCTTCTCTTCCGGCAAACGGAGAATCATTAACCATAAATTCAATAGCCAAAGCAGGCGGATCAACTTTAATCGCCGCTAAAGGCTCAGCCTTATCATCAGTAGTAATTGTTTCACCAACATAAATATTAGGCATACCGGCCAACGCTACGATATCACCGGCACATACCTCCTCAGCTTCAACTCTCTGCACACCTCTAAAACTAAAAACTTTAGTAAGTCTTTCTTGTCTTCTTTCACCTTTAGCATCAATTACGGTCACAGTTTTGTTTGCAGAAATTTTACCTTCATTTACTCTACCAATAGCCAATCTTCCGATAAAATTATCGTAAGCCAAAGTCACAGGCTGCATTCTAAAAGGTTTATCTATTTCAGCATCAGCTTTCTTCACATTTTCCAAAACCCAATCCAATAGAGGAGTAATATCTTTTTTCTCATCAGTTAAATTTCTAATAGCTACACCATCTCTCGCAATTGTATAAATATATGGGAAATCGAGCTGTTCCGGAGTCGCTCCCAATTTTGAGAATAAATCAAAAGTAAGATCTAGAACTTCATCAGGACGAGCCATTGGCTTATCAATCTTGTTAATAACCACCAACACCTTTAGTCCAAGCTCCAAAGACTTTCGTAAAACGAATTTTGTCTGAGGCATAGGACCTTCATAAGCATCGATCAAAAGCAAAGTAGCATCTACAGTTCGGAGAATACGTTCAACCTCAGATCCGAAATCGGCATGTCCAGGAGTATCAACGATATTAATTTTAGTATCCTTATAGAAGATAGCGGCATTCTTAGCATAAATAGTAATACCTCTCTCTTTTTCTTGATCATTACTATCCATCATACGTTCTTCCGTATGTTGATATGATTCAAAAATTCCACCCGCCTTCAACAAGGCATCAACCAAAGTAGTTTTTCCGTGATCTACGTGCGCAATAATTGCAATATTTCTGATATCCATTTTTAAATTTGATTATGTCCCGACGATTGTATACGAAAAATCTATTTTGGCAAATGTAAATATCTGAATCTGCTTTAAAAAAAGACCATTTCCGGGGGTAACCATTCCAAAGTAAGGACATTGTCCCAGCGACTATTGACAAAAATGAGTTTATGTTGTAACCTGAACATCTTTGTATTTTTAAACCCTAGCTTATGCGTAGCAAATGTTGGCTTGTAGCAAGCGTAATGACAGTATTCATATATGCAGCACCTGTAACTCATTCTCAGGAGCTTAATGCTTCTAAAGAACCTTCTCTTCCAACCATAAACATGGAAAACTATTCTCCATGGCAAAGAAGTGAAATTGCTGATTATGCGCCATCAGAGGGTGATTACTTAACAGTTTTCATTCCTACTGGTAAAGCTTATCTCGCAAACGATACAACAAAAATTTACGCTGAATTCCCTATTCTTTCAGGACAACCTAGAAATGTCCGCTATATTGGTCGTTACTATTTTGCAGCTACTCCAGAGCAAGAATGGGAAGTAAAAAGCATGGACGTGAAAAAAGACCGCGTAACTTTTGGAAAAACAGGTAGATTCTTCCGTCTATATGAAAACGGCAATGGTACTCCATATGGTATTCATGGCTATAAATACGCTGATAAAATAATCAAAAGTGGAAAAATTTATGCCAGCATGGGCTGTGTCATTGTTCCAGAAGAAGTCTTAAATGTAATTGATGCCAGCTTCAAAGCCGACACAAAAGTATTAAAAGTAATAACAACAAGCGATATCCAAAAGATATCAAACTTCATAGTAATCTAAAGGACTACCAGCCGAAAATTTTGCCGACGTCTTCAGGATTCTCACGTTTACGTGCGATCTTGATTTCGCCATTCTGCGCAATCAACTTTGCAGGAGAAGAAAGCAAACAGTGATGTGAAGCCAAAGCGTCTTGATAAGCACCAGTATCATAAACTGCTATATAGAGATCGTCGCAATCTTCAAAGCATGGCAAAGAAATATATCCTCCACCGGAAGTATATCTATCATCACTATCACAAGAAGAACCAGCCAACCAAACCTGCTGAAGTTTCTTGGCTCTCAAGTAATTTACCGGAGTAACATGCCATTTTTGATGAATTGCCCAAGTATCCAAAAGATCATTCATAAAACTTCCATCAATCACATACCACTTCTTCTTATTTTTTTCGCTCACATCTTTCTGAGCCAATATCTTATATATAGTAATCTGAGCTGGCGCAGCTACATAGCTACCCCATTCCACAATAAGATTAGGATGCTTAAGCCCCAATTTATCACATTCAGTTTTTGCAGTATTAACAATCTGACGAATCAAGCTCTTACCTGTATAGAAATGTTTCTTCTTTTCAAAAGGAACTCCTGCACCACCACCAATATCTAAAGTATCAAGATTAGGATTCTTTTCTTTCATTTGTTGAAACAAAGCCAAAGCTCTTTCCAAAGGTTTTACAAAACCATCAATAGTCTCAATCTGCTTTGAAATATGATAATGCAAAGTAGAAAGATTTCTGATTTTACCAATCTTTAACAACTCGGACTCGGAAAAACCAAAACGATTGTACCTCTTATCCCAGTGAGCTTTTACTTTAATTTCCAAATCTACTCTTATTCCAACCTCCCCTTTAAACTTTTTCAATCTCTCTAATTCTAAATAATCCTCAATAATAGGAACCACAATCAACCCTTTACCTCTTAACTCTTCAATCAAACTAATATATTTCTCAGTTTTAGGACCGTTACAAATTACTCGAATCTTTGCATTAAATTTATCTTGCTCAATCATTCTCTTCACCAAAAACAATTCATTTGCACTCGCTACATCCAAATTCGCACCCTCAGCAACAGCAGGCAATACAAATTCCTTAGTCTGATTGGCCTTCATCGCGTAGTGATAATAAAAACGGCCCTTATAACCAGAAATCTTTATATAAGCGTTAAAAGTATCAATTAAGTCTCTTACACGGTTTTCCATTACAGTAGGAAAAACTATTTCAGTCGGAGTTCCATACTTTTTTATAATGTCGTAAACGTTGTATTGATAATTTCCTTCACGAACAATTAATTCATCATCAACACCAATATCAAAATTCTGAGTGTTAAAATCCTCTAGCCCTAAACGCCAAAACTTTTTAAACCCATTCTTCTTACTTGTTTTTTTCAATGATGAAAGTCAAAAAATATTTTATATAAACATAATTTTTATACTCTATTTTCACATGCAATAAAGCCCATTTCTCGTAAAGCCCTTGCAATATTTCTGAAATATTTTCACAATACCAATCACATACTACTAAAAATAAATCATGTGTTTCTCCGCAGCAGCAAGTTTTTCTTCAGGTATTGCCCTAAGTTGTGTTGGCACGGCAGCACTCATAAAAAACAAAGATAAGAGATCTATTCCGCTAGCAAGTATTCCATTATTTTTTGGAATTCAACAAATTTTCGAAGGATTTGTTTGGAGTAGTTTAGCTACTTCTCAATGCCACCAAGTTGCAGTTTATGGATTTCTATCATTCGCCTTAGTTTTTTGGCCATTTTATTCACCTCTGGCATTTTTTCTTGCAGAAAAAAATATAGTACGCAAAAAAATTCTTCTAGGATTATTTGCATTAGGAACAATCGTATCAATTTATTTCTTGGGAATAATGCTCACTCAACCAATATCTTCACAAGTCACAAGCAACAGCATTCAATATATATTAGACGCACCACTGGTATTATTCTTCACCTTAATATATTTCATTGCCACCTGCGCCTCTGCAATACTCTCTTCACACAAAAGAATAACAATCTTTGGCATTCTTCTCACTGTATCTCTTGCAATCGCATTATACTTTTACTTTATTACATTTACATCTATTTGGTGCTTCTTCGCAGCGATTTTGAGCTTAATCATATTTTCACATATCAATGAAAGCTCAAAACAAAAATAGAATTATAGAATTATTGATTTTAATTACAGCTGTCTCTTCAATATTTTCTTACGGCTGTGAAAAAAATGATAAAAAAGAAATAATTTCAACAACAATTGCCCCGGTTATAGTTGAACATGGACCTCGTGATAAAAAAATAATCGCGCTTACTTTCGATGCAGATATGACAACATCAATGTTGAAAAAACTTCAAACCAAAGAAGTAAAAAGTCTTTATGATGAAAGAATAATAGAAATTTTAAACAACACTTCAACTCCGGCAACAATTTTCATTACAGGACTTTGGGCACAAACATATATTGAAGAAACAAAATCGATAAGCGAAAATCCACTTTTTGAAATTGCAAATCACTCTTTTACTCACGGAAGTTTCACTAAAAATTGCTACACCTTGGAACAAGTAAAAAACAAAAACATCGAATTAATTGAAACTCAAAAGATTCTCCAAGAAATCACAAACATCACACCCAAATATTTTCGTTTTCCAGGAGGATGTTATGAAAAAGAAGATTTACAAATCGTAGCTGATTCAAAACTTATTCCGGTGCAATGGGACGTAATTTCCGGCGATGCTTTTCAAAAAGATCACAATAAAATTGCAAACACTGTAATAAATAAAACAACAAACGGTTCAATTATAGTAATGCACTTAAACGGCGCTCCAAACGCTCCCGGCACCGCAGAAGCACTACCATCAATAATTTCAGAATTAAAAAAGAAAGGATACAGCTTTGTAAAACTATCGGAACTTCTAAACGGCAGTCTTTAAAGCCTTTTTAGATTTCCAAAAGAAATATCCAATTGCAGAAAATGTCGCTAAAGGAGAAACCCATTGTGGCACATGAATTCCAAAAGCATCAGTCAACATAATTGCACCAAGGAACAACACTGAATACATTGCTCCATTTTTTAGATAAATATATTTTTTTACTCTTTCTATATTTCCAATTGTTAACTCTCTTACAACAAAAGCACCAATACCATTACCAAATAAAATCAAAGGAACAGACAGCGTAAACGCAAACGCTCCCAACACTCCATCAATGGAAAATGTTGCATCAATAACTTCCAAATAAAGAATTTTACTCATGTCAGACAAATGTTGTTTTGATAAATTCTTTTCAGCCTCTTCCGCATTTTGTTTAAAACCATGTGTAATAAAAAATGCAGATGATCCAACTATCGCACCAAACGCCATCATTGTATTTTGTTTTAAAGCAAACCAAACCACTGCAGTCAAAACAACTGATACTGTAGCGAAAAACCAGACTCCATTCCTTACGAAAAACTTTTCAAAACGTGGCAATCCGAAATGTTTTTCTTCCAAAAACAACCAATGCAAAAATAAAAATACCAAAAATATTCCACCACCAGCTAACAAAATTGGTGCTGCCATTTCGATAGATTCTTTAACATGTGGATCATTACTAAATGTTGCAGTGAGTGCTTCGATAGGACCAAGCGAAGGATTTACAGCCCAAATAATTAACCACGGTAAAATTCCTCTAATAAGAAAAACGGCTATTAAAAGCCCCCAAATCAAAAACCATCTTCGAGCTTTTGCACTCATGGTAGAAAGTACTTCAGCATTTATCACAGCATTATCAATGCTGGAAATTACTTCAAAAGCTACGAGGCCTAAAACAATTAAAATCATCGTCAACATATTTTTTTAAAATAAAAAATTTTATTAAATAATAATCTT
>CALRGJ010000016.1 GCA_943357285.1 Candidatus Peribacteria bacterium | reverse complement strand
AGAGAAGATCCCAAGCTTATATCTGCTATATCACTAAGCTGGAAAACCTGACCTCTAGCATTCAAAAGCTTCAAATTTTTAATTTTATCAATAGAGTCCAAAGTGTCCTCACTGAAGTCAGCGCGCACTTTTACTTCTTTATTGTTTTCCATCACAGTTGTAATTTCGCTACCACTTAAGGCAGTTCTCAGCACAACTCCAACCTGTGCAGCAGTCATTCCATGCTGAGTCATCGCATCATAATTAAGGTTAATGGTGAATTCACCAGGGCTTAAATTGATGGAAGTTTTAGCATTAACAACTCCCGGAATTTGACTCAAAATATTCTTGTATTTATTGGCCTGTTGTTCCAAAACAAGCATGTCGTCACCTGAAATTCTACCTTCGATATCGGCACCGCTTGGTGGACCTCCGGCAACTTCCACTACTTCCACCTTGGCTTCTTTTATTTGGCTCACCTCCTGACGTACACGCTTAGCTAAATCATATGATTTTTCCTTTCTTTCCCCGAGAGGATAAAGATTAATAGCAAACTGAGCGTGATTACCTTGAGTCTGGCTGCTAGAGCCAGCCGTAATAGATCCTCCAGTATTTACACCTCCGCTACCAATAATTAAGGAGAAATTTTTAACATTAGGTTCTTTATTTAAAATCGCTTGAACTTTGTCAGCAACTTTCTTGGTGTTTTCAGTCGTAAGACCCGGTGGACCCTGAATATTTATGTACATATTTTCGCTATCCGCTGATGGCAAAAACTCAGATTTTAATAGGCCTGTTGCGGGTAAACTAAGTGCTGCGAAAAACAGCAATAGCGCGAAAACTATAACCATGGTTGTCTTCAATTTGCTCTTCAAAACTCCCGCTAAAAATCTACCGTAGTAAGGAAGAAGGTTATCAATTTTTATAATTCCTCCTATTAATTTTGAGGCAAAACTTTTCTCTTCGGCGCTGGCAAGATAGTGATGATAAATCTTAGCTTTAATTTTATTATCATCAGCTATTTCTTCTAAAATCAATTCTTCATTTCTCATTAAATCCTTTTTATTTGCTCGGTAGTACATGAGGAATCCGAAGAAAAGTACAAACAAAACGATGATTAAAATTAGGCCAGTATGAAGAGAAACTGCACTGTTTAAAGTAAGTATGATAGAGCCTAAACCGGCTACCGCTAAAATTGCTAAAATAATTTTTGGAATAGTTCTGGTTAATCTAAAACGTTCCAAAATTATGGCCATAGGATGATTAATAATGATGGCGATAAAATAAGAAGCAATCAGAGTGATAGAAACGGTGATTGGAATTGATCTAATAAATTGACCGATAATTCCACTCGCCAAAACTAATGGAATGAAGGCCCAAACTGTGGTTAAAGTCGTTGTAGTTAACAAAATTTTATAATCTCTGAAAACCAATAACACGGCTTGTTCGGGAGTAAATTTCCCAGTGGCGAGATACTGTTTTGTGGCTTGTACAACCACAATTGCATCATCCACTAAAAGTCCCAAAGAAAGAATTAGAGAAAATAAAGATAAGAAATTTAAAGTAATACCAAGCAAATTCATCACACCAAAGCTGACACAGAAAACCAATGGCACCGCCAATCCGGCTACGAAAGCTTCTTTTAATCCAACGAATAAAAAGATTACGATAAAAACTAAGACTACTGTCAAAATTCCATCACGAACCAATTGCTCCAGATTTTTACGAATCTCCTGAGACATATCTGTAATTGTGGCGATTTTCAAATCCTCTGGAAAAACCTCAGAGGACATTTTTTCAATAGTAACTTTACCGCTATCAATAAGCTCAATAATTGAACTTCCTGTTTTCTTTACAATGTTTATTGAGATGGAATTTTCTGCAGGCTTACCTTGAGAAGAAAAAGTATTTATTACGCTACGATCCTGAGCAATTTCCATAACAGTGGCAACATCTTTCAGTTTAATGATCTGATCATTCATCGTTACCAAAGGCATTTCACGTAAGTCCTTAACTTTCTCAACTTTGCCGCTGGCACGAATGGTGTAGTCATAATCGGAAATTTTTACCGTACCGAGTGGAATAGAAAAATTGTTGGCTCTGATGAGATTATTCAGCTGATCCATGGATAAGCCGTAGTGCTCGAGTTTGGCCGGATCATAAGCAACATGCATCTCATAAATATCTCCACCGTTTAAATTAACTTCACTGGCACCAGGCAATTTTTTAAGCTCATCCTGTAATAATTCAGCATATTTTCTTAAAGTAAAACTGTCATATGGACCGGTAATAACCATGGTCCAAACCGGCATACTGCTGAAAGAAACTTCATTAACATTTGGATCTGAAGCATCAGCTGGAAGATCATTTTTTGCTGCCGTAGCGGCATCACGAAGACGACGTATTGCATCTTTCAAATCTTCATCGGCATTAAATTCGACAGTAGTAACTGCAAAAGAATTTGAAGCGGTAGAACTAACTTGTTTTACACCGCTAAGATTAGTCACTCTGCTTTCTATTTTCTTTACGATCAACTCTTCCATATCCTCTGGAGAAGCTCCAGGCATGGTCACCGTTACAATACCAAAAGGAATCTTTACTTCGGGAGTAGACTCTTGAGGCAAGGCCAAGGCGGAAATGACTCCCCAAATCAAAATTCCTATCACTATAAGTACTGTGATACGAAACTTTTTGATAAAGAAATTAAGCCAGGTTTTACCGTCTTTTTTACTATAAGTCAGTTTATCTAAATAGAGAGAATCTGTGGTGCGAGTTTCTTTTTCCATAATTATCTAGGAATAGTGGTTGTATTATTTACGCTCTGCCCATCAATAAGAATTTTTGCGTTTTCTATAATGATTTGGTCATCTTCTTTTAGACCTTGTGTGATTTCAATATTTTCATCTGTAATTTTGCCAATTTTCACCACGCGTTTTTGAGCTTTTCCGTCTACCAAAATATAAACATATTGTTCCTCAGTTCCAATAATTACTGAGTCTAAAGGAATATAGAAAGCATTTGGATTCGCAGATTTATTCACAATAATAATTCTAGCTGAAAGATTTTGATTCACCTTAAAACTAGGGCTGATATTAGGTAGAGCCAAAGTCACAGTAATTAGTTTGTTAATCGGGTCGGCAACAGACGCAACATTTTTTATCGGTACTTTTATAAATTTACCATCAATTTTCACTTCTGCCTGAGTATCGCTGCTTATTTTCTGAGCAGTATCGGTATCAACACCGATAGCCAATTCGTAGCTTCCACTACCAATAATCTGTGTTAATGGGGCCTGAGTACTAGCCAAATCTCCAGCATGAGCGGTGATATCTCCCACTACACCATCGATAGGAGCCTTAACCGCCAATCCCTGAATTTGAGACTGAAGCAATTCAAGATTTATTTTTGCTAAATCCATCTGAGATTTCGCTTGTAGTAAACCAGCTTCATTTTTCACTTTAACCCCTGCTACGTTTTGCTGAGCAAGTCTGACAGGATCAGAAGTTCCACCAAATAAACCTAATTTTTCCGTAGCACTTTGTTTGCTTAATTCCAAAGCTTCAAGCGCTGAGGCAGACTGATTAAGCTGAATTTGAAGCTGCTTTTCCGTGATTGCATTTATTGATTCCGTTGTATCGCTGGTGTTTCCAGCAGTTTCAATTTGAGTGTCTAATTCTTTGATAGATTTTTCCAAAGCTGCAATTCCAGTCTTAAGATCCGTAGTCATTTTATCCTTGGTGGCTTGATCCAAAGTGCCAGTATTGATGCTGTTTAGCTGCTGCTGTAATTGCTGTTTTTTTGCAATTAATTCATCCTGAGCTGTAACTAAATTATTAATAAGATCGTCAATTTGATTTAAACTATTTTCATTTTTCTCAACAGTAAGATCATAGGCATCTTCAAGTAAATCCAGATTTTCCTGACCATAACTAAGATTATTATCAATAGTCTCAAGGTCTGTTTTCGTACCATTTAATTGATTAATAGCACTTTTTAATTGGAGATTTGCAGCATTTAAAGCAACTGCATTACCGGCGATAGTTTTGTTATATCCTTCTTTAGCAACATTTAAATTGTTGGTTGCCATTTCTAACTGATTATAAAGACTGTGTTTAGTATTATTTAGTCCTCCAATTTGAAAAAGAATCTGACCTTTTTTCACTTCTTGTCCTTCAACCACTTTAACGCTAGTGATCTGACCAATAGCAGAAGCAAAAACCTTTATTTGTTCCTCTGATTTAACTGAACCTGAAACATTCAGATATGAAATTTGATTTTTTTGCACACTCATTATCTTCACGGGAATAGCATCGGCAGCGGTGTCAGTCTCTGCAGCTTTGGTCACAGGAAGAGTACGAAGAACTCTAGTAGAATCCTCGCTTTCTTTAGTGAAATATATGAATCCGCTGGCCACTAAAGCCAAAACAATAATGATTGATAATATTTTTTTCATAGGATGTAATTTGATTGACAGCGTGCCATTCTGCACCAAAACGTGCTATTTGTCAATAGGCGGTTAGAGACTCTCTGATAAATCTAATGAGAGTGGGGTCTCTTTTTTGGAAGTAGGCGAGGAGTTCTGGGTGATTTTGAGAAATTTCCTCGAGAGATATTTGTCTAAATCCTAGTGAGGATAGGGCTCCGGCGAATTTTTGGTGAGTGGAGGAAATTATTGTTTTGTCAGAATAGTCTCTATCTAATACTTCTTTTACTGCATCTGTAGAAGCGGACAATTGAGATAAAAAATTACCTGTCTGTCCTGGCAAAAAACTTAGTCCACCTAAGGCGTAAACTTTTTTGCCTTGTGCTGATTCGAGGCCAGTGTCTTTTATGTAAAGGGAAGCTAGTGGAATTTTTTCTGCATCATCGCAAATGCAATATAGAGCTCCGTCTTTTACTAATTCTTGAATTTCTTCTGGCTGCAAAACATCCATAAAAGGAACCTCTTTCGCGGCTTCCTGCTGCATTGAATGAACATCTTGTACAAGCTGCTCATCTTCCAAGTCTCTGGCGTGAATTACGTTGATAGCCATTTGAAATATGAATTAAGCCGCGAGGTCGAGATCGATGCCGAGTTCTTTAGCTTTTTCTCGAAGTAATGGCTCGTACTGAGGATTATGTCCTTGGCGAATATCGTCTAAAGTTGCGAGGGCAAACATAGTAGCTTCTCTGATATCTCCTACAGCAAGACTAGGAAGTGTATTGTTGATTGCTTCTGTAATAATTAATCTTTTTGTAGATTCTAGCCTTTCTAATTTTGCAATTGGATCGAGATCTCCTTCCATATTTTTACAATTAATAGACTACTCTTATACAATAAATGTTCGCCGTGGTCAATATTTCAGATTGATCTTTTGTGAGGTTCATCTATTATGACCTCTTATTTTGGCCGAGCTGTACCAGAATTGGCGATCTTTGAAAATTAATATCCGCTCGCGAGAGAGAAACTTGTCTGCTGTGATGATGAAAGTTCTTCTGCCTTATGGTGTGAAGTGGCTGTCGTCTCGGTCCGCTTAGGTGGACTCAGTAGGTAGGTCGCTCTCTGCGAGATAACAACAATTTAAATTGCTGGCCCGGCATGGTGTCGGGTTGGCTGCAAGTGTGGAAAGTTCATGCATCGCTCGTGGAGTGATGCGGGAGGAAAGGACATGGAAACTAAGAAATTCGTGAGCAAGCTCTTCGGTACCTCGGCGAAAATGTACTGGTTCTTCGGAAGCCTGTACTTCGTCGAAGGACTGCTGTCGAGCTTCCTCGGAAGTGTGTTCCTGTGGCGTCTGTCGCAGGCTGGCATCGCTGGTACGGATGAAATCGGGAATACCAAGGCCTTCGCCATGGTGCCCTGGCTCATCAAGCCGGTGTTCGCCATTCTGGTCGACAGGACGGCTAGCAAGCTCAAGTGGGTCGTCGGTGGTTCGCTGCTGATGATCGTGCTGATCCTTGCAATGCCGTTGATCGACGGGAAGATTTTCGCCCTCGTGTCGGCGACCTTCCTGCTCATCAACCTCTCGATCTCGATGATCGACGTCCCGGCGGATGGACTGGCAGTGCAGATCGTGCCGGAAAAAATGCTGGGCTTCGTCAACGGTGTCGAGAAAGTGTCACTCTACTTCGGGGTTCTCGTCGGTGGAGCCGGAGCTCTCACCCTGGTCGCACTCAAAGTGGACTGGGTAGATATCTGCGTTCTGCTGGCGGTGATCGTACTGATCTTCGCCATGGTTCTACCATGGATGCTTGGCACAAGGCTCGGCATCCAAGACAACAACACCACCCGTGAGAAAGGAGGGAAAAGTTTCCAGTGGAAAGAATTTCTGGACTTCATGAAATCGTCACAGATCGTGTGGGCGATGGTGCTCGGCCTGCTGGCAAATTTCGCAGCGGGCTTCACAAGCACCATTCCTTATCCGATTCTCATTAAACTCGGCTACACGAATGCTGATTTAGCAACCATGAACTACGGTGATCCCATCGCTATGATAGCGGGGGTAGTTGCCGGAGGAGTGGTGGCGAGGTACGCATCCAAGGCCCTGAGCATGGGGATCGGTATGATCATGGTGGGGTTGAGCTACAGCGCTCTCGGCGCGTTCTTTTCCCACCTTGGCAACCACATGTTCTTCTTCGTGTTGAGCTGGACCTGCTCGTTCGTGGTTGCGTTTGCGGACATCACCATGATGAAACTATTCATGGGTCTGTCTGACAAGCGCTTCCCGGCGCTCAGCTTCGCTCTGCTCGTGACGATGTCGAACCTCTGCAACTTCGCAAGTCCGCTGGCAAGTCGCTTGGCGGTCGATGCAGGGGATCCGCTGAACAACGCCCACGTCTTTCTGATCGGTGGCGGTGTGCAGTTCCTAACTCTCGTTCCACTCGCGTTCATCTGGCAGTGGCAGAGGAAGGAGAAGGAAGCTTCGTGAAGTCCAGCAAATGGGGCGGGGTGCGCGAAAGCGTGCCCCGCCCCTGGCGGCGGTGGAATTATTCCACACCAAAATAGCGGTTGAGGTTTAACAAAATCTCCTGCTGGAAATTGTTTACGTTACTTACAGAGAGCGGATATTTTTAAATTAAGAAAGTTTTTAATCTTCTATTTTTTCGCAATAGACGCTAGTCACTGGAATCAAACTTTCCAATTTTTGCATGACCGTTTTTACGCTTAAACGAGGCGTAGAAATCACCATGTGAATATCGGAAAAAACTTCTTTATCATCAATTGGCGCAACGTCGAGAGAACGAATGTTCACTTCGAATTTTCGCAATCTGGTAGCGAGTCTGGCAAGTACACCAACTTCATTTTTCACTCTAAGTGTGACCCTGTAATAAGTCATCTTGTTTATATTTATGAGATTTATCTTTGAGTAAATCGGCATCGCAAAGTGCTTGATCGCCGAGTGCAGTATTTGGCGGAACCATAGGATAAACATGTTCTTCCGGATCAACCATGAAAGTAATCAATGTAGGTCCATCAACTTTTCTAGCAGCGTGAATTGCGGCCTCAGCTTCCTCATAAGTACTAGCGCGCCAAGCGGGAATACCAAAGGCTTCAGATAATTTTACGAAGTCAGGATTTTTAAATTCGGAATGAGAAATATTTCCTTTGAAAAGTAAATTTTGCCACTGTCTCACCATTCCCAAAACTCCATCTTCCATAATGCACATCTTCACCGGAATTTTATATTCAGCTAAAGTAGCCAATTCTTGAACGTTCATCATGAAACCACCATCTCCGCTGATAGACCAAACTTCGCGCTCAGGACAGCCAACTTTCGCACCCATGGCTGCAGGAACACCATAGCCCATAGAGCCAAGACCACCGGAAGAAAGATGAGAATTAGGATGTTTGAAACGATAAAAACGGCTGAGCCACATTTGATTACGACCAACGTCGCCGGCAACAATAGCTTCACCGTTTGTAATTCTAGAAATCATATCAACAATGCGTGGCTGGCTGAGAAAACCAGGACGTGCTTCTTTGTTTATCGTGAAATCTAGAAAGCCATATTCTTTTTTCCATTCAGCGATTTGTGACCACCAATTTGTGTAAAGAGTTTTATGGTCGGAGAGTAGCTGGTCTGCGCGGGTCAGAACTTCTTTAATATCGCCAGGAAGGGGCAATTCAGTTGGAACAATTTTGCCGATTTCTGAAGGATCAATTTCAATGTGGACGAAAGTTTTTCCTTTAATAAAAGTGTCTAATTTCCCGGTAATTCTATCATCAAAACGACAACCAATACCGATGATTAGATTGCTGTTGTGAATAGCATAATTGGCTACAGCATCACCGTGCATGCCTATCATACCAATCCAATTTTTGTGGCCCTGAGGAAAATTTCCCATGCCGAGAAGAGTGGAAACAACCGGAATATTATGCTTTTCTGCGAAGGCAACGAGTTCTTTTTGAGCTTTCGAAATTTCTACTCCATGACCGGCGATAATTACTGGACGGATGTCGTCGCGTTCGAGAATTTTGTCGAATTTTTGAATGTCACGGTCAGTGCAAGTTTCAGGAATTGGGTTGTATCCAGGGAGATCCATTTCAGGATTTTCATCATAAGGCTCCTCTTGAAACCAAACGTCTTTTACGAGATCAATATGCACAGGACCCGGACGACCAGTGGAAGCTAAATGAAAAGCTTCTTTCACAATTCGTGGAATTTCTTTAGCCTTATTTACTAAGTACGAATGCTTCACAATTGGCATGGTCATACCAATTACGTCAGTTTCCTGGAAAGCATCGGTACCAATAAATTCTTCGACAACTTGTCCTGTAATGTAAACCGTTGGGACGGAATCCATCATAGAATTAGCAATTGATGTCATGAGATTTGTGGCTCCAGGACCGGAAGTTCCGAGTGAAACACCCACCTTGCCAGTAGCACGAGCGTAACCATCAGCAGCAAAACCTCCACCTTGTTCCTGACGAGGAAGAATGTGACGAATTTTGTGACCGTACTGATTTAGTTTGTCATAAAGAGGAAGGACAACACCGCCCGGAATTCCAAACATCGCGTCCATGCCTGCATCAACGAGAGCTTTGCAGAAAATATCTGAGCCTAAATGTAGATTTTTATCGTTCATATTATTTCTGTCTTTCTGGTCTTAGTGATCTTACAGTTTTGCCTGCCTGCCAAATTTCTTGGTTGGCCATATCTTCTAATTCTTTATTTAATTTTGCTTTGTAATCAGGATCGCTGTTGGCCTCGAGTACTATACGAGTTTCATTTCCAGTAGCAACGCTATTATATAATTCCTCAAAAACCGGTTCAGCAGCGGCGCGGAATTTATGACGCCAGTCGAGGGCGCCGCGTTGTGCAGTGGTAGAACAATTTGCAAACATCCAATCCATGCCGTTTTCTCCAATCAGTGGATAAAGGCTCTGTGTAGCCTCTTCTACGGTTTCATTAAATGCCTCTGAAGGGCTGTGACCTTTCTTGCGAAGCAAATTAAATTGAGCTTCCATAAGTCCGGCAATCGCGCCCATTAGCACACCACGTTCACCAGTTAAATCGCTGGTAACTTCTTTTTCAAAAGTAGTTGGGAATAGAAATCCTGAACCAATGGCAATGCCGAGAGAAAGTGCACGATCTTTTGCTTTTCCAGTAGCATCTTGAAAAATTGCGAAGCTGGAATTGAGTCCTTTTTTCTGCAAGAAAAGAGTGCGAAGAGAACGTCCGGAACCCTTTGGTGCAACGAGAAACACGTCGATATCTGCTGGTGGAATAACTTCTGTCTGATCTTTGAAAACAATTGAAAATCCGTGTGAAAAATAAAGAGCCTTTCCTTTTGTGAGGTGAGGTTTTATTTTTGGCCAAAGCATTTTTTGACCGGCATCGGAAAGCAAATACATAATAATTGTAGCTTTTGCAGCGGCTTCTTCGAGTTCAAATAAAGTTTCTCCTTCGATGAATCCGTCTTCTTTTGCCTTGTCCCAAGACGGTGTTCCTTTGCGTTGACCGATGATAACTTTCACACCATTATCGCGAAGATTCAGAGCCTGACCAGGTCCTTGCACGCCGTAACCGAGGATAGCAATTACCTCTGTGCTAAGCGTTTCCTGAGCTTTTGCGAGAGGAAACTCCTCACGCGTTACAACTTCTTCTTCCATGTTACCAAATTTCATTTTTGCCATATGGTTGTGATGTTAATTATTGAATTTGTCAGTGACTGCGCCGTACATTGGCGAGCTAACTGTTTCTATATATTTGCGGAGAACTCCATTTTTATATTTTGGTTCCGGTTTTTTCCAAGCAGCGTGGCGAGAAGCGAGTTCTGCGTCTGAAAGATCTACTGCTAATAATTTCTTTTTTGAATCAATCGTAATGATATCTCCATTTTTAAGTAATCCAATTGGACCGCCTACATAAGCCTCAGGAGCGACGTGACCAATTACGAGTCCGTGCGTTCCTCCGGAGAATCTTCCGTCAGTAATTAGTGCTACAGAATTGCCGAGACCTTTACCCATAAGAGCAGAAGTGACGGAAAGCATTTCACGCATTCCTGGTCCTCCTTTAGGACCTTCATTGCGAATTACGATAGTGTCACCAGCTTTTACTTTGTCGGCTTCGATAGCTTTGAAAGTTTCTTCTTCGCTTTCAAAAATAATTGCAGGACCAGTATGATCGAAAACTTTGAGACCTTTTACTTTGGCTACAGCTCCTTCTGGAGCGAGATTGCCTTTCAAAATAACAATAGGACCAGTGGCCATAATTGGATCTTTTGTAGTGTGAATTACGTCCTGAGTTTCTGGTGGAAGTGAAACGTTTGCGAGATTTTCAGCGACAGTTTTCCCAGTAACAGTCATGCAATCGCCATGAAGCAATCCAGCATCTAGAAGAATTTTCATAATAACAGGAAGTCCTCCAGCTTGATGTAAATCTACAGTTAAATATTTTCCTCCCGGTTTCATATCAGTAAGCTGAGGAGTTTTATCCGAAATGCGACTAAAATCTTCCATCGTGAAATCCACTCCAGCAGTGTAGGCCATAGCCACTAAGTGCAAAACTGCATTAGTAGAACCACCAAGTGCGAGAGCCACGGTAGCGGCGTTCTCAAAGGACTTCTTCGTCATTATGTCCCTAGGCTTGAGGTCTAGTTTTATAAGTTCAATTAACTGCTCACCAGCGCGTTTGCATTCGGCGATCTTGTCTGTAGAAATTCCAGGAGCAGTGGAGCCTCCTGGTAGAGACATGCCGAGAGCTTCGATTGCGGAAGACATAGTATTTGCAGTGTACATTCCACCGCAAGAACCAGGTCCCGGACAAGCATGACATTCCACATCTTTGAATTCTTCTTTGGAAATTTTACCAGCTTGATATTGGCCTACAGCCTCGAAAATACTGACGATATCAATATCTTTTCCTTTGTGTTTTCCCGGCATAATTGTGCCGCCATAAATAAAAATTGCAGGGGCATTTACGCGAGCAATAGCCATGAGAGAACCTGGCATATTTTTGTCACAACCACCAATACAAATCATACCGTCGAAGCGCTGAGCACCAGCAACAGTCTCGATAGAATCAGCAATAACTTCACGACTAACGAGAGAATATTTCATGCCTTCGTGTCCCATGGAAATTCCGTCAGAAACAGTAATTGTATTGAACATTTCTACAGCAGCACCGGCTTTCTGAGCAGCTTCCTTGGAGTGCTTGGCGAGCTTGTCGAGGTGCATATTGCAGGGAGTAATTTCGCTCCAGCATGAGGAAACTCCAACTAGCGGCTTTTCAAAATCTTCATCTGTAAAACCGGTGGCGCGAAGCATGGCGCGGCCAGCAGCACGGGCGTTGCCGTCGGTCATCATTGCACTGCGTTTTTTTAGTGAGTTTTTAATCATAATTATTGGATTTTCTTTTTGATAGAAGACACTGCGTGTCTGTTAATAAACCGGCTTACACCATTTGCTGAATTCTTTCATATCGTTGTAAGCGGCTTTGCTATAAAACTCACTGATTTTTTTGCTTATTGGGCCTTCTTTTCCAGATCCAATAGTACGATGATCTACAGAATAAATTGGAGTTACTTTTGCTGCAGTTCCTGATAAAAAGGCTTCGTCAAAAGTGTAGAACATAGAGCGATCGAAATTTTCTTCGCGAACTTCGATGTCCAAATATTTACAAATCTCAATCAAACTGCGACGAGTAATTCCATTCAAAATATTGCTGCTAAGCGGGGGTGTCCAAACCACTCCATCCTTAACTCCAAAAATATTCGCACCACTAGCTTCACAAACCTTACCATCACGATTAAGAAATATTGGCTCATCGTAGCCATTTTTTATCGCATCAGTTTTTGCTAAAGCGGAGCTAGCATAAGCTCCAGTCATCTTTGCTTTCACAGAAAAAACATCATCATCAAAACGTCTCCAGCTGGAAATACAAACATTTAATCCTGTACCTTCTTTGAAATATTCTTGCAAAGAAATCATGTAAATTGCTACATCATCGTCTTCATTATCAAAACGTGGAGTGAGCTGAGTAGAGCCAGAATATAAGACAGGACGAATATACACGTCGCCTTTAACTTTATTTTTCATTAAAAGTTCCATGATAATTTTCTCGAACTTTTTGTAGTCCATTTCCAATTGCATGCCAGTAATTTTCGCAGACTCTTGGAAGCGTTTGAAATGATCTTCCAATCTGAAAAGATAGAGATTTTTTTGTTTTTCATTCCAGAAACCACGAATTCCAGAAAAACAACCAAGTCCGTATTGAATAGCTTTTGCTTGAATTGGCACTACTGCATCTTCAATCTTGCAAACTTTTTTGCGAATGTAGGCGAAGGGAAATGTTTTGCTTATTGCCATAAATTTGCGGGTTATTTTTTAGGTTTAAAATTTTTCAAATAGAGGAAGTTGTAGCACTTCTCGAAAGCGCTGACAGAAGCCACAATTACGTCCGGGGAAGTAGAGTGAGCATGAATTTTATATCCATCTTTATCTACTGCAGTCATGGTAACTTTTACAGTCGCTTCCACACCACCGGTAAAAATTTCTACGTTATAATCGGTAAGACTAATAGAAAGTTTATCGTGATCTTTGATACTAGATTTTAGAGCGGTAATGATGGCATCCACGGCTCCAACTCCATTAGCCTGACCAAGTAAAACTTTGTCGCCATAACGAACTTTGATGCTGGCGCTGGCTTGCTTGTACTTCGAAGTTTTGGCTTCAAAATCAATAATTTCGAGATATTTATCTTTGGAATTATATTCATCGAGCTGCTCCTCAATGATGTTTTGCAAATCTTGCTTAGTAATTTCTTTACCTTTAGTTTCGAATTCTTTAATACTGCTGCCAATAGTTTTCAAAACGGCAGGATTTGTATCAATACCAAATTCACTATGAATAATTTTCTTCAAATCTTTTTCGGCTGGAATTTTAGTCCATAAAACTTTGGTTTTATTCTTAATTCCTTCAGATTGGATTTGATATAATTTGTATTTCAAATAGTTATCAACTTCTTTGATATCCGGATCGATTGTTGGTGGTTCCGGAATCATTTTCACAGCAGATTTTGGATCTTTTAATCCATTACCGGTAGCCACACAAACAATAACATCATCCTTTTTGAAGAAACCTTCTTTGCTCAATTTTGCGACGGCAGCCATTGGCAAAGCACCAGATGGTTCTACGAAAATCGCTTCTTCTTTGGCTACACTTTGTTCCATCATCAACACATCTTCATCGCTTACAGACACTGCAGCACCATGAGAATCTTTCAAGGCTGTGAGTACTTTTGGTCCGTCAAAAGGCATACTTACGGCAACAGCGCTACAAACAGTATTTGGCTTCTCAATGCGTACCATTTGCTTACTCTTGGAATTAAAGGCTTTCACTACAACGTTGCAGCCTTCAGGTTGAACAGCAATAATTTTTGGTAGAGATTCTATAAGTCCAAGTAATTTCAATTCCACAAAACCTTTCCATATTGCAGAAATATTTGTACCAACTCCCACAGGACAGAGCACGTAGTCCGGAGCTTTCCAGCCGAGTTGTTCAGCAATTTCATAAGCCTGAGATTTCTGACCTTCCAAACGGAAAGCATAATCTCCTGCAAGATAGAAACCGTGTCTCTTAGCCATTTCTTCGGCAAGAGCGGCACATTCGGAATAACTAGCACGAACCTGAATAATACGAGCACCGTAAGAAAGCGTCTGAGCGAGCTTACCAATAGGTGTGCCTTCCGGAACGAGTACATAGCAAGGAATCTTCGCTAAAGTGCAGTAAGCGGCAACAGATGCAGCCATATTACCGGTAGAAGCGAAACAAACAGCCTTTGCTCCCATTTCTAAGGCTTTAGTAATTTCCACAAGAGTTCCACGGTCTTTAAATACACCAGTTGGATTAGCTCCTTCATTCTTTATATAGAGATTTTTTAAATTAAATTTTTTGGAAAGATTGCGGCAGTGGTGAAGGGGAGTGCCACCCTCATTCAAAGTAACAATTTTTTCCAAATTCAAAATTGGATAAAGTGTCAGATATTTTAATGCAGAAATCGGTGAATTTTTGAGCGCGTACAGGTTTAAACGCTGTTTAATGAAATCGTAATTGTAAACTACATCCAGTGGACCTTTGCATTTCAAGCAAACGGTACAAGTCTGATGTTCATCGAATTCTGTTTTGCAGTTTATGCAGCGAAGTGTGTAGAAATCCTGATTTACGGTTACCATGTGATGGGGTTAAATAAAAAAAATCTCCGGTGTTACCCAGAGAGATTATGGCGCGTGGCATTCTCTCCAGGGACTAGAGGATAATAATCACAATAATTAGAAGAGATAACGCGAGCTTTTTCATAATTGAAAAATACTTTGTGAGCTGATTATAGCAGGGACAAAATGCTTGTAAAGTTTACTTCGCTTTATTTTTTTCGGTTCTTGATCCACTGAATGAAAGTTCCAAAAACGATAAATGCTGAACCGAGAATAGTGAGATAAACGCCAAAATCTATACGGCCATTGATATTTGGACCTATCAAGCTGGAAGCAAAAATAGTTTTAATTTCTTCAATTTTTTGTGTGATAGAAAAGGTCTGAGCCACTCCAATTGCAGCTACAAGAGCACCCAAAAGTGATGAAACGAGAAGACTTACTCTCTTAATCACCATTAATACTAGGACTGCTGCGGCTAATACTAAAGTAATCATTCCATCTCCATCTATACCTGTAATTATTACGTTATCCACTTGTCCCCAAGGCAAGAAGGCTCCCACAATAATTAAGAGGGCTCCGAAGGCTGCAGCATAACGTCCGTACTGCTTTTTTGGTGGTATATGTGTAACTTTGGTTTCCATAGTTTTGGGGATTAATTTACTGAATTTAATTCTAGCCTAGTTTTTTTATTGCACAAGACGAGATTTTAGCTATAATCCATCTCGCGGTTAAGAATCCGCATGTCTGAGACGTGGGTAGGTACCAAAGTGGTCAAACGGGGCAGACTGTAAATCTGCTGGCTTTACGCCTTCGAAGGTTCGAAACCTTCCCTGCCCACCATTGAATTCATACAAATGCCAAATTTAGAGAGCATTCAAGTACAGAAATATTTGGAAAACGAGAAGGCTTTATTGAAAGCTGCTTTTTCCGGTAATCAGAAAAATGATGCAAATGCGTGGATCAGAGTAACTTTGAGACCGATTATCATAAAAGGTCAGGAGTGTATTCAGTTTTCCTATTATGATGAGAGAAAGTGTACGGTGAAAAATTATCATGGTGGAGGATATAGGGCAGCAGTGCGTGATCTGATGGCTTTAAATTTCAAAAATATTTTCGTCGATACGGTGAAAGGAAGTGTGCAGATGATGACAAACAAGAGGGGAGAAGTATCCATTAACGAAAAGGCTGCAGTGAAGACAAAAGATGCAGTGAGTCTAGAACACAATAAAACTAAAAAATATATTATTCCGGACAATATTCCGAGCGATTTCTTAGAGGCTGTTGGTATTATGACTAGTGAAGGGAAAGTGAAAGCTGATAAGCAAAATAAATTCCGCCAACTCAACGGATTCCTAAAAATCGTGGATGAAACTTTTGCGAAGGCAAAGAAATCTTTGAAGTTTGACGACAAGGAATTATTGGCTGTGGATTGCGGATGTGGCAATGCCTATCTTACTTTTGCGGCTTATGATTACTTTAATTACATAGTAAAAAAGCCACTCGGACTAATCGGAATTGATATCAATAAAGAGCTACTAGAAAATCACAAGGAAGAGATAGAAAAATTGAATTGGGATAAGCTCAAATTTCAGGCTACAAAAATTATTGATTACACTCCACCGAGAAATCCAGATTTAGTGATGTCTTTGCATGCTTGTGATACCGCCACCGATGAAGCTCTGTTTAAAGCCATTAGTTGGGGTTCCAAAATGATTTTTGCTTCGCCTTGCTGCCATCACAATATTCAAAAGCAGTTAGATTCAAATAAAGAATTGCTAAAAGATTTTGCGCCAATTTTGAGACATGGAGCGTTGAAAGAAAGATTGGGAGATGTGCTAACTGATTCTTTCAGAATTCTTATTTTGCGAATAATGGGCTACCAGACTGATGTAATTGAGTTTGTGAATTCAGAAAATACAAATAGAAATTTAATTATCAGAGCGGTAAAATATTTGGAAGCCGGTGATAAAAAGACATTGGAAGAATATAAAGCTTTGAAGAAGCTCTGGAAGGTGGAACCTTATTTGGAAAAACTTCTAGTTCTTCAATTTCCAGCCTGACCTTAGGGTGAAGTAACTGATTATTCCCATCGCAACTGTGATCGTCACAAGTACTGTCATGCTAAGGCTGATAGAGATTTCTTGAATGCCGGTGAAGCCATAGCGCAGAAGATTTATCATATGCACAATAGGATCAAATTTGGCGATAGTACCAATTACTCCAGGAAGGGAGGAAACGGGATAGAAAACGCCTCCAAGAAAGGTAAGGGGCATTATTAAAAATGTCTGTATGAACATTTGATTATCGAACTCCTTGGCCCAAATACCCACGAATAGTCCGAGGAAACTAAAGAAGAGTGAAACTAGAAATGCTGAGATAAGAATGAGTGGAACGGAAGTGTAAGGGAAGCTGACAAAGAAAAGGGCGGTGATAAAAGTAACGAGACCCACAATAAAAGATCTCAAAAGAGCGGAGCTAATAAAGGCTATGAAAATCTCATAAGTTTTAAGAGGAATACTTAATAGATCGCCAATAATCCCCTGATATTTCATTAAAATAATTGATGAAGACGGATTTTGATAAGCGTTATTTACCAAACCCATAATCACTAAACCTGGAACCATAAATTGAAGATAAGTAATTCCTTGGATGTCCGGAATTGCCTTATGCATGGAGAATCCGAAGACTGCAAAATATAAAAGATTATTAACAACCGGGGCCAAAATAGTCTGCATGTAAACCTTGAGAAACCTTTGAGTTTCTCTTTTGAAAAGCGTCCATGTTCCGCGAGGATTAGCCATTATGATCGGTATGTTAATTTGAGAAATACATCTTCCAGACTCTGACTTTGCAGCTCAATATCGCTTGGGTTTAGGTCTTTGAGAGCTGTGAGAACTTTGTTTAATTCTTTTGGTTCGAAAGTAAGAACGAGATCGTAGTCACTGATTTTTTTAGCTTTGAATTGCTCAAGATGTTCAGGAATTTTTCCAATTTTATCTTTAAAATTAAGAGTCATTTCTTTGTAATTTCCGAGAGATTTTATGAGTTTTTTTGTGTCATCAAGGGCTACAACTGTACCCTTATTTATGATTGCCGTGCGCCTGCAAAGACTCTCAGCTTCTTCGAGATAATGAGTGGTCAGAAGCACGGTAAGTCCGGCTTTGTTTAGTTCACGCATGTACACCCAGAGATTGTGACGGAGCTCTACATCGACACCGGCTGTTGGCTCATCAAGAATGAGAACTTTTGGCTTGTGTACTAGGGCTTTAGCTATTAGTAGGCGACGTTTCATACCGCCGGAAAGAGCGCGAGTATTGGCAAATTTCTTATCTTCTAGATTTAGTTTTTCCAGAATTTCATCAATATAATTTTGATTATTTTTTATGCCGTAATAGCCGGAGCAAAAAGTAAGAACCTCATTCACGTTAAAAAAAGAATCGAAATTTACTTCTTGAGGCACTACGCCAATCATAAATTTTGTTTCTTCGCGATGAGTATCAATGTCGAGACCGCAAATTTTAATTGTCCCAGAATTTTTCTTAGTAGGACCGGCAATGATATTTATCAGAGTACTTTTGCCTCCGCCATTAGGGCCGAGTAGTGCAAAAAATTCTCCTGAGTTTATTTCAAGACTAAAATCCTTCAAGGCGTGAGTGGTATTTTCTCCTTTAGAATAAATCTTGTGAACGTTTTTGATGGAAATTGCTGTTGCCATGTGTGAGGAATAATACACCTGTTTTAAAAATTATCCATCAATCAAAAGCTCCAGCTTTCTTTAATTTTTCATCTTCTCCTGCAGCTTTGGTGAGATATCCTACGTTTGTTTTCGTGAAGAATCCGGCAAAACCTTGGCATCTTTGAACATATTCAGTAATGAGGAATGAATACGGTGAAGACTTGGAAAAAATCTGTTTTAGATCTGGGAAATCCTTACATTCACCAATAATTTGAGCAAGGAAAGGAATATTTTCAGAGATCAATTTATTCACAACGTAATCAATATTTTTCACACCATCTTCGCGTGCACCATCCTCAACTTCGTAAGCAATGTGATGAAGTCTTTTTCCCATATTGCGGACGAAATCCTCAGTAGGGGAAGGAAGTCCGTCGATAGTTTTTACGTAAAAAGGAGTGTTGTTTGCAGTGAAAACTTTGGCTGGAGAATGAAGCTCGTAATTAATATTTGGATTGCGACAAATATTAGTAGAAGAATTGCTGTCTTCGATATTGTAAGCGCCCCAGAAGTAATAATTTGTCATGCAAAGAAATTCGAGAATTGCGTCTTCACGCTCATTGGCGAGGACGCGGGTAGCGAGATGATCAATACCAAAAACCAGCTTATTCAAGCCATATTTACGGTGTACCTCATCTACTTTATTGAGCTGATTGAGCTCGTCAGTAGTGAGAGTGAATGGCTCGCCGAGACCGAGAGAGTCCGGATCGAGAAGATCGGAATTTGTATAAATTACGGCGTTGTTTGTGAAGTAAGAAAGGTCAGTAACAATGAAATTTTTATTGGAAAGAAAAGCATTTTTTATTTCCGCAGGATCCTGAAAACGAATTTCTTGAGATGAAAGAATTTTGGCAGTTTCGCGAGCGTTTTTGGTTTGATAAATTTCACCGATATAACGCGCATTAGCTTTTTCTTGAGCGCGAGGATAAAGGCTATCTATAGCGGAAAATCTATCGTAATAATTGGCAACAAGTGGTTCCAAAATAATCAAAACAGGAAACTCCGGCTTGGACTGCATGATAAAAACTTTGTGAGTACTGGAAATATATCCTTTCCAAAAACGGTAGGGGGTCATGAGATAAAGCTCCATGAGATATTTAAGTGATTCACCACTGCTAACTTGAACTACAATTCCACGAATACCATCAATCAAATCATCAATTCCTGAAGCCTCGCGACGATCAAAAATCTTTGGCAAATAATCTTTAAAAAATTTGGAATTTTCTTTGTCACCTGTTATTTGAAATTTCTCATATATTTTGGACATGTGATGAATTTATTCTGTAAATATGCTTTTGTCAAAAAAATCTTGTACTAATAGTGCCCATAATACGTTTACCTTATTGTAGAGCGAAATCGGGAGGTCTTATTTCATAAACTCAAAAGATATGAAAACCTCAATTTATCAACATGATGGGCATAGGGCTATTGGTAGTGAATTATCATATTTCTTCTATTTAATTCTGATAGCGAGTGCTACGGTGCTGCTAACAATGATAATTTCATTGGTGTCTCAGCGTTTTGAGGGTGACCCAAAGATATTTGAGGCTTCAATAGACTCTCCTTTTCTTGAAAATAGTAATGATTTTAGTCCTGTTAATTAATCGATTAATTTAACCAAATTAATATATGTTGGGAACAATTGCAGTAGTCTTGTTGATTCTATGGGTATTGGGTTTAGTAACTGCGTATACACTCTATGGTTTTATACATTTGTTGCTGGTGATAGCTATTATTCTTTTCTTAATAAGAGTCATTAGAGGCCGAAATCCATTGGCATAAAGATGTATTTTTGTTAAACTGCCGTGGCTTTTATGTTTTAAATATGCCATTTTCAGGCTTTTGGACAAAATTAGAAAAACCGATAATTGGACTTGCTCCCATGGATGGAGTGACTGATGCATCATTTCGATACATGATTTGCAAACACAGCAAACCTTCAGTGGTGATTACTGAATTTACAAATGTAGAGGGTTTGGCGCGCGGAAATGTGAAAGGATTAGCGGCATTTATTTACAGTGAAATTGAGCGTCCTATTGTGGCGCAGATTTTTGGTGTAGAACCTGATTCGTATTATAAGGCTGCTGTATTACTGTGTTCTCTTGGTTTTGATGGAATAGATATAAATATGGGTTGTCCGGTGACAAAAGTAGCAGCTAAAGGTTCTGGTGCTGCATTGATTAAAACTCCGGAGTTGGCAAAAAAATTAGTAACGATGACAAAGAAAGGAGTGAAGGATTGGGCTGAGGGAATTAGCTTGGAAGAGGCTGGTGTAAATCTAGATATGATAGAGGCAGTGAAAAAAAATAAGCATTGGTTTCCAAAAATAATTTCAAAAAAATCTGAGCGTGAAACAATTCCAGTTTCTGTAAAAACTCGTATAGGTTATGACAAAATTGTGGCTGAAGAATGGGTAAAACACCTACTTGAGGTAGAGCCGGCAAATATCACAATGCATGGAAGAACGCTAAAACAATTGTACATGGGATTGGCAAATTGGGAGGAAATTGCAAAGGCTTGCAAGGTGGTGAAAGCGAGCGGACTTAATACTACTTTCCTAGGGAATGGAGATGTAAAATCCATGGATGATGCTAACGAAAAAGTAAAACAGTATGGCGTGGATGGAGTACTTGTGGGGCGTGCGGTTTTTGGAAATCCATACTTCTTTGCTGGAAGAGAACCAACGACAAACGAGGGTCTAGAAGCGGCGATTGAACATGTAAAATATTTCGAGAAGCTGAATCATGTTAATTTCCAAAACATTCGTAAACATCTTGGCTGGTACGTAAAAGGCTTTGAGGGCGCGAAAGAATTACGCATTAAACTCATGCAGCTCGAAAACGCAAAGGAAGTGGAAGAAATTATTGAAGAATTCAGAAAGACTATTTAACTTACCGTAAATTCATCATAATCACTATCTTCCCTAGTAGGTTTCTTTGCTGACAAAAGACGAGCCACGGCTTCACTAATCAATTTTCTGTACCATTCAGCATCTGCATTAGCGAATTTCGATGTATCCAGATGTACTCCGTGTACACTACTTACACTCATTGCACTCTCTCTTGATTGAAGAGTTGATAACCAAGAACCTCCACCATGCACACCAGATGATTTATAGTCTGCAAGCATGGCTATCATTTCAGCTGTTTCTGGTTTATCTCCTTTCCTGAAGGGATTGCGGAGAAATTTAGCGTCGTGTCCTACAGCCATGTAAACAGCATAGGTTATTTCGTTGGCTCTTCCTTCACTGAGATTCTCTGCCGCAGAAGCAATTTCTGCACCTATAACTTCTTCCGGATCTCTAGTAAATACTGTATGTCTTCTATTTGGTGGAAGATTAGTAAAAACAGATTTAGGGACACTACGATGCTCATCACCATAAAGACATGTTCCAGGTTCGGGATTTATTGATACATCCAGTATAGGCTTAAAGGCACTGGCTAAAACCTGTCCAATACCATTTATTTGGGCTGTAAGGATAGCACCCTCAGGTACCCCACTGAGAACATCTGCGTGCATTTCTCTATTGCGAGGGCACATAAATCTTTGCTCTCCTTCATGAACCATTGCTAATCTGTCTATCATACTATGTTTTACATACTACGGATAGATAAATTACAATACTTTTCCGTACAAGTCAAGGTGGTGTACTTTCTATTTAACATACTGAGCGATAAATTCGCCATTTAGGCTAGAGTTGGCGTCCTTACTTGCGACCTTACCGCAAACATAATCTTTACCAATGTAAGTAAGTTCTACTTTTGCCTTATCATCAAATACTCCACCGGAGAGTTTTTTTGTTGAAACATTTAGCCAGCTAAGATCGTTATTCTCACTAAGATTTCTATAATTCCAAATACCAGCCTTTAAAGCAGATTTGTCCTTGGTTTTGAGATCAAAATAGACTGTTACATCTTGAATATCATAGTCGTGAGCAAAAGGATTTTGAGGATCAAATTTCTCATAATTTGTAAAATAGAGAGTACCCCAGTCAGCAGAGCGATAAACAAACCAAGACTTTTGGGTTGTGAAAGCCACGGTGCCGGCTTCTTTTGATCTTGCCTCGAGAGTAGTTTTTTGAGGACATCCTTTTGGAGCTTTTTCTATTATATTAGGATCTACTACTACTTTTTCCTCGGAGGCTTCCTGGATACCGGAAGAGGCTGGTGTAGTGTTGCTACAGCCAGCCAATGCCGTTATCGCTAGAATGAAAATTGCGAGGAATTTTCTCATTTAAATATTATAGAGAACTTGTCCACTTATGATATTTAGCAATGAATTTTCCTGTGATGCTACCGTAACCATCGTCGATTGATACATCTCCACAAACATAGTCGCTTCCGAAGTAAGTAATTTCTACTTTCTTCTTGTCTCCGATAAGACCACGGCTTGTTTTCTTGCTAGAAATGCTTGTATCGCTCAATTTGTTATTGTCATCCTTCTTGCTTGCGTCCCAAACGCCGTTAGCAACTGCTTTCTTGTCTTTTGTAGCTACAGAAAAGTATGCCATTGCATCTGTATCTGTGTATGTATGACCCCAAGCGCTCTGTGGATCAAATGTGTAGTTTGTGAAGTAGAATGTTCCTTTATCTGGAGTTTGTTCTACATACCAAGAATTTGTGGCAACTACATTTACTGTACCTGTCTCTTCTGATTTAACTACAACTGAGCTCATGTTTGGACATTCCTTTGGAGCGTCTGCAACTACACCGTTATCAGCTGGAGCTGTAGTAGTTGTTGTAGTGCCGTCAGCGGCTGGAGTAGTAGTTGTTGGAGCTGCAGCCTTGTTGCAACCTACCAAAACCAATGCAGTAAGCATTGAAAGTGTGAGGAACTTTTTCATACGATTGGGTTAATGATAAAAGGTTATTTAAAACTAATTGGAAATTTAACAGAATGTTCATTTTCAGGCAAGCCGGATGGATTATCATTTTTCAGAACGATGAATCCTGTCTTAGTAGTAGATTTTTTGAAGGTAATTGTGGCTTTGAATGATACCATTTCTTCTGTCATCCAATTTGTATCAGCTTGTACGATAGCAATTCCGAGAACTTTTCCATTCGCATCTTCAATTGAGCCAGGGAAGGATCCCTCAAAAAACATTGGTCCCTGGGCTTGTCCAGAAATAGCTAGGGGACTGGAGATCTCTGAATTAACAGCGGGACTTTCTAATTTAAAATATTCTTTAGAAGTGGAGGCTTCTTTTGGTGGAATTGGATTAACTGGTATTGGATCAACATATTTACGACCAATACCAACGCATCCAGCAAAAATGAATGTACTAAGTATCAATATAGATAGAATCTTTTTCATGACGTTTGTGTTTATAAATTAAATATAATCTTTGATATGTGATTTCGTGTGTTCTTCTGTAAATTTCTTATAGGCGGCGATGATTTTTTTTGTTATAGCTCCTGGTTTTCCTGTGCCAATTTTTTTATTATCAACTTTTATTACTGGAATAATTTCACGAGGACGATTGGTGAGAAAAATTTCATCTGCGTTGAGTAATTCGGCTTTTTTAAAGTTCTCTATATTCATTTTCAGCTTCATTTCTTTTGCCAATTCAATAACGCGATTACGTGTTACTCCAGCCAACATCTTATCTTTTGGAGTAAAGACTTCTCCATTTTTTACAATGAAAATATTTGTAGAAGATCCCTCTGTCACATTACCTAAATCATCAACCAAAATACCTTCGTATCCCTTCTTTTTCTGAAGAGTGTGGTAGGCCTGAACCATAGGCATAAGGTTTGTAGATTTTATTTCCGGCCAAGGACGCTGAAAATTTAAAGTAAAAGTCGAGACGCCATTTATAGTTACTTTTTCATCTTTTTTATATGGTTCGCAGGTGATGGCGAGAGTAGTATTTTTGCTAGTCAAAAAATCAAAGCCGTGTTCACCACGAGAAATAGTCACGCGCATACGAGCCTGATCGAGTTTATTAATTTTAGAAGTTTTCTTAATCCAAGATTCTAATTCCTTCATCGAACAAGGAAGTTTCAAATGAAGAATTTTTGCAGTTTTTTTTATTCTATCCAAGTGGCGATCGAGTTCCAAAACCACACCCTTGTAGGTTCTCATAGTATCAAAAAAAGCATCGCCAAACATAAAACCATTATCCAAAAGAGAGATTTTGGCGTCTTTTTGATCTATAAATTGTCCATTAAGGCAAAAAATCATCGTGCGTTTATTAGTTGCCTTTATTCTATTCCTATCTTATAAGTATAGCAATTTAGCTTAAACAATTATGAATACTAATAAAATTTTACAAGCGGATCTTGAAGCATATTCTTTAGATGAAACTAAAATTGCAGATGTAATTGTGGACAGTGATATGAGTTATGAAGAAGCCGTTTTAAATGGATTGCCAAAAGGATGTCCGGAAGAAATTCTTTCAAAACAAGTAATTTTGGAAGTTTATTATTTGAGCTTTGATGGAAAAATTCACAAGGGTCAAATTGTTGTAGATGAAAGAGTTGCCAAAGAAGTTCAGGAAGTTTTTACAGTCGCATTTGAAACAAAATTTCAAATTACATCAGTGATTCCAATTTCAAAATTTGGCTGGGATGATGACAAATCTATGGATGTAGATAATACTTCAGCTTTTAATTATAGAACAATTGCAAATACTGATATTCTATCTCGTCATTCCAGAGGATGGGCGGTGGATATCAATCCGAGACTGAATCCACATTACAGAAAGGATGGCGAAATTGTGCCTCCGGGTGGAATTTACGAAGCTGGCAAACCAGGAGTTTTAGTGGAAGGTGATGCCATTGTAAAAACCTTTAAAAAATACGGTTGGGGCTGGGGTGGAAATTGGATAGGAGAAAAAGACTGGCAACATTTTGAGAAGGAAGAAGTTTAGTCTCTAAACTCTAGTTCATCACGATGCAAGGTTTGATCTTTTTATTTAGCTCTGTGAGATTGCTGACGTCTTTTTCTGTGATAGAGATGAGATCCGGTTCCCATTCTTTTTTGTCGTAAGTAATAGGATAAATTTCAGGCAACACAGGATTAAAAGCTTCTTCTAAAGTAATGTTTTTCATGATGTCCATAATGGCCGACCAGCTATTCTTATTTCCATAAAGAATAAGATCCAAACCACTTGCGAGAGTTAATTCTTTAGTCTCATTTCCATATTCCATAAAGGCTACAGAAAGACCATCATTCATTTCGCGAGTCTGAGCACGTGCACAAATTTCAATACTGCGATAATTACCAAGATCAGCATTCATCTTGATGTAATTATTTTTCATCAAAGTGAGATAGTTGATTTGGTTAAATCCTCCAAGACATTTAAGACCGTAATAGAAAGAGAGTGTACAGAAATTAAGTAGAAGTCCTGGAATTAATTCTTTACGTGCCATAGCTTCGCCGATAGCTTCAGGGTTTAATTCAATCTTATAAGATTCATCTTTTGAAACTAAATAATTTCCTTTTCTCCAGAGTTGTAGATTTTCACGAGAACCAGCTGGCAGAGCCCAGAATAGGTAAGTACCGGTAGAATCTTTGCGTGAGAATGAACCAAAAATATCCTCAAAATAATTATTAATAAATGGTTCGTATCTTGGATCAAAAAGCATGTGATTCAAAATAGTATCCTGATGTAAATGATATTTCGTAAGTAAATCCACAACAAGAGTTTCCTGCTCGAGGTAAACTAAATTTGGTAATTGAACATTGCTGGCTTCAAAAAATTTATTCCAAAGTTTAAAATTTGTTTTTCCAACTTGTTCGCAATAGCTCTTACATTCTAAAACTTCTTGGTTCTCATAAATTTCTTTAAGAAGAGCACATATTTTCTCATACTGATCTGGTAAAATCTTTCCAGCATTCACTTCGTCCTTCATTAGTGAATAGACTTTCTTCACGTCATCAATCTTATATGGATTCATGGCATATATACTGTGAGGAGTAGGTTTTGCTGAGAGGAAAGGCAAGCGGTGTAAACCAACATGGCCATCAATATAATTGTGGAAAAATAATCCACGTGGGAAAGAAGAATTATTGTAAGCGATGTTTGCGCAGGAAAGAACAATAACATTATTCAAATTTGCTTTATCGTGAGAAACAAGTGAGGCAGCAGTAAGAAGATTTGAATTTACGAAGAATGGGTGAGTGAGAGGACCAGTATGGTCAGCAGTAGAAACAAAATAAAACTCCTTAAGCTGGGCGATAGCTGATTCAGCCACTTCGAGTCCAAAACGTCTAGTAATATGAGCTTCCATTACTTCTAAAAGCTCAGCCTGTCTGAAAGGAATTGTAGGTGGAAGATTAACGTCTACATATTCGTTGGCGTAATCCAAAAGTTTCTTATCGCCTCTTTTTATGAGGAGGCTCTGAAGGGTCGGTCTTTTTTCCAAGACTTTGTCTTTCAGGCGTTTAAAGCGATCCGCTAAATTTGCTTGATCGGAATTCATAGTTTTGCATAATCTAGCTCTTCTATATTAAAAGTCAATATTAACCGGCACCGTGTCTCATCAGATTGAGATTGTCATATTTCCTTGTCAGTAAGCTGAAAAACTCGTAGGATGTCGACCATGAGTAATCAAATGCCAAAATTGTGGTTAAGAAAGGGACGCGAGACGCCTGTACTTGCAGGACATCCGTGGGTATTTTCTAAAGGAATTGAAATGGGTCCTATCGATGAAGCCGGAAAACCGGCTAGGGTCGTGGGACTTGTAAAAGTATATGGTGGCTCAAAAGAATTTCTTGGAATTGGAATGTACAATCCAAATAATTCTATTAGCTTGAGAATGATTTCAATTAATAGAAATGATGAAAAAGATTTCAAAGTTGACACGGATTTTTTCGTGAAAAGATTTAAGGGTCTAGAAAGTGCAAAACAAGAGTTTTTACCGGTAGCAACAACGGCTTATAGACTTGTAAATGCTGATGCGGATTGGTTGCCGGGATTAATTATGG
>CALRGJ010000015.1 GCA_943357285.1 Candidatus Peribacteria bacterium | reverse complement strand
TGGAAAGGTGGAGCTTTATAAAAAATTATGTTTAAAAAAATAAGAGAACAAAAAGGATTTACGTTGGTGGAAATGCTAATTTCCATGGCTATATTCATGACTTTCACAGGAATTTTGATTAGTTCTTATACTGGAATTATTCGTGCACAACGTGACGCTAATTCTTATCGTGAGATGTATGTGCAGGCGCGTCAGGTGATGGAAACATTGGTTCAAGAATTAAGAGATGGAATGGTGGATTATGGAAATTCTACGATTGCCAAAAATGGTTTGAATGAGGGGGAGATGTTTATAATTTCTAGGGATGCTATGACGCGTACTCACGTTTGTTACGATAAAACTAAAGAAGTGGTGAGTATTGACGTTGTAAAATTATCAGCAGATGTAGATAAAAAGAATTTTGGGGATAAAACATGTGGAGATAAAGATTTTGTGCCTTTGAACGATTCTAAGAGTGTGAGGGTTACTAAGTTTAGAGTTTATTATTCTCCGAAAATTGATCCGTTCGATCCAAAGAGTGTTAATTTTAGTACGAGTCAATTTCAGCCGCGTGTAACTGTTTATGCGGAGTTTACAAAGGATATTGGCAATGGGAAAACTTACAAAATGGATTTGCAGACCACTGTTTCTTCAAGAGTTTATAATCAGGTTTATCCGACAAATTATATCTATACTAATATTGATATTAAATAATGAAAGCTAAACTCCTTAAAAATAGAAAAGTCTTTCCTTCGGGAACTGCTCTTATCGTGGCCTTGCTGGTCATGGGAGTGCTGATGGCTATTTCTTTGGCTTTATCGACTTTGGTGCTTAGAGAGTCAGCTGTTACGCGTGAATTTTTGGATGCGGGACAGTCTTTCTATGCTGCGGAATCAGCTTCTGAAATTGGTTTGTATGGTGTGAAAAATAATTTGCCGGGATGGGAACCAAAATTTGAAGCTGTGCCTATTAAAATTGATGGTGATAAAGCTGTGGCGGAATTGAAAATTAGTAATAAATGTAAGGCTTATCCTTGTTTTGATAAGGATTATGATATAGATGGAAAATTGAGTGGAAAAGTTCCTGATGCCAAGGCTTTTTACGCAACGCTTGGGCTAAATGAATCTGTAACTGTGCCTCTATTTGTAATGGGTGATGATGGTAAACCTGTTAAGATTACGGATTTTAATGTGGAATTTTATGCGAATTTTGATCCTAAAGATATAAAAATTACTAAGGATGGATCTTCTGTATCGGATTGGGATGTATTGAGATGGAAGATCGTGGGATTAAATGATTCAATACAAGGTAAGGCTCCTTTTACGGAAAGTATTAGTGATTTTACTGCTGTGACAGCTGCTTTGGATGGAACCTTCACGAGCGCTACTAAGCCTTCATGGTTTGGTACAAAGCCATGTGAAGGGTCTGGGCGTTATACTGATATGATCAAATGTCTGGCTTATCAGTTTGATTCAGATCCTCAAATTCAAAATTGTAATCAAATGCAGGCAAGAGAATTCTATTTGTATAGTTTTATTGATGGTGAAAGATCAAATGAGGTGGTGAAGTGTTGGCCTTTGTCCAGATTTATTTCGGATCATAAATTGAATTATCTGACTTTGACGAATTTAATTAATCCGTCTGTATTTAAGGTTTCGAAACTTAGTGATAAACAGACTAGGCTAAACTATCGCGTCGAGCTTTTTACTGACGGTAAGGCTACAGATACAGTTCGTGATTATGCCGATATTACAGCTGATGGTTATAGCGGTAAGAGTAAGCAAAGCGTGAATGTGAAAATTAAACGTGATTCATTCATGCCGGTGTTTAATTTCTCTTTGTATAGCACTTATATGGATAAGTCTATCGGTCATGGTGAGAAGTATTGGTACGGCGATAAAAAGGGTCAGGAGTTAATTAAATAGTGTTTTTCTATCTGTAGATTGACTTGAATGCGCCTTCTTGATAGCCTTGGCGCATGAAAAAAAATAAATTTTATCTTACTACTGCCATCGCTTATGTGAATGCGGCGCCGCATATTGGTCACGCTCTTGAGTTTATTCAAGCTGATGCGCTTTGTCGTTATCATAGATTAAAAGGGGATGATACTTTCTTCCTTACCGGTACTGATGAACATGGTGTGAAAATTTATGAAGCAGCTCAGGCAGCAAAGATGAGCACTCAGGAATTTGTGGATAAGAATGCAGAACAATTCATGGCTCTGAAGCATACTTTGCAGCTTTCAAATGACGATTTTGTGCGTACTACTTCAGCTCATCATAAAGCTGGTGCTCAGAAAATTTGGACTAAAATGTTTGAAGCAGGTGATATTTATAAAGATACTTATAAAGGAAATTATTGTGTAGGTTGTGAGGCTTATGTCGGCGAAAAAGATCTAGATGCAGAAGGAAATTGTCTGATTCACAAAAAGAAACCGAAACTTCTCGAAGAAGAAAATTACTTTTTCAAACTTTCAAAATATTCTGACAAAATTAAGAAATTGATTCAGTCTGATGAGCTACTTATTCTTCCGGAAAGTCGTAAGAATGAAATGTTGAATATTATTGGTGAGGAAGGACTTCGCGATGTGAGTTTCTCTCGTCCTAAGGATCTTTTGCCCTGGGGTGTGGATGTTCCAAATGATCCTGATCAGGTGATGTATGTGTGGTGCGATGCGCTTTCAAACTATATTACGGCTCTTGGTTACGAAAAGGATGAGCCAAATTTTAAGAAATATTGGCCATGTGATGTGCATTTAATTGGTAAGGATATTTTACGTTTCCATGCGGGAATTTGGATTGGAATGCTGCTTTCTGCAGGTGAAAAAGTGCCAAAGGCGATTTATGTTCATGGCTTTGTGACTAGTGAAGGTCAGAAGATGAGTAAGAGTATTGGAAATGTAGTGAATCCTCTCGAATACATCGATAAATTTGGAACCAATGCTTTGCGTTATTATCTTTTGAAAGAAATTTCTACTACTGATGATGGAGATTTTAGTAATAAAAAATTTATTGAATTGTTTAATAGTGATCTCGCTAATTCACTTGGTAATCTTGTGAATCGTGTGACGATGATGGTGGATAGATATGTAGGAGGAAAGGTGCCTGCGGCGACTGCAAATGATGAGGTTTCCAGTCAGGTTGGTGATTTTATGCAGAAATATTGTGACTCTTTTGAGGCTTTTAATTTGAAAGAAGCTTGTGAAACTTTGGTGGAATTAACAAATTTTGCCAATAAATATATTGATGATAAGAAGCCTTGGTCTGTAGCGAAGAACAACCCGGCGGATTTACCACCGATTCTTTATGATCTACTCGAGTTATTGAGATATATTGCCACTTTGCTTTTGCCAATTTTGCCAAGTGCGGCGGAGGCGATTGCAGATCAATTGGGCATCAAGACAGTTGATATGAAGCTTGATACCAAATGGGGCATGTTGAAAGCAGGTAGCACTATTAAAGTAGCTCAACCACTTTTCCCAAGAATTGAGGTCTAATTTGTAGTGGCTAGTGATGCAGTTTTTACGATTGCTGTGATGATTATTCTTACTAGTGAGTATGAAAGGATAATCACTACTAAACCGACAATTGACCAAGTAAGATGCTTTTTTGCGGCATCTAATTTTTCTTGTTCAGCGCCAAAGATTACCATGCTGCCACCGGCCCAGGCGATCATAATTATTCCGATCGGAGCGGCAAAATATAGTAGGGCACCTGCAATGATTTGTAGAACAACTATGGTGGCTCCGGTAGCACCTTGGTTTTTGATTTCTTTATCTAAAGCAAAGGGTTCATTTGAAGGTCTATAAGATGGATCAATTTGATATGCATGTACTGCAGCAGTTCCCGCGATAAGCAGTGACATTGTAAGTAAGACAGTTGTAAGAATTTTCTTGATCATATTGAGCGACGTTGTCGCATTTTAGCTGAATACATTGAATTGAGTTACGCCGGCAACTACACCATAAGCGGCGGCGATTATTACCATACCAATTACAAGATATAGAATGATATCTTTTGCTTTAGTAACATCTTCATCTTTACCTCTTGAGATGATGTAGTAAATTGCGGCAACAACTATGGCAATGATAGTGAGAAGCATAGCAGAACGCAAAATTGCTTTGATTGCTAGCGTCATACCTCCTTCAAGGCTTACGTCAGGTAGCTTTGCGAGTTGCTTGGCGTCGGTGTTGGTAGTGGTTGGTCGTTGGGTGAGAATCTGTATAAGATCACGACAATATTTTTTTTGATTTCCAGATTGACTAATGGCTCCTTCGGGATGGCATATCATTCCTTTTGCACAGTCGGATTCTTCGAAGCAAGTTGCTCCTTCTTGCATATTGCCAGCAAGAGCTATGTGATTTATTTGAAAACCACTGATAATTATTAGGCTGATTGTTAGAAATAATTTTGTTTTCATCTTATTTATTAAGCGGCTTGAGAGTTAGAATTTTGAGAATTGGGGTCTTTAGGAGCAGGGCCGTCTATACCTTCAATGTCTTTATTTTGAGTTGGGTTGCTTGATGGCGGTGTAAATTCATTATATTTAAAATTTGAAACGATAGTAACAATTGTGTAAGACATCAGTGAAATTATGAGGCCTACAATGGCATAAATGGCCTGTTTTTTTGCTTTCTGGACGGTCTCGTCATTACCGTAAGCTGTGGTAAATCTGACACCTGCTATTACTAAGAAAACCAATGACAATGAGGCAATTGCTCCGATTAACACTACTGCAACTTTTGGTAGTACATTGCTAACTAAAGTTTTTCTTAATGCATCGTTTGCGGAAATATCTCCATTTGGACCGGGCAAGGTGTTTGGTCTTGGAATTACACTTTGTTTGAATTGGTCTGCTCCACCTTGGGCTTCAGCAAATACGACTGCAGTTCCCAAATTTAGGGTGATAATTATGAGTGCTAAAATTTTAATGATATTTTTTTTCATTATCCGTTTGTGAAGAATGTAGGATTTACTGTGTAAAGTATCAAGCTTGAGAGGAAGAGAACGATGATACCAACTATTGATTGTAAGATACGTTTTTTTCCAGCATTTATTGCCTCAGAATCTCCACCAGAAGCGGAAATTTGAATGCCACTAATAATTATAATCGTTACGGCAATAATACCAACGAGACTGGCTCCCCAACGATAAATCATGTTGATATAGCCGTAAATCGCACTTGTACCACCTTTAGTTAGTATTACTTGAACTTCTTTACAAGAGTAGGCAACTTTCAATTCATTGTCTTTATTTTCTGTCATTAATCCTTGAGCTTTATTCGAGCAGGTTTTTGCAAGCATTGAAACTGATTTTGGGACCCATGTTATTTTTGTTTTTGGTTGTCCGTTAGCATCTTTGCCGTCTGCGACAGGGATGTCTTCTTTAAATTGGAAAGTATTGCGAAAGCAGCGACGGATGACGTAGTCTGTTCCTTCGCCAGATTCATCTACGTTTAATGGTGCTTCAATTACGGAAATTACATAGCCGTTATCTGGACCGTCTGTTGGATTTGTCGGATCGCTTTGATTAGGTAAAAGTTCTTGAATACATGGTTTTACATCTGAATAAACTGCGGCAATATCTCCTAGTGCCTCTGTTGCTTTTCCCGCAAAAACTATTGGGGTAGTCATTACTCCAATCATTATCGCTAATGCTATTTTTGCGAATAATTTTTTAACCATTTGAGAAAATTGATTGAACGAAAATTGTGATTACATAAGATAATAGAGCTACAATTAGACCAATTGCGGCGTATTTCATTATATCTTTTGCCTCATCGAGTTTTTGAGAATTTCCTTGAGAGGCCATAAACATGAAGCCTGCAACAATGAATAAAATTACAGCGATTGAACCCATAATGGTGATTGCAAAGTCAATTAAAGTCATTACTAGAGAAACTATTGGGCTTTGATTAGGATCATTGAAATATTTTTTTGGTTGTTCTCCGCTGTCGAGTTTAAGATTTTCTTTTACGTTGAATGTTCCTTCAGTTAAATCGTTTTTTGGATTAGGTGGAGTTGGGATGAATCCGGTTGCTGAAGGTTTTGTTGTGGATGAATTTCCACTAGTGCCTGTGGCTCCTGTTGCATCTACTGCATATGCAAAATTTGCTGCAAAAAATGTGCTGCAAATTGCTGCGAGTATTGTGCTGATGAATAGCGTTCTCATTGTAGATTTAAAGTTTTTCATAGCGTTTTTAAAGAACTATTAACCTTCGAATTCTTTAGGCATATTTAGTAGAGCGTTTTCCTCTGTGATAAGCCCTGCCTGCAATAAATCCGTAAGAGACTTTTTCATAGTTTGCATGCCTTCTTTTGTAGAAGTTTCAATAACTGAATTGATTTGATGAGTAGTTCCTTTACGAATCATGTTTGCGATTGCATTATTGCAGAACATCATTTCGAGACCTGCCACACGACCTTTCTCATCTTTTGTTTTAATCAAAGTTTGCCAGAAAACCGCTTTCAAACTCTCAGCTAACTGAGAACGAACCTGATTTTGCTGATTAGAAGGGAAAGAATCTATAATACGGTTAATAGAATCGGCACAACCCATTGTATGCAAAGTAGCAAATACCAAATGTCCTGTTTCAGCTGCGGTAATGGCCATTTGAATAGTTTCCAAGTCACGCATTTCTCCCACCATGATTACATCTGGGTTTTCACGGACAGAGGCGCGTAGAGCTTTTTGGAAAGTGTGAGTATGTGTACCAACTTCACGTTGTTCAATAATTGATTGATTATCCTGATGAACGAACTCAATAGGATCTTCAATTGTAATAATATGTTTTTTTTGATTGCGATTAATTTCGTTAATCATTGAAGCCAAGGTGCTGGTTTTTCCAGAACCTGTAGGACCTGTAACAATTACGAGACCATTTTTGAAAGATGTTGCGCGTTTCATTTGAATAGGTAATCCGAGTTCATCCATAGTCATTACTTTTTCTGGAATGAGACGGAAAGCTGCAGCGATACCTTTTCTCTGTACGAACATGTTTACTCTGAAGCGAGCGATTGTCTCTAGATCAAGCGAGAAATCCATGTCTAGACTTTGTTCAAATTTCTTTTTTTGTTCCGGCGAAAGAATTTCCAAAAGATATTCTTCAGCCATCTTTTTTGTAAGTGGCGGGTGATCTTCAATTTTTATAATGTCGCCGTTAATACGCAAAGCTGGTTTAACGCCGGTTGAAATAAAAATATCAGAAGCATGATATTGAACTGCGGTACGAAATATTTTTTCTAATTTGAACATAGGTTTTGGTTTTTGTTTTCTAGATATTATATCATATTTCTGGTTTCAAAACAAGTCTTCGAGCAAGAAAAAAGCGCTCTAGTGAGAGGGCGCTTTTAAGTGATTTTTTATCTTTTTACTCCGCTGGTTTCCGTTGTTGTAGTCGTATCTGTCGTAGGTGTGATTTCTATATTCATTCCTGGAGGAGTGCTAGTAGTAGTATCGGTAGAAGGCGTAGTTGTATCTGTTGTTGGATTATCGGCTTTATATTGATCCTTTAATTCATTAACAACATCGTTCAATTTTGCTTTGTCTGCAGATTCTGTAGTGGAGGTATCTGAAGGAGCAGATAGTTTATTGTTTAGATTTACTGCTTCGTCTTTTACTTCAGTTACTGCACTGCTAATTCCAGTATAATATGAATAAGCTGTGTAAACCGTGATTAATAGTGCAACTATTGCAACTCCTGCAATGATATATTTTTTCATAGCCAAAGCCTTCTCTATCATGTTTGGGGCAACCGGAGTGGCAGGAGTTGGAGTTGAACCAGGCGTAGTGGTAGGGAAGATTGGGGTTGGTGAGGTAGGAGCCGGAGTGACTGGAGTAGTCGGTGTTTGAGGAGGAACCGGTGTGGCTGGGCTCGATGAAGGAGCACCATTGCCTGTATTAAGTGGATTTGTTGGAATATTTTCCATATGTTTAAGTTTTATTTATTAGCTTTTATCTTTGGCTTACTCATCGAGAGATAATTCCTCTGCATCTTTAGGTAAGACGTTTTCAATTGAGCCCCATTCGCTGTCTTCTATTGCGGGTATTACTAAAGTGATTTTATCACCGACCTCAGCCTTAAAGTATGTTACTGAAGCCAAAAGAACCTTGTAAGCTTTTGCTACAGCAATCACTTTGTATTGGCCGTCTTCGTAGGTCAGAGTACCAATTACGCGTTTTCTTTCTGTAGGACCGATTTGTTTATATAGGAAAGAACCATCTTCTTTAATTGTAAGTTTGAGAACATCTCCAGGTACAAGTTTAGATTTACTAGCGTAGTTTGCAGGTACGGGATATTCTTTTTTGTCTTTAGACATCATTGTTTCGCCGTTGAAGACACCTTCCACAACTTTAGTTTCTCCATCATCTTCTTCTACATGATTGGCTGAAAGTTCTTGCGCTAGCTTTGTGTAAACACTTTTGCTAGTTGTGCCTAACATCTCAGTTAAGATCTGTTTTACAGAACGTAAATTAGACTCGGCGGATTCGATCATTTCTTTAATAAGAGCGAGTTTGGAAGCTTGTGACATTTGTTTTTCTTTTTAATTTATTTTTATTACTGTTTAATTATACCAGAAAAATGGCTTTTGAGCAAAAACGGAATATTGACAGTTCTATTTTTTTCTTTTCTTGAGTATTTCTAGCAGAGCACGACGGGAGATTGCGAGATTTGAGAAGATTCTGAAAATGAAAACTACGGTTACAGCTAGGTAGAGATCTAGTCCTAATTTTTCGCCAAGTAGTGTAATGCCTAAGGCAAGAATGATGTTGAAAAAAAGTCCTGTAATGAAGATTATCGGATCATATTCTTCTTTTGTTAATTCTCCTTTTATACCTCCAAAAAGGGAGTCAAGAATTCCAATAATTACTACTGCTGTATATTTAATGAACTCAACCGGAATTGTGAAATGTGAAATTAGTCCGAATATAATACCTAATAAAATTCCGATTAGTGCCCAGAGCATGGGGATGTGGTTAACGTCTCTTGTATATTATCTTATCGCCACTACTTCCGGCAATCCTAAGATCAATATATTCGAGATTTTCTTTATAAATGTCGAGTTTTACGATGGCTTTTTTGAGTTTTTTGAATTGGTCTTCGAAAGGTTTTTGTATGTCTAGCCAGATATGAAAACCTTTTTCTGTATAAAAACGAACTTCACGAGCAATTGGCTTGTATTGAGTGCCAACAATTTTCATCCCAAATTTATCTTCAAAATAAATTTTTGCGTCTAAGATATAATTGAGTTTACTCTTTTCAATTACTGCTTCTTTTGGATTGATAGGTTCGTCTGTTTTGATCTTAATGTAGGGAAGTTTTGGGTCTTCTAGATTTTCTTTAATTGAGAAGCCTATAGAATTTATAATATAACTTTTTTTCACAACATTACTTTCGTTTACTATATTTGCTACTAGGGGAAATTCTGAAAATTCTATGCTGAGACTTCGTGGGAAGTTTTTGGAAATTTTTATTTTTTCTAATTCCGGAAAAATATTTAATACTTTGTTTTCAAGTTCTATCATGTTTACCATGAAAATATTGCGTCCTATGTTTGCTTTTAGGCTTTCTTGAATTTGGTCGGAAATGGCTTGGTTCTCGAAGTTTTTATTGCTTATGGCTATTTCTTTGATGTTGAAAACACTAGAAAAAAATAGAATATAAGTAAAGAAAGCTATGATGCCAATTACAGAAAGTAGAGTGAATAGTTTTTTTAGTCTTCCAAAAATTGAAGTACTGCGTCTTTTAGACATTTCAAAATGACGGCTTCGAGTAACCGGATTTGGCTTGAGATTGTATGTAGGTATGCGCCTTTTTTTTCCGAACATTTTTGCTATATATGTGCATGGTATGTTATATCAGAAGCTATGAATTTTGAAAAAGCCAAAGAGTTTTTGCAGGGATTCGTTTCTTACGAAGGTGTCGCGAAAATTCCATATAGTGATGAAACTTTTAATTTGCAAAAAGTGAAGGATTTTTTGCGTTTATATGATGTGGATTATGAAAAATTGAAGTATGTTCACGTGGCTGGATCCAAGGGCAAAGGGACCACTTGTGCTTTTATTGCCAATTATTTGTGGAATGATGGATATAAGGTGGGACTCTATACTTCGCCGCATATTTTTGAAGTGACCGAGAGGATTTGGATGAATGGGGAAGATATTAGTGAAGAACGATTTGCGGAGATGGTTGGGGATTTAAAGAGATTTGTGGAGAAAAATGATTTTCTTGAACTTACATATTTTGAAATTTTGACTGTTTTGGCTTTGAAATATTTTGTGGAGGAAAAGGTGGATTACGTTGTGCTTGAGGTGGGTCTTGGAGGGCGTCTGGATGCGACAAATATTGTAATACCGGTGTTGAGTATTTTGACTACCGTGGAGTTGGAACATACAGATGTTTTAGGTGATACGATTGAGAAGATTTTGAATGAGAAATTGGGAATAGTTAAGGATGGTGTTCCGGTGCTCATTGGATATCAAAGTAAGGAAGCGTTGAAAATTGTGCATGAAAAATTAAAGAATAAAAAAGAAGTGTATTTGGTGAATGATTTTGAGGTTAAATTTTCTGAAAAAGATTTTTTTGATGAGGCGCGTTTCAAAAATGCTCATGTGGCTTTTGTCGCTTTGAAATTATTTTTCGGGAAAATAGTTGAGAAAAAGTTTCTTGAAGTTGTGAGTAAAGTGAGATTGCCTGGAAGATTTGATGTGAGAAAAACCTCTAAGGGAAAGGTTATTTTTGATATGGCCCATACTGAGAATAGTATAGATAATTTGGTGAAAGGTTTGGAGAAAAATTTTCCAAAGAGGAGATTTATATTTTTGTTTGCGCTGATGAAAGGAAAGAATGTGAATTCTATTTTGAAAAAAGTAGCTTCTGTTGCTGAGAAGATTGTTTTTACATCGGCTCATGAAGTACGTGGAATTTTACCGGAAGAGTTGAAATCTATTGCAGTAAAAATTGGAGTGAGATGTGAGCTTGAGGTGATGGATGATTGCGAGGAAGCTTTCAAAATGCTGACAAAAAAGAACCAGCTACTTGTGGTAACCGGTTCACATTTTTTAGTTGGAAAACTACTTAAGAAAAAGCGGTAGATTAAGCCATTGCAGCTTCTCTCTTAGCCATTCTTGTAGCTAATTGCTCAGCTTTTCTTACTTTAGCTTTTGCCTTATTGCGGCGTTTTCTCATCTTGCTGTGAGGAAACGGTCTGCCGATAAGACAGTGCTGTTTACTCGCGTGTGCGTTTGTCATGGTATTAGATTATTTCTAAATCGGCCGGTATTCTAGGGGTTTTATCGCTTTTCGTCAATGAAAGCTCGATTAATTGCATTTATAAAACTTTTTACAGATCGTTTTGACGTTTCCGCGAACATTCATGTCTATCAAGATTCTTGCCTTTAATGGCTTAACCGCTTCAAGAAAGTCTTGAAAAATTACCTCAGTAACGGTTTCATGGAATATTTTCACACTTCTGAAGGCGTTAATGTAGAGTTTGAAAGATTTTAATTCAAGGCAGTTTTTACCAGGGATATATTCGATGGTTACAGATCCAAAATCCGGCCAATCGGAAAAAGGGCAGATGGCAGTGAATTCTGGGCTGCTGATGCTAATCCAATGTTCGCCAGGTCCTTGAGATTGGAAAGCAAAAGTCTCTAAAGGTGCGATTTTCTTGATTGATTCGCGAATTTTCTTGGCATCTTGCTCTTTGTAGTCCTGATTTTCTTTGTAAAGTTTTTGGTTGTTTGACATATTGTTGGTTAGGTCTATTTCTTGCGCCCGGGCGCAAATTCTAATCTGTAAATCTTTCTGAATTTTTCAGTCTACGTACTTTATTGGATCTTTTATTCCGGCTTCTTTGAAACCTTTGAGTCGGAGTAGGCAGGCTGGGCATTTGCCGCAGGCTGGTCGGCTTCCTTTATAGCAGGTGTGGCTGTATTTGAGAAGCTCAATTTTGCCTAACTGCTGCATTAATTTCACTGTTTCTGCCTTGGTGAGCCACATGAGTGGAGTGTGAATTTTGAAAGAAGTTTCCATGGCGAGGCTAATTGTTGTTTCTAAAGATTTCACGAAATCGTCACGACAATCAGGATAGCCACTGTAATCTGTTTGGCAAACTCCGGTGATGATATTTGTAATGCCTAACTGTTTGGCATAAATTGCAGCGATGGAAAGAAAAATTAGGTTTCTTCCAGGTACAAAAGTGCTTGGAAGTTTGTTTTTCGGAGCTTTGATAGCAATTTCCTTATTGAGGAGAGCGTTTTTTGTGAATTCTTTGAAAAGATCTGTTTTATAGATTTTTAGAGGAACTTTGTTTAATTTGGCAATTTTTTTTGCTGATTCTAATTCGATTTTGTGGAGTTGTCCGTAGTGCAGAGTGAGGGCGTATACTTTGTCGAATTTTGTCTTTGCCCAAGCTAGGCAAGTGGTGGAGTCCTGGCCTCCGGAGAGGAGGATGACAGCTGAATTATTTTTTTTCATTGTGTCTGATATTTGATGAATCTTTATGTGAGAAAAATTTCCCAACTAAGATGTAAATTATTGTTGCGGGTGTAATAAGGACTAGTGTGTAGATAAATGTAAGTTCTGGTGGTTGTGATGTTATTCTAAATATTATTAGAAGAATAAGTAAGGTTTTAAGTGTTGGAAAAACACAGTTAGTTATTGAAATTCTTGATGAATCCATTAGTTGAATTTTTAATTATTACAATTATACTCCTCTCTTATTTCCCCAAATCTCTATATGAAGGCGGGTAGAGAAATGCCAGTTTTCTTTCTTGCAAATTTCCGCTATCCATGGCGATTTTTTAGTCATTTCTTCGCGAGTAATTCCCTGAGGCATTAAAATTATTTTTTCTTTCGGTAAAGAATATTTTTTTATCATTTCTTTGATCTCTTTTACATCAGTTTTTTTATCTACCACGAATTTGTACCAAGTTTTTTCTTCCGGAAATTTCTGCAAAGCCATTGGGCGATTCTTTGAATTTTTTAATTTTGGTGAGCAGTTGTATTGGTTGATAAATTCATTAATGAAAGAAACAATAGTGCCGCTAGTTTCAATTTCCACGTAATATTCTGGCAATTTTGATAGTAATTCTTTAATTCCTGATTGTTGAATTAATGGCTCTCCTCCTGTGATAACTAAATGTTTGCAAGGATATTTTTTGATAACTTTAATAATTGCTGCGGTGCTCATTTCTTTGCCAGATTTCATGTCCCAAGTGAATTTGCTATCGCACCACACGCAACGTAAATGACATCCTGCCAGTCTGATAAAAATGGCTGGTGCTCCTGTGTTTGTGCCTTCGCCTTGGATGCTGTAAAAAATTTCCGAAATACGCATGAGATCAATTTACAATAATTTAAAGAATAGGCAAGTCTGATAATGGCTTATTGTAGAGAAGTTTGCATTAAAGTTGTTTTTTGATTAATCTTTTCTCATGAAAAAGTTTTCTCTTATTCCTCTCTTAGCACTTTTTATTGTCGGTTGTGGGCCGGAGGCAAAGCCGGTGAAAGTTGATACCTTGGCGACTAGTAATATTGCAGCTAGTGTTAATTTACAGAAACAAACTGAGGTCAAGGTTGAATCTGATTTTGTTTACGAAAGTAATAAATATGATTTTGGATTAAGAGCTTTGCCAAAGGGATATAAAGTGAAGTATTTGAGTGATGACGTGGGTGTGGTTTTTGAGAAATATACAGTTCCACCAAAGAACCCAAATATAAAGGATCCATATGAAAACTACATGGTGCAGATTTATATTACGCCTTTTGAAAATATCGAGGATTATAAAGATTTGAATGACTTTATTTCTAGAAAATATAATGGGTATACTTTTCAGTTTTCAGATTACGGAACGATAAGTGGTTTTTACGTGAATGATGGGATTTACGTAGATGCTACTGTGCACTTCTTTGCTATGAGCAAAGATAAAAGTATTGTTTACGATGTTTATATGAAATTGCCGAGCAAATATTACCTTTTGGAGAAGGATGTATTTGAAAATATGATCAAGAATATGGTTCTGCTTTAGCCTATCAATTTATCCAATTCTTTTTCGCTCATTAGTTTTCTGCTGAGGACTTCCTGTTTTATAGTAATCTCTTTTTTTAGTGCAGTTTTTACTATTTCAGCTGTCAGTGCATAGCCAAGTTTTGGAGATAGGGAAGTAGCTGTGCAAAGACTTTCTTCAAAAAGTTTCTTAATTTGTTTTTCGTTGATTTGTAGATCTTTGAGTGCGAATTCATTGAGCATTTTTAGTCCGTTTGTGAGGATTTCCATTGATTGAAGGAGATTCCACATAATGATTGGACAGAAGACATTGAGTTCGAAATTGCTCTTCTGACAAGCGATTTCGATAACCTTGTCATTTCCAAGAACTTGCATACAAATCATTTCTAAACATTCAGGAATAGATGGATTTACTTTTCCAGGCATGATGGATGAGCCTGGTTGTACTCCTGGGAGAGTGATTTCAGCGATACCGGCTTTTGGGCCCATGTTCATGAGCTTGAGGTCACTGCAGATGTTTAAAGTGTTTACTGCTAATGATCGGAGGGAAGCTGAAAAATTCAGAAATCCATTCATATTGTTGGCCATTTCTGTAAGATTTTTTCCTGATTGGAAATGAAGACCTATCATCTTGGTTAGGTTCTTCACCATTGTTTCGCGATATTTCGCATGTGTGTTGATACCTGTGCCTACCGCTGTACCGCCAATTCCTAGCGTTTGGAGGTCTTCGCTTTGATTAGCGATGAATTCACCGGCTTTGTGTAGAGCCTCTTTGTAGGAGTCAAATTCTTGGCCTAGAGTGATTGGTACGGCGTCTTCTAGGTGTGTGCGTCCTACTTTTATCAATTTCGCGTGTTTTTTAGCGATTTTTTCGAAAGTTTCTTCACAGTTGTTTAGAGATTGGAGAAGCCCAGGAATAGAGAGAAGCGTAGCAACTCTAGTGGCGGTAGGAATTACGTCATTAGTGGATTGAGCCATGTTGACGTGATTGTTTGGGTGAACAAACTTATATTCGCCTTTTTTTCCTCCTAGTAATTCATTCGCACGATTAGCAATAATTTCGTTGGCATTCATATTGTAACTAGTACCGGCGCCGGCTTGAAATACATCTAAAGTGAAATCAGCATCGAATTTACCATCAATGAATTCTTCGCAGGCTTGAACAATGACTTTTGAGAGCTTTTTATCAATTAATCCAAGGGATGTATTTGTTTGAGCAGCTGCTAATTTGACCATGCCTAATGCTTGTCTAAAAATAGCTGGAACGACGTGTTTGCTGATCTGGAAGTTGTGTTGAGCACGGGCGGTTTGGCCGCCGAAATAGGCTTCGGATGGGACTTCTACTTTACCCATTGAGTCTTCTTCGATGCGTATATTTTTCATGATTTAAGTTTATTTTATGCTCTAAAATTAACATATTTCCTTTAAATTCCCAAAATTCAGTTGCTATTTGATATAAAGTTGTTAGAATGCCACTGCTTTTTTAAAGAAATTTATGTCAAGAATCTGCGAAATTTCAGGTAGAAAAACAGGTACAGGTAATACTCGTAGCCATGCTATGAATTCTTCTAACCGTAAGTATTTGCCAAATATGATGAAGAGAACTCTCATCGATCCAAGAACAGGCAAAAAGGTACAGTTGAGACTTTCAGCTCGTGGTTTAAAGACTTTCTGTAAAGCAAAATAGTAGGAATACTTCTTGTTTTGTGCTATAATTCTTAGATAATTTTCTAAGAATTTTTTGTGAGTTTTATCGTCTTACAACAATTGGGTTTAGCGGCCGCTCTTGGGGCCTTGATTGGCTTAGAGCGCGAACGCAAACATCAGTTGGAATATAAGTTTGAAAAAGATAATAACTCTTTTGGAGGTATTAGAACTTTTTCTTTGATTGCTTTGGTTGGAGCTCTATCTTATCTTTTATCGAGCTATTCTATAGTTTTTTTTACGGTTGTATCTGTGGCGTTGTTGGCGCTAATTGTTGCCAGTTACGTAATTAGCAGTCAAAAATATGGGAGTATAGGTATCACTTCTGAAGTGGCTTCTGTGACGGTTTATATTATTGGAATTTTATGTGGAATGGGTCTTTTCTTTGAGGCCACAATTGTATCTTTTATAGTTTTGATGTTGCTGGTTTTGAAAGAGCCTCTGCATAGCTGGGCCAAAAAAATTAAATTTCAGGAAATTGTTTCGACTTTGGAATTTATGATTGTAGCTTTTGTGGTTTTGCCTCTTTTGCCTAATCAAGCGTATGGACCTTATGGATTTTTTAATCCTTATTCGGTTTGGTTATTGGTTGTGTTTATTTCTGGAATATCTTTTGTGAGTTATGTGGCGATTAAATTTTTTGGTACGAAGAAAGGGCTTACATTAACAGGATTTTTGGCAGGATTTATTTCTACAACTGCTTTAGCTTTTAGTCTTTCAGCTCAGAGTAAGAAAAATGTGAAAGTGGTTGGTCCTTATGTGTTGGCAATGGTAGTTGCCAGTCTTGCCATGCTTTTGCGTATTTGTATTGAAGTCTCTGTTTTGAATTTTGATCTGATTAGTTTATTGTTAATACCTGTTTTATCGATGTTTGGAGTAGGAGCTATTGCCGGTTTGTTTCTTTGGAAGAGAAATTCTAAAGTGAGGGGTAAAATCGAGGTTAAAGATTCTATACGTTTGAGTAGTCCTTTTAGTTTGGCGCCCGCTTTAAAATTTGCTTTGTTTTTTGTTCTTATTCTGTTTTTTAGTCAATTCGCCGTTCACAATATGGGAACCGGTGGTCTTTATTTGACCGGCTTTTTCTCTGGTTTTGTTGATGTAGATGCAGTTACAGTATCCATGGCTAATCTTTCGAAAGTTGATTTGAGTCAAGAAGTTGCCGTGAGAGTGATTATGATTACTGTGATAGTTAATACTATAGTGAAGGCTGGTGTGTTTTTTATATTTGGAGCAAGAAAAGTGGCAAAAGATGTTGGTTTGGTATTTATTTTGATGTCAATTGCCGGAATTTTGTCATTATTTTTCGTTTAATTTGGCTTAACTGGTAATTTCGATTGCACAATATTTATAAAAAGCGCGCAATTCCTTTATTGTTGTAGCTTTTTCCGACACGATTGGGGTGTGAGAATATATTAATTGGGACTGTCTCAGTCTATTTTGATGTTTCTAGAGTTTTCGACAGCGTTTTGATCTTATTTTTATTGATATTGCCAATATTTCAGACTCTTAGTATTAGAATTACATAATATTTAATTTTTAACCCAAATATTATGTTGGAAAAAGTTCTAGGTGCCGTTGAAACTCGAGCAGATGAAGGAACACTGATTAAGGGAAGGGATCGTGAATATGGATCAGTACTTTGGAAGCAGCCAAATTTACTAGATCTTTCGTATGCGGAATTGGAAGAAAGAAATTTGGAGGTAAAAATGGAGCGTTTGAAAGGTACTACAAGTGATGCATTGAAAGATAAATTTTTGGATTATTTGAGAAATGAGGCTGGTATTAAGGCGGTGGTGGTATGTTTTTCTGATTTAGAGGGACGCTTGCATATGTTGGATTATGATAAGAAATTTATTTTAGGAGCAGAGGATAATCTTACTTTTGACGGATCTTCTATTCGTGGATTTACGGCACAATCTCAGTCGGATCTTCGTTTGAAGGCTGATTGGTCTACTTTTAGATGGCTTCCATCTGATCTTTTTGGTGCAGGAAAGGTTTTAGTATTTGGTAATGTTTGCGATAAAGACGGTACTTTGTATAAATCAGATTTCCGTTCAAATCTTGCAGCGCTTTGTGATGAACTTCGTTCAAAGGAGGGAATTACGGTAAATGTTGCACCGGAGATCGAAGGATTTTTATTTAAAGGTGAAAAAGTTGAACAAGATTTTAATGAGAAAGTTGGTTTTGAATTGGCTACTATGAGTGGTTATTTTAGCTCATTGCCACAAGATACACTTCGTCTTTTTATTGATAAATTTGCAGAAGTGCAGAGAGCTCTTGGTTTCCAAAATGAAAAAGATCATCCGGAAGTTGCGCCTGCGCAGTTTGAGTTGAACTTCAGGTATTCTGTAGCTTTAGATGCTGCTGATCAGATTCAAATTTACAAATTATTGGCTCGTCAGGTGGCTGCATCTATGGGTTTCACAGCTTGTTTCTTACCTAAGCCTATTCAAGGTTTGAATGGAAGTGGTATGCATACAAATATGTCATTCTCAAAAGATGGTGTGAATATGTTCTATGATAAAGCAGGTGAATGGTCTCTATCAGAAACTGCTCGTAAAGTTACTACTGGAATTTTGTATTTTGCGAATGATTGTTGTCTTTTGATCAATTCCAGTGTGAATGCTTATCGTCGTTTGGATCCACATTTTGAAGCTCCAAATGAGATAAAAGTTTCCGCGGTAGATCGTGGTTCTATGGTACGTATTCCTATTGGAAACGAAAAGAGTTCAAGAATTGAAGTGCGTACTGTAGCTCCTGATGCTAATCCATATTTGGCTTTGTACGGAATTATTAAGGCTGGTTTAGTGGGTATGAGGGCTGGTGCGGAGGAATTAGCAAAGATGGAAAAGAAAGTTTATGGAGGAAAAGTGAAGAAACTTCCTGGTAATATTTATGAAGCTTTGGAACATTTTGAAACAAGTGATTTCGTTAAAGAGATTATTGGTGAAGATAATCAACAAAAATATGCTGCTCTGAAATATATGGCAGCTGAGCGTTCTCCAAGATCTTTGGGAACAAAGGTGAAGACTGGAGAGGTGATTTATCACCATGAGACAGCAAATCAGTGGATTTGGAATCAATTCTAAAGAGGTTTTGCCGGTGATTGACAGATGAGGCGGAAGATGTTATGCTTTCGCCTCTTTTTTAAACAATCTAATATGACATATTTAGGAGAGAAAGGAATTAGAATTTTGGAAGATTATCCTGTTGCTGATAATTCGGACTTAGCGGATAAGCCTGAGCAGAATGATTTGCAGACTGCGTGGAGTGAAGAAGATAAGCGCTATGAAGAAAAAACTGGTGTAATTGAAGTTGCAGGAAGACAGTATCAGTTCAAGGTTTCTGTTCCTCTTTTGAGATATCGGGATGGTAGAGATGATCCTTTTACAGATGGAATGGGAAGGGCTATTACGGAAGTGGCTCCTGATCTTGAGGCTCCTCATGATATTGTGATTCCTGTTTTGCCTGGTTGGGGAGAGACTTCTGCACAGTTTGAAGGAGATTTTTTGGAAATTATGTTGGATGTTTTGAAAGAAGCTGGTTATGAAAATCCGAAAGTTATGGGAATAAATCCAGCTGGACGTGGTACGCCAGAATATTTAGGTGAAAGAAATAAAAATAGAATTTCAGGTGTGCGAATGATGGATGAAATTTATGATGCTCAAAATATTGCTGATGCTCTTGTAGGTCGTGGATATTTTGGAAAAGATGGAAGGAGACCTGAAGTGGCTGTAATTGGCCATTCTATGGGGGCTTTGGATTCTTCAGCTTTTTTAAATGTTTTGAATAATAAGGGCGGAGTTCCTGGTAATGGTAAAAATCATGATCTTCGAGTTGATAGACTTTTGCATATGATGCCGGCGGTGGATGGACCTTTTGCAATGGTAAGAGCAAAATTTTTGTGGGCAGTGAGAAAGCAAGTGTTAGCTTCTGTGAAGCAAGCTGTGCCTGGCAAAGGTTCTCTTTCTCTGAATGAACAGGATTATCATCGAATTATGTTTGGAGATGAAAATTTCAGGGATGATGAGCAATATGCTCGTAGTGTGCCGGATTCTGCGAGAAGATTTTTACAATTAACTTTAAATTTCAGAAGAAGATTTGCGGAAGTTTATAAGGAAGGTGGTCCTGCTGATGGAGTGAAAATGACAGTGTGGAAAGGAGGTAATGATAAATTGATTCCTGATAATGCTATTACGGATTTGCCTCGTCTTACTGCTGCAAATGGTTTAAGTGCAGCGAGTGTGGAATTGTTACCTGATCTTTCTCATTCAATTCCTTTTAGGCTTAGGGATGCGCAGAGGGAACAGGTGAAGGCTGCTCTTGGGAAATTCTTTTCTTGACACTTTTGTGCTTCACGAATAGTCTGTGGGCACAATTATGAAAAATAGAATTATTACAAACGACGTACAGAATTTAGGACTCCTTCTTCTAGGGAGACTAATTTTGCGTTAGTGTTTGTAATAGCTATAGACTTACACACTGACGCATATGGTCGGTGTTTTTTATTTGTATTCTTAAAATTTTACAGCGATGGCGAGAAATATTATTCAGAAAATTTGGGACGAACATGTGGTGGTAAGTAAGGAGGGTTTTCCTGATGTGTTTGCAATAGATTTACATTTGATACATGAAGTTACTTCGCCGCAGGCTTTTGAAATGTTAAGAGAAAAAGGTTTAAAATTTCATGCTGTGGGTAGGGCCGTGGCAACTGTGGATCATAATGTTTCGACAGCGGTTAATAGAAAAGTTGCGACTGATGCTGGTTCTCAGAAACAAATTATGATGTTGAGAAATAATTGTACTGAATTTGGAGTGAAATTGCTTGATATGGATAGTGGTAAGCAAGGAATCGTACACGTGATAGGACCGGAATTAGGCTTAACTCAGCCAGGAATTACTGTAGTGTGTGGAGATAGTCATACTTCAACTCATGGTGCTTTTGGGGCTTTGGCTTTTGGAATTGGTACGACGGAGGTGGGGCATGTGATGGCGACCGGATGTTTGTTGCAAGAAAAACCTAAGACAATGAGGGTGAATTTTGTGGGAAATATGGGAAAAGGTGTGACGGCTAAAGATTTAATTTTAAAATTGATTGCTCAGATCGGTGTGGCTGGTGCGAGAGGTCATGTGATTGAATATTGCGGTGAAGTCATGAGTAGACTTTCAATGGAGGAGCGCATGACTATTTGTAATATGAGCATAGAATGTGGTGCTCGTGCCGGATTGATTTCTCCCGATGAGGTTACTTTTGAATACTTGCAGGGAAGGGAATGTGTTCCTAAAGGTAAAAAATGGGTTGAGGCAATTCAATATTGGAGTTCTTTGGTTAGTGATAAGGATGCGGAATATGACAGTGTTGTAGAAATGAATATTGCTGAAATGGCACCTATGGTTACTTGGGGTTTTAATCCTGAACAGGGAATTGAGATAACAGGTGAAATTCCGCGCGATGCTGATATTCAAGCCTTGGATTATGTGAGATTAAAGGCTGGGCAGAGGATTGAAGAAGTTCCGGTGGATTATGTTTTTATTGGTTCTTGTACTAATGCGAGATTGTCGGATTTGAGAGAAGCAGCAGATATTTTTCGTGGTCGCAAAGTTGCGAATGGTGTGATTGTGTATGTGGTTCCTGGATCTGAGGAAGTGAGAGCGGCTGCAATTAGGGAGGGATTGGATAAGGTTTTTGTTGACGCCGGTACTGATTTTCGTAATCCGGGGTGCAGTATGTGTTTGGCGATGAATGAAGATAAAGTGCCGGAAGGGAAAAGATGTGCTTCTACGAGTAATAGAAATTTTGTTGGTCGTCAGGGTAAGGGTGCAATTACACATTTGATGAGTCCTATTATGGCTGCTGCTGCGGCAGTGACTGGAAAAATTACAGATGTAAGAAAATTAATTAAGTAAGTTTAAAAAAAATATGCAGGAAATTATTAAATCAAAAATAGTGCCATTGCCTAGAGCCGATATTGATACCGATCTTATTATTCCGGCGGATTTTTTAACTACGACCAGTAAAAAAGGTTTGGGTGAACACGTGTTTGCTAGACTTCGAATTATGGAAGCTAATTTTCCTTTTAATTTAGAGAAATATCATGGTGCACGTATTTTAGTTACAAAGAAAAATTTTGGTTGCGGTAGCTCTAGAGAACATGCCGCTTGGGCGCTTAGGGACTGGGGAATTGAGATTGTGATTGCTCCATCTTTTGCGGATATTTTCTTTAATAATGCAATGAAAAATGGAATTTTGCCTATTGTTTTAGAAGAGAAAATTGTGAATGAGATTTTTGCTGCTGGTGATTGTGAAATTGAGGTAAATGTTGCTGCGCAAAAGGTGATTTTGCCGAGTGGTGAAGTGGCCAATTTTCAGATTGATCCATATAGAAAGGAGTGTTTGCTAAAGGGCATGGATGATTTGGATTATTTGGTTTCACGAATGGCGGAGATAGAGAGATTTGATAAAAGACATTCTAAAAATATGTTTTTTGACACTACAGTTTTATAAAAACTCATATGAATAAAAAAATAGCAGTTTTGTCTGGTGACGGAATTGGTCCGGAAATAATGATGGAAGCTTTGAAAGTTTTGAGAAAGATTGAAGATATTTTTGGGCATAAATTCGAAACTGTTGAGGGTCTTATTGGCGGATCTGCACGGGAAAAATACGGTGAGCACTTCCCTAAAGAAACCGTGAGTATTGCTGAAAATTCTGATGCAATTTTATTTGGTTCTGTTGGTGGGCCGGTAGATAAACAAATGGAACCAAAATGGAGAAATTGTGAGACTAATTCTATTTTAGCAATTCGTAAGCATTTTAATTTTAATGTTAATTTGAGGCCGGTGAAATTATATTCTGCTTTGAAAAGTTCATGTGTTTTGAGATCTGATATTGTTGAAAATGGAATTGATATGCTTTGCGTGCGTGAACTTTCTCAAGATGTTTATTTTGGAAAACATGAGACGAGTGGGGAAGTGGGAATGCGTCATGCTTTTGATGAAATGTCTTATGATGAAAAGGTGATTGAGGCTATTGCACATGCGGCTTTTAAGGCGGCAATGTTAAGAAGGAAAAAAGTAACTTCCGTGGATAAAGCGAATGTTTTGAGTTGTAGTAAATTGTGGAGAGAAGTTGTTACTGGTGTGGCTAAAACTTATCCTGATTGTATTTTGGAACATGTACTCGTAGATAATATGAGCATGCAGGTGATTCGTCGTCCTGGAGATTTTGATGTCGTACTAATGCCAAATATGTTTGGTGATATTATTTCTGATGAAGTGAGTGTGTTTGCCGGGTCTTTGGGAATGCTTCCGTCAGCGTCTTTAAATGAGAAAGGTTTTGGCTTGTATGAGCCTTCTTCCGGCAGTGCTCCGGATATTGCCGGAAAGGGAATTGCTAATCCAATCGGACAAATTTTATCGGCAGCAATGATGCTGAAGTTTTCTTTTGGCATGAATATTGAACATGATGCAATTCTCGGTGCTGTGGAGAAAACTTTAGTGGATGGATTGCGTACCGGTGATATTGCTGATGGCGGAAAATCTGTTTCTACATCTGAAATGGGAGCGAAAATTGTGGAAAATCTCAATAGGTTTTCGCTTCTGACCGGAGTAGGCGCTAGGGCGTCATTAGGCTCGCCTTAGCTCGCTAGAGCACAAGTGCTCTGGTGGCTGGAAAATATAAAATTTCTCAAATTAAATTATTGTTAAAACAATTAAACTAAAAAAAATATGATTAAAATATTTGATACAACCTTGAGAGATGGAGAGCAGTCACCTGGTTTTTCTATGAATTTACGTGAAAAATTAATGATGGCTCAGCAATTGGAAAATTTGGGGGTGGATGTTATTGAGGCTGGTTTTGCGGCAGCTTCTCCTGAAGATTTTGAGTCGGTGAAGCAAATTGGCGATGTCTGCAAAAAGGCTGAAATATGCGGTTTGGCGCGTTGTAATGAAATTGACATAGAATCTACCATCAAAGCTTTGAAAACTGCTGCAAAGCCTCGTATTCATGTGTTCATTGCCACTAGTGATATACATTTGGAACATAAATTGAAAATTTCTCGCGATGAAGCGATAAAGAAAGCAATTATGGGAGTGAAGATGGCTAAGTCTTTTACGGACATGGTGGATTTTTCGCCGGAAGATGCGACAAGGTCAGACTGGAATTTTTTGGTGGAAATTTTAAATGAAGCTGTGAAGGCTGGTGCGGATACTTTAAATATTCCTGATACTGTGGGCTATAGCACGCCGGAGGAATATGGGGCTTTGATAAAATTTCTAAAGGGTAAGGTTGTAGGGGGTGATAAAGTCATTTTTTCGACTCACTGCCATGATGATTTGGGCCTTGCTGTAGCCAATAGTTTGGCTGGGGTGATGAATGGAGCAAAGCAGGTGGAATGTACGATAAATGGTATTGGTGAACGTGCCGGAAATGCAGCTTTGGAAGAAGTGGTGATGGCGATGAAGACACGTCCGGATTTATTTAAGGAAAAAATAAATATCGATACGAAGCAGCTTTATGCGACAAGTAAATTGTTATCACAAATTACAGGACAGAAAGTTCAAGCGAATAAATCTATAGTTGGTAAGAATGCTTTTGCTCATGAAGCTGGAATTCATCAGCATGGAATTTTATCCAATCGTCTTACTTATGAAATTATGAAAGCTGAAGACGTAGGTAGATCTACCAATCAATTGGTTTTAGGTAAACATTCTGGTAAAAGCGCTTTGGGAAGCCGTTTAATTCAATTGGGAATTCAGGTTTCCAAGGAGAGAATGGAAATTATTTTTGCTAAATTTAAGGCTTTGGCGGACAAAAAGAAAAATATTTATGATGAAGATTTAATTATGGTGGCGATGGATTATGATATTGAGAAAAAATATGAATTGGTTGATGCAAAAATTTATTCTGAAAAAGATAAATCTGCGAAAGCCGATGCAGTTATTAGAATAGGTGATAAAAAAATGAACGTAGAATGTGAAAGTGATGGTCCTGTTTCTGCTCTTTATGCTGCGATTATTAAGGCTACTGGTTTGAAAGGAAAATTAACTTCTTTTAATATTAATGCTCTTACTCCGGATAAGGAGGCTGTGGGTTTTGTGAAAATTGAATGGCAGGATCAGTATGATAAAATTTGGTATGGACATGGTTCTGATACAGACATTACAATTGCATCAGGTAAAGCGTTGATAGATATATTGAATCGTATTGAAATTCGTAGAATGCATGATGAGAAAATCGGTCGATAAATAAAATAATATGACATTACTTGAATCGTTGAAAATACAGATGGGTGAGCCAGCTAAAGCCTTTGAACTTAAGGGTGTGGATGAGAAAATTTATAATCTCGAAAGTTTTAATGGTGAAAAGGTTTTAGTTATTATTTTTATGTGCAATCATTGTCCTTATGTGAAAGCAGTTTGGCAGAGATTAATTAATTTGCAGGAAAAATTTAGATCTCAAGATGTGCAATTAGTTGGAATTAATGCTAATGCTGCGAATCCTGATTACACTGAAGATAGTTTTGAAAATATGCAAAAAGAGTTTGAGGAAAGAAAAATGAATTTTCCTTATTTAATCGATTCTGATCAGAAAGTTTCCCGTGAGTACAAAGCTCAATGTACACCGGATATTTATGTGTATGATAATGAGCGTAAATTGGCTTATCATGGCCGAATTGACGATAACTGGAAGGATGAGGCTAAAGTTACGAAAAATGAATTGGCTGAAGCAATTGAAACAATTTTAAATGGAGAAAAAAATATAGAAATTCAGCATCCATCTATGGGATGTTCTATTAAATGGGTTGAGTGAAATTTTTAGTCTATCAATCCATAAGGACAGACTCCGGAATTTCTGCTTCTATTCATGAGGTCGCAGGTACCAATGGCATTGTATATTCTCATTTCGTAATTTTCATCGAGGGTGAAAATTTTCCAGATTCTGTTTCCAATTGGTTCTACATCTTCATCTTTCGGATAAGATATGATGCTTTTTACTAAGCCGTTTGCATCATATATGTCTGTTTTGACTTTTGCATCGTTAAAGGTTGTTTCACCGTTGAAGGCTTGGGCGAAAAAAAGATAATCTTTTATTTGATCGTCTTCTTTTACGTCAGGTTTTAAATTGCGAATTATAAATGTTTCCGATTTGGATGTTGTTTCCAATATTGTATCAACTTTGCTATCTATTTTGTGTTCAAAGGAAATTATCTCATCTGTTGGTTCTAACAGATAGGAATTGAATTCAGTTTCTTCTTGTTCCGGTGGTATTTCCGGCATTTCCCAGCTGAAAACTATTTTGAGTTCTCCAGGAGTGAGTTTTACTATTTCCGGAGTGGTGAGATTGCGAGAAATTACTTTGTCGTTGTTTTCTAATTTTTCTTCTTCAATGTCTTGGGCATTTATTTTTACTGCAATTTTATTTTCTATTTCTTCGGAAAAAATTTCGACTTTATATTCATTATTCGCTAAGTATCTGTATAAGGTTTCGGATATTTCTCCGCGACTCATGTTTTCTGATGGATCAAAATTCTCAGAGTTTATTAGTAAATTTCTGTTTTTGCTAAAGTCTATATATTTGCTGTACCAAGCCTCATTTGACTTGTTTGTCATTTCCCATTTGTAGAATTCTCCTAATATTTTTAAGGCTTCAGCTTTGTTTACTGTTTTGTTTGGTTTGAAATTTCCGTCATCGTATCCACTAATTATTTTTGAATTTTTTGCTGTGCAAATATATTTGCTGTACCACTCTTGATATCCGACATCAGGAAAACAATTTGTATTTGGATTTTTTGTTTCGGATTTATTTCCTTCAAATATTATTTTTAATAATTCAGCTCGAGTGATGTCTTGATTTGGTTTGAAAGTGCCGTCTACATATCCATTGATAACTCCTTTATCTGAAAGATATCTTGAGGCTATATAATAGGTATCATTTTCTTTAACATCAGTGAATATTTTTGCGGAAGTTAAATTTGAATATAGCAAAAAGATACTTGTTCCAATTATAATGAAATTATTTTTTTTCATGGAGATTGTGGTGAAGATGTTTTTATCTTAGCTTAATTTTTTACAAAAAAACACCCCGCTTTTTGCGAGGTGTTTTTGATTTGATAATTTGTTCTAAAGACTATTTCTTTTTTGCAGAACCTTTTACCAATGGAAGACCAGTTCTCTTGTTTTCTACAACTGACTTACCCTCTGGAAGAGCCTCAAGTGCTCCTGGTTTTACTTCACGAGCGAAGTAATAGATAACCTGTTTACGACCACCACGAAGTGTTACGTTCTTTGAGTGGAGGTAATAAGTCTGACCTTTGCTGTTTTTGTGTGCATAAGCTGCGACTGCCATGGTTTTGTTGGTTATGAATAGATTGGTTTAAATCTAGGACTTTTAACAGATTAAGTCAAGATGGAAAAAAATGGTGAATTTTTTGGCCCTGTTTATGCATTCATTCAAATATAATTTGAATACAAAAAAACACTCAGAATTCCGAGTGTCTTTTTATAACTAAGAAGTAAGAAGAAGGAATTTATTTCTTTCCTTTTTTCTTTCCTTTAGCTTTAGCTTTAACTACTTTAGTCTTAGCTTTCTTTACAACTTTCTTTCCTTTTTTAGGAGCCATTAGAAATGAGGTTAATGAGTATTTTCATTATGATTTTTTTAAATTAAATTGCAAGTGTTTCTCGCTCTGT
>CALRGJ010000014.1 GCA_943357285.1 Candidatus Peribacteria bacterium | reverse complement strand
AGCGGAAATCAGCTTGGGATCTTCTCTTACTTCTATCAATCACATTGATGGTAAACGTGTAGTTGTGATCTCTTCCAGCGTTGAAAAACCATATTTGGCGGCTGATGTTCAGGCTGAATTGGAAAAACGTCTGCAGAGCGATCCTTTACCTAAGGGCTATGAAATTTCTTTTGGTGGTTTGAATGAAACTAATACTGAGTCTATTCTCTCTATTTTGAGAGCCATGATAGTTGCCATGATTTTGATTGTAGGTACTTTAGTTTTACAATTTAACTCTTTTGTTAAGCCACTTATGGTACTTGCGACGATTCCTCTCGCTGTTACCGGAGTATTCTTCGGGTTAACTATTATGGGTCTTAGTTTGTCTTTCCCTGCATTGATTGGAGTTGTAGCGTTGTTTGGTGTCGTTGTGAAAAATGCGGTGATACTTGTTGATAAAATCAATTTAAATTTACATGTGGGAATCCCTTATGAGGATGCCATCGTCGATGCGGCAAAATCACGTTTGGAAGCCATCTTTTTGACCTCTCTCGCTACAATTATAGGTATGGTACCTATTACTCTTACCGATGAAACTTGGGCCGGTCTTGGTGCAGCTATGATTTTCGGACTTTCCACTTCAACATTTTTGACACTGATTATTATCCCTGCTCTCTTCAACCCTCTCAACAAAAAAGCCCACCTCCGAGAAGAAAAACTCAGACAATTGAAACTTGAAGCCATAAAAAATGGAGAGGCAGACACGGTAGATACATGATCTTCCGTTTAGTATAGAGAAAAGACGTGTAAGAAGGATTTAGAGGATGGCAGAAGATGCGTGGATGAGGTTTATATATGCGAGCTATTTGACCGAGAACAAAGAGTTTCATGTGGTCTTTAGTCTATTAGGAGACTGTATGAGGTAGAAATGGTTGAATAATGTTCATCTGAATGCTAGCCTTCTATTATGACAGAAGTTGTAAAATATATTGCCTTTTTATCCCCTCCTGAACCTCCGGAAGGACACGCAATTCGCAATACTTGTTATCTTTGTGGATCAAATACAGATTTAAGTATAGACCATGTTATACCAAAGGTGTTATTTAAACCTAGCACGACTAATAATTATATTAAGCTATGGGCATGCAAAAAGTGCAATAAATTAAAAGGCAAAGAAGATGAATATATAACAAGATGTTTACAGTCAACTTCATTCATTGAGACAGCGAAAAAGGGATTTGCAGGAGCAGTGAGAGGATTTGTAAATGGACACGGAATAGGGATTGGTAGAGGAATATTGGATAATATTTCTAAATGTGAGATTGAAACAAAGCATGGAAAGTTTTCGGAAGTTTTGAAATTAGACAAGAATAGGTTCAACGATTACCTAAAAATAATAGCCAAAGGCTTGATTGTTAGAAATACATTGGAGCTTTATGATTGGGAAGAGTATGAATTCCATTGTGGTATAGACCAAGCAATATTAGACATGAAATTGAGAGACGAAGAACCATTCAAAACAATATGGGAAAAGGCAAAACTTGGAGAATACTGGCAACATATATTTACTTATAGAGGAGAAGTTATAGGGTCAAAGATGATATGGGTCATGTGCTTTTATAGTTCATTTTTTGCCTCAGTGGGAATCAATAAAAAGAGTATAAATAAGTCTCAATAGGGTCTAAGTCTAATTGACTTATATTTTTTAGAATAAATATATGTAATTATTTCTATAAAACTGCTATTGGTAATGTATGGACAACAATTTTAATATAGATTTATTGAGTAATATGACACCTTCACCAGCATTGAACTGGTTTACTCAAGACTATGAGTATAGTTCTATTGCTTTGGAAACTTTAAAGAAGCTAGAAAAAAAACTGAATTTTCGCAAAAATTACCTCAATAGGATTTATAAATATCCTGACGGAATCATGATTTATGAGCTACATAAGATTATTCAGTTTCTATTAGTCGAATTAATTATAAAGAATTTAGGTAAAGAAAATGAATTTGAAGCTATTGAGAGATGGCAATTTCAACAGATTTTTGAATTAGCTTGTTTTATTCTCGGGAAGAGAGCATCGCCAGACTTCTTGCAAGATTTAAACGAATTGCGAAATAAATTTATGCATTATCCAAAATATCAAAATTTTAAAGATATTTTATTGAACAAAAAACACAAATCCATTGCCTGTAAGATTTCAAATAAAAAATATGAATATATGTGGCCTATAGAAATTTCAGAGAAAGCATCTTACTCAGCAAAAGAATTAAAAATGCTATAGTTTCAAGCTGGTATATCCACTATTTCGTGGCTGATTGGGTCTCTAGAATTGGAGAGTAAGCCTTCTGGAATTATATTTAAAATGGAGGATATTTTGGCGGGCTCTATGAAGAACAGGAAAAACAAAAATTAAGTCTAAGCCATAAAAAATGGACAGGGACGTCACGGTGGTTACACAGTGTTTCGTTTTCCCTTTAGTGTCGAGAAAAGGCGGATTGTTGATTTAGGCGATCGGCGAAGGTGCGTGGATGAAGTTTACATACGAGAGCTGCTTGATCTATAACATTATATACGCACGTAATATTTATCTTATGAAAGAAATTGAAGGTCTTATAAAAAAAATCTTTCAAAACACTGTTCATCTAATAACGACAGCAGTGTCATTATACAATCTTGGAAAACATGAACATGGCTTTTTCTTTATAATTACAGCTCAAGAAGAATTAGCCAAGCTAATAATTATTCCCATTGCACATGAACTTGGTGAAATAGAAAAAATAAAAAAAGATAAAAGCCACCATTATTATAACCACTCAATAAAACAAAAACTATTTTCAACATATGGATTACAGAATTGGAAATGGGAAAAAACTCAGTCAGTAAAAGAAAAATGTATGTACGTTGAAATTGAAGGTGATAAAAGAGACTATAAAATTTCTCCAGAAACATTACAAAGAGAAATAGAGAAATCCATTGATGCAATTGTGGTTCTACTTGTGCAAATAGAAGCAGAAAAGAGTTTTTCTAGAGCAACCGTCCACGAAATTAAGATAATACTTCTGGATATTCATCAAGCATGCAAAACTATGATCCCACTTATGCCTTGGCTCACTCGTAGACTAATTTTTGAGAAAATAAAAAGTGCGACCGCTCAGGAATCTTTAGACTATTTTGCTCCAAAGATTGTAAGTAGTCCATATTTACTCATTAAATTTCTAAAAAGTGAGTTCCCAAATGAATATAAAGCCCATCTCAAACAAATACAAAAAATGTCTGAAATGGATGCAGTCGTCTATATTTTGGAACTAATGTTAAAACACCTAGACCAGGATATTATCAAGCAAGTCGACGATGAAGTTGGTATGCCACTCAGAGATCTGCTTGAAAGAATAGAAAAAACAAAAATCAATAAGAGTCTGTGATAGTAAAATTGAAAAATAGTTGTTTCTATGAATTCTGGAGCCACCTGTCGGATTTGAACCGACGACCCACTGTTTACAAAACAGTAGCTCTACCACTGAGCTAAGGTGGCTCGTGAAAGCAGCGGAATTCTATTTTAAAAGAATCTATCTGTCAATAAATTCTATAAAATGCTATTATCCTCTGCGTTATGCCTAATAAAAAAGAGCTAGCAATAGCCACTAACGAGAAACTTTCAAAATATTCCACCTTTCAAATAGGAGGTCCTGCCGATTTCTTTTACAAACTGGAGGATACTGCCGATTTGATTCCATTATTTCAATTTGCCAAAAAGAAGAAAATTCCCTATTTCATCATAGGTGGTGGCAGCAATATTCTTTTTGATGACAAAGGTTTCCGTGGACTAATTATCAAAATTGATACTAAAAATATTTCACTCGCACCAGGTCCTAAAGGTTCTATTCTTCTCACCGCGGATGCTGGAGTTTCCATTGCTTCACTCCTAGATTTTTCTATTAAGAATGATCTTTCCGGTCTTGAAAAATGGGTTGGTCTTCCTGGAACCGTTGGTGGTGCCGTCAGAGGTAATGCTGGCTGCAATGGCTTAGAGACTAGAGAAATACTTATTGAAGCTTCTATCGTAGATGAAAAAAACGGCAGAATTCGTAAAGTTAAAAATAATTATTTCAATTTTAAATATCGCCAGAGCAAATTGAAAACTACCAAGGAAATTGTGATCTCCGCCACTTTCAAATTGGAAAAACGTACAGTCTCCGCATATGAACAGAAAAAAATGATGGCAGAAATTCGCCAATCCAGAATGTCTAAACAGCCTTTTGGTGCCAGCACCGGGTCATTCTTCAAAAATCCAAGTAAAGAAAAGCCAGCTGGTCTCCTGATAGAAAAAGCCGACCTCAAAGGAAAAACTATAGGCAAAGCTCAGATTTCCACCAAGCATGGAAACTTCTTGGTCAACTTAGGCGGTGCTACATCACAGGATATTTTGAAATTAGCTCGCTTCGCTCGCCAAGCAGTAAAGCTCAAGTTTGGGCTTATTCTACAGGAAGAAGTACAGATCCTATCTGCAAACGGTTTACAGAAACTTTAAATAATTGATAGACTTCCTTGCATTAAAAGAAGTATTTTTGTTATAATAAATTTTGAAAATAACCTATTTCCCCTATGAAATCAAAAATCCAATTTCTCAAGCAAGCTCTCGTAGTATTAGCTCTTATGGTTGGTACAATTAGCATGCTTAGCTTAGCTGCTCACGCTGCTATTCTAAATCCAACTGATGTTCCATCTTCAGTTACTGAGTCTACTGGTGGTCAAACTTCTCTTCGTTCATTGATTCTTACTATCGTTGATTACTTCCTAGGATTCCTCGGACTTCTAGCTGTTATCATGGTTGTTTACGGAGGTGTTACTTACGTAAGCTCTGCTGGTAATGATGAAGCTGTTGGTAAAGCTAAGAAAATCATTATGTATGCTTTAATCGGTATCGTAATCATTCTTCTTTCCTTCGTAGTTGTAAAAGCTGTTCTCGGAGCAGGTACCGCTACAGAATAAGGAATCTCGGCCTCGGGCCATTCACAAATTGACCGCTTAAAAGCCTCCGCAAGGGGGCTTTTATTTATATCGAATGTCTCGAGAATACCTTATGCCGCCGCCGCTTCTCCTACTGTTCTCTTTTCTTTCACTAATTCTTTCACTGTTCCGGCATCATCTTTCACGATAATTTTTTCCGGTAAAATTTCTAGAATATTTTTTGAAGCAATTACTCTGCTGTCGTATCTCACTAGTCCCAAAAATCCTTTTGCCACAAAAAGCCTTTTTAAAATCATTAATTGATTATCAATTGCATAGTCCACCACGTTTCCTAAATATTTACCGTCTTTTGTCTCTACTCTATTTCCAAAAACCTTCGCTCCATTCTTCTGAACGGTCTGCACTCTAAAAATATCATCACCATGAATAATTGAGTCTCTATTGTTGATATGTAGGACATCGTGCCAGGAAATTATGTCCATTGGCATGATAATTAAATTTTTCCCTGCATCTACCACAAAAGCCAAGACCTTTCCCTTCTCGGGATCAATGATTAAGTCTTTTACTGTAGTTAAAGCCCTTAAACTGTCATCCTCCACTACGGGAAGTCCCACGATTTTTGTATAAAATCTATCCATAAACCTATTATACAAAAAATTCACTTAACAATCATCCACTTATTGGCTACAATCACCCCGTTACTTATATCGGGGTGTGGCGAAGTTGGCTATCGCGCATGGTTTGGGACCATGAGGCCCTGGGTTCAAGTCCCAGCACCCCGACCATTTAAATCCTTTCACTACGAATGGATTTTTTTATGTTTAGATATTGAAAATAAGATTCAAATAGTCTAGTTTGAAACCCAAGCACATAATCTAAATTTACTATATGGACTCAATGCAAAATCACACCCTTTCCCTTATCGGCTCCACTCTACCTGAAGGAAAATTCGAGATTTTTCAAAACGAAACTATAGAAAGTATCAGCTTTGATAAATTTAAAGATAAATGGGTAATTCTATTCTTCTATCCTGCAGATTTTACTTTTGTTTGTCCTACTGAGCTTTCCGAATTATCAGATCATTATGAAGAATTCAAAAAAGAGGGTGCGGAAGTTTTAAGTGTTAGTACAGATACAGCTTTTGTTCACAAGGCTTGGCACGATCATTCAGATTCAATTTCCAAGATAAAGTTTCCGATGTTAGCAGACCCTACAGGTAATCTTTGCCGTGCATTGGGGGTATACATTCCAGAAGAAGGTTTAGCTCTACGTGGCAGCTTTATTGTTGATCCAGACGGCAAAATTCAAGCCTACGAAGTTCACGCAAATAATATTGGCCGTAATGTAAAAGAACTTCTCCGAAAACTTCAGGCAGCAAAATTCGTCCGCGAGCACGGTGGCGAAGTTTGCCCAGTAAACTGGAAACCTGGAGAAAAAACTTTGAAACCATCTACAGAGTTAATTGGTAAGTTATAAAGTTTACCTATGTCTCTTTTTACAGTTCTCTTAATAAAAATAATTCCGCTTTATATTCTGATTGCTATCGGCTTCATCGCCAATAAATTTTTCAATGTAAATAAAGAGAGCATTTCCAGATTAATAATATATATATTCGGTCCGGCAATCGTTTTTCTCGGTACCATTCAGGCTCGAGATAATCACGAATTATTTTTGATTCCAGTAATATTTTTTATTGTTGGAGCCGCACTTTGTTTGCTTAATTACCTCGTTGCCAGAAAGAGCTGGCACGATGGCACGGAAAAAGTTCTTACTTTTATGGCCGGTACCGGAAATGTTGGATATTTTGGCTTACCTGTGTGCTTAGCAATCATTGGAGATTTGGCGCTACCGGTGGTGGCAATGGTCAGTCTTGGTCTTATGATTTATGAAAACACACTCGCTTTTTACATTGTTGCCCGCGCTACTCATTCTCATAAATCAGCCATCTCAAGAGTTTTTAAACTTCCACATCTCTATGTTTTTGCGGTTGCCCTGATTATAAATTTTTTCAACATCACTCCAAGTAAGGAAGTCTTCGATTTTCTCTCAATGTTCAAGACGGTGTATTTCACTTTGGGAATGATGATTATCGGGCTTGGATTAGCCGAAATAAAGGCTAGTCATCTCGATTGGAAATTTGCCACCATGGCACTTTTTAATAAGTTTATTATTTGGCCTGCAGTATTCCTCGGCTTGATTTACCTCGACAACAATTATTTCCATATTTTTGATAAAACAATGCACGCGGTATTATTAATTGAAGCTTTGGTTCCACTCTCAGTTAGCTCCGTAATTTACGCAACAGAGTTGAAAGTTCAACCTCAAAAAGTGGCTTTGGTAGTGGCAATAAGCACTCTCATCGCACTGTTTTACATTCCATTAACAGTAAGTTTTTTCCTAAATAAATGAGTACAAATCCCCTACAACCGAGAGGTTTAAAGGTCATGCTTCCTCATGGCGGACTTCCTGAGTCTATTTCACCATATTTACTGGATCTCATTGGGAAAACCGGCGGACCAAAAGGTCCCATAGGTCTTCAATTTATCGCTCAGCCAGAGAAGGAAAAGCGCTACAGCAAGGTAAAAGGAGGCCTAGATCCTCTCAACGAAGATCTTCACGAAATTGCTCCCGGCGTCATCTACAAATATCGCGGAAAAATAAATAAAAAGGGCACGGTCACACAATATGGCCGTATACTTTGGACGGTTACTCGCCTCTGTGCAAGCTACTGTCGTTTTTGTACTCGTGGTCGAGAAGTTGGCTTGCCTCCAATGCATAAGACCAATTCTACCGCGACAATCGCTCATAAATTTTTCCTCTCCGACGAAGAAATTGAGCAAGTATTCACCCTCCTAAAATCTCACCCCGAAATAAACGAAGTTATTCTCTCTGGCGGAGATCCTCTTACTGCTCCCGAGCCTTACCTCACAAAAATCATTCAGGGCCTCGTAAAGCTTCAAAAACAGGGTCACATTGATATCATAAGAATTGGTTCTCGCTTGCCTGTTCACAATCCGTCAGCAGTGAAGGGTTGGCACTATAAACTTCTCGCTGAAATAAAAAATCCTTATATCATGCTCCACATAAATCACCCTGCGGAGCTTACTGAGCAGACAAAGGAAGTCCTATATAATTTCCGCAAAATTTCTCTCGCTACTATTCTCGCTCAGACAGTTTTTCTCAAAGGAGTTAACGATTCCGAGGACACTCTTCATGAGCTTTTTATAAATCTTACAAAAGAAGGAATTAGACCATATTATCTCCTCAATAACGATCCTGTTTATTGGGCTCGCCACTTCACTGTGCCCATGAAACGCGCCGCAAAAATTTGGGGCAAACTTCGTCCTCGCCTTTCTGGTATTGCTGATACAGCAAAGTTTATTATTGATGTTGCCGATGGTTATGGAAAAGTAGCTGTACCAGAAGGAAATTCTTGGAAAGTAGACCTTTCTCAGTATCGCGATTTTAAAGGCAAAAAGCATCGCACATAGAAATATCGCACATAAAAAAAGCCCCCTGTTTTTAAGCAGGAGGCCTTTTAAAAATAAAATTTATTTAGTTGGAGCTGCTGGTATACCCAACATCTTTGAAAGGTCGAATTTCTCAGATTTAGCTGGAACTTCTACTTTCACGTCTTTATTCAAATTATCTACAGTGTAAGTGATTTGGAAATCCATTGCTATATTGTCTGTCTCAGCACCTGCAGCTACGGTCACTTTACCATCCATTTTTCTCAACATTTGGTCGTCTTTTGAAATCCAAACATCCCCTTTGAACTCAACCAAAGCCATCATTTTATCAACCTGTGCCAAATCTGCAGTTTTAGCATCCTGACCAGTAATTTTTGCTGACTCAGCTAGGTAAACTTTGAAAGCTTCTTTGTCCAATTCTACTGAATATTTTTGTGCTGCAACTTCACCAACTTTATCAGCACCTTTGTCTTTAACATTTTTGAAGAATTGAGTTTTATCCATCAATTCTTTAAGCTGTTTTTGCTCAGGAGTCATATCTTTTTCATCACCTGAATTTGCAGATAATGATGCTAATGACTCAGCTGGTAAATCAAGTGACCACCATTTATTCATGAATTGGTCTACAGCTGTTTTATATAGATCAGGAATTCCATCAACAGCTACTTTATTGATAGAGAAGTAGAAATTTTTATTAGCTAAAAGCATTTCTCCGCCAACAGCCTGTTCTTTTCCTCCATCCATAGTTCCCTTAGCATCAACTTTTAAAGTGAATTTTGGATTTTCTTTTGTTCTCATATCAAATACACCACCGAAACCTAAAGTTCCGTCTAGTACTTTAAATTGAGCTGTAGAATCTTTTTCTGCAGTTACTTTTCCATCTAGAAGCAATTCGTAGCTTTCAGATTTTACTTTAGAAGTGTTTACCATTGCTGTGTGTACAGCGTCTTGAGCAGCTTTGTCATTCTTAGGGCCACAGCCGACAAATATTGTCAAAGTGGTTAAGACCAACGCACCTACCTTCAACATCTTTGTAGTTTTCATTGAGAGGGTGTTAGAAATTATTTTTTATTAGAAAAATTCTATTTTAAAGAAGGGTGAAAGTCAATGCGCTCACCTATTTTCGCGCTTTAATAATTTGATTTATCCATGCTCCATCCGCAAACACGAATTCATTCTTCTCTATGGCAAAAAAACATCCTTCCAAAGCCTCTACTACGGCTTCAGGACGATGATATTCAGATTTTATAACAAATTTTTCTCCTTCTTTTGTCTTTAGTCTTGGGGGTTTTCTTTGATTTACATTTGTGACAATAAAAAAACCACCGGGCTTTAATACTCTGTAAACTTCTTCAAATGATGCTTCTAGTGTTTCCAGATGAACTATTACAAAAGCCGCAGTCACTATATCAAAAGTATTATCTTCAAAAGGAAGTTTATTCATCGGAGCTTGATAGGCTTTTACGCCGGCAACTTTTTTCTGAACAATTTTAAGCATCTCTTCGGAAATATCTGTCACATATACATCAGCACCTTCATTTTTTAAAAATTTTGTCAGTCTTCCTGCACCGCATCCTACGTCTAACACTTTTTTATCCTTCAATCTTCCTAAGAACGTAAAAATAACATCTCTTTCGAAGCTATCGAGATATTCATGACTTTTCTCGTATAGGTCAGCATAAAGATTGTAGCCATCAGCCACTTCATGCAATTGAGATTTTAATTTTCCTTTATAGCTCATATCAGTTAGAATTACGTCAGCAAACACCTTATCATATTATCACCAAATTACCATGGGCGCTGGAGGAAAAAAACCACCAATGAAAGAAATAGAGGAAACACGTGGCGCTGGTCGCGACGAAGCTTTTGAAGCAATTATTGATAGAATTAAATCAGTAGGAGGTGAAGTTACAGAAGATAATTCAAGCCCACTTTACTCTGAAGTTGGTGATCAAGAATTGGAAGTCGGCTATGAACGCGTAGTTCAATTCAGCCTTAATCGTTTTGATTTTAAATTAAGCCGTCGTGTAGAAACTCAGGCTATACAGGGAGATGGTCACACTAAGCACCTCTCAGCTCTACCTTCACCACGCATTAAATTTATTTTGAAGCGCAAGCCAGACAATACTCAAGATTGGCAATTAGTAGATCTAGAAGACATGTTCTAGAGGTATACCTACGCCTTTAGCACTTTCTTCGCCCATCCTTCCATCTCCGCTTCTTCTTCATCCGTATTATGATCATATCCCATGCAATGAAGTAGTCCATGCACAAATAAAATTGCCATTTCCTTCTTTAAATCATGGCCATGTTCCTTTGCCTGACGCGCAGCCGTATCCACTGAAATAAATATATCTCCCACTATAATATCCCCTGGTTCGAGCTCGTAATGAGTCACCTCTAAATATGCAAAAGAAATTACGTCTGTAGGTCTATCTTTCTTGCGATATTCCTTGTTCATCACTTGAATTTTTTTGTCCCCAACAAGTACTAAATCGAGCTGACCATCACGTTTGAAAAGTTTTTTATCTATATCTTTTTTCATTATTTTATATAGATTGTCCAAATATTTTTTGAAAAAAGCCTTCCCGACTTTCACCTTAGTTTCATTATCAAAACCAAATTTTAACATATATGATTTTTAAATTTATTTAAGCCATAATTTATCATATGTTTCCCATTCTTTTTCATCTATTTCCCAATAAGGATAAATTGCAATTCCCGCAAAATTTGATTCTCTACTTCTGATGTTATTCAATCCTGCTGTTACTCCTCTTAGCCCATTTTCCATGTTTTCCACGTTTGGGTCAAAATTTTGTGTGGGATCATCATATGCCGGAATGCCTATGAAGACTTCCTTTCCTTTTAATAATCTTGTTAGCCAGATGGTCTGCTCTTTTACAAGCCATTTATAAAGCCAAGCATCTTTTATACTAGTATCGTAGGCCATGGCGACCACTTGATCGGCATACTTTGCTACATTGAGATAGTTTACCTGAGTATTGTAGTTTTTAAATTTATAGAAATTTTCTACCATCCAAATTGCGGAGTTTGGAATGAACTCTGCCAAGGCTACGGAAATTTTCTTTTCCTTCGGCAAAATTTCGCGAGTTTCCTTCAGTAGCTGAATGAAATCTGTATCATTGTCCCACACCGGCTCTATATCAAAATGTATTCCATCAAAACCAACTAGTCTTGTTAATATCATGGTTTGATTGGTAATTGCATGTCTGATTACAGCATCACTTAAATCGATTTTGCCCCTTATTTGTCCAAGCCAAGCTTGGTATTTAATATCCTTATTCAATGAATGAGCCTTTTCTACAAAGCTCAAGGCATAATGATAGGTTTTTGGATCAATTGTTCCATCTTCCTGGATTGGACCGGTATGTACGAAAACGGTATCAATTTGGTGCTTACTCAGCGTATTTACAAGATTTCTAACATCAGCATCACTCTTGAATTCGCCTACCCATTCATGATTTATCCAGATAGCGTTATGTTCTTTGTTAAAATAAGATCCCTTTTGATTCAAATAAATCCCCATAATGAAATACCAGAAAAATATGAGGGCCACAGCTAAAACAGTAAAAAAAGTCGCCCACATCCAATTGATTTTAGCTTTTAGGTTCATGATGAAAATTTTTCTAAAGCATCATACACTATCACTCCATAAGCTGTCGCCACGTTCAAAGAATTGGCTCTTCCAAGCATAGGAATTTTAATCGCCCTATCTACTGTTTTCATCACTTCATCCCCTATTCCATTAACCTCGTGTCCGAGAATAAAGCATACCGGAAAGTTGTAATCCGCTTTGTGATAAACCTCAGCTTTATGAGCAATTTCCACAGCCACTATCTCCACTCCTTTCTTTTTTAATTCTTTCACGACCTCCACTACGGAGTCTCTATGTTCCCAGGGTACAATTTCTTCGGCGCCTAGAGCTGTTTTGCTTATCTCTTTGCGTGGCGGACACCCAGTAATGCCACATAGGTATATCTTTTCCACCAATACAGCGTCAGAGGTCCTAAAAATAGCCCCCACGTTATATAGGCTTCTTACATTATCCAAGATTACATAAAAGGGATTTCTCTTTTTCTTCTTTACCTTGGCGACCGTAGGCTTGGTTTTTAGAATTTCTTTATGGCTTAACTTTTTCATCTTGTTGGCTCAGTTTTAAATAATCAATCATCCTCGTCATTATATCATCCAATTCTTTAGCTGTAATGTTATCGTTTGGCCTAAAGTATTCGCCCTTGTCTATGATGTCATGTTCCACCGCAAAGTTTACATAGCGAGGATACCACCACATGCTTGGAACCTTGGCATTTATATCTGTAAAGTAGGTCTTTTGACTAATCAAGTTTTTATATGAACCCAAGGAAGCAATTAATTCAAATTGGTACTTAGGTTCAACCAGCTCGGCCGCCCCCAAGGCAATTTTCAAGGCCTCAATACGTGTAATTGGTAATTCCGGGTGAAAAGGAGTGTCTTTTTCATTCAGAAATCCGTTTGTGAGTCCTAGCAATGTTGCGATATTTATGTCTGAATAATATGGATCGGTTGGAAGGACATCGGGGTACAAAATGAGCTGTGGAGATAATTCAACTTTTTCGTAACTAGACATCGCCAAGAAATTGAAGAAGCAGAATTCTCTATGTTCATAACAGGTCTGAATCAAATCTTTCTTTGTTTTTTTGATTTCCAATCTGTCGACTACATTGGTTATTAATTCTCCCCTCGTTACTTTCTGGTCATCAGCCTCCATAACAGATCTTAGTTTTCCGTATGACTTACCATTGCCTAGCATAATATAAACTTTGCCATTATCTATGGAATTTTCCGTATTTGAGTATCTGGATCCTATAGCTAAATCAGTTTTATTATCTCCGTTAAAATCCAAAGCATTTAAGGAAGAGCCAAACCAATCGTCCGGATTCTCGCCATGGATGACGGCATCGTATTCATGCGCGCTCATAGTGTAGTGATTCCCAAATGGTTCTTGGCCACTATATAGGATATAAACACTACCTTCTTCTTCGCTTTTACCCTCGCCTATTCCTGGTGCTCCAATAGTTATATCCGCCTTGCCATCATTATTTATATCTTTTAAAAGCACACTTTCACCAAGAAAAGCTTCACCCACCGGTCCATCTATGATTGAATCGGCAAACTTTTTAGGAAAACGCTTGGCTCCATAGAAAATTGAGACTCTGGCATCTTCCCTATTCCCTTTATAAGGAAAGGTGGAAACTGCGAGATCATCAAATTTATCGCCATTGATATCCCCTACGTCAGTAGCAAAGCCAAACCATCCCTTTTCTGCAGATCCGGTGATGGATGAAATGGATACGTTTGCATATGAAGCATAGGGATTATAAGAAAGTATATATACCTTTCCTACTTGCTGCTTGATTCCATCGCTCGCCGCATAGGCTCCGACCACTATGTCATTTTTCTGCTGAGAATGTAAATGACCACCACTTATAGAGGAACCAAATCTCTCATTTAAGCTTTGTGCCCCAAACGCATAGTTGAAATTTGGTGAAAGACCCCTTTTTGAGCCAAAGTATACATATACGGCTCCTGACTTTGTCATATTATTTTTAGTGGCAAAAGGTGCTCCTATAAGTAAATCTTTAATTCCATCATTGTTTATATCCAGGGCAAGGGTAGACAGGCCAAATTGGTCGCCATTGTCTTGTCCAGACATCTGACTTATCGTTAACCCATAGCCAAAGTTTGGCTGTTGAATGCCCAGATGCATAGACGTCTGACTACGCATGCTTTGTCCACCATAAATGACATAAGTCTTACCTGGTCTTACATTGTCCACGGTCTTACCATTATAAGCTCCAACCGCAATATCATCATAGTTATCCTTATTGAAGTCACCCACTGCTATAGAGGTTCCTAGCTGATCTCCGGAATTTTCACCATAAAATTCTATATATCTCTGTTCAGAGCTCCTTTCTTTACTGCCAAACACTATTTTCAATGATCCGTTCCATTGATTGTCATTCTGAGAGGCGAATGGTGATCCCGTGACTAGATCTTGCACACCATCATGGTCAAAGTCTCCTACCCCCATTGCAGCCCCTAATTGCTCCCCCGCTGTTTCTCCTACGATAACTTCTTTATCATTCTCTAGGGTTATGTATGATTCGAAGGTTAGCTTAAGTGCTGATACGGTTCCCCCTATACTTGCGAATACAAAAAGGAACGCAAAAAGCTTAAGTAGAAAACCATCTTTTAACACCTTTGGGGTAGGCATTTTATAGGAATATTGGATATGAGGTGCCCCCATTATGCTTTCGATCATTTTTAATGTCAAAGTGGACAGTAGTAGACATTGATAGTAATATCTGGCCAGTCTATGTCTACTATTTGTCCATACATAGACTATAGACATTAATAGACAAGGGTTATGGAACTGGTCGACATTCAAAAAAGCTATAATTTAAGCCGCGAATCTGCGAGTAGGTTTTTGAAAGTGTCAATAAGGACACTGGACAGGTACATTAGATCTAAAAAAGTGTCTACTCAAATTATTGACGGGCGAATATGGCTAAATAAAGAGGAATTGGAGGCATTTAAGATGGGTCGCGGTGGGGTAATTAGAGTGGACAGTGGTCATGTGTCTACTGATCGAATGTCTATGGACGACAATGTCGACAATATGGACAATGTGGAGGTTTTTAGTCAAGACAATGTCCAGACAATGTCCGGAAAGTCCGGTAGGACGCGTTCACAAGGTTCTGGTGAAGCATACAAAAATCTTTACGACGAGTTGCGCAAAGAATTGGAGGAGAAGCAGGGGAGACTGGAGATAGCAAATTATCGCGTGGGTCAGCTTGAGGCTCAGCTCAAGAGCAGTATTCCAATGCTTGAGTATCACCGTGAACGCTATGAAATAAAGAAGGCTGAGGATGAATTGAAGGGTAAAATTAACGAATCCGAGAATCTAATCAAGCGTCTCTCCCTTAGTATAAAATATGAAAAGTTCAGCAAACGCATTTTTCTTATCATTTTGCTGATCATTTTAGCTCTTCAACCACTTTGGCTGATAGTTTACCTTAATCCATCTGGATAATATCCTTTGTGGTGATGTTGGTTTTTGTCGCTGGAAAAGCCTTTTTCAACCTATCAAAAATTCCACCAGGGGATTGGATTAGGCTGAAGAGAGTGGTCGCCTCACCAATGGCATTTACAGTGTAAGGACTGGATAAAACACTACCATTCAATAAGATTTGCCCCTTTGGTAGGGTATCAAATCCTGCAGTTTGATTTACGATTCTTATTCCATTTACAGATACAGCCTGAGCTCCGGAATTAAATAATTCATTTACCATATCTATCATCCAAGGTGTGGAGAATTTTCCATCTATGGTCATTGTTACTCCCGGGCCAAAAACAGAGGCTTTGCCGCTTAGTTTTGTGTATTCCGTGATCTCTTCTTGAATGGCATTCAGCGCTTTGCCTTGATCATTTAGCTGGCCTACCGCACTTTCCAGGTCGCTAATTTCAGACTTCAGGTCTTCATTCTTCTCCTTCAAAATCTTTATTTCCTGAAAGATATTACTTTTACTATCACGCTGAAGGGTATCATTAACATTATCAAACGAATTGATCTGAATAACTACAAAGAAACTTAATAATGTAGCAGTGCCGAGAATCAGGATTTTTCTTTCTAAAATCATTTTTTCACCAGGTTAAGGTAGTTTGATTTGAGATCACCATTATAGATACCAATTATTAAACCGCTCTTTTTTGCTATTTCAAACCCAATATTGGATTTTGCTCTTCTTGCGTAGATATCAGGTAGAAGTGTTTTATTGAGAAGTCTCTGTAGCATTAGATCGGAATCTCCTATGGCGTTGATTACAAACGGGGGAGAAATGTGTGAATTATTCACTAAAATAGTGGTTCCAACAGATGAAATAGGGCTATTGGCTATAATCCTCTGATCGTTAATGGAAATAGCATCAGCTTTTGCTGCACTCAAGAGGTTAACGATATCACGCAAATCAGATGCTTGTACTAGGTTTGTATCTGATGGCTCAGTTCTTTCCGCACGTGTTAATAGATGTCCATCGTCTATGGTTATTTCTAGTCCCGGACCAGTCATCTCTATTAATCCTAGATCTTTTTTGAATCCTTCAAGAACAGAAAAATTAGAGGTTTGAGTTCTTGATTCTACTTTTTCTTGAGCAGACTCGACTTCTTTACGAAGAGAAACGATTTTGCTCATCAGATAAGATTGTTCGTCCAGATAGCTTTTTAAAAGATCTTCCTTGGCTTTTACTTCATCACTGGGAAAATTTAGCTCAAGAGGAGCCTTACTTAGAAATTGCCAGGTGAGCAGTGTTCCTGCCAATAAACCTGTCATCATGAATGTAAATACAAACGATCGCTTCATTCAATTTTTTTAAACAGTTCAATACTAGCTATCTTGATTGTATCTGTCCAACTATTCCACAAAATGCTAAAATGCTGCCATGATTGCACTTTTCGACTCAGGTTACGGCGGTTTAACAGTACTAAAACCAATTCTTAAAGCTTTGCCGGAATATGATTATATTTATCTCGGTGATAGCGCACGTGTGCCTTATGGCAATCGCAGTCCTGAGATGATCAAGAAGTTTACTGAAGAAGCAGTGGAATATTTATTCAAGAGGGGAGCGAAGGTCATTATTATCGCCTGTAACGCAGTTTCCAGTGTGGCGCTTAGACATGTTCAGCAAAAGTACCTCAAAGGCGCTGACGAGCACGATAGAAAGATCCTGGGCGTGGTTATTCCCATGGCCGAGGAGGTAGTAAAGACCACGAGGAACGGTAGGGTAGGGCTTATTGGTACCCGCGCGACTGTGAATTCAAAGGTTTACGATAAAGAAATTGCCAAACTTTGCCCACCCACCCGCTCTATCAAGCTTTATTCCGAAGCCACTCCGCTTCTTGTCCCACTCATCGAAGAAGATTATCACAAGGAGCCTGAAGCTATTACTATTCTAAAAAAATACCTCAGACCTCTGAAAAGTTACAATATTGATACTTTAATTCTTGGCTGTACTCATTATCCACTGATGTTGAAAGCGATCACTCGCACTATGGGCAAAAAAGTAAAAGTACTTCAATCCGGCGACCTCACAGCAAAAAGTTTGAAAAATTATCTCGTCCGTCATCCTGAAATTGAAAGCAAACTTACAAAAGGTAAGTCTCTTACTATTCTCACTACTGACGATCCATCCAAATTCAAAACCTTCACCGAAAAACACTTCGGCATGAAGATTAAGATGCCGGAGAAAGTAACTTTATAATCATTCCCACTCAATAGTTCCTGGAGGTTTATTTGTGATGTCGTAGAAAATTCCGGTCACGCTTTCTACATCTCGGAGTCTCTTTACCAATTCTTCCAATTTATCTTGAGGCATTTCGTAGAAATTTGCGGTCATTGCTTCCTCGCTACATACCGGTCGGAGCACAATAGACTCGCCCGGACCATTTACGCCCACTGGAATTAGCACGGTAGGGAACTGCCAAATATCTTTATCAATTTTAGCCTCGATTATGTAGTCCATAACTACCTTATCAGCTTTCTGAATAGTCAGATTTCGTTCTTTTGTGAGGTAAGAATCTACCACAGCAAAAGTATCAAAATGATCTGGAGAAAGTCCATAGACCACTCTGTTTATTTCTGGAAACTGATTAGTCAGCTGGGTAGACAACTTGGATAGGTCAGCCCATTCCATTGGCTTACCATACACAACAAGTGGGTGCTTGTAAGTACGCTCATCACCCTGCACTCCCACACTTTTGATTGGTAAAATTCGTCCCTTGAGACCAACGGCCGCCAAGAATTCATTAATCTTTTTTTCTGCCTCTTCCACACCAGTCGGATAGTCCGGTCCCTTCGCACACAAAGTTCTCACTGCTAAACCAGGTCCTGGGAAAGGATGTCTTGCGACCATTTTTTCCACCAAGCCTAATTTTGTACCCACCTGACGCACCTCATCTTTGTAAAGCTGCATCAATGGTTCAATTACTTTTCCTTCCTCAGTAAGTTTCTTAATTCTCTCCACTTGATTATGGTGAGTCTTAATTTTATCAGCATGTTTTGTGCCGCCGCTTTCAATCGTATCAGGATAAATTGTTCCCTGACCAAGCATCCATTCATCCGGATTCAAATTCAAATCATTAGAAACTTTGCCCTGAATATCCAAGAAAAGATCTCCAATAATTTGGCGTTTTTTCTCTGGTTCATAAATGCCTTTCAAAGCTTCGAAATATTCTTTGCTCGCATCGTATACATGTAAATTTGTCACACCCACGGCTTTCAAAGCCGCTTCTACTTCGTTGCGTTCATTCATTCTCATGAAGCCGGTATCTACAAAAAGTCCGTATACCCGACCTTCGCCAAGTGCCTTATCTAAGAGCAAAAATGCCACTGTGCTATCCACACCTCCACTAATCATTAAAAACACTTTTCTCGTTCCAACTTTTTCCTTAATCTCTTTCAAAATATCTTCAATATAACTATCAATACTCCATTCACGTTTCGCGCCAGTCGCTTCCACAAAACTCTCGAGAATTTTCATTCCACAAGGGGTGTGAGTTACTTCCGGATGAAACTGTAAACAGAAAATATTTTTCTTGAAATTTGCCATCGCCGCAATCGGACAATCATCAGTCGCAGCAATCAAAGTGAAACCTTCTGGCATCTTTACTACCTGATCAAAATGACTCATCCAGACTTTTTCATCTTCATCGACGTCTTCAAAAACTCCTTCTCTTTTTTCGAAATGAACTACTGCTGAACCATATTCTCTTACTTTTCCTTTTTCTACTTCACCTCCAAGAGTATAAGCCACCAATTGGTGACCGTAACAAATGGCTAAAATAGGAATTCCCATTTCTAAAATTGCAGCATCACATTTTACACTATCCGGAGCCATTACACTTGCTGGCCCACCAGATAGAATTATACCTGAAAACCCTGTCAGTTTTTTTGCCTCAGTAGTTCCGTCTAGAATCTCACTATAAACTCCTAATCTTCTAATGCGATTAGCGATGAGATGAGCATACTGCCCGCCAAAATCTAAAACAGCAATTTTATCCATATTATTTTTTTGCTTTCTTAATTTTCTCTTTCGCTTTTTCCATCAACTTTTTTTCCTTCTTTGAATGTTCTTCAAGAGGGCGGAGAAGTGGGAATAATACAGCATCCTTCAAGTTTTCCTGACCTGTAAGAAGTGTAACCAACCTATCCACACCCATACCCCAACCAGAAGCACAAGGCATACCGTGTTCCATTGCCAATAAATATTCTTCATTCATCATCATCGCTTCTTCATCACCGCCGGCTTTCGCCAAAGCTTGATTCTCAAAACGCGCTCTTTGATCTGTAGGGTCAACAATTTCGCTATAAGCATTTATCACTTCCCAAGTGTTAACAAGGAGCTGGAATGTATCGCACATTCTTGGATCTTTATCGCTCTTACGTGCCAAAGGTTTTGTTGCCAAAGGATGATTTGTCACGAAAGTAGGTTGAATTAATTTCGGTCGAGAAACTTTTTTATAAAGTGAATCTACGAGATTTCCATAACCCAAACTCTCGGCATCATCAATCATAATTCCCTTAGCTTTAATCTCAGCAAGAAGGGGAGCAGCCTCATCATATTTTAATACATCTATGCCGCAATCTTTTTCAATAATTTTTGTGAAACCAACTCTTGGCCATGGTGCTTTGAAATCTACTTCTACATCATTTCCGTCGCGATCTTTAATTGTTACTTTTGTTGTTCCCAAAAGTTTTTTCAAAACTGACTCAAACATTCTCTCGGTAAATTTCATATTATCTTCGTAATCCCAGAATGCGCAGTAGTGCTCAATCATTGAAAATTCCTGCAAATGACTCGGATCCATTCCTTCATTTCTGAAACATCTTGCCACTTCAAAAGTCTTTTCAAAACCGCCAACTAAGGCCATTTTTTGCCATAATTCTCCTCCGGCAATTCGAAGGTATACATCAATATCTAAAGCATTATGATGAGTTTTGAATGGTTTAGAAGCTGCACCAGAAGATACATTTTCTAGCACCGGAGTTTCCAATTCTACAAATCCCTCTGACCAGTAAAATTCGCGCAAAGCTCTTGTCAAATTACTCCTGAAAAGGAATCTATCAAAAGAACCACGATTCATTGTCGTATCCAAATATCTTTGTCTATAAATTGTTTCTTGATCTGTTACACCATGCCATTTTTCCGGCAAAGGGCGCAAAGCTTTAGAAAGCAAAGTTGTATTATGAACGAGCAAAGTCACTTCACCGTGACGTGTTTTAAATAATTCTCCTTCAACACCGATAAAATCCGCTACATCAATTTTCCTCAAAAATTTATATTTATCATCGCCAATAAATTCCTTCATGAAACAGATCTGAACCTTGCCGCTTTGATCCTGCAAATTAGCAAAAGCCAATTTCCCATGATCACGGAAAGTCATAATACGACCGCAAAGTTTGATTAATTTAGCATTCTTTAACTGGGCACCTTCCACTTTCACGTCAGCCACCATTTCTTCCACTGCTCTTAAAGTAGATTTCTCAGCCAATTCAACCGCTGCAGCTGCCGTATGAGTCCTCTCATATCTATCAGCATAAGGAATCACTCCAGCCTCTCGGAGGAGCTTCAATTTCTGCAACCTGACATGATACTCATTTAAATTTTGTTCTTCCATAAATAAAAATAACGGCTTTAAGACGCAGCCAGTATAAAAGATGCTCAATCAATTATCAATCGAGAAATTATTCATCCCCCATCCCATAATCTCCGGCCTTTCTCTTCTGATCGATATCCAAGAATTTCATCTGTTCTTTCTTGAACGCCATTTCGATGTGGCCGATAGGACCATTACGATGCTTTCTAATGAAAATATCAGTGATACCTTTTCTCTCAGTATCTTCCTCGTAATAATCTTCACGATACATCATGAGAACCACATCGGCATCTTGCTCGATCGCACCAGATTCACGCAAGTCAGACAACTGAGGCTGTTTATTCGGACGTAATTCCACCGCACGTGATAGCTGCGACAAAGCCAAAATTGGAATAGAAAGATCACGCGCCAAGGCTTTTAGAGATCTAGAGATTTCGGAAATTTCCTGTACACGATTTTGTTGGAATGAACCACTAAGACTACCAGAACTCATCAGCTGCAAGTAATCGATAACAAGCACATCAAGTCCCATTTCCATTTTAAGTCTTCTCGCTTTTGCCTTTAATTCCGCAATTGAATTTCCAATTGAATCATCAATAAAAATTTTCATTGTATTCATCTCATCCATAATTCCACCAATTTTGCTAAAATCCTCATCTGTTAATTTGCCAGTACGCATTTTCCAAGAATCCACAGAAAGTAAACTGCAGAACATACGTTCAACTAATTGTTCCTTGGACATTTCAAGAGAGATTACACCAACTGCTTTTCCTTGCTTGGCGATATTTTGAGCTATGTTTAGGGCGAGAGCAGTTTTACCCATTGAAGGTCTGGCTGCCAAAATCACTAAATCTGAAGGCTGCAATCCTGACAAAATATTGTCCAATGATTTAAAACCTGTTGGCACACCACGATATTTTTCTTTTGATTCCGGATCATGGAGATCGGAAATTTTCTCGTAAGTTTTATTTAAAACATCTTTAATATGCACGAACCTATCCGCCATAAAAGTCTGAGACACACTGAAAAGTGTCTTTTCTGCCTGATCAATAAGGTTCTCAATATCCTCATTTTCCATGTAACCAAAGCCTTTAATAGTGTCTCCGGCAAGAATAAGCTTTCGGAGAATAGCCTTCTGTTTTACGATAGTTCCGTATTGGAAAATATGAGTAGCAGTAGGCACTTCATTAGCCAAAAGTGCTAGATATGATGCTCCACCGATAGTTTTCAGTTGATTTCTGTCCTCCAAAATATTCGTCAAAGTCACGATATCAATCGGTGAGCGCTTATCGTAAAGATCCAAAATTGCGGTATAAACTAACTGATGAGCCTCATGATAAAAATCCTCCGCCTTCAAGAAATCAGAAACTTTAATGATGGCATCCTTATCAACAAGCAAAGAACCGATAGTCGATTTTTCGGCTTCTAGACTCTGTGGAGGCACGAAAGTACCCTTCGGAGTAATGTTGTGATTATTATGATGATTCTGATTAGCCATATGATAAGGCGTTTTTCAATTGGGTGTGCATAATAATCAAATTAGAAAAATTCTTCAACAAGAACACTACCTAATCTGTAGTTACTTCCCCGAGATTTTGGACCACATCGAATAGAGCCTTGGTTAAGCCAATATGTCAGCTTTCATTACTACTTTCGGGGAAGTTAGTTGAAACACTTTTTGAATTTTTAGCAAACCAAACATCTGCCGAATTTAGGAAAATTTTAACTTTGTTATTCACACTAAAGCGATGAACAACATTTCTATAGGTAAATTGGGAGAATCCTATTCTGAAAAGTTTTTGATCGCACACAGTTATCTAATCCTGCAAAGAAACTTTCACTCCCGTTATGGCGAGCTTGATATTATTGCCATCGACCAAAACGTCATTCCTCATCAACTAATTTTTGTAGAAGTAAAAACCCGCACTTCTGATCTTTTTGGCTTACCTCAGGAGAGTGTGACCTATTCAAAACGTACCAAAATGCTCAAAACCGCCATACATTTTATAAATTCTTCAACTCAAAATCTGCCGCATATTTGGCGAATGGACGCTATTGCCGTAAAATTGGACAGAAGTCTGAAGTTAGCAGAAATTAAACACTTTAAAAACATTTTAGATGGAAATTGAAAAGAAAAGAACGATATTCTTCGGATCAATTCTAGCCTTGGCAATTTTGGGATCAGTCATATTTTTCTTTTGGGGTACCTTGATCAACCGCGGCACCTTAAAATTAATAGGAGATGCACCTTTTATAGTAGAAGTTTATGGCTTATCCAATCATGAATGTCCTACTTCGCCTTGTTCAATAAAAGTAAAAAGCGGATACAAGGATCTTTTAATCAAAAAAGATGGGTTTAGGTCAGTGGTTACTTCCGCTACCGTTAAGCTTTGGGGCACTTCAGAGCTAGCCTTGAGCTTTGACGTGATTCCACGCGTTGAAGAAACTGAGGCCATTCCTGATCCTCAGAAAAGCATGGAATTTGACCTGGTTTTGGATAGGGGGAACAATATGCAAAAGCTTATCAATAAATCCAATATTTCCAGTGAGGCTTTGGCCTATTTCCCAAAACCGATTTTGAAATTCAAAATTATTGGTGACAAGAATGCTGCTTTGATTTTGAATTTGATATCTCAGGATAATCCAGCCTATATAGTAAATTCCGAAACTAAAAAACGCGAAGAGATAAGCCAAAAAGACCTTTGGGATATAGAAGATGGTCACTGGTCAAACAATGGAAAATTTCTACTTTTTACTAAGAAAAATTCCCAAAATTTGTGGATACTTAATGTTTCAAATCAAAATATTTCACAACTAAAATTATCTACTGGAATAAATCAAACTTCATGGTCATATGATGACAATTTGGTTTTTGTAACCGAGCAAGCTTATTCCACAATTGGGGAAAGTAATATTAATTTATTGGATGAGAAGTCTAATACTGGAGCGACTTTTGGTGTTTATAAAGCCACTATTGGTAAGTATGAGCCAATAGGAAATTTCCCGGAAATACTGTCTCTTCCAGATGAATTTATTGCCACCAGCAATGGAAATACTATCTATTTCAAGAGCGATAAAAAGAATTTTAGAATTATTTTAAGAAAAATTTAAGAAAATTTTAACTTTGCCTGTCATACTTCTTTTATTCCTAACTAAAAGAATATGGCAAAAAAAGTTTTTTCATGTTGTCTTACAGGTTTAGCCTGCCAGATAGTAGAAGTAGAATCCGACATTTCCAATGGGCTCCCGGTTTTTAACATTGTTGGCCTTGGCGACACCTCGGTACAAGAATCAAAGGAAAGAGTGAGAAGTGGAATCAAAAATAGTGGGGCGGAATTTCCCCAGACTCGCAAAATTGTGAATTTGGCTCCGGCGGAAATAAAGAAGCAAGGATCGCTTTTCGATCTGCCAATTGCAATAAGTATTCTAATTTCAAGCGGGCAAATTGATGCAAAAAACTTTGAGCACTCGATTCTTATTGGAGAACTTTCTCTCGATGGGGGAGTGAAGAAAATTCATGGAACCTTAGCAATAGTTCAGCACATTAAAACTCTCGGTTTTAAAAAGATTTTTCTGCCGGCACAAAACGCCAAGGAAGCTAGTTTTATTGAAGGAATAGAGGTTTTTGGCGTAAATCATCTTCGAGAATTAATAGCTTACTCTCACGACATCACTGCTCTTAAATCCTTTCCGTCTCAATCTCTCGAAAGAATTTTTAAAGGACTAAAACCTCAAAAAAGTAGTTTTTCATTTGATAGAATAATTGGCTTGGGTAGAGCAAAAAGAGCTTTATCTATAGCAGCAGCCGGTGGGCACAATTTCTTGTTAATCGGTCCTCCAGGCACCGGTAAAACTATTCTTGCTCGTGCTTTTTCTGACATTGTTCCAGAGATGTCTGCCAAGGAAATTTTTGAAACTACGAAAATATTTTCTATCGCAGGGATGCTGGATGATGAAATGCCCCTGATTTTAAAGCGTCCATTTCGTGAGGTTCATCACACGGCTTCACTAGTTTCAGTTATTGGTGGCGGTGGAATTAATCCACGACCCGGAGAGATTTCCTTAGCTCATAATGGAGTCCTCTTCTTCGATGAGATTACCGAATTCCCATCATATATTTTAGAAGCTATGAGACAGCCACTTGAAGATAAAAATATAAACATCAGTCGAGCAAAATTTTCTGTAAAGTTCCCAGCTAATTTCATGTTTGTGGCCACTATGAATCCTTGTCCTTGTGGCTACAAAGGTGATCCAAAAGTGAAGTGCATTTGTTCACCAGCTCAGATAAAAAGTTACCAAAGAAAGCTTTCCGGGCCAATTCGCGACCGTTTTGATATAGTCATGGACGTCCCATTAATCCCAATGAGAAATATTTTTAGTGAAGATATTAATTCTGAGACCGAAACTCTCTGTAATGGAATAAATGCGGCGAAGAATTTACAGACAGAAAGATTTAGTAAGATATCTTCTGTTAGCCAAAATTCCGAGATGACTATTGATGAAATCCGGCAGTTCTGTGAGCTCAAAAAAGAAGACGAAAAATACTTAAATAATGGTAGCGATAACTACAGTTTTTCCAATCGCGCATATCTAAAGATTCTCAAAATAGCCCGCACAATTGCCGACATGGATAAATGTGAAAAAATTGAGCATTTACACTTGGCAGAGGCAATACAGTATAGGTCTACCTAGATCCCGCTATGCTCAAATATCCACCTTTTATTGGATAATGACCGTTTAGACTATAGCTCCCACCATCAACCGTCATGTTGATATCATTTGAATTTTCAATTTCAAACGAAATAACCTGGCTTGATTTTAGGTCATCACCGAGGTCTACCTTTAATTGTAAATTTGCAGCAGTTTCCTCTTTCATGAAATAACCCATATTTGGAAATTTAATCTTGTTATTTGATATAGAAGCGGTAGCAACAATGGCTTTCCCATTAGACAAATATGCGTTTTTAATGTCCTTGCCTTTTGCGCCGATAATTTTGAAAGCAATACCATTTAACTGCACATCAACATCACTGGTTTTTAGTGAAATTGTCATAACTTCAGCATTTTTTGTACCAGCTTTTACTAAAGAATTTCCTGCGTTTCCACTAATTGAAAACATAATGTCAGTTGGATTACTGCGATAAATTGAATCATCACTCTCCGCCACTGGAGTTTCAACATTTGGTATCAAAACACTGGTGTAATAGGTGGGCAGATAGCTTTTGAAAGCATCATTCAAACTAAGCGCCGCCAGGGAGCTCAAAGACAAAGTAGCGACTAAATAGAGCTTAAGAATTTTTTTTGTATTCATAAATTAGATATTTCAAATAATTTTTAGTTGCTGGTTGATTAGGGTGAAAATTCTCACCAAATACTCCCGCTCTTCCGGAAGCAAAAAGTGCTTTTGAGTAAGGATATAAATCATTAGTTGAATCTATATCTTTGAAAGCTTGATAGTCTTCTGTATCTGCTAAATTAATATCAAAATAATCCATTACCACTCTCAGAGCATCTCCTCGAGTCATTGGATTTTCAGGATTAAACTTAAATGAATCACTTTTAATTAACCCAAGTTTATAAAGAGTTTTTACATAGGGTGCATACCAAGATTTCTCAGATACATCCTCAAAATAATTTGGACTTTCTTCATCTAAATCAACTCCCGTATAATCCACAAAAAATCTTGCAAAAGCCGCTCTATTTAGTTCCTTCTGAGGAACTAATTGCAGAATATTGCTTACAACAAAATTTCCATTTTCAGGATTTGTCGATTTAATATAAATGTAGTGAGCGGTACTGTCTTCAAATGGATTTTCCGCAAATTTAATTGAATGAGGATCTTTATCTGTTCCTTGGAGTAAAGACCAGTTTGCACTCTTAATTAACTCTTCTGAATTCTTGATTCTGTAATATCCATAAGTTTTATCCTCCAGGGATGCTTCTGCATATTTAGAATCACTTTCATCAAAGCTTAATCCTTCACTTTTATAGATTTCAAATCCATTAGTTGAAACAGAATATGGCAATGAATCAAAGTCTAATTGAACAGTTCCGTCTTCCTTAATTCCTACAATACTTAGAGCTTTAATCTTAGGACTAAAATCAGAAATTTTTATTTCAAATTTGTTGTTTTCATCAAAGTAATCCACCTTCTCAGGAAGTTTAATTTTAACTGTCAGATTACCTCCGTTATAGTCTCCATCAAATAAAATTTCGTAGTTTTCAATTATATGTGTTTGGCCTTTTGCTAGGGAAAAACCCTCAGCATCATTTTTTACAAAACTATGTCTTTGATTCTCTCCAGCCTCTAAAATAAGCTGGCCATTTTTTAGGTCGCCACCATGATTTTTGACTACAATATTGGCTACATATTTGTAGTAATTAAAATCTTGAGTTGGATTACCAACTTTACGAAGAGTTACATTCTGAATGCTCAAATCTACAGGTTCAAATTTATTTTTTTCCGCCACATTTTCAAGCATTGAAACAAGTGATGTTTCCAGAAATCTGAAATCACCATTTTTTACCTGAATATTTGCCATCGCATACATCGAAGCTATTCCAACTATGGCATAGAAAATAAAATTTTTCTTGAAGTAACCTTTCATTTTTGTTTTTTCTTTTTGTTTTTTTTATCAAGAAATTATAACATAAACAGGCCCATTTCTCAATCTGTTAGAGGTCAGAAGCGCTAGGATCAATAGACTTTAAGAGGCAAATATTGTATAAATACACTACTAACATCAAAACATGCCAAATTTCATCGTTCAGGGCGGTCAAAAGCTTAGTGGAGAGATAAAAGTGAGTGGTTCAAAAAATGCTGCGCTTCCAATTATGTGCGCTGCTTTATTAATTAAAGAAAAAGTTATTCTCGAAAATGTTCCAAATATTGAGGATATACATTCTATGGCAAAAATTTTGACCAGCTTTGGAGCTGAGATAACTTTCAAGGACAATACTCTAGAAATTGACGCCAAAAATCTAAAGAAAAACGCCACTCCAGACGATTTAGTGAAAAAAATGCGTGCTTCAATTCTTATTCTTGGGCCATTAATTCAGCGATTTGGTGAGATAAAAATGGCTTTTCCAGGTGGCTGTGTCCTTGGCAAGAGATCTGTCTACGCTCATACTCACGCCTTGCAGGAATTAGGCTGTGAAATTATTGATGAACAAAGAGGAATTCATATTAAAGTAAAAAAACTTAAGGGGAAAAAACTTGTTTTGCCGGAATTGAGTGTTACCGCTACCGAAAACGCTATTATGGCAGCCGTACTTGCTGAAGGAGATACTGAAATTCGTCTCGCAGCATGTGAGCCACATGTTCAGGATT
>CALRGJ010000013.1 GCA_943357285.1 Candidatus Peribacteria bacterium | reverse complement strand
ACCATGTGTGAAGAATACAAAGACAATGGCATCAACCCTTGTTTATACGAAATAAGCTATCAAGCAAAACGTGAAGGTAATACTTTCACGTTAAAAGACAGCAACGGAACAAGTGCAAACGACGCCACCGTAACAGTTAAGGATGGTCAAATTAACGTTAAATCCAACAACCCAATCACTTTTGCCCTAGATATGTCTTACACTGTTATAGCCACTGATATTGGCAAAAACACTGATGGTATTAAAACATTACTCAGAACAAGCGCGACTCAAATATTTACGAAATAATAGCCCGAATAATTAGCCATAATTGAAATTTGCCCCCCAATCTGAAAAATGTTATCTTTCAAACGGGCAAAGATTTAATTATTCCTGATTTAAACACTGCAATGGCACATCGCATCGAAGTTTTCACCAAGGTAAACGACAGCAAATCTGAATTAATGGCTAAAAAGCTGCAGTCTTGGGGATTTAAAGTATCTTCAGTGGCTGTTGTTGAAGCCTACATCATCAATAAAGACTTCAAGAAAAACGAACTCAAAGACATAGCCGAAATGCTTTCCAATCCAGTGAGCCAAAGATACGGCATCGACGAAGCACAGAAAGAAATTCCTTTTGATTTTGCTTTGGAAATCGGCTTTCTACCAGGTGTGACTGACAATATCGCCACCACAGCCCGCGAAAGTATTGAAGACTTCTTTAAAACCAAATTTGGACCAGACGAAAGTGTTCACAGCTCTACCCTACTTTTCATCAAAGGCGGACTTTCCGAAAAAAATGTTGAAACCATTGGAAACTCCATGGCCAACAGTCTTATTCAAAGAATCACCATTAAGAGTCATGATAAATTCGCTGCTGATAACGGTATGGACGCTATTGTGCCAACTGTTCACCTCAAGAGTCATCCAGAAACAGACAAAGTTAATTTAAATATTCCAGAAGAAGACTTACTCAAGCTCGGGAAAGAAGGAATCACGGATAAAGATGGAACACGCCGTGGACCTCTAGCTCTTGAAAAAGATCAGCTCGATGTAATCAAAGATTATTTCACCAAAGAAAATCGCGAACCAAACGATATTGAAATCGAATCCCTCGCTCAAACTTGGTCTGAACACTGCAAACACACTATCTTCGCCGCAAAGATCGACGACAATGAGGACGGCTTATACAAAGGCTATATCAAGCGCGCCACAAACGATATTCGCAAAGCAAAAGGAGACAAAGATTTTTGTGTTTCCGTATTTTCCGATAATGCCGGAGGAATTATTTTCGACGAAAATTGGATAGTTACCGATAAAGCTGAAACTCATAATAGCCCATCCGCTCTCGATCCATTCGGCGGTGCCATCACTGGTATCATCGGGGTAAATCGCGACTGTCTCGGCTTTGGAAAAGGCGCAAAACCTGTAATAAATAAATACGGATTCTGCGTGGGGAATCCTTTTGATAAAGAACCAATTTACCGCGACGCTAAGCTCACAAATGCCGCTCTTTCTCCTCACAGAATTCTCGAAGGAGTTATTGAAGGTGTAAACGCCGGCGGTAACTGCAGCGGTATTCCTACTCCTCAAGGTTTCGTTTATTTCAATGATGGATATAAAGGCAAACCTTTGATTTTCGTAGGAACAGTTGGTTTAATTCCAAGAAAAATTAATGGTAAAAATAGTTGGGAAAAGAAAGCTCAACCAGGAGATAAAATTGTAATTATTGGAGGACGTGTAGGTTTAGATGGAGTACATGGAGCGACTTTTTCTTCTGAAGCTCTGACCTCAGGAAGTCCAGCAACAGCGGTACAAATTGGCGATCCTATTACCCAGAAAAAATTCTCAGATGCAATTGTGAAAGAAGCCCGCGACCTAAATCTCTACAACAGTATTACTGATAATGGTGCTGGAGGTATTTCTTGTTCCGTCCCAGAAATGGCTAAAGAATGCGGCGGATGCATAGTTGATCTCGAAAAAGTTCCTCTCAAATATCCAAACCTTTCTCCATGGCAAATTTGGATTAGTGAATCTCAGGAAAGAATGACTCTCTCCATTCCATCAGAAAAATTAGGCGAATTTGAAGCCCTCATGGCAAAGCGTGGAGTAGAATCCACTGTCATCGGTGAATTCACAGATAATGGACGTTGCTTAGTGAAATTCAATGGCACGCCAATCATGGATTTGGAAATGAATTTCCTCCATGATGGATTACCTCGCAAGATTCTAAAAACTGTTTATACAAAACCGAATAACCCAGAACCAGACTTTAATCAACCATCAGATCTCACACAGACTTTGACCGATATGCTTGCTCGTCCAAACATTTGCAGCTACGAAGATATCAGCACTCAATATGACCATAATGTACAAGGTGGAACGATCGTAAAACCGCTTCAAGGAAAAGGCCGTGTAAATGGCGTTGCTTCAGTCACTAAGCCACTTCCAGAAAGTAATAGAGGTGTGATTTGTTCTCAAGGTCTCAATCCAATTTATTCAGAAATTGATACTTACCATATGGCCGCTTGCGCCATTGATACAGCTGTAAGAAATGTAATTGCTATCGGTGGAACTCTCGACCACTTGGCGCTCATGGATAATTTCTGTTGGTGCAGCTCAAACGAAGCAGAACGCCTCGGACAATTAAAAGCCGCTTGTGAAGCCGTTTATGAATACGCCGTAGCTTATGGCACACCATATATTTCCGGTAAGGACTCAATGTTTAACGACTTTAAAGGATTTGATAAAGACGGTAATCCAATAAAAATTTCTGTACCTCCAACACTTTTAATTTCTTCACTCGGCGTACTCGATGATCTCACTCTCGCCGTTTCCTTAGATCCAAAATTTGCTGGAGATTTAGTTTATATTTTAGGCGAAACAAAAGATGAATTAGGGGGCAGCGAATATTTCCAACACCAGAAAGATTTGGCAAAAAGTGTCACCGGTGAAATTTCTCAGTCTAACCTTTTCATCGGTAACTCCGTACCTCAAGTCGACTCCACATCCGCCATTACCCTCTACCGCACTTTCCGCACTGCCGTAGAAAAACGCTTAATTGCCTCAGCCCTAAGCCCACAATTCGGTGGACTAGGAGTTACTTTGGCAAAGAAAGCTATAGCCGGACAGCTAGGAATGGAAATAGATTTAGGTAAATTACCTTTCCGCGCAGACCATGTACTTTTCTCCGAATCTCAATCTCGTTTCATAGTAACCATCAATCCAAAAAACCAAGCAGAATTTGAAAAACTTTTTGCTGATATTCCTTTTGCTCTACTTGGAAAAACAACTAATGACCAAAATTTTGTAATCAAAGCAAACAACGGAGAGAAAGCGTCAGAACCTATCATTAAAACCAATATCGCCACTCTCGACCAAGCTTACCGCAAAACTTTTAATCGCTTTGCAGAATAAAAAGTGTCCCCATGAACATACCAAAATTCTAAAATAAATTATGTCAACAATCCGTCCAAAAATTCTCGTCATCACCGGCTACGGCATCAACTGCGAAGAAGAAACCGCTAAGTGTTTTAATTGGGTTGGTGGCGAATCTAAAATTGTGCACGTAAATGACATCATCGACGGCAGCCATAAACTAAAAAACTATCAAATTATCGCCTTCCCTGGTGGATTTTCATACGGCGACGACACTGGTTCAGGCAATGCTCTCGCAAATAAAATTCGCAACAACCTCAAAGAAGACCTACTCACTTACCTCAAAGAAGACAAACTCGTAATCGGCATCTGCAACGGAATGCAAATTATGGCTAACCTTGGACTTATTCCAGCCACAGACATGAAGTACGGAGAACGCCAAGCTGCTCTAATGCGTAATGTACATGTGAGCCTAGAATGTCGTTGGATTCATGTAAAAAATGTTTCCAAAAAATGTGTGTGGACTAAAGGAGTAGAGATGATGCATTTACCAATTTCTCATGGTGAAGGAAATTTCTATGTAGAACCTGCTATCCTAGAAAAAATGAAAGCCAATGATCAAATTGTTTTTAAATTCGTAAATGAAGACGGCACTCCAGCCAACAATAAATTCCCTGCCAATCCAAACGGTGCAATAGAAGACATCACCGGCGTCTGCGATCCTACAGGAAAAGTATTCGCACTAATGCCACATCCTGAACGTTTCAATTCTTGGACTAATGAAGATGGCTGGGAACTAAAAAAGGAACAACTTATCCGCGAAGGCAAGCCATTCCCAACTGAAGGAGAGGGACTGAAAATTCTTCGCAATGGAATAAACTACTTCAACTAAAAATCTCCACCACCACCTGTTTGACAAAACGCCCAGAAGGCCTACAATAGACTCTTTAAGTAAAGTCTATGTCTCTTAATATTCCCAATCTAGAAGAGATCTCCAAAGGTGCAAACACCTTAAGAAACGCTGAATTTCATGGCGTAAGAGGTGTGATGGAAATCAAAGGGCAAAAGCCAGGTCCTAGACTCTATCTCGGCACCGGAACTCATGGTGACGAATGGATTGGCAGCGGTTTAGTGGTGCCATTTTTGAAACAAGAACTTCAACTCGTTCGTGGTTCTATAGTCATTGCTATCAATAATCTTTTAGCTTTCGATAGAAGAGTAAGAAAATTACCAAACGGTCAAAATTTCAATCGTATACCAGCCGACATTATGGAAAGACCTCGCAAAGAATGGACTGCTATACGTATGCAAGCACTCAGAAATTCTGGTGCTCTCGACGCCACACACGGTTTCGACGCGCACACAGTCGTAAATCAATGCGATCCAATGACCTTACACATTAAAGGTCGTACAGACTTTGGCAGACAAATTGGCATCCAGGATCATCTGACAAATATAGTTGAACATCACCATGTGGAACCAGGATCTGTGCCACTTTTAGCTTTCGGTAATTTTATCGGTGGCGTGGAAAATAATGACATTCCTGTAATTGAAGTGGAAGGAGGTGGACCACACAATAATCCTACAGTAATAATTGGTTTAATTAATGGATTGGTAGCGACATTAATGGAATTAGAAATGATAGACGCAAGACACGTTGAAGAAAGCCCAACAAATAAAAGAGAATACAAAATTATAGGTTCACAAAAACTTTCTACCGATTACAACGTAGTGCATGAATATGGTCAATATAAACATATGCAAGGTGGAGAATTAATTGCTCGCGACACCACAGGAAAAAATCCTGACATTTTAGCTCAACCAAACCGCACCCTAATTTTCCCTTTACCTGCAGGCCGAATCACCACCACTAGTGATGATGAATTTTTCTATTCTGAGCCTGCGAAAGTTACTCAAATTCAGGGAATAAAAGCGAGACTAAAATAAACTATGCTATAATCCAAGCATACTTTATTTTTTTCTATGGAACCAATCCTCACTTCCCACGAAATCACTAAAACAAACTTACTCACAAAATTCACTCTCGTGCTTTTCGGCATTTTCGCCACTAGCATTATTTTTGCTATCACCTTGAAACTATTCCAAATTCCAGGAATCTGGATTGGCCTAGCCATCTGTATAATTTTAATTGGATTGGCCCTAAAATACAAAGCCCCTGGAAGCTATATCCGCTTCATAGCGTGGAGCATGCTCGGCACAATAATCATTGGCACAATCGCATATTTCGTCGGTCTAGGATACGTTCAAAGCACCCTACAAGGGTTCGAGACAAAGTAGAAAATTAAATCACTATACAAATAGTAACATTCCTATAGTTTTTTTTGCTGACAATTTTTATTTGCAAAATAAAAAGCCATTAAAGAAACACTTGAACAGATAAAGACGAATAAAAATTCGTAAGAACCAAAACGTACAACAAAAAGACTTACGTAAATAAGCAAAAAAACAACAAGTTTAACAAAAAATGCACAAATCACAGATGCTCCTGAAGACATTTTTTGATCCACTAATGCAATTTTATAATATTTTTGAAAAGCCAAATAATCAGGAGTGAAAATAACTAATACAATCCAGGCAATCTCTAAAATAAACATAAAATAACCAGTATAATTATTAGCTATCATAGCAATAGTCAAAACAAATAACGGTATAGCAATCAACCATCCCATAAAAACTGACAAGATACTAACCTTTAAAGCAAACCACAAATAGTTTTTTCCCATAAAATCATAAAACTAACTAGCTAAACTACATCATTTTTTGATTCAACACACTCCCTACTCACTCAATATCTTCCTTGGCTTCGCGCCATCTGCTGGACCTACTACTCCGTTCTTTTCAAGTAGATCAATAAGACGAGCCGCTCTCGCATAGCCCAATTTCAAATGCCTCTGAAGCAAGCTAGCTGAAGCTTTTCTAGTCTGTATCACGAGCTGGAAAGCTTGTTCATACATATCATCTTCTTCAGCACCATCGCCAGCTGAGATCTTCGAATTTGGCACACCCACAAGGTTTTGCTTAGCAGTCTCCATGCTAGTAATATTGTCATCATACTTCGGCTCAGTAGTAAGTTTCACACGATTAGTTACACGCTCAATTTCATCAGTTGAAATATAAATTCCTTGAACACGCAAAGGCTTATTCATTCCCGGTGGCAAATAAAGCATATCTCCTCTTCCAAGCAAATCCTCCGCACCAATTCCATCCAAAATAGTTCTGGAATCAATAGAACTACTTACCGCAAAAGAAATTCTTGAAGGAATGTTAGCCTTAATCAAACCAGTAATTACATCAACAGAAGGTCTCTGAGTCGCAATAATCAAATGCATACCAACAGCACGTGCCATCTGAGCAATACGACAAATTGATGCCTCCACTTCCTTACCTGCGGCCATCATCAAATCCGCCAACTCATCAATTACCACAATAATTCTTGGCAATTTATTTATGCCACTAAGATCATTATATTCTCCAATATTTCTCACACGGTGATGTGAAAGTTCACTATATCTACGTCCCATTTCCGCCACCAACCAACGCAAAGCAATCGCCGCTTTCTCAGGATCCTGAATTACAGGAGTAAGCAAATGAGGAATACTATTATAAGAACTCAATTCCACCCTCTTTGGATCCACCATAATCAATTTCAAATCTCTTGGTGAGTTCTGATACAAAAGTGCAGTCAAAAACACATTCATCGCCACAGACTTTCCACTACCGGTTGCACCAGCAATAAGCAAATGCGGCATTAATTCTAGGTTACCAATAATTGGCTTACCGGCAACATCTCTACCCAATGGCAAACTCAATTTAGACTTAGCCTCTGCAAACTCCGCAGACTCTAAAATTTCACGTAAATACACTGTAGCTCTATTCTCACTTGGCACCTCAATTCCCACTAAAGACTTACCTGGAATTGGCGCTTCAATACGAATTCTTTCCGCCGCCAAAGCCAAAGCCAAATCATTTTTCAAAGCCGTAATTTTTGACAACTTCACTCCTTCATGCGGCTTCAAAGTATATTGAATTACCGTAGGACCTACATTTACTTCATGCATAGTCACCTCGATTCCAAACTGTGATAATTTCTTTTTAATTTTATCAGCATTCGCCATAAGGACATCATCATCCACCGTCACGTTGCTATCCCCAGTCTTAAGCAAATCAAGAGAAGGAAATTCCCACTCAAAGTCCTCTTCCTCAGCAGCCTTTTCACTTTGAGAAAGCTCCGCCTCTACCTCTTTTGCCTTATCCTCATTTATAACAATTGTTGGTTTCTCATCTTCTTCCTTCGTATCACTCTCCTCAGCCATAATAACTCCGCCATTTTTCAATTTATTTCCGCTGGTAATATGAGATTTTCTAATCATAATTTCCGGCATTTCTTCCTCCTCTTCTTCCGCCGTAGCAAGTTTTTTACCACTAAAAGCAAAACCAAAAAGACCTCTTGTAGGTGGCTCTAATTTTCTCTTTGATTCCTTCACCATTTCAATTTTAATCTGAGGAATAACAAGACTCATCAGTTCTCTCAGAGAAAGTTCAAAAACCAACATTAATGAAATCAAAAAACTCGCCACAAAAATAATAGTGGCAGTCACACGACCCACACCCAAAACATCCAAAACCAAAAAATTCGTTACAAAACCCACGTATCCACCATATCGACCAAGAGCCGCATAATCATGAATTCTATCTGCCGGAACAGAAAGATGAATAATACTTAAAGCAGAAAATAGCATTATCACTAAGCCCACAAGTCTTGCTGTACCAAAATTAACTTTTTTTGAAAAAAACAAAATACCCGCAATCATAAAAAACACCACCGGCACCAAAAACACACCCCAACCAAATACCGGAGCCAATAAATCAAAAACCCATCCAGTTCCAGGTAAATTAAAATCACTCTTCAAGCTCAACACGGAAATAATACCTAAAGCTAAATAAATTATAGCCCAAATTTCTTTTGCGACTGACGGCTTAACTTTAATAGTCATGGCTGCCCGACGCCTTCTATGCCTTCTACCCATTTTTCAGGAACTTAAGGATTTCTCTGACCCCAGTACTATAGCTAAAAAAGCTTTTTTTGGCTAGAGGGCTAAGCACGAATTCCTTTCAAAGATTGAATAACGGCACCGGCCAAAATTTTAACAATATTTTCCACCTTGTTTGCATCAAATTCTAAATTTGCAATATCCCACCTCTCATCTTCAGCCTCTCCCACGCTCAACATATCTTTAGGAAAATCCAAAGCCAAACCGGGATGTGCCAACATATAAGACATACTCCTAATATTTCCTGCCGGATAACCAGGTCTTGGATACGGATTATTTAGCCTGAAATCCATACCGGCATTATCCAAAGCACTTTGTACGTTTTCAAAAAGAATAGGATTGGCAATTGTTCCCTCTCCGGGAATAGACGTAACCAAATCAAGATATCTTCTGTTTCCACGTCTAGATCTACCATAAGCAAAATTATAAGCCTTCAACAATCCGGGATGCTCACCCACCAATCCATCTGGTGAATATGGGGCCATACTATGCACATCCAGAAAAAGTCCTTTAGTTCTATCCACTTGCGCCAAAGCTTTATCAACAATCTCCAAAGTTTTATCGTGGATCTGTCTTAAAAAATCATTATGCCTAGAAATATGACCATAACCCAAAACATTTCTCCTTGCCACTTTGGAGACACGATTTGCATCAACAATTCCGCGTTCATAGAGAACCTCAACCACATCAACTCTCAAATCACCACTAATCAGAGCGATTTCTCTAGCAAGACCACAAGCCAAAGCATCCGCTCCAAAATCAGCATCAATTCTCAAATATTCATCCACAACTGCAGGACTATCATCAAAGGAACCATTCAATTTTTCCAATAATTTTCTGGAATTTCCTGTATGAGGAGAAAGCAATACCACATCCGCCTCCCTTTCTTTAGGACCATAAGTACTAAGTCTGACTAAATCTAGACCCTCCGCAGATTCTACAGTCTGATTTGGAACACAATTTAAGGACATTCAAAAAAACTTATTAATAAGCCGTTGATTATAACCAAAAACATCTTTTTGTCAAAAACTTTGCAGAAAACACTGTCTTCGCTATACTTGGCCCATGATTAAAACACGTTTTGCACCATCACCTACAGGTTATCTCCACGTTGGAGGTCTACGCACTGCCCTTTATTGCTATCTTTTCGCTAAAAAAAGCGGCGGAAAATTCGCCCTTCGCATTGAAGATACAGATCAAGAAAGATTCGTTCCAGGCGCTCTGGAAAATCTAATTGATACTCTTCATTGGGTAGGCATTACTTATGATGAAGGTCCAATAAAGAAAGACCCCACCGACAAGAATTCAGAAATCATCGAAAAAGGTCCGGTCGGTCCCTATATTCAATCCAAAAGAACTGCAATATACAAAGAGCAAGTACAGAAACTTATTGATGCCGGTCAGGCTTATCGCTGCTTCTGCACCAAGGAAAGACTAGATGAAATGCGTGAACGCCAAACTGCCAATAAGCAGGCACCAATGTATGACAGAAAATGCTTGGATCTCCCTCAATCTGAGGTAGAAGAGAAAATTAAAGCCGGAGAAAAATTCGTCATTCGTCAGAAAATACCTTACGGCACTTTGAAATTTAAAGATTTAATTCGTGGAAACGTTCAATTCGATGGAAAAACTATCGATGACCAAGTTCTGATAAAATCTGATGGATTTCCTACTTATCATCTCGCAAACGTAGTTGATGACCACTTCATGGAAATCACCCACGTAATCCGCGGTGAAGAATGGCTTCCATCTACACCAAAACATATCGCTCTCTACCAAGCATTTGGTTGGCAACATCCGGAATTTGCGCATCTTCCACTTCTTTTGAATGCGGACCGCAGCAAACTTTCCAAACGCCAAGGAGATGTAGCCGTAGAAGACTACATTAAAAAAGGATATCTCCGTGAAGCTATCATCAATTTCGTGGCTTTCTTAGGCTGGAATCCAGGTAGTGGCGAAGAACAAGAAATTTTCAGCTTAGAAGAATTAGAAAAAGCATTCTCCATCGATAAAGTTCACAAATCAGGAGCAATCTTCAACCTAGAAAAACTAGATTGGTTCAACTGGCGCTGGAAAAAACGTCTCTTCAATGCTGAATTAGAAAAAGCAGCCAAAGAAATCGATCCTGCAGTGGTAATTTCCGAAGCAAGAAAAGAACAATTTACCTACACTTTCAGTGACCCTGAGAACGAAGAAAAATTCTTCAAAAGTCGTTGTGAAAAATTACTAAAAATTTGCAGCGAATATTTACCAAAAGAGTTTTTAAATGATGAAAAATTAACAAAGGCTTTAATCACAGTGGAAGAAAAAATTCTTCGTGAACCAAAGGATATAAAAGACCACATTTCTTTTTATTTCACACCTCAAGAATACAGCAAAGAATTATTGACTCATGTGAAAATGGGAGTAGACTTAAGCCAGGCAACAATCTCTCTAAAATCCGGCAAAGAAGACCTGGAAAAATTGAGTGATTGGAACCTAAAAACTCTACAGGACACACTGATGCAAACTGTTGCTCGCCTGGGAGTAAAAAACGGCCAACTCTTATGGCCTCTCCGCGCAGCATTGAGCGGATTAGAATTCTCACCTGGAGTCTTCGAACTCGCTTGGGTACTCGGTAAAGAAGAAACCCTAAAAAGATTAGAAACAGCAGTTAACAAGATTTAAAATGAGATTTTCAGAAATAAAAAACGCCTTAAAGCATCTGATAAAGACAACAACTTGTCTACATTGTCAGGGAGTTTACCAATTGGATGACATTAATGTTATCGCTACAACCAAAGCGGAAGGACTTTTCGAGATGCAGTGTCCAAAATGTCAGGCTTCCAGCATTATGACTGTAGTACTCACTCCTGATACTGAAAGAATGGAAACAAAAAAACAGAATAAATTTGAAGCGGAATTTCATCCAGACCAAATTTCCCCAAATGACATTCTAGACCTAAAACTTTTCCTCAATAACTTTGACGGAGATTTTAAAAAACTTTTCCCAAACGAAAAATGAAAATTACAAAAATTCTAGCAGTAGCCGCACTCAGCTCAGCCCTTATTTTGGCTACAGGATGCAAACAGACAAAAGATATTGGTGATAAATTCATTGATGATTCAAAGAAAACATATGACACCGCTGCAAAAAAAGTGAATGACGTAAAAGACGCTACAACAAAAAAAGTGAACGAGATTCAGGATGCTGCGACCAAAATTCAAGATGCCGCAACGAAAATAGAAGAAGCAGCTGATGCAATAGACAAGGCAACAAGCATCCCAAAAAAAACAACCACAAAACCGACAGACCCAGAAAATCCTCAAACAAAATAAATTTTCCATGCTGAAAGTCCAACTCCACTGTCACTGCTACGGCGACCCAGTTGATCATATCAATTACAGCCCAAAAGAGCTTATAGATGAGGCAAAAAGACTGCAATACGATGCTCTCTCAATCACCCTTCATCGCAAGCTTTTTTTCAATAAAAAAATTCAGAAATACGCTGCCAAACAAGGCCTTCTTTTAATACCGGGAATTGAATTTGAAATTAATGAAAAACACATCGTCGCAGTAAATGCTCATCAAGATATTCTCAACGTAAACGATTTCAAAAAATTAGCCGAATACAGAAAAAATCATCCGGAAACTCTCATCTTCGCACCACACCCATTTTTTCCTACTAGCGAATGTTTACAAAAAGATCTCATCGATAATATTTTACTTTTTGATGCGATAGAAATTTCTTGGGCTTACACAAAAACTAAAAATTATAATCAGAAAGCTATAGAACTCGCAAAGAGATGGCGCAAACCTCTTGTGGCCACAGCTGACTGCCATATTCTCAGAGAATTAAACATTGGATATACGTTTGTGGAAGCCAAAAAAGATGCACTCTCCATTGTAAAAGCAATTCGCGCAAACAAAATCCAGATTCATACCAAGCCCACAAATTACTTCAAAATTGTCAGATTTATGATTCAAATTCACTGGCAAAATTATCAGCAGAAATTGAAAAAATCTCGATAACCTTCTATACTCTAGGCAATTTCCTCCCCCTTCATTCTTCATGCAAAATTTTTTGCGCAAAGTAAAATCAATTGCCCGCAAAGATCCTAAATTCATTGTTTTCCCGGAAAGTGATGATGAAAGAATTTTAAAAGCAGTTGCGAAAATTCTACAAGAAAAATTTGCTAAGCCAATTTTAATTGGAGATAAGCGCAAAATTCAAAGTGCCTACAAAAAATTAAAATTAAAAATTGACTGGAAAAATCTAAAAACAATAGATCCTACAGATAAAACTTTAATCAAAAAATATAGCGAAGCTCTCTTTCTACTTCGCAAAGACAAAGGAGTAACGGAAAAAGAAGCGCGCACTCTAATCAAGGATACAAATTATTTTGGCACCATGATGATTCAGCTTGGAGATGCCGATGGCATGATTACGGGTGCCACTCATCCTACTGCAAATTCCATCAGACCGGTTCTACAAATCATAAAAACCCGCGAAAAATTCCACAAAGTTTCCGGAATTTTCTTCATGGTTCTCCACAATAAACCTCTACTTTTTGCCGATGCGGCAATTACCATCGAACCAAATTCTCACGACCTCAGAGACATCGCCATCGACACTGCAGAAACAGCAAAAATATTTGGAATTAAGCCAAAAATAGCCCTTCTCTCTTTCTCCACAAAAGGCTCTGCCAAAGATCCTTTAGTCGACAAAGTTACTGAGGCAGTAGCCTTAATTAAAGATCGCCGCCCAGACCTCGTTGTCGACGGAGAACTTCAAGTAGATGCCGCTCTCGTACCTGAAATAGCAAAACGTAAATGCCCAGATTCCCCACTAAAAGGCGCAGCAAATATTTTAATTTTCCCAGACCTCCAATCAGCAAACATCGCCTATAAACTCGTGGAAAGATTAGCCAAAGCAAAAGCCATAGGACCATTACTCCAAGGTCTAAAAAAGCCGGTAAACAAGCTATCTCGTGGCTGCAGCTGGCAAGATATAGTAAATATAGCAGCCTTCACCGTCTGCGAATGCCAACACGCAATAAAATAATTCATATATGCACGAACCAGATCCTATAAACATTCCGGCCTACCAAAGAAAACGCAGCATTGCGGCAAAAGCGAGGAAGAAACCTTCCTATCTTGAAACAGCTCTAGACCGAGCAGTAAAAGCCAAGAAACAACACAACAGAGCGCGAAGCGCTCAGAAATCAAAAACAATAAAAACCTACAGTAGTCCTCAATCCAGAAGCCAATCTGTAGAACACTACCTTCAATCACCAAATAGTTTTGAAGAACTTTCCATTCAAACCACCTCTGTTCTTCCTTCACATGAACTTTTTCCAGATCCATTCCACGACGCTCCACCATCTAGAAAATCCGAATTTCGTGAAATGAAAACCTGTGGAATCTGCGAAGGCTATTACGAAAAAATTGAAGTAGCTATTATCAAAGTCACCAGCCCACTACGCGTAGGAGATAGTATCATTTTCGAGAAACAAGAAGGCCTTTTCGAACAAGAAATAAAATCCATGCAAATCGATAGAAAAGATATTACCCTCGCCACCACCGGTAGCGAAATTGGATTAAAGGTCTTACAAAAGCCAACAGTAGGTTCACCAGTTTACAAAGTCATAGAATAATTCAATGAAAATCCTCGTCATAAATTCCGGCTCATCCTCAATAAAATCGACGCTTTTTGATTTCAGTACATCTGTATCAAAAAAAGAAACTCAAACTGAAATAGCAAAATCATTAGTGGATGGCATTGGATTAAAAAGCTGCAAGTTCATATTCAACAAACTCACAAAAACTACAGTAAAAAACACGGATAAATGCCGCATAATTCACCATGAAGCCGGAGTAAAATTAATCCTGGAAACTCTTCTGAAAACAAAATGTATTAAAGACTTAAATGAAATAGTGGCAGTAGGCCATCGCATAGTTCATGGCGGGGAAAAATACACAAAACCTACACTTCTCAATGCAAAAATTCTCAAAGAAATAGCTAAACTTTCCTCCCTCGCACCACTTCATAATCCAGCAAATCTCTCCTCTATCCAAGCCTGTCAAAAGCTGCTTCCACAAGCCAAACAAGTAGCAGTATTCGATACTGCTTTCCATCAAACAATGCCGGAAAAAGCTTACCTCTATGCCCTACCAAAAGAGTTCTATAAAAAATACCAAATTCGTCGCTATGGTTTTCATGGCACCAGTCATAAATATGTCATAAATGAAGCTCTCAAACTTCTCAAAAACAAGAATGCTAAAATAATTTCTTGTCACCTTGGTAACGGCTCCTCCATCACAGCCAGCATCGCCGGAAAATGTATAGACACCACTATGGGTTTCACTCCTATGGAAGGCGTTCCCATGGGCACACGCAGCGGATCCATCGATCCGGGCATCATTCTTCACCTCGCAAACAATCTAAAATTCACACCTAAAGAAATCGACGATATATTAAATCATAAATCCGGACTCCTCGCTCTTTCCGAGATCAGCTCAGACATGCGCGACATATATACTAAAAGCTTAAATGGTCACAAAGAATCAAAATTCACATTAGAAATTTTATCCTACCAAATCGCCAAATACTGTGGTGGCTTCGCCGCAGCTCTCCATGGAGTTGATGCAATTATCTTCACAGGCGGCATCGGCCAACACGCTTTCTACATTCGCGACAAAGTCCTCTCCTATCTCAAATTTCTCCACATAAAAAAGACTCTGGTAATACCCACCAACGAGGAAAAACAAATTGCGATGGAGACAGTGGAATTGATTTAGACCTCTTCTACAAATCCTGTTCCAAGATCTTGCTCTTTGTAAGAACATAGAGCTTCTTCGCACCTGGATCTACATACAAATCTCTCAACTCACCAACACCATCAAATAAATACTGAGTCACGTAATTCAAATTTCCAGTATTCTGAGTATCCTTTGAGTAAACCAAAACTCTAGCGTCTCTGCCATCAAGCACAAACACCTGCTTCAATTTATCATTAGTATAAATAACCTGAGGATCAACCAAATTGCTGAACGGAGCGTTATTTATAAAGAATGAAACCTTAGATCCACCATATAATTTCAAAATATCTCCAGTCGTCTGTAGTAACCAAACATTCGCATCAATTGCAAAATCCTGAACCTTTGATACATCAGTCTTATCTGAAATATAACCTTCACCCTTACTAAATTTATTATTTATACCTTTATAAGTGTACTTCCAAATTTGATTAGCGGCAGAATCCAAAACATAAACTTTATTACTCCATGTAGCCAAAGCCGTACCCTTATGGAAAGCCCCGTCCTCGCTATCCACAAAATTCATTGTTCCATCCTTAAATTGAATAATCTTGCCACTCTTAGTTAAGAAGATAATAGCTTTCTGATCATCAAACCCGGCAGCAGCAATCACTGATTCATCTTTATCAATTGTCATTGGAGCTTGAATTTGATCAAGAACCAATTCATACAAAGCATTATATTCGTAAACAAAAACTCTATCTCTCTCCGTAACAAAACCAAGAGCATTCACATCAGCTCTCTTTGTAGCCAAATCAGCCACAACCGTTGGATTAACTACTCTAGTAACATTATCAAGTTTGTCGCGAGTCTCTTCAATCTGCAAAAGATAAATTGTTGCTTTTTCCCTATAAAAACCTGAATCAAGCACAGACTTAGCATCTAAATAAGCTTTATCAAGAACTTCCTTTGCTCCAGCCTTATCAGTTGAACTCTTAGTAGTGGCATCAGTCAATTTATCCTGAACACCAGTCAACAATTGGTCATATTTCTGTAATTGAGCTTTCTCTACTCTATTACTATTAGCAAACAACACCAATACACCAAGAATAACTATCACTCCCACCAATAAAGCTAAAATCTTATTCTTTCCAAGTCCCTTGTCTACACCTCCAGGCACACGCCCCATAATTCCACTGAAAAGGCCCCCGACTTTGGCAACCACATCTCCACCAAGTCTTGCAACGCCTCCACCTGCACTTCTCTTTGCATTATCACGCTTGAAAACACTCAAGAATTTACCGGTTAAAGTATTCTTACTTGCAGAAACTCCAACCTCATCAGCCTCAAGCATTCCTCTACTAATATGATCCTCTCCTTCAGATGCAAATTCCACATCATCCTTATTAGCTTTAGAAAAAGAAATTCCAGTCAAACCAACTCTTCCCAAAATTTCCGTAGCAATAATATCTCTTACGTTAGCCAAAGCCTGAGGCATATCCTTGCGGTGTACCGCTTCAGCCAAATCACTCTTTCCAATATAACGAATCAATCTTGTAGATGAGAACATCACCACATCACCTTCTTCAATTTTACCGTTAGCAATAGTTGAGAACACATCCTCCCCGGTGCTTTCCTCACTCAAACCTTCACTTACTATACTAATATATCTCTTCCTAATAAGGTAAGCCTCAGCATCACCTGCCTGAGCCAAAAACAACTCATCGCCAACAATCGCCGCCACTATCACATTCAAATTACCAATATAACCAGATGTCTTTTCAGCTTTAAATTTAGCTAGTATTCCATTAATAGATTTCAATGCCGCTTCAAAACGACCATATGGCTCTTTATCCAAATCCTCAAAGAAACCTTTTTGCATCGTCTCAAAAATAGCCTGAGCAATTTCTTCAGCATCTACAGGATTATTCTGGATTTCCAAATTGATAAAAATCTGACCACTCTTTTCGCCATGATCCTGAAAGAGGTCATAGGCATAATTTTCTAAAAAACTATTATCATCTCTTCCTACAAACAAGAACTCATAAGCTGCTTTGAGTACTGCCATATTATTGTTCTAAATTATAACTGGGCCAAATATACAAGGGTTAAGCCTCTATGGCAAGCGCTTTTGTCCTACATTAAAGGGAGGAATTCACCCTCCATTGACTTCGAGGCACCTTCACTATAGAATCACGAGGCTAGACTGCGAAGCGGTCAGGTTAAACAAGAAGTTTTGACCAAGATCAAAACACATTATACTAAATAATCATTAAATTTTCATATGTTAGAAAAACTAAAAAAACGTGCTCGTCTTAAAACTCACGGTTTCAGATCAAGAAAAGCACCAGTATTAGCAAGACGTCGCGCAAAGGGTCGTAAGCAATTGACTGTTTCAATTCACTCTAAAAAATAAATGCTCGCCCAAAAATACCGCGTTCCAAGGCAATATATTGATTATATTCTGAAGAAAGGCGAATCTTATACCTCTAAGTTCTTCATCGTAAGGTATAAACCGAACAGGGAGGGATTCTGTCGTTTCAGAATAATAATTAGTAAAAAAGTTGATCCTAAAGCGGTAAAGAGGAATCACTTACGCAGACAAGGTTACGAAGGAATTCGTCTAAACCTGCCGGAAGTTACCACCTCTGGACTTGATATGATTCTTATCGTTAAGAAGAATGCTTTGAAAACTTCTTATAAATCTATAGAAGACGACCTCAAAAACAACATCATCAACAGAAATCATGGATAAATTTAACAAGATTCTAAAAAACGTTTTGACCTTTTTAATCGTCTTTTTAATTGTTAACTATATTGCTCAAAGCTGCCAGAACAAAGCCACTCAACTAAACACAAATCCTGGAAGCATTACTTTTACCACTACTTCAAGCGAATTTAGCCGCCGCGAAAACATCACTGTAAACATTTTCAACGATAGCAAGGAAACACTTACTATTCCCAAAGAATGTCCCGGTGAACCATTTAACGTATACAGATTCGAAAACAATAATTGGGTTCAAAAAGCTGTTACTCCGGTATTAGACTGCAAAAAGGCCGCCGATCTTAAAATTGAAGCTGGAAAAGAATTAAAAGTAAATTATACAAATTGGAACAATGCTCTTTTTGGAGAAATGGGACGTTTCAAGATCTCGTTCAATACTACAGCTGCCGATGGTAAAGTTACCACTTTCACTACTAACGAGTTCCTAGTTGTAAAAGAAGGTATTTTCCGCCAACTATTCTCAGGACTATTTTATCGTCCTATTTATAACGGATTAATTTTCTTAGCTTCCATTGCTCCAAACAATGATCTTGGAATTGCAATTATTCTTCTTACTATTCTTATTCGCACAATCTTACTCGCTCCTTCACAGAAGTCTATGAAGTCTCAGCGCCGCATGCAAGACCTTCAGCCTCGTCTCAACAAGATTAAAGAACAACACAAAGGTGACCAACAAAGAATCGCCATGGAAACTATGGCCGTATGGAAAGAAGCAAAGATTAGTCCGTTTGGAAGCTGTATGCCAATCTTAATGCAATTCCCTTTCTTGATCGCACTTTTCTACGTGATTAAAGATGGATTAAATCCGGACAATGCTTACTTGATGTACACTCAATACGCTAATTTTACTATTTCAGATATCAACACAAGCTTCTTTGGTCTTCTCGACCTAACTTCTGCAAATCTTTACGTTCTACCTATAATCATTGGAGGACTTCAATTCGTTCAAATGAAATTATCTTTCATGAAAAACGCAAAGAAACAACAAGAAGGACAAGCTCCTGTGAAAAACGAAATGGCCATTGCCAACAGCATGATGACTTACGTAATGCCTGTAATGATTGCCGTATTCACCGCTTCCCTACCTGCCGGTGTCGGAATTTACTGGGGAACATCGACCACTTATGGCATAATACAACAGCTCTTCGTAAACAAAGGTGGTAAGAAAAAAGATCCTGAAGAACCTACAGTGAGAGTAATAAATAGCTAGACGCTTAAACACACAATATTCTTAATTAAAAATATATGGACATAGAAGACGTATTAAAAGAGACTCTCGAAGAGATTCTCAAAAAATTAGGGACAAGCTATACAAAAATTCTTATCAGTGAAGACGAAAAAGACAGCTACGTTGTAAACATCAAGAGCGATGAACCAAGCCTCCTTATTGGCTACCATGGTGAAAATATCCAGGCTCTTCAGCACCTTTTGAAGGTATTAGTTTGGAAAAAATGTGAAACTGAAAAATTCAATATTCTTGTAGATATCGACGATTACCGCAAACGTCAGGAAGAGAATGTTATCGCTTTATCTCAAAGAAAAGTTGATGCCGTTCGCAAAACAGGTCGCAAGCAAATTTTGCCACCAATGTCTCCATACTTCCGCCGCAAAATTCACCTATATTGTATGGGTGCCGGTTTCGACGACATCGAGACAACCAGCGAAGGCGAAGGCGATCGTAGACATATAGTGATAAAACTTAAATCCTAAAAATCATGAGTAAGAGCAACTCAAAAGTTATAGCCGCAGCCTTACTCATTCCCATATTCCTCGCCATAAACTTGCCGATAGTTTCAGCAGATAATTTTACTGATGTAAGAGAAGGAAACGCTTATTTCGTTCCAATCGCTTACCTCAAAGAAAAAAACATTATAAACGGATACGAAGACGGAAGCTTTAAGCCAAATCAGCAGATCAATCGCGCTGAAGCTCTAAAAATGCTTACTCTGGCAAGCGGAGTATTCACAGACTCTCTTCCGGAACCAAAAGAAGCGCCATTTACAGATACTCCTCTAAGCGAGTGGTACACAGAATATCTTTCAGCGGCAAAAGAAAAACAAATCATAAACGGCTATGAAGACGGAAGCTTCAAACCGGAATCCCCAATCAATCTCGCAGAAACATTAAAAATGTATTTTGAAGCCGTAAAAAGCGTAAATCCAGACTTCATCAATTACGAAGACGGGCAAAATTTCACTTTTATAGATACTGCTCCTGATTCTTGGTATTCACATTATACTTCCTATGCTGGCGCACATAATTTAGTGGAAGTTTATGAAGACAACAGTATCAATCCAAACCAGATAATGACTCGCGGGTATTTAGCTGAAATAATCTATCGTACCATGCTCAGCCGTGAAGGATCTGATTTCGGCAATGCTACTTACTATTTTGGAATTCCAGGTAAAGAAAACGACATGAACGATCAAGACTTAATGGTTACAGCACATAAAACTTTACCATTTGGAACAATTGTTGAAGTTACAAATATCGCTAATGGCAAATCAGTAAAAGTAAAAGTAACTGATCGCGGACCTTTTGTCCCGGGGCGCATATTAGATTTATCAAAAAAAGCCTTTTCTCTGATTGCTTCACCAAGCGCCGGAGTAGTGAATGTTGAATACCACGAATACAAACCAGAAGAAAAAACTCCAACAGATCCACAAACTCCAGAAACTTCTACCCCTACACCATGAGTATCATTGATTACGAATTAAAATACGGAAAAATTCGCAACAAAGAGACCCTGAAAAACGAAGCGCGCCGCACCATTCGCTTACTCATTATTACATTAACAATAATGATCATAGCCCTCAGCGTGACTTTTCTTCTAACTACAAATAGTGGCTCACAAAAAGGCTACACGCTGCAACAATTAAAAATCGAGAATCAACAATTAAAAAGCCAGGAATTGGAATTAGCCACAAAAGTAAATGATTCAACTTCATTCACCAATCTCGAAGAAAACGATAAAGTTTCAGGGATGCAAAAGACAGAAGTGAAGAGTTATATCACTCCAGAAGACAATAAAATAAGGAAATAGAACTGCAGCATTCCACATAGTCGATTGACATTAGCTTCGCAATCCTTATACTAAGCTTCGTAAATTTCTACAACATGGTGCCATCGTCTAATGGTTAGGACAGCGGGTTTTCATCCCGTAAACGGGGGTTCGATTCCCCCTGGCACTACCATCTCACTCAGCTTTTTTCATTCTGGAAAACTTCATTACTGGGGCAATAACATTTTGAGCAACATTACTACCAGGCTTTACCACTTCCTTAGAGAGAGGATGTTTGTTATTTCTCACATTATAAATAGCAGAAGCTATTTCTCTGGAGTTGCTCAAATCAATCCAATTGAGATTTTGAACATCAGTAACGCTCCAATCCATTGAATCTTTCAATCTGCTTGCTGACAACACACCAAGCTTATCCAGCTTGAAACCGGCTTCCTTAGCACATTCAGCTACATACACCCAATACTGCCCGTTTAACACTTCAGAAAAAACTCTTCTGAATTTTCTAAAATCCAAACGTCCATTATTAGATTTTTTTACGAAATCAACAATTGCAGGCAACCCAGCTATAGCATGTTCAACATCAGTACCCAATAATCCTTCCAAAGTTTTTTCAGCATATTCTCTAGGCTTCACGTTAGGGAAACGCTCATAATAACTGGCTATTCCGGAAGTAAAACGATCTGAAGAGCCTAAAACATCAAGAACTTCACTAGGCACTCGAGGATCCTGACACAAAGCATACAAAACCAAATCAGAAACCCAAAAAGTTAAACCAGGATCACTAACAACAATCTCACCACCCTCAGAATCCAAAACACGAGAAGCTTCAGTAAAAGTATTTTTTGTCGCACAGATGTTGTTAATAGCAAAAATATAAACTAGGGCATCAAAAGAATTATCATCACAATCAAATTTATCTGCAGAAGACAACAATACCTTTGCACCGGTAGATTTCAAATGCTCCGCGGTATCACGAGCAATTTCATTACCAGTCCAATCACCACCTCTTCGCGCTGCTGCTAAAAGACTACCCTCAGGACCGGCACAGCCATCAAGCACCCTAGTCCCGGGATGAACAATATCCGCCCAATCAATAATTTTTTCATTAACAACTCTCTGCCTTAAAAGCATTTTTGCAGTATATTCACCCACGTCAACTCTGTCACCCTTACGAGCATCCATCAAAGCCGCAACCCTCATATTCATTTCTTTTCTTATTTCCAAAGCATCAGGCTCTAACCTTTCAAAAGAAGGAATTTCGTCTATGTATGAAGATCTATCTAATCCCATTTATAATTTTTTAAATTATTTTTCTTCAACGATTTTAATATCTTCCATTTTAGTTCCTGGCACATAAGAAACTACAATTTTTCTCATCTGATTATTGATACCTAAAACTGCATCATGAAGATGTGGAGCAGCTATTACGGAATCAGATTCATCCACACGAATTCCACCAAATACGCCAACATTAGAAGAGAAAACCATCCTATATTGACCCTCCACCAAAGAATCGACAGGCAAACTAAAATCTATAGTATCGAGAATACTAGCTCTAGATAAAGACGCAACATCGACAGGACCAAGAGCATATAACATCAACTCCGTCTGCCTATCAGGCTTTAACATTTGTCTAAGAATTAATGGATGGATTTTAGACTCTTTCGCTAAACCGACTTTTACAATTATCTCTTCCGGAATAACAACTCCATCAGGAACAACTTGCGGGGCAAGGTTGTTAAAAATTTGTGCCTGAGGCTCTTCTGTCAAACCTACATACATAGTCTCGGAAATCAGCAAATCTATAGGTTTATCATGCTGATATTGAGTTGCGTCAGTACAAACAATCTTCACCCTATCTTGAAGACACAATCTTTCAATAATTTCCGCAGCCATTTTTGCTGAACCTTGATTGATTTCCAGACAAGTTACTTTTGTTTTTGGAGATTTCAAGGCTGCCAAAATCCCAAATATAGGTACGGGACCAGTACCTGCATCCACCATCTCTATTTCCTCACGACGAACATCTAGAGAAGCCAAAGCTCCATACAAACCTTGCGCAAATTTCATGGTTCTTTTCTCCTCCATCATACAACCCAAAGCTCTTCCAGGCGGCAATCCTAAATCATCACCAACAAAACTATCCACACTTAAACGTTGAGACAAAAATAATTTCAAATCTCTTACCGCACCTCTCCAGCTTTCCTCATCACTAAAATCACCAAGAAGATCCTCTATTTTATTTCTTGCCCCTTCTTGAATAGCAGCAGAAACAAAAGCGGGATCACTCATCAAGCGATGCATTTCTTTCCTCTTACTATGACTATCAAAAGAAGAAAGAGTCATTCTATCAGCCCTATCCAAGACAGGCATACAGTCACGACAAACGACTCCCATCATGGTGTTTACACCATCAACAATACGATTATCAACAATTCTACCCTTGGATAAATCGTTCATGTTTCCGGTCACATAAACCGGTTCGCCCCTCACGGCACAAGTTTTAAGCTCTAAACCTTTCATAATTCAATGATAAATAAAGCAGCCTAGAATAACAGAAAAGTACGATCTTGTCAACATGGGACGCAAACAACTCCTTTCACCTTCGCCGTTGACTCCCCAACCCCAACCCCCTATCATGAAATACCAGTAACCCAATCATATGGCTTGGAAAGTCCTCAAATCTGAAATAATTCTCGAAAATCCCTATTTAAAGGTACACAAAGATCGCTGCGAAATGACCAATGGAAGTATTGTAGAGAACTATTACACTGTTGAAAGACCAAATGTAGCGATTATAGCCGCTTTCACACCAGAGATGGATTTAGTGATGATAAAGCAATATCGCCATCCCGTACGCAGTACAGACTATGAAATTCCAGCTGGATTCATTGAACCATTTGAAACTGACATTGCCCAGGCCGCAAAAAGAGAACTTTTAGAAGAAACCGGTTACGAAACTGAGTCATTAATAAAAATTCAAGAAACATTTTCTTCTGCCGGCTTTATGAGTAACCATATAAACTTTTTTATTGGCTTCAACGCAAAAAAAATTGCCGAACAAAAACTTGATGAAAATGAAGAGCTAGAAGTCGCCATAATGCCTTGGCCGGAAGCCTTAAAATTATTAGAACAAGAAAAAGTAAAAGACTTAGGCTCCGTCAGCGCCATTCTCTTAGCTAAAAATTATTTAGCACGCGACTCAGTCGCGAAAATAAAATAAAAAAATACCACTTCCAAAAAAAATATGATAAATAATAGCCAAGAAATTTACCTTGACCACGCCGCCACCACACCAGTTGATCCAAAAGTTTTGGAAGCTATGCTTCCCTATTTTTGCGAAGAATACGGCAACGCTGAATCACTGCATACCAAAGGGCAAAACGCCCGCATGGCCGTAGATAAAGCTCGCGACATAGTAGCAAAAGCACTGCACTGCCAAGCCACAGAAATAATTTTCACCAGTGGTGGTACTGAATCAAATAATTTAGCGATTTTAGGCGCAGCAAAAGCCAACGAAAAAAAAGGCCGTCATCTCATCGCCAGCGCGATAGAGCACTCTTCCGCCAGAAGTCCATTCAATAAATTAGCCGAAGAAGGTTTCGAAATCACTTGGCTCAAAGTAGACAAAGAAGGTTTTGTAAATCCCGCCGACGTAGCTGAAAGCATTCGCCCAGACACAATTTTTGTATCTGTAATGTATGCCAATAATGAAATCGGCACCGTAGAACCAATCGCCAAAATCGGAAAAATTTGCCGTGAGAAAGGTGTGATTTTTCATACCGACGCTTGCCAGGCCGCCGACTCACAAACTCTAGATGTAGAAAAACTCCAAGTAGATTTAATAACCATAAACGCCAGCAAGATTTATGGACCAAAAGGTGCCGGAGTACTTTATGTAAAACAAGGCACAGCACTTTCTCCACAAATTCTCGGTAGCTCTCACGAGCAAGGTCTTCGCGCCGGAACTCACAATGTTCCTGGAATCGTAGGACTTGGAAAAGCTCTAGAATTAGCCACTAAAGAACATGCGGAAAAAATCGCCAAACTCACTGCTCTTCGCAATAAATTCATCAAAGGCATCCTAGAAAAAATTCCAAATTCCTCATTGAATGGCCCAAATCCTTTCGATCCAAAATATGCCAGCACTAGCAATGCAGCCTCGGACACCACCTGTCCCCGCCTCCCAAACAACACCAATTTCACTTTCAAAGGAGTCGAAGGGCCAGAACTAGTTTTGCAATTAGACAATCTCGGCATCTACATTTCTACCGGTGCTGCCTGCAATATCAAAGGCTCAAAACCTTCAAATGTTCTCCTCTCCATCGGCCTTCCAAAAGAACTCATCCAAAACAGCGTCCGAATGACACTAGGGAAAATGACAACAGATGAAGAAATTGATCATGTGCTGAAAATATTACCTGGACTGATCGAAAAGATGAGAGGACGAAGATAATACAGATTGTTGACGAATGGTTATTTACATTTATCATATGTTCCTAGGGACACTTTACAATCTGTAAAATTCGACAAACATAAAAAAATACTCTATAAATTTCACATGCGCGAAATCACACTCGGTCTAGTACAAATGAAAGTCCTCGCCACCCGCGAAGAAAACCTCAACCAAGCCATCAAAGGCATTGAGGACTGTGCCAGTCATGGAGCACAAATCATCGCTCTACCCGAGCTTTTTCTCGCACCATATTTTTGCCAAGGAAAAGATCCGAAAAAATTCGAACTTGCCGAGACTATTCCAGGACCAACTTCCGACGCTCTCAGCAAAGTCGCTGCAGAAAAAAAAGTCACATTAATAGTTTCAATTTTTGAAAAAATCGCTAGCTCAGAACAATCGAAAACTTCTGCAAATTCATCTTCCCCTTTCAAATTTTTCAATACAAATATTTGCATAGGACCAGATGGAAAAATCATCGGCAAATATCACAAAATTCACATTCCATCGGAGCCACCAGATCTTTTTGCTGAAGATTTTTATTTCGAATCCGGAGAGCTCGGCATTCCTGTTTTCGAGACACCGCTAGCAAAAGTGAGCGCACTAATTTGCTACGATCAATGGTTCCCAGAAATTGCCAGAGCCGCAGCAGCTAAAGGCGCAGAGATTATTTTCTATCCAACAGCAATTGGTTGGGACCCTCGTCTTTCAAAAGAAATCAGCGACGGCGAACACGACGCTTGGCAAACAATTCAACGTAGCCACGGCATCGCCAATAATATTTTTATCGCTGCAATTAATCGTACAGGCACAGAAGACAATATCAACTTCTGGGGCACTTCTTTCGTCAGCGATCCATATGGTCGAGTACTCGTAAAAGCTTCTACAGATAAATCGGAAAACCTCATTGTAAAATGCGACCTCGACACTACTTCATACATGCGCAAAGAATGGCCATTTCTCGATGAAAGAAAACTCAAATTAAAAGACCAATTCTAAATGACTACCATCACCACTACTCTCGACCACAAAAAATTTCACATGCCTGCGGAATGGGAAAATCACAAAGCAATGTGGCTTTCTTGGCCTCATGATTTCAAACATTGGGCATGCTGGCTTTCCGACCAAGCCTCTCCAGAAAAGTACGAAAAAGTTCTCGATGCTTATTGCCAAGCCATGCACGTGATGCAAGAAAGCGAAACAGTTTGTCTTCTCGTTCTCGACAAAAAAATGGAAGAAGACGTTCTCTCCCGCATGCAAAAACTAAATTTCCGCACCGACAATTTAAAATTTTTCCAAATTAAAACTAATGTACCTTGGACTCGTGATCATGGCCCAATTTTCGTAAAAAACTCAGCCAGCGAAATAGCGATCACCGATTGGATTTTCAATGCTTGGGGTGGCAAATATCCACCATGGGAAGACGATGATGCCGTACCAATTCATGTTGGCGAAGCCTTAAATATTCCAGTCATACAGCCAGGAATCGTACTCGAAGGTGGCTCTATAGACGTAAATGGTAAAGGCACTTTGCTCACAACTACCAGCTGTCTCCTGAATAAAAATCGCAATCCAAATTTCACTAAAGAACAAATAGAACAATACCTAAAAGATTATCTAGGCATCACCAATATTCTCTGGCTTGGAGAAGGAATTGTGAATGATGATACTGATGGCCACATCGACGACCTCGCTCGTTTCGTGAATCCCACAACAATAGTTTGCGTCAGAGAAGATAATCCCGCCGACGCCAATTATAAATTCCTCAAAGATAACTTCGAACAGCTAGAAAAAATGAAAGATCAGGACGGCAATCCTCTAACCATTGTCCCTCTTCCAATGCCCGATCCAGTCATCTACCTAAACGAACAAATGCCTGCCAGCTACGCTAATTTCTACATCGGAAATAAAATTGTTCTCCTCCCAACTTTCCGCCAAGCAAAAGATCAGCAAGCCATAGACATTCTCCAGAAATTTTTCCCAGATCGCAAAGTCATCAGCGTAGATGCTTACGACGTAATTTGGGGACAAGGAAGTTGGCACTGCCTATCTCAGCAGGAAATAGCTTAGAAATCCATTTCACATTGAAAAGCAAAAGGAATAGTAACATAGTAAAAGCACTAAAACTTTTCCTATGAATTCAATGAAAAACAACAAAAAAACCTACTTTCTAATTGCAGGAGTAGTAATTACTTTAGGTATCGGAGCAGTTTACGGTAAATCCTCCGGCAAATTTCTAGGTAGTATCCAAATGCAATCTACTTCTTTACCTTGGTGGTGCATAAGCCAAGAGGAATGGGACCAAACCCATCCTCAAAGTGGAAAAGGAACCCCAGGAACATCTGTAACTCCTGGTACTGGAAAAGGCACAGCAACACCAAAAGCAGGGACTCCAGGCTTTTATATACCAGGCAAACCAGAAGGCTATATTTTAGACAAAAACAAGCCAACCGGTACACAAACAAAATTAGACCCAAATTCTTCAAAAACAGGAACGACAATCCCCTCATGGAAATTTATAAACCCATCTACTGGAACCAAAGGCACAAACGGCACCGATGGTACAGGAGGAAATACCAATACTGGCAATGGCACTACAGCAGGAAACAATAACACAGGTACTGGCCCAACAATACCAGTAATCCCAATTGATCCAACTAAAGTTCCGCCAAAAACAGGCAATGAAGAGCCATCTGACACACTACACTTCGGTCTACAATGCGACTGCGATAGCTTAGGAAAAGACATTTACATTTCAGCAGTAGGTAAAAATCTAAAATGCCCATCATCATACGGACAACAAACAAACTACAGTGGAACATTACCAACGCCAAGCAATACAATAACTAAATATAGTGTCAATCTAACTACACCTCCAGAAGGAGCATGTAACCCTAAATATTTCTGTCCTACAGGAAGCATTACTAATTGGGAAAAAATAATCGAAAATTGCAATCCTCAAAAAATGGTCTATGAACGTAAATGCGACAACAAGTTCAACAACAATATGGCTAAAATTTGCACAATTCTTGAAGGGAAATATTTTTCAGACAATTTCAAAGCAGCAAATGATGCAAACTACCTATGTCTAAACAAAGAAGATTGCCAAAAATATTTAGATTTAGCTCAAAAAGGCACATTTACAAGCACTGTTACAGACAAATCATATAATGATGTGATGAAATCTTGTTCAGCAAAAGGAGTGGTGGGATCAATCTAATAAATGTGATAAATGGGGATAAATAAATTAATTCGATACTGTCTTGCTATTATCATTATCGGAGTCCCCCTAGTCTTTATTCCTGAAATTGCTCAAGCCTACGAACTTCCTAAAGCAATTTTATTCAGAACATTTACATTAATAATTGGTGGCCTAATATTGTTTAAAACAATGCTAAGCCACCAATTTTCTTTTCACGAAATAAAAAGAGAAAATAAATTTTTCTGGATAGCTTTAATTAGCTACATCCTAATCTTTTCACTCAGCACAATTTTTTCAGTTTTTCCCCACTTAAGTTTTTGGGGATCATACGGAAGAGGCCAAGGACTTTTCCAATTTCTACATTATATTTTATTTTTTCTTTGCTTACTAAGCTTAGACAAAAAAAACACAAAAGAACCAATAAATTGGCTTTGCTATGGAGCATTGGCCACCTCAATTATCGCCCTTTCTCAACAATTCAGCACCCTAAGAATTTTTGGGACAATAGGTCAACCAGACTTTCTAGCCAGCTATCTACTCATAACTCTTCCCTTCTGTTTTTTTAATTGGTCAGAAGAAACACAATCCTCAAACAAAAAATATTTTTGGTTCACTTCTTCACTTCTAATTTTATTAACAATAATTTTAACAACAAGCCGTAGTGCAATTTTAGGATTAACAACCGGGCTCATCTTATTTTCAATAATAAAAGGACAAAAAAAATTACTACTAATACCAGCGGCACTTTGCCTAATTACAATATTTCTAAACATCTTCAGTTCAAACCTTCAGATCGAAAAAGATATATTTCTCAGTCGTTTTCTCATACATGGCGAAACTTTTAAGTCAGCTGAAATACGATTAAAAATCTGGCCCGAAACAATAAAAGAAATAATATCCAAACCACTTATAGGATACGGACCAGAAACCTTATCAGAAGTATTCCCTCAATTTGATAAAGAGAAAGTAGATCGAGCACATAATGAAATTTTAGATACTACTTTTTTTTCAGGAATTTTAGGACTTATTTCTTACATAGGATTATTATTGTCAATTTTCATAATTTGCATCAAAAACAGAAAGAACAACATCCTTCTCTCTTCACTAATAAGTTTGGTTTCTCTTTTCGTCACAAACATGTTCAGCTTCTCAACAACAATACATTATGTATTTTGGTGGTTAATTATAGGCATAATAATCAACAACACATCGGATAAAAAAAATTATTCAATAAGAGTTTCCAAATTAAAATCAGTCATAATAACCTTAATTGCCTTCGCATTAATTGCACTCTCAATTACAACAAATTTATTATCCATTTCTGCAGATTTTAAATACCAAGAAGGGCTTAAATCAATGATAAAATTAGAACATTTACAAGCATCAACCTATTTCCTAGAAGCCACAAAACTCAATCCAAAAGAAGTCCAATATTCCATAATGGGCGCAAAACACGCACTTTTAGTAAGCAAAAATTCTATTTCTGAAATAAAAGAGGTCTTTCTTCAAAAAGCAAAAGCATTCACGAATAGAGCAGAAAGTTTAGTAGGAAAACAATTTAAAGAAATCATTGAACTACAAATTGAACTACAAAAAGATATCTTTTTATAAATTTTTCTCATAGTTTGAACCAATCCAAGGCTTATTTTTCCATTTTCATTGCAATTTTCACTTTTTTCCAGTAAATTTACCAATTTTTCAAGCAAATTTACGAAAAAAATACCCGCCGACTACCCAGCCTAGACTTTCCATTGGAGGCTAGCGGTTTTTCAAGCTGACAACCCGCGCAAATGGCTTCCAGCAAAGCAAAACGACCAATATCATTAACCATGAAACCAGCCCCCTCAACCGTCAACTTCTTTTATCCATTTCTACTTTGCACTCTTCCCTTCCCCTGCTAATATTCAAGTTACCGCATGGCCGAACATACAATATGTAGTAGCCCCATCTGAAAAAGGCCCACTATATATAGGGATACTTCCCCTCATCCCTATGAAAAATGTCATCTGTCAGCCCTCATGCAGCTGACGCAATCATCCGCCAAGGCGTGGTGTCGCAGAAAATTAGCGACCGCCAAATCGGATCCCCTCTTATCTCCCTAACGCGCTCCTCCTATGTCCCCAATCCTCAAGATCAAAAAAAGAAACGGCGAAATCGCAGATTTCCGCCAAGAAAAAATCACTGAAGCCATTTGGAAAGCTGTCCAATCTGTTGGCGGTGCCAATAAAGAAATGGCCACTCAAATTTCCAATCAAGTTGCTGCAGTACTTGAAGTTTTCTTCAAAGACGAAAGCAATATTCCAACTGTAGAACAAATTCAGGATTTGACTGAAAAGATTTTGATCGAAGGAGGACACGCTAAGACTGCGAAAGCTTTCATTCTCTACCGTGCAGAACACAAAAATATCCGCAACACTCAACAAGAGATCTTAAACGGCCAAGTTTCAAAATTACCATTCAGCGTAAACGCTTTAAGAGTTCTTGCTGCTCGCTATCTTCAAAGAGATGACAATGGCGAAGTTTGCGAAAGTCCGGAAGGAATGTTTGACCGTGTAGCTAAAGCCTTGGCAAAAGTAGAAGAACGTTATGGTAAAGATTCAAAGACAGTTGCTGACTTCGCAGCAAAATTTAAAGAGACAATGGACAAGTTTGAATTCATCCCTGCTGGTCGTACTTTGGCTAACGCTGGAGGAAAGACTCGCTTGGTTTCAAACTGTATCGTACTCCACTTCAAAGACAGCATGGACGGAATTTTCTCTTCTCTCCACGACGCTGCTCTTCTCCAACAAGCTGGTTCAGGCCTTGGTTTTCCTTGGCATTTACTTCGCCCAGCTGGTACTCGCACAAACAAAACTCAAGGTACAGCATCCGGTCCTGTATCTTTCCTTAAAGCCTTCAACGAATCTTTCGGAGTTATAAAACAACAAGGTCGTCATGGTGCCAATATGGGCGTGATGCGTGTTGATCATCCAGATATTTTAGAATTTATCGAATCAAAATGGGAAGAAGGAGTTTTAGTTAATTTCAATATCTCCGTTTCTCTTACAGACGAATTCATGAATGCGGTAAAAAACCGCTCTACAGAGCCATGGTTCTGTTCATGGAATGGTCAGAAAATGAAACCACGTCGTATTATTCGCAACAAGAGAGGAGCTTACGTGGATGCTATTGAAGAGACAATGACTGCTTCAGAATTGATGGATAAAATTATCAATGCTGCTTGGAGAAATGGTGAACCGGGAGTTCTATTCCCAGATGCTGCAAATCGCAGCAATCCAGTTCCAGCACTTGGTCGTCTAGAAGCTACAAATCCTTGTGGAGAACAATGGTTACATGACGGAGACGTTTGTAATCTTGGTTCTATCAATCTCGCTAAGTTCGTAGAGAACGGCAAGATCAACGAAGCTCGTTTGAAATTCGTGACAGAGATGTCTACTCGTATGCTCGATAACGTTATCGATCTTTCAGACTTCCCTGTAGAAAAAGTAAACACCACTTTCCGCAACAATCGTCGTATTGGACTTGGAATTATGGGATTTGCCGACATGCTTTACCAATTACGTGTTCCTTATGATTCCCAAGAAGGTTTCGACACAGCTCGTAAAGTAATGAAACTAATTAATGACTCAGCTGCAGCATATTCCACAAAAATTGCTGAAGAAAAAGGCTGCTTCCCA
>CALRGJ010000012.1 GCA_943357285.1 Candidatus Peribacteria bacterium | reverse complement strand
GTTGGAGTACGAAGCCACAAATGACGATTCTGAAGTAAAAAATCCGGACCATGTTCCTTCTTTGAAATAGGATAATCTTCCTTCACAAGCTGAATAACTTCAATATCTTTTACCTGCAATTCATATTCATCCTCATGTTTTGGATGCTTGGTCACTTCACCAGTCACACGCACTGAAGATTCCATTGTTAACTCCTCAGCAATCTTAAAAACTTCTGGACTTACAGCTTTCACAAACACAATTCCCTGCACAATTCCGCTACCATCACGAAGTTCCAAAAAGTAAATTTTACCTGCCCCACGCTTATTAAACATCCAACCTTCCATCATAATTTCCTGACCTACATGATCGCGCAAATCCTTGAGAAAAATTTTCTGTGCCATAAAACTAAATGTTAATCATATTTCTCAAGCATTCTAGTAGAACAGATCAAAAAAGGCCAATTGAAAAAAGCACCACCTTTCTGATATAATCCTTCTGAAAACTTCCTCACATTCCTCAATCCTCATGCATATCAAAAATACGAAAGTTGTTTGTACGCTTGGACCTGCGAGTAATTCAGTTACAGAAATCACAAAATTGGTACAAGCCGGCATGAATGTAGCCCGTCTAAACTTTTCGCATGGAGATTATAAAAGTCACGAGGAATTAATTACAAATATCCATACTGTAGAAAAAAATACCGGTAAACGCATTGGTATTCTTCAAGACCTACAAGGACCAAAAATTCGTCTCGGAGATTTGCCACCAGAAGGAATTCCTGTAAAAAAGGGAGATACTTTCATCCTCACCGGAAAAAAAGTTAACTTCGCAATTAAGACAAAAATTCTTCAAATCCCAATTCAATTCAAACTTTTTACCAAAGGATTGAAAAAAAATAATCCAATTCTCATTAATGATGGAATGATTGAAACCCAGGTTCTCCAAGTCATTGATAAAGAAAACGTAAAATGTCTCGTTAAATGTGGAGGACTACTAAAAAATCACGCAGGAGTACACCTTCCAGCCATTACTGAAAGCATTGAAACTATTACCGCGAAAGATAAGAAGGATCTAGTGTTCGGTCTTAAAAATAATGTAGATTACGTGGCTCTTTCCTTTGTAAAATCTGCCAACGACATTAAAAATCTTCGCAAATTAATTACAAAGCATAAAAAATCTACAAAAATTATCGCCAAAATCGAATTAAAATGCGCCGTAGACGATCTCGAGGCAATTACGAAAGCAGTCGATGGAATCATGGTAGCACGTGGAGATCTCGGCATCGACATTCCCGCTGAACAAGTGCCAATAGTCCAAAAACGTATCATTGCTCTTGCGAATAAATATGCTAAACCAGTAATTACAGCCACTGAAGTACTTCTTTCTATGGTCACCAATCCTCGCGCTACTCGTGCGGAAATTTCTGACGCCGCCAATGCAGTCTACGATCGCACCGACGCCATCATGTTATCTAATGAATCTGCCGTAGGAAAGTTTCCATCACAAGCCGCAGCTACACTAAGCAGAGTCGCCAGCACAGTGGAAAAAGAGCTTAGAAAATACAGCGAATTAGAGAACAACTTTTTTATACACAGTCGTGAAGTAGCGAACCCTCATTGCTCCAATGCCTCAGACCTTGCATCAGAGACAAAGGCAGACTATTTAGTTGTCTACACATCTGATGGGTATACAGCAAGAGAGTTAGCACGCCACCGCCCAAACACGCCAATAATAACTATTTGTGAGAAAGAAGAAACTGCGCGTGAACTCACTCTCGTGTGGGGCTTGAACAATATTTTTGCACAGACTTTGAAGAAAGAAAACAAGATAGAACAGATAGTTCAAATTCTAAAAAAGGAAAAAATAGTAAAAGCCAAACAAAAAATTGTCATTTTAGCCAACGCCAGCAAAAAAGAAAAAATAATTTCAAACATCACGATATAAAAATGCGTATTATTGGAATAGATCCAGGCACAGCAACAACAGGATTCTCCATCCTCGACCACGAAAAGGGAAAATTTATCCTGCGTGATTACGGCTGCATAAAAACTCAGGCCGGTCTTCCTCCTAATGTAAGACTTCAACAAATCGCCACTGACCTCTCCACCCTTATAGAAAAATGGCGTCCACAATTTGCCTCTATAGAAAAATTATTTTTTCAAAAGAACGTTAAAACTGCTATGTCTGTATCTGAAGCCCGCGGAGTAATTCTTCACACTTTTACTAATTACGGCTTACAAATCACAGAATTCACACCAATGGAAATAAAATGCGCCGTATGCGGCTATGGTAAAGCAGATAAAAAAATGGTCCAACAAATGGTTAAAATAATTCTTGGGCTTAAAGTCACACCAAAACCAGATGATGCTGCCGACGCTATTGCAGGAGCCATCTGCCTTGCCAACTCTTTAGCCCTAAAACAAGCTACTTTCGCTTAAAAAAATATGAGAAAATTTCTGGCTACATTATGGATAGTTATTATCACCTCAATTGTTTTAATTACTTTCCATTTCACAAAACCTGAATCCTATCAGCTTGAAAATCAATTACCGGTAACAACAACTTTAGACACAAAAATTTCACGCGGAAAAGCTATCTCTTCAAATGGAAATTATGAAAAAACCGGAGATGACTTTTTAAACAAAGATGATCTGGAAAACGCTATAGCCAATTATCAAAAAGCACTCGAGGCAAAACCGGAAGCAATAGATTTAATTCTAAAACTTGGCGACACCTATTTAAAAAACAATCAAACAGACGAAGCCCGTGATATTTTCACTCAAGCAATTAAATTGGCCCCAAATTCCATAGATGTAAACGTAGCCCTGGCGCGCACCTACCTAAGCATGCGACAAATAGAGAATGCTAAAAAAATCATCTGGAATCTTGATGACAAAAACCCTCGCGCCCAATACTACAAAGGCATCATCGCAATTCTCTATAAAAACTTTGATGGAGCAAAAACAATATTCCAAGACATCGCAAAGCTAGAACCAAAACCCGAACAATCACTTCTAGAAAATAACCAGAAATTTCTCGATGCATATCAAAATTTCTCATACTATAAAGGATCGGAAAATACCTATCTCGAACTTCTTTTAGCCAAAGCTATGACTAGTACAAATGAATATCAGGCTGCCATTCCACTTCTATATGACATTCTTAATACTAAAAATAATTATCGAGATGCCTGGATAGTCCTCGGCTATGCTTACCTCAACATCAACAAACCTAACGATGCCGTAGATGCTCTTCTTCAAGCAAAAGATCTTACACCAGAAAAACCTGAAACACTCTTTTATCTAGGACTTGCATACTTTGCAAAAGATGATTTAGATAAAGCAATTTACTATATCGAAAAAGCTGACAAACAAGGCTACGAGCCAAAAGACCAGATAAACCTCAAGCTCGGAGACCTATACTTACTCAAAAAAGATTATCAAAAATCTTCTGACAGATATGAAAAAGTTGTAAGTCAAAATCCAAAAAATTTAGACATTTTTGTCCGTACAGTTTGGATAAACATAGAACATCTCGACAAACCAGATACAGCTTTAATGCTAAGCCAGAAAGCGTTTGAAACACATCCAAACGAAGCCATGAGCTACAATTTACTTGGATGGTCATATACCGCTCTTGGCAACTTTGACGATGCAAAAAAGAACCTAGATATTGCTCTTTCCATGCAACCAACTCTGGATGCTGCAAATTTAAACTACGGTTGGCTCTCAGAAAAATCCGGAGACAGCAGTCAAGCAAAAACCTATTATAAAAAAGCCTACACACTTGGTCGCGGAAATTCTATCAGTAAGCTCGCAGCAACTCGCTACAACTCTCTAAATCAAAACGGCCTAATAACCCGTTAATAAAATATTAACCCTCAACCTATGCAACTCCTTGTTTCAGCAATAATATTCATCCTCGGCTCTGCTATAGGAAGCTTTATCAGTGTTGTAATTTATCGCTTACAAGCCAAAAAGAAAGGCATAATCAACGGTCATTCTATGTGCCCAGCTTGCAAGAAAAAATTAAAATGGAGACACCTTGTTCCTATTTTTAGCTGGATTTTCCTTCGTGGAAAATGTGCATATTGTAATAAAAGAATCTCCGTTCATTATTTTCTATTAGAAATTTTAACAGGAGCACTTTTCTTAGTCAGCTTCCTTCACTGGAACTTCTTAATTGCAACACCTTCAATTATCAATCCGGAATTTTTAAATTACAGCATTGATTTGACGATACTAGCAACACTATCTTTCTACTTAGTCGAATTTAGCTTCTTAATTGCCATATTCTTCTTTGACTTAATGCATAAAGAAATTCCGGACCAATTATCAATTCCTGCAATTTTCATCGCAATCGCCGGCATCATTTCCTTCAGTCCAATAATGCAAACAGGAGTCGATATGCTCATAGGAGGAGGTATAATTTTTCTTTTCTTTTTTCTACAATACATAATTTCTAAAGGAACTTGGATTGGAGGAGGAGACTTAAGACTCGGAGCACTTATGGGTATATTACTAAGCTGGACCACGGGAAGCTTTTCAGGCTGGCTAGTAGGCATACTTGGATTAGTAATTGCCTACCTAATAGGTGGACTAGTAAGTGTGATACTTATCATTGCAAAAAAACTGCATCACAAAAGCACAATTCCATTTGGGCCATTCTTAGTAATCGGAGCAATCACGGCCATCTTCTTTGGACAAGAAATTCTCAATTGGTACTTCAATACCCTATTGATGTAATTATTTCTTAGCACTTTGATTTGCCACAGCTACAGCTGCAGCTGCAATCTTTTCTTGATCTCCTAAATAATAGTGACGAATTGGTTTCAAATTCTCATCCAATTCATAGACTAAAGGAATGCCAGTCGGAATATTTAATCCGGTAATTTCTTCGTCCGAAACATTGTCCAAATATTTCACTAAAGCCCTAAGACTATTCCCATGAGCCACAACCAAGACATTCTTTCCATTCTTTACCTCAGGAGCAATTTCCTCTTCCCAATAAGGCAAAAATCTCTCAACTGTATCCTTTAAACATTCAGTCAAAGGTAATTCTTTTTCACTTAAATCCTTATACATAGGATCGTTTCCTGGATATCTTTCATCATCCTTAGTAAGTGCAGGAGGCTGAGTATCATAACTTCTTCGCCAAAGCTTTACCTGCTCCTCACCATATTTCTCAGCAGTCTCAGCTTTATTTAAACCCTGCAAAGCACCATAATGCCTTTCATTTAAACGCCAAGATTTAACCACAGGTAAATTTTGCAAACCCATTTCATCAAGTACAATCTCCATAGTACCAATTGCTCTTTTTAATACAGACGTAAAAACCAATTCAAAATTATAACCATCCTTTTTTAAAAGTTTTCCAGCTTCATGAGCTTCACTTACACCTTTCTCCGATAACTCTACGTCCGTCCATCCAGTAAAACGATTCTCCTTGTTCCAAGTACTCTCTCCATGACGCAGCAAAACAATTTTATACATAGATTTTGATTATTTGTTTAAAAATAGCAAATATTCTCAATAATACAAAAAGTAAAATCTTAGTCTGGTTTTTCAAAAAAACTCCTGTTACAATCCCATCATATGAAAGCAGTAATACTCGCAGGCGGTGGTGGAACGAGACTTTGGCCTCTATCCACACCAGAAAGACCAAAGCAATTTCAGAAATTGGTTTCTGAAAAAACTATGATCGAAGAAACAGTTGAAAGACTGGATTTTCTAAAGCCCGAAGATATATACATTGCAATCAATGAAAAACATTTAGGATTAGTAAAAGACCTTTGCCCTACCATTCCGGAAAAAAATCTCATCATTGAACCAGCTCTACGAGACACAGCTCCATGCATCGGTTTCGCCTCAACAATCATAGCAAAAAGGCATCCCGGAGAAGTCATGGCTATTATTTATGCTGATCACTTAATTAAAAACAAAGCTGAATTCCAATCAAAATTAAAACTTGCTGAAAAACTCGCTTTAGAAAAAAATACGCTCAATATTATCGAAGTTGAAGCCACCGAACCAAACATCAATTATGGCTACGTTAAGCTAGGCCCTGTTGTTGAAAACATAGACGACACGGAAATTTTTCAATTAGACTGCTTCAAGGAAAAACCAGACCTCGAGACTGCTAAGAAATTTCTGGAAGCCGGTAATTACCTATGGAATACAGGTCTTTATGTCTGGAAAGCAGATACAATTCTGGAATATTACCAGAAATACCAACCGGAAACATACTCAAAGCTTCAAGAAATGGTAACTTCTACAGGAGAAATTTCGGAATCAACCAAGACATTATACGAAACCCTTGAAAAAAACTCTCTAGATTACGCTATCATGGAGAAAATTGACCCCTCCATTGTAAGAATTATCAAAGGAGACCTAGGCTGGTCCGATATAGGTAGCTTCAAAGCAATCTGGGAAGAACTAGCTAAATCCAAAGAAGAAAACATCACTCGCGGCCAAACCAACCTCATCGGCTGCTCGGGCTGTCTCATCTATGCCGACAACAATGAAGCAGTGGCAGGCATCAGCCTCACTGACACCGTAATCATTGATAGCCCAAATGGCTTATTGGTCTGCAACAAAGAGGACAGCAAACGCGTAAAAGACCTCAACAAATAACCGAATCTGTTTAGCTCTTTCAAAAAAAACCTTTTTCCACTATAGTACCCCAGAAAAATTTACTCATTTATCATGCAAGAACATAAATTGGAAATTAAGCCAAAACCATGGGGCCAAGAGATCTGGTTCGCCCACACCGACAAATATGCCGGAAAAATCCTTCAGATTAAAAAGGGTCATCGTTACAGCCTCCAATATCACGAAAAAAAGCTTGAAACACAGTATATATATAAAGGAAGTGTAAAACTCACTTACGGCACAGACCAATCGAACCTGCAAGAGAAAATCCTAAATCAAGGTGACAAAATAGACGTGACTCCATATACTATCCACCGCTTAGAGGCCTTAGAAGATGCAGAGGTCTTTGAAGTATCCACTCCGGATCTAGAAGATGTCGTAAAATTGCACGACGACTACGGAAGAAGTGGTAAAGGCAACAATGAAGCCTTAGATCAAGAACTGAATAAAAGAAATAACATATCCTAAAATATCTATAATATAACTCTATTATGAAAAAACATCTCACAAGAAAATTGCTGGCAATCCTAATAGTCACATTGTTCCTTGGCTTTTTTGATTTACCAAGTAACATCCAACAAAAAATCGTGCCTTTCACTCCTGAGGCTATTCTAAAAGCAAAGATTAACTTAGGACTTGATCTTCAAGGAGGCTCACAATTGGACTACAAAATAGATCTACGTGATGTTCCTGAAAAAGATCGCGAAAGCATCGTAGAGGGTGTTCAAGAAGTTATTACAAAACGTGTAAATGGATTGGGAGTAGAAGAACCAAATATCTATAATTCTACTATCAGCGAAGAAGCACATATTATAGTAGAATTGGCAAACAATGCCACTATAGAACAATCTGATGTAACTAAATATATTGGTAAAGATAAGCTATTAGCTGACATTACAGACGACGAAAAGAAAGAAGTTAGTATTGAAAAAGCTAAAGAAGCTGTAGGTAAAACTATTCAGCTTGAATTCAAAGAACAGAAAACTCAGCTCGATCCTCAAGAAAAAGAAAAAATAACAGCAGGTGCTCAATCCGCTCAAGAGAAAATAAACAAAGGTGCAGATTTCTCAGTTATAGCTCAAGAAGAATCTCAATCAGCTGCTGACAAGATCAAATATGCAAAACCTGACTATGCTTTTGCTTCAGACCTTCCAGCTTACCTAAAAGACGCTCTTAGCAAGATGAAGGTAGGAGAAGTTACAAAAGACCTTATCGAATCAAGTGGCACTTTTGCTCTAGACTCAACAGGTCAAGCAGTACAAGACACAAGCTTAAACATCATTAAGTTAGTAGATATAAAAGAAGAAGTTAAAGACCAAAAACAAGTAGAGGTAAGCCGTATCGTTATCGCTTACAAAGGTGCTGATAAAGCAAATGCTACTGTAACTAGAAACGAAGACGAAGCTTACAAATTAGCAAAAGAAGTTAAAGAAAAATTAAACAACGGAGAAAAGTTTGAAGACCTAGCAAAGAAATATTCTGACGATTCAGACAGCGCTGCAAATGGAGGAAAACTTGAAAGCGCAATTACAGGAAATGGATCATACCCATATGATTTTGAAAAAGCTGCTCTTGGACTCGCAAAAGACGGAGACATCAGCGACATCGTAAAGACTCAGAACGGTTACAACCTTATCAAAGCAAATTCAGTTCAAAGCAACGTAAAACAACAGAAGTACAAATACGAAACTTTGAGCTATTCAACAAAACCAAATGAATGGGCTGATACAGGGTTGAACGGTAAACATTTTATGCACGCTGACGTACAGGTAGACAACTTCTTCCAACCATACGTAAACATTCAATTCGACGACGAAGGAGCAAAAATGTTTGAAGAACTTACATCAAAAAATGTTGGTAAACCTATTGCAATTTTCGTAGGTGGAGAAATGATTTCTAGCCCAAGAGTAAATGAGAAAATCTCAGGAGGTAAAGCTCAAATCTCTGGCAACTTCAGCAGTGAAGAAGCTAAGAATCTAGCAAGAGATCTAAACACAGGAGCAATTCCAGCACCAATCGTTCTCACAGGTGAATACACTCTTGGTGCATCATTAGGACAAGGTGCATTGAACCAAAGTCTTATGGCTGGTTTCATTGGTGTACTCTTAGTTATGATTTTTATGGTTGCTTACTATCGCCTACCAGGTTTGGCGGCTAGCGGAAGTTTGATTCTTTACGGAGCACTTCTATTATTCTTAATTAAAGCTCACCTAAGCTTAGGATTAGCACTATTAATTTCTCTCGGAGTTTTTGGATTCATTATTTGGAAAATCATTAATGGTAGCGAACCTGGTTGGGAAAAACTACTTTCATTTGTATTAAGCTGTTTAGGATTCTTCTTCATTACCTTCCTCTTGAACAGTGGAGTAGTTCTAACTCTCGCTGGTATTGCCGGTATGATCATTTCCTTCGGTATGGCAGTAGATGCAAACGTTCTTATTTTCGAAAGAATTAAGGAAGAATTAAGAGCAGGAAATAAACTCAATACAGCCATTGAAATTGGATTCAATAGAGCATGGAGCGCTATTAGAGATTCAAACTTCTCATCATTGATTACAGCTGGAATCTTATTTTACTTTGGTAGCTCAATCATTAGAGGATTCGCATTCAATCTTGCTGCAGGTATCCTAGTATCAATGTTCACAGCTATCACTATTACAAAGATTCTTTTACAAGGTATTGCACGTACAAAATACGCAGAAAACCTAAAATTACTCGGAGTTTCTGAAAAGAAAAAAGAACTATCTTTCGACTTTATCGGCAAGAGCAAAATCTGGTTCACAGCTTCTGCTGCTACATTTACAGCAGCGATTCTAGCAATCTTTGTTTTTGGACTAAATCTTGGTATTGATTTCAAGGGTGGTTCATTACTAGCTCTTAAATTCAATGAAACTGTTAATAAAGAGCAGCTTGCTAAAGCCCTAGATGAAAGCAGTGTTGAAATTAACAACAAACCAGCAATCACAGAAGAAAAACCTGTTGAAAGCGTTCCTGCAAGCACAACAAAAGACAAAGTAATTCAGTCCCCAGATGAGGAGAAATTTAGCCTTACCTCAGTGAATATTATCACTTCAGGCAAAGACGAATTCATCATTAAAACAAACTATCTATCCCCAAGCAATCACGATCAATTAATAGCAACACTTAAATCAAAAGTTCCAGCATTTAGTGAAACTCGTTTTACTACTATTGGAGCAACAATTGGAGCAACATTACTTAGTAAGGCAATGCTTGCAGGATTTATTTCTATCGTAATGATCGTTATTTATCTCTACTTCGCTTTCCGCAAAATTCCAAAAGAAGTTAATCCATGGCGTTTTGGTGCAAGTGCTATCGTTACTCTTATCCACGATGTAGTAATAATTATGGGTATCTTCGCTATCCTTGGTAAATTCTTTGATGTGGAAATCGATGCTCTCTTTGCGACAGCTATGCTTACATTATTCGGTTACTCAGTGAATGACAGAATCGTAATCTTCGATCGTCTCAGAGAAACACTTACAAATAATTCTCTAGATAATATAAAGGAAATAGCCAACAAAGCTCTTAATGAGACTTTAGCTAGATCAATCAACACATCTATCTCAATCGCCTTAACAATGTTAGCAATTTTGATCTTCGGACATGCTTCAATATTCTACTTCGTATTGGCTCTTATGCTCGGCGTAGTTATCGCAGCTTATACATCAATTTTCATCGCTGCTCCACTTATCGTTTATTGGAGTGATAAAAAGCTAAAGAAATAGATTGATAAAAGGCGACACCACAAGTGTCGCCTTTTAAATTGAAATTAATTTGCACCCGTAGCTCAACTGGATAGAGCATCAGTCTTCGGAACTGAGGGTTACAGGTTCGACCCCTGTCGGGTGCACCATCTTACATCCTCTTGACCTAAGAAGATTTTTTGTTAAAATTCAGCTCGTAAATATTTTTCTAAACATCTATATATGGCAGAGACACAAAGAGAAGACTCAGAGGTAGAAGCACCGAAATTAGGCAAAGAACATCATTTAGCAGTTGATGCTACTGTTGACAGAGCTCTCTCAGCACAAAGAAATTTAACAGCAACAGAAATTCATCAAGCAGGAGCAGCAACAAAAATAGAAGACTGGGATGCTTTAAACCTACATCACGAATCCTAATCTAAATTAAAACTTAAAAGACCGGACTCACAGCCTGGTCTTTTTTATTTTCTAAACATCTCCGACTTCTCTATAGGTCTATGTACCCTATTCACATTCATCATGGACGAAAAAGCTTTCAAACCATAATCAAAGTTTCTTTCATCAAAAATATCCTCACATACGGAACGCAATAATAAATCCAAAATTCTCGCCCAATTTTCTTCATACTTAGCCTTCCAAATACCCAAAACCTTTCTCACAAAATCACCTCCACGAGCCTTAAAAGCAATCATATAACGATCCCTATTTTGTAAAACATGATAATACAAACCATCATTAGAAATAGCCAAGTAATCAAACACTATCTCTAAAGGTAAATTATATGAATCATCTACGGTATTCATTAGCTCTCTCACATGAGCCATCCCATGCTTTACATAGTTATCAAGAAAAAACTCCTTAGCCTGAACCACAGTCTTGTATAGTAGATTGTGCTCAAACACTAAATGATCAAAAAGAACCTTCCACTCTTCATCAGAGAGCTCCATCTCCTCTTTTAAAGCCGTTGGCCCATCAGTAATATAGCGATCTATCAGCTTAGCCTCACGGCCTCTGACATATCTCTCTATTAACATGTTGTGGTCTGACAAATTCATAATTAAATCTTAAAAGCCCAAGATTATATACTAAACACAGAGTTTGTCAAGGGCCAGGTCTACACTCACCTTTAAATAATGATAATATCTGAGCAACAAAAACAACCATGTACGCAGAAATACTTATCCCTCAAAAAGTAGGCAACGAGAAAGAAACCCTAACCTATAAAATACCGGAAAACACCACTCTGGAAGTTGGCCAAATAGTTAAGGTAAATTTACGCAAAAAAAGTGTATTTGGCATAACTTGGAACACAAATAACACAGAACCGAGCTTCAAAACCCTAGAAATAAGCGAAATTCCAGACAAAAAACCTCTAATTTCAAAAAAACAAATAGAGCTAATCAACTGGATAAGTAAGTACTATTTCTGCCCTATTCACAAGTTGATCAAATATTTTATACCAAAAAGAGTATTCCTAAACAAAGAACTGCCAAAAAGACTAAAGGAAAAGGCCATAAAATTGGAAAATTTTAGTACACAAAAATTAAACAGCGAACAACAAGCAGCTTTCAGCACCATAACAACAGAAAATAAGAACAAATTTTTAATACACGGAGTCACGGGATCAGGCAAAACTGAGATATATTCTCACCTCTCAAAGCATTGTATAAATATTTTAGACAAGCAAGTGCTTATTTTAGTCCCAGAAATCTCTCTTACGCCCCAAATAATCGAATATTTTGAAAAATCCCTAGGCATTGCCGCCACCGTAATTAATAGCAAGATTTCCGAAGGAGAAAGACAGCTCGCTTGGGAAAACATTTGGAACAACAAAAGCAAACTAGTCATAGGGTCACGCTCTGCAATTTTTGCTCCATTCCAAAACCTAGGAATGATTATTATCGATGAGGAACACGACAACTCCTACAAGCAAGATAAATCCCCACGATACAGCATTCATCAAATCAGCAAAAAATTCCAAGAACTAGATCCAACTCTAAAAGTAATACTAGGCAGCGCCACACCTTCTATAGAAACAGCTGAAGAATTAAAAGACTCCACAATCTTCCTAAAAGAAAGATTCTCTCAAACCCTTCTCCCTAAAATAGAAATAGTAGACCTAAGAGATGAATTCAAAAAACACAATTATTCGATTTTCAGTGAAAGACTCGCAGAAGAAATCAGAAACACCTTAGACAAGAAAGAACAAGCTATCCTGTTTCTCAATCGCCGCGGTTCAGCTTCTTCAATAGTATGCCGCGATTGCGGCTACGCAGCCAAATGCCTAAAGTGCGAGACGCCACTCACCTATCACAGCAAGACCCTACAAACGCCAACTCTAATTTGCCATCACTGTGGCCAAATAAGTAAACCAGTTTCTACTTGCCCCACCTGCAAAGGAACAAATATTCGCTTCCTAGGAATTGGAACACAAAAAATTGAAGAAGAGGTTCATAAAGCTTTTCCTCAAGCCAGGGTGCTAAGAGCTGATAAAGACACTACAAACACAAAACATGGCTTCAAAGAAATATATAAAAAATTTAGAAATCAAGAAGCAGACATTCTCATTGGAACACAAATGATAGCCAAAGGACTTCATCTACCTAACGTAAATCTTGTAGGAGTTATAGTTGCCGATATTGGCTTAAATATTCCGGACTTCCGTACAGAAGAGCGCAATTTTCAATTAATGACTCAAGTATCAGGTCGCGCAGGCCGTACCAGCAACGAAGGAAAAGTAATAATCCAAACATATAACCCTGGACATTTCTCTCTCATTTGCACCAAAGAGAATAATTATGAAAAATTTTTCAACTATGAAAGAACTCAGAGAAAACTCCTTCGCAATCCCCCTTTTGGGCGTCTAGGAAAACTAGTTATAGAAAATAAATCTCTCCAAGAATGCCAAAGGCTCACAGAAAAGATTGAAAATTTACTTTGGAAGTACTACAGAGAAGAAGAAAAAACAGTAGAAAAAGTAGAAACAATAAACGACTTAGAAATTAGATCCTATCCGGCATATCTGGCTCGCCTCCGCGGAAAATACAGATATGTCATCTTAATTAAAACGCATATAGACTATGAACTAATCCACAAATTATTAGAAAAACTACCAAAAGAATATATAATGGATTCAAATATCAAAATTGATATCGATCCGATTAGCACGACATAACATCAAATCCTCAATTCTATGAAAAGAATCTTATCAGGCGTTCAACCAAGTGGAAAACCTCATGTTGGCAATTATCTCGGCGCAATTCGTCAACATATTGAAATGCAAAAAGATTATGAGTGCTTTCTTTTTATTGCTGACCTACACGCTCTCACCACCGTTCGCGATGCGGAATTAATGAGAAAACAAAGCTATGAACTAGCTGTCGCCTATTTAGCCCTCGGATTAGATCCAAAAAAGACTGCATTTTTCAAACAATCATCTCTTCCAGAACACGCAGAGCTATGCTGGATTTTTGATTGCATCACAAAAATGCCATTTATAGAAAGAGCACATGCTTGGAAAGACGCTCAGGCCAAAGGTAAAAAAGAAGTTACCGTAGGTCTTTTCAACTATCCGGTATTGATGTCCGCTGACATCCTACTTTATCAACCAGATTTAGTCCCAGTAGGTAAAGATCAAAAACAACATGTAGAAATAGCTAGAGACATTGCTACCAACTTCAATCAAACTTTTGGAGAAACATTCAAGCTACCTGACGCATTCATTAAGGAAGACGTAGCTGTAGTACCGGGAACAGACGGACAGAAAATGAGTAAGTCATACGGAAACACTATCGACCTCTTTGGAACAGATGCTGAACTAAAAAAACAAGTGATGGGCATTATTACAGATTCAACTCCATTGGAAGAACCAAAAAATCCTGAAACATGTAATGTCTTTAAACTCTACAAACTTTTTGCCGACAAAAAAGAAATTCAAGAATTAGCAGCAAAATACAAAGCTGGTGGCATGGGTTACGGCGACGCAAAGAAAACTCTACTTTCAAAACTAATGGAATACTTTGCTGACGCTCGCACAAAATACAACGAACTTCTTCCAAAAAAAGACTACGTTTATGGCATACTAGAAGACGGTGCAAAACGAGCAAAAAAAGTTGCCGCTAACACTTTAGAAACAGCGAAAAAGAAGATTGGCTATATTTAGCCAAATTTAGCTATTGCCCTTTTCAGTTCACTGGTTTAAATTAACTAGAGTTAGAACAAGGGCAAATTTCAACAATCAGTCCTTCCTTAAATCCTCGCTCATTTAAAAATTTGCATGTGTAAATATATCTTTGTCACTGGTGGTGTATGTAGTTCGTTAGGTAAGGGAATAGCCTCAGCCTCTATCGGAGCACTTCTTAAAGCCTCAGGCCTTAAAGTGTTCACTCAGAAGCTTGATCCTTACCTCAATGTCGACCCCGGAACAATGAGCCCTTTTCAACATGGTGAAGTTTTCGTTACCGACGATGGTGGCGAAACTGATCTAGACCTTGGACACTACGAGAGATTTATTGATACAAGTTTAAGCAAACTTTCTTCTGTAACAACTGGAAGAGTTTATAGTGAAGTATTGGAAAAAGAACGCAAAGGAGCATTTCTTGGACGTACAATTCAAATTATTCCTCACATTACTGACGCCATTCAGAATAAAATTACTGAAGCAGCTAAATCATCTGGATGCGACATTATGATGATAGAAATTGGAGGAACTGTTGGAGACATAGAAGGTCTTCCTTATCTCGAATCTATCAGACAATTAAGATATAAACTCGGCTCAGAGAACACATTATTTGTTCACTGTACTTTGCTTCCCTATTTAGGAGGCTCTAAAGAATTAAAAACTAAACCGACTCAAGCCTCAGTTAGAGAACTACGCTCAATTGGTATTCAACCAGATTTCATTTTAGCTAGAGCCGATTACCACATTGAAAAAGAACTTCTAAAGAAAATCTCTCTCTTCTGTGATGTTCAAGAAGAATATGTAATTCCAGCTCAAACACTAAAATCAATTTACGAAGTACCATTAAACTTTCAGAAAAACAACATTGTTCAATTAATTGCCGACAGATTAAATCTTGGCAAGTTAAAGCCAAATCTTAAAGAGTGGGAAGACCTAGAGAAAAAAATTAATGCAAAAAGAACCCCTCTTAATATAGCCATCGTTGGTAAATATACAGGTTTAGACGATGCATATCTCAGCGTTATTGAATCACTAAAAATAGCAGGTTACCATACAGGTACCGACACAAAAATTATGTGGGTATCTTCAGAGAAATTAGAAGAAGACGATAAAGAGACTTGGGCAAATCTTCGCACAGCAGATGGAATATTAGTTCCAGGAGGTTTTGGTAAACGTGGAATTGAAGGAAAAATTATGGCGGCAAAATATGCACGCGAAAATAAAATTCCATATTTAGGACTATGCTTAGGAATGCAAATTATGAGCATTGAATTTGCACGTTTAGCTCTTAAGGATAATCAAATTACTTCTGAAGAATTCGACGAAGATGGAAAATTAGATGCATCGAAGTATGCAATTCATTTTCTTCCAGGACAACACAAAGATAGAGATAAAGGCGGAACATTAAGACTTGGCAAATATCCATGTACAGTAATCAAAGGAACAAAAACCTACGATCTCTATAAAACAACAGACATAGAAGAAAGACATCGCCACCGTTATGAATTCAATAATGAATTCAAAGAAAAACTAGAAAAAGACGGAATGGTATTTTCAGGAATTTATGAAAAAGGCGATCTTGTAGAAATAGCAGAGTTAAAAGATCATCCATTCATGATTGGTTGTCAGTTCCATCCTGAATTCAAATCTCGTCCGACAAAAGCTCACCCACTCTTCAGAGGATTCATAGAGGCTGCAAAAAAACAAAAAGCCTAAAAATGCTATGGCAATTTTCAAATATACAATCGCCAATAAGGACGGCAAAAAACTCAGCGGTAGTGTTGAAGCTCCTGATGAAAATACCGCGCGTCTTGAATTAGAAAACCTAGGCTTTTCAATCCTTCTATTACAGGAAACTAAAGACTCTCCTCAAGCAGATTCAACTTTAAGCAAATTTGCATTTGAAGCAATTGATAAAAATTCCAGATTAGTTAGTGGAACAATTCCTTCCAAAACAAAGGAAGAAGCTATTTCCAAACTACAAACCGAATATGAATTAAACATAAGTGCAATTTGGAATGAAGGATCAACAAAAGAGCAAATTGAAGAAGCAAGAAAAGAAGGTCAGCAAAGACTTCAGACTCAACTTCAAAATAATACTCAAACTACACCAACTCAAACTACAAATAACGAACCTGAAAACAAAGTCCTAAATCTAGAACAAGAGAAAAAAACTCAATTTATAAAAGAAAAAATTGAACTCACTCTTAAAGCAGTAAATGAATTAATTCACAAATTTGACCAAGACCTTTCTCCGGATAAAAAAGTAGAAATAAACAAAAAAATAGACAAACTGCTACGCATTAAAAACAGCACAAATGTAGACTACATTCTTGAGAGTGCAAACGAATTACTTCTATTTCTCGAAGACCAAGAAAAATATTTAAAAGAAACCGTACATCAAGAAAAACGCTTTGAATTCCAGGTTCAGACTCAGAAAATGCTCCAAACACTCAATCAGCAAGCTCACCAAAAAAGCTTAAGCGAAGATATCACAGAAAAAATTGAGAACTGGCAAAAAACACATCTCGATAACCCTGAAAAAGCTTCAACCGGAGCTAAAATAATTAACAGCTTTTTAGTAAAAATTCAGAAACTATTCATCACTCCTCCAGAAGTAGTAGCAATGAAAATGCAAATTTCCACTTACAATAAACAACTATGGGAATTTGCAAAATTATATTTTAAAGAACCTACACCTGAATATAAAACAAAAGTAAAAAATACTCTCAAAAGCATCTGGCAAGCCAGAAAAAGAGCAGTAGAAAACCTTGAAATACTAAAAAAACAGATCAAAGGCACAGAAACAGTGGAAAAATCAGATGAAAAAGTTATATTCTCTTTCATTGAAGAAGTTAACGCTTTCACCGGATGGCTTTTAGGATTTTATGTTATCTACTACTTTGTGTCTCTTTACTTAAACACAAAAGATTTCGGCCTTAGTTCTATTCCAACTTCCTTCCACGTCTATGACACGCATCTTTTCAAGTATATTTTGGTAATTACTTTCCTCCTTCATGCTACAAGTGCCCTAAAGGTAAACTTTTTCCGTAACAGCTCAACAGCAAACATAGTACTTCCTCCTCTATTCATTTTTGGCAGTATAATAACCATACTTAACTTCTAAACAATGTTCCCAGTAATATTCTCAACAAATTTCTTTGAACTTCATACTCTCTGGGTGTTTTTTGCTATCGCACTCATTGTTGCGACCATAGCCCTAATTAGACTATCTCTAGCAAATGGACTAAAAGTACAATTTATCAGCACAAATGCCTGGAAAATTATTTTTTGGGGCCTAATAGGAGCAAGAATATGGTCAATTATCAATAATTATAGCAGTTACTTCAGCGAAATTAGTTTTTCAAGTTTTCTCCGCTTATTCTATTTCTGGGACAAAGGATTGGAATTATGGGGGGCAATAATAGCCGCCACAATCTACTTCACAATCTTGTGCAAAAAAAATGAACAGAATTTCTGGAAATGGCTTGATGTACTCGTTCCTGCCACTATTCTAGGATTAGCAATCGGGGGTATTGGAACCTTTTTTGACGGTACAAATTACGGAACACCTTCTTCCCTACCTTGGGCTGTAAATTTCGACAACTCTGCTATTAAGTTTTCTGTACCTATTCATCCTACCCAAATATATACCTTCCTATACTCTTCAATTATATTCACTGCTCTACTCTTTATAGGCCAAAATCCTAAAGTGAAACAGATGGAAAAATCAGGATTAGTAGGACTAATAGGTATCGCCAGCTTTTGTTTTTTACACTTTTTAGAAGAATTTGTGCGTGGAGACGATGCATTAACAATATTTGACATAAGAATCCCACAAATTGCAGCTTTTATTGCAACAATGGGCGCATTAATAGTAATATATCGCAGATTCCGCAAAAAGAGATCTCGCTTGCATTCTAAATAAATTTAACCTATCTTCTGGCCATGAAATACATAAAATACTTTCTCTCTCCAAATCCAGGCGTAGACTTCAGGTTTTACATTCCACTAGTTATACTAGTAATACTACTATTCGTAGGAGCGGTAGCCGTATCGATAATTTATGATCGCAAAAAACATTATGATTTTGCTTTCAAACGCTTATTCCGCAAAACATCCCTACACTTATCACTATTTGGAATTTTATTCTTATTCCTTCTAGCCGTACGCTATGAAGGTATTCCATACTTCTCAGCAAGAATATTACTTTTTGCAGGCTTCGCATGGCTTGGATACTACATCTACAAAATGGTTATGATAATCAGAAAAGATTATCCCCGTGAAAAAGAAAATGTAAAAAATATAACAATAAACAATCAAACAAAGAAAGTTCACAAATATCTTCCTAATAAGAGAAAACACTAAAACGCAGAATATAGAAAAAGCCCCGTTTTACGGGGCTTTTATTTTGTAAACACTTACTACACTTATTAATCAATCTTCATAATAACGTACTCAATAGTACCAGCAGGCACTATTACTTTAACTTTATCTCCCTTCTGCTTATCAAGAACAGCGCTTCCAACTGGTGATTCATTAGAAATCTTGTTGGTGAAAGGATCAGCCTCAGTAGAACCAACAATTGTATAAATTTCTAAATCGTCTTTACCCTTAGTAACATTTTTCAAATGTACTGTGCTACCCATCTGTACAGATTTTGTCTTATGGTTTTCAGCAATAATCTTAGCGTGCTTTACTTTGTCCTCCAATTCCATAATACGACCTTCCACAAAAGCCTGCTCATTTTTAGCTTCTTCGTACTCAGAGTTCTCAGAAAGATCTCCATAAGAGATAGCTTCCTTAATTCTCTCAGCAACTTCTCTTCTTCTAACAGATTTCAATTGCTCCAACTCCTCTTTAAGCTTATCAAAACCCTCCTTAGTAACCAAAGTTACCTTTGTATTTGAGCTTTGAGCAGAATCATCACCCATATGAGCATCTTCATCAGTAGCATCATCTGGAATAATATTTTCCGGATCAAAATCTTCATCATCATCCATCATCATAATATTTTAGGTTAAAATATATTAGTTATAATCAGTTCAGTGTGGACGGATCTTAACAGAAGTTGGATGTTCTTTCAACTTTTGTAAGACCTTAGCCTCAATCTGACGAATACGTTCACGAGTAACATGGAATTCCTGACCTACTTCTTCCAAAGTATGACCTACTCCATCTTTCAAACCAAATCTCATTTCAATGATTTTTCTCTCACGTGGTGAAAGATACTGCAACATCTCATGAATGTTCTCACGAATAAGCTGTCTATTTGTAGATTCTGCAGGTGAAAGAGCTTCATCATCCTCAATAAAGTCTCCCAATTTACTGTCTTCTTCAGTACCAACCGGAGCCTCCAAAGAAACGATATCCTGAGAAATTTTCATAATATGACGAACCTTCTTCACATCCATATCCATTTCAGCCGCCAACTCTTCAACCAAAGGCTCACGACCAAGCTCTTGAACCAATCTACGTTGAGCATGAGTCAATTTATTGATTGTCTCAACCATATGAACCGGAATACGAATTGTTCTAGCCTGATCAGCAATAGCACGTGTGATAGCCTGACGAATCCACCAAGTAGCATAAGTTGAAAACTTAAAACCTCTATTCGGATCGAACTTTTCTACAGCACGGAACAAACCAATATTTCCTTCTTGAATAAGATCCAAGAAAGACAAACCTCTTCCAATGTATTTTTTAGCGATACTCACTACCAAACGTAAGTTAGCCTCAGCCAATTTACCTTTCGCAGCTTGATCACCTTTTGCAATACGACGAGCTAATTCCACCTCTTCTTTACCTGTCAAAAGATCTACACGACCAATTTCACACAAATACAATCTGATAGAGTCATTAGCAATTTCTTTAAACTCAGCCTCTTTTTTAACTTTTTTTGCTTTCTTTTCTCTTAGAGTAAGGTCTTCTTCCGGCTCAGTAATATCTTCTACCTTAGCTAAAGCTTCAGTTTTCTTCCATTCTTCATCATCAGGAACCATTGCGTCTTTCGTATCTAGAACCTCAACACCAATTTCCATGAAGAGACTATAAATCTCATCCAACAAAATAAGATCATCCTCGATATGAGGCATGGCCTTAAGCAACTCCTGATGAGTCACAAAACCCTGCTCTTTACCTTTTTTAATGAGGTGCTGAACTTCCTTGGGAAACCTATCCATTTGCTCATCAGAAGGATGTGCAATAAATTTACTTGTCCTAGCCATTTAGTTTTTGGATAATGGAGTAAAACTAACTTTTTAAAAGCCTTTGCTGCTCCAATAATAATGTCTTTAATTGATCTCTATTATCAGCTTTTTCAGCTTCTGCGATACTAATTTGCAACTCACTTAGAACTTTTGTTTTACGATCTTTTTTATACCTGTCAATTAGTTTTTCCACCTCTGCGCTTAAAGCTTCGTGGGAAAATCCATTATATAATTCTTCGGCATAAAGACGTAAGACGTCGATTTTCTCTTTGTCTTGAGACAAAAAGCCAATTTCGAAATTCCAGTTTTTGAAATTTTCTCGGGCCGAATTATACTGTTCTAATAGATCATTGTAAACATTTTTCGTCCATTCTGTCACGATTCCCAAATCTATCGTTTTTTTAGCATTTTCAAACAAAGTAGGATTTTCCAAAATTAAAGCGACAACCAACTCTTCAGTGGTAAGTTTATTAGCAACTGCTTTTACCTCACTCATTTCCGCAGCCTGCCTCATTGGATGACCTGAAGGCAACTTATAGCTCTCGATTTCTTCATACAAATGCTGCTCATTCATACCCAGACGCTGAGAAAGTTCTTTCACACAGAAATCACGAGTCGTCGGTGACATTCCATGATAATAAGGCAAAAGCTCCTTCACTACCTTCCTACGACCAGTTAATGACGTAATATCATTATCGCCAATTACCTTTGAAATCATAAAGCTAAGAAAATCTCCAGCCTTGTCTACTAACTCCTTAAATTTATCTCCATGTTCAAGCACAAAATCTGCCGGATCTTTTTTATCAATACCAGTAACCGTCTTCACTTGAATATCTTCATTTTGAAAAAGTACATAAGCTCGTTTTGTCGCTTCTATACCAGCACTATCGGTGTCGAAAGAAGTTACGACATTGGTAGTGAGTCTCTTTATAATTCTAACCTGCTCATTCGAAAGAGCCGTACCTGAACTGGCCACTAAATTCTTAATACCAGCCTGATATGGCAAAATAACATCGAAATAACCCTCAACCAAAACAATTTGATTCTGTTCCTTAATATATTTTTTACTATGGTGAAGACCATAAAGCACACGACTCTTGTTATAAACAGGATTTTCCGGTGAATTTAAATACTTAGGGGCTTGATCATGCTTCAAAGCACGCCCACCAAATCCACAAACCCTACCGACAGCATCTAAAATTGGAAACATCAATCTCGCACGATATTTATCATAAACATTATCGGTACCAATATTTTTCGAAGAAACAAAACCCGATTTAAGCAAAACTTCTTTAGAAATGCCTTTATTCAAAAGAACCGGATACAATTCATCATATTTATCTGGCGCAAAACCAAGTCTAAATTCTTTGATAGTTTCATCCTTCAGTCCACGTCGATATAAGTAGTCCAGTACCTTCTTTCCATCACTCGTTGTATACAATTGTTGTTCAAAAAAGTCACACGCCAAATCATGAGCTTTAAAGTAAATATCTTTTTCAGACTTAGCAGCCTTCTTCTCTAATTTATCTTCATCAATTTTAATTCCACATCTATCGGCCAAAATATGCATTGATTCGACAAAACTAACTCCTTCAACCTCTTGAATAAATGCGAAAATATCTCCGCCTTTATTGCATCCAAAACAATGACAAATTTGCTTTTCAGGACTCACCACGAAACTAGGAGTCTTTTCTCCATGAAAAGGACAAAGCCCTTTTAGGTTCCTGCCAAATTTCTTCAGCTGAACGTACTGAGAAACCACCTCTTCAATACCTAGCCTACTTTTAATATCATCGACTACATCTGCCATAGTACCGGAGTTATATCACTTCTTATTCGGAACCACAACCAAAGCCACAGCCAAAAGCAGCATCAACACGCCCAAAGCTATTATCATAAAAAATTTCTGCTGAGTACTCACCAGCGCCACTGCAGAAAATCCAAAAAGCGCTGTCACAAAAAGATAAATCAAAACAACTTTCTTACGAGAAAATCCCAAATTCAACAGGCGATGATGCAGATGCATCAGATCACCCTGCCAAAACTTTTTTCCAGACATCGTCCTTCTTAGTATCACCCAAATCATATCGAGAATAGGAATACCAAGAACCAAAAAAGCCGTCGCCACCTTCCCACCTGAAAAAATTGCCAAACTTGCGAGCATAAAGCCAAGAAAGGTACTACCAGTATCCCCCATCAAAATCTTCGCAGCCGGAAAATCAAATAAGAGAAAAGCCAAACTCACCATGGAAATAATCAACGCAATTAATGCCACTGGCAATTGAGCCTGAGGATTTTCATGCAAGCTTGGATGAACACTTAAAAGAAAAATAGTTAAACCAGCCACAAAAGTAACACCACTCACTAAACCACTAACACCATCAACAAAATTCATAGTATTCAAAATGGTCATCACCCACAAAACTGTAAATAAAGCAGATCCCAAATAAACTCCACCTAATAAAATTTGATCAAAATTAATCGCCCCAATAAAAGGCAACTTAATAGAAAGAATACCAATTCCAAAAATCACCAAAACAATTGCTGCCAAAAATTGGACACCTAATCTAAACCATGGACTTAAACTAAAAAGGTCATCAAAAAAACCAAGTACCATAATCATTGAAGAACCAATCAATAAGCCAATTACGTGTTTTTCAAGTGGAACAAAAACAAACAAGGAAATCAAAAAAGCAAAATAAATAGTAAGCCCTCCATAGTAAGGAATAGGAGCTCTATCGAGTCCGTACTTATGAGGCCTATCCATCAGCTTAAGCTTCGGAAAAAGTTTCAAAGCCACGACAATCAAAGCAACCGCTAAAACAAAAGAAAAAATAGCGGGCTGCCAGAACTGTAAAAAAATATTTTGTAAATTCATAGGTTTGCAAAAAATATTTTCGCACAGTTTGACAAAAAAAACAAAAACTATAAACTGGCGACCAAATAATTTTAAAGAAAAACACTATGGATTTTGAAAATTCACATGATACAGACCCAAGATTTCCAGATAGCGAAAATCTAGATCCATTTGGACACGCTTTAAAGCAAATCGATGATGCTTCTGAATTAGACACACAAAATAGCGATGTAGTTGCAAAAGTTCTAGACGATGCAAGAAGACAAGCAAGAGCTGCAGATTACCTAGATCGCTAATCAAAGATCTGCTTCCTAAATTTAATAGTACCTGGAGCCGATCCAGCCTCCAAAAGTCCTATTACTTTATCTTTATAATAAGCCAATGTCACGCCATTGAGTTCACTTTTTTTATACAAGATCGAGCCTCCGTCTTTCAAAAGCCTAAATTCCTCATCAATAAGCTCTATTTTAGGCCAATGGCTCAACATTTTTTCCAAAGGCAATAGATATTGTTCAATATTTTTATTCACAAAATCGAAATCACGGCTTATCTCAATAGAATCAGCCACATTATACCTATCAACACTCACCCTCCTCAATTCCTTCACATAAGCACCGCAACCAATCACCTCACCCATGTCATTAATCAAAGAACGAATATAAGTTCCCGATCCACATTTCACTTTCATTACCACTTCAGGCCATTCAAATTTCAAAACCTTCAAGTCATAAATCATTACTTTTCTCGACTTCATTTCAAATTCCTTCCCACTTCTGGCCATATCCATCGCTTTTCTTCCAGCAATCTTAAGAGCAGAATATTTTGGTGGCACCTGATCTATTTCTCCTAGGAACTTAGGCAAAATTATTTTTTCAAAATCCTCCCTAGTCATATCTTTATATTTTTCCATCTCTTCCTCACTCAAATTATCAATCTTTCCCTCAGCATCATAGGTATCGGTCACTGCACCAAAACAACCTCGAACCTCATATTCTTTATCAAAACCAATCAAATATTCCAAAACCTTCGTAGCCTCACCAATAGCCACAATAAGAAGACCAGTTGCCAATGGATCCAAAGTGCCAGCGTGACCCACTCCTCTCTCCTGCGCCCATTTTCTCACCTTAAAAACCACATCAAAAGAAGTAATCCCCTTACCTTTATCAACTAAAAGAAAACCTCTCATATTTAAGATACTTTACAAACATTTTCACGCTTCTCCCATGCGCCACTATCCAATTTCACCTCCACTTCCCTCTCCAAAAGCTCAGTAATAACTTTCTTATCATTCCATTTAATTGTTTTTCCTCTAAGCTTAATCACCTCTTCAGACCCCTTACCAGCAACCACCACGCAATCATTGTCATCAGCCATAGTTAAAGCCAAACGGATGGCCTCTCTTCTATCTGGTATCTTCCAAAAATTTTTCCCCTCCTTCCTAGGAATTGATTGAGAAACTTGATCAATAATTTGCCACTCATCTTCCTCGTATGGATCATCATCAGTAACTATTACATAATCTGCAATCTCATGAGCAATAGCCCCCATCTTCGGTCTTTTCGATTTATCTCTACCACCTCCAGTCGCACCAAAAACCAAAATTAGCTTACCTGACGTAAGCGATTTATATAACTTCAGCAAACCTTCCAAAGATTCAGGAGTATGAGCATAATCTACAATTACACTATATTTCTGACCACAACGTACATGTTCAAATCTACCAGCAATAGAAGAGCTCTCATCCAATCCCCTCTTTATTACTGACAAAGGAATCTGCAAAGACATACATACTGCCGTAGCAGCCAATGAATTATATACATTAAACGAACCTGGAATCTTCAAATCAATAGGCATGGAATTGTTTGGAACATGCATAATATAATGTGATCCCTCAGGATGTTTTTCAACATTCTCCGCATAAACAGTCGCCGTCTTCAAACCATACGTAATCTTTCTATCAGCCACAAACTGATCAAAATAGCTAAAGTATTCATCATCAGCATTAGCAATCAAAACTTTTGGCACTCCAAATTTCTTGCGACCTCGAGAAACCTTCTTAAACAACTCAGCCTTAGTAGCTACGTAACTATTAAAATTACCATGATACTCAATATGTTCAGGGGCAATATTGGTAACCACAGCCACATCAAAATTAATTCCAAAAATTCTAGACTGATCTATTGCATGGGAAGTAACTTCAAGTACAGCATACTTACAACCAGCCCTAACCATCTCCTTTAATAATTTCTGCAAAACAAAAGGACTCTGAGTACTCTTCTTAGTATCATTCACCCAACGTCGATTCAAAATTTGAAAATTGATAGTAGAAGTCATACCCACTCTACAACCAGCCGTATTCAAAATATTGGTAATAAAATTAACTGTCGTGGACTTCCCCTTGGTTCCGGTCACTCCAATCACAATCATCTTATTTCCGGGAAAACCATTAATGACAGCTGCCGTTACACCCATTATTTTGTGATACAAAAGCCTTAAGGGATGTCTCTCTGGAAAAAGTTTTGCAAGTAATCGTTTCATGAAAAGTTTTATTTCTTTAAAGATTATAGCAAGTTTTCACAAATTCCACATCTTTAGCAATTTGGGATTTAAGTTCATCAAAATTAGCAAACTTCTTGGTATCCCTTATCTTCTGCTTAAACTCAACCTCAATCTCTGTCCCAACAGCTAAATTTTTATTCCAATTTATAATATGAGCCTCACATAAATGAGCTTCATTATCTACTGTAGGACGCACTCCCAAATTAATTGCTGCCGGATGCCAAGACCCTTGCACAAAAACTCTTCCAACAAAAACCCCTTTTTCTTCACCATAGTAAAAGACATTAACTGTCGGAAATCCAAACTGATACCCAAGATTATTGCCCGCTAAAATTTTTCCTCTAATATTTTCCATAACGAAAATATACGCTAAAAATTTTGCCAAAACAAAATAATCAGCTTAAACTCGAAACATGAAAATAAACAAACTGCTTCTTTACCTAAACCTATTCTTCCTCCAATCCTACCTAATCAGATTCAAAATTGGTGGTTTTCCAACAAACTTACAAGAAATTTTAATAGGATTACAATGCTTGGTTTTTCTTTTTGCCATCATCAAAAACAAGACCTTCATTCAAACAATAAAGAATATAAGCAAACATTGGATTATTTTAAGTCTTTTTGGTCTCACTATATTTTCCACACTATTAGTGCCTATTGAAAACAAACTCGACTTTATTCGCCACGGAAAATTTTTAGTATTAGCCGGCATTCTTACCTTCATCTTCATCGAAACATTTAAAACAAGTGACGAAAGATTCAAAGCTTTCAAAGTCGCAGGAATCGGCGCAATGCTCTTTGGTTTTTTCTGTGCTTTTTACAACCTTCTAGGCTACAACGTAGCTCACGACTACAGGCTGCTTGGACCGCTAGATGCTGCCGTTTATCTAGGATTCTACTTGACGCCGTTTTTCATTTTTTTCACAATAGAATTTTTCAAAGACACAAAGATAAAATCAAATCTTCTATATGCAATGGCTCTAGGAATTCTAATGCTCGCAACAGTCTCCATGGGCTCACTGGCCGGAAGTTTGATCATAATTCTTCTCTACCTCTTCAAAAGAAACGACAACAAAACTTTCAAAAGCAAAACAGCAAGAATAATAATTGCCACAATTTGTCTCCTTGTAGCTAGTGCTGTTTTTTATCTCAAAATTCTACCAACCATCCAAACAAACTACTCCAGCCTAAGCGAGCGTGAACAGATATGGAGTACTGCCAGCCATATAATCAAAACACCTAAAAACTTATTACTAGGGGTTGGACTGGGACAATTCCAAGAACAATATGCCAAAAATGTAAAAATTGCCCTTGGACATGAACCACTGGATTATTATGTACTTCAACCTCACAATATTTTTCTACTCTTTATTTTCCAATTTGGAATACTGGGATTAATACTCCTACTTTTCTGCATGAAGAAAAATATACAAAACATTTTCAACTGGAAAAAGAATCAACCGTTTGATTTTCACATACTAGCAAATCTCCTTCTATTATACTTTTTCATACACGGACTAATAGACACGCCATTCTTCAAAAATGACCTTCTAATAATCTTAGTACTACTAATGGAATCATCCCTTCTTAAGGCCAGCGACAAGACCTTGAAGGACTAAATAAGGATCAGCCGCCTTTGTCACACCCGAAGCCAATAGTACTCCGACAGCACCAAGAGAAAGTGCAATAGTTACATCTTCAGGGTCGCGTATTCCAGCCCCAACAAGAATTCTATTCTCACCCACCATTTTTACAGCGTTCTCTATAATATGAGGACCGGCTTTCGAAACAGAGATATCTCCACCAATTAACTCCGGAGGTTCAACGGCAATCAAATCCGGATTATATTTTACAAACTCTTTTGCCGTTTCAGGAGTATCAGCACATAAAACAGTGAAAAGTCCCACATCTCTACATCTTTCTATAGATTTCATGATAGTTTCATGACCCATTGGATACTCAGCATGATTAAGAAGAGTGCCATAAGCCCCAACCTCTTTAACCAAATCCGGAGATATATGTCCTGTATGACCACCAAACTTGATTGGATCTATATGTTGGGCAAAAACAGGAATACTCACAGCATCACACACCCTAGCCAAATCTATAGGATTCACGGCAATGGCCAAATCGGCACCTGTTTCCTTTGCAACTCTCTCATGGATTTTTGCCAATTCGATAGCGTTATCGCCTGTTGCCTGCTCGTAAAGTTTAAAGTTTACAATGATTATTGGTAATTTCATGAAATCAATATAGCCAAGTTACAGCTTTAAATGAATTGACCCAAGTCCCAAAATTTGATATAATAACAAGATTTAATTTAAAAAAACGGGGATCTCCCGCCAAAACAAAAAACAAAATGAGTACACACAAATTTTTATTTCTGTTTGATAAAGTAAAGAAGAACCTCTTTAAAGAGAGTCGTTTCGTGTCAATTGAAACACCATCGACTCCAGAGGCAGAAGACCCAAAAGCCAAAGAAGCAAGATTATTAAATGAGCGAGCTGAAGCCGAAAAAGCAAAAGAGGCCGAAAGAAGCCCTGAAGCCGAAAAAGCTGCACAAATCTTAGCAGAAGAAAATAAAAAATTAGATGAAGACTTAAAGAGCTTGGATCAAAAAAAATTCGACAAAATCATCAAAGAACGCATTGCTGAAAAAGGATCCAAAGGAGATCTAGAAAAATCAAAAATTGATGCACTCGCAGTTTTTGCTGCTACAAATGAACCTGAAAAAAATGTAAAAGCTCTGTTTGAAGAATTTAAAGTAAAACGCTTAAACACAAATCAATTAAGCGTAGAGACAACAAAGCTTTTTATTAAAACATTAAAAGCAGAAGATAAAAAAATCCTAATAGATGAATTAATTAAAACCACAGCAACTGCAACTATTTTGATAGAAGCAACCGCTGATGCAGACTTTGCTGAGCTACTTACAAGACTTAATGATGCACAAAAAAGCGAGCTTCTAAGCGCTAAAATTGATGGCACTAAAAAGCAGGAAATTTTCGACAACCTTGTTAGAGCCAAAATTTTCACAAACGGAGATTCCGCAACTATAGAAAAAATAATTTTCTATGTTTGCAAAGAAAATCCTGGAATGATAAACACCACAATATTCCAAGAATTCACAGGAACTGGTGCAAAAGAAAAATTTGAAAAACTAAGCTATGCCTCTACAAAGGCTTTGCTAGAAATAACATTTCCAAAATTCGAAGAACAACAAAGTCAAAGTATTTTCCTTGGCATATTAAACAATTCCAGCAAAGAACTTTTAGGGAAATTAATTCAGGACAACGAAGTACAATTTGAAATAAGAGAGAAATTATACAATGGTGCTATATCATCTAAGTTGGATGGTATTCCTAAACCAGTAAAACCCGAGGAAGCAGCGAAAGATGTCAAACCAGGTGAGGAAGCTGCAAAAAATGTAGAACAACCTGCAGAAGGAAGAAGAGACCAAGAACCTACAACACCAGTTAGAATAGATAAAAAAGACAAAGAAGGAGCCGCAGTTCCTGCAGAAGGAACAAGCGCATCATCCCCTGCTTCAATCCCAGCTGAATTCTCGAAAGAAGAAGATTGGAAAGAAATTATCAAAAAAATGGGAGAGGATCTCCGATTTGATGGAAAAAATATTTCTTGGACATTGCCAATCACAATCGAAGGGGAAAAAGTTGATAGTGAACGTAGCTTCCGCGTAAGTAAGAAATTTCTCAAAGAATTAAACGAGACTGACGAAAATGGTCGTGTGCACAATACAAAAGACAAAGTGAAACTTTGCGCTTACCAATGGCTCTTTGAGCACATTTATAAAGGTGACGTGAACGCAAAAATGAAAGGTAAAGTAAAATCCTTCAAAGAATCTCAAGCGTATTTAGTTGACCAAATTAAAACATTAAAAGAAAAAATTAAAGCTGAAACAGCTACACCCGCAACTGCCGAAACTGGAAAACCAGCCAATGACAAATTGCCTGCGAAAGTAGAGGCAAAAGTAGAAGAAAAAGATCTAATAAAAGAATCTCTTGATCAAGCAAAATTCGACACTGCGTTAAACCTTGTGAATTTGACTCAAAATGACGTAAATAAGCTCGCTAAATTTGCAATTGAATCGAAAGACACTTCCAATAAAGACAAATTAATTAAAGCTTTAACATCCACTATTCCAAATGCCGATAAATTAATAAAGGCTCTAGATGGACAAAAAGATTTATTAGAAAAAGTAGCTAAAATACTAGATATATATCAAGCCATTCGTGATGGAATAAGCGAGGAAGCAAAAACAATCCTTACAAAAAATCTTGGAATAAGAGTAGAACCTGCGAAAGCTGAATCTACTGAACCAGCAAAAGCTGAAACTGCTGAACCTGCGAAAACTGGTGCTGCTGAACCTGCAAGACCTGCCGAAACTCCTGAACCTGCGAAAGCTGCAAAAGTTGTAAGCCCTGCTGAATCTTCAGCAGTTGAGACAAGAAGACCAGTGGAAGCAGTAAAAGAATCACTATCAAAAGATCAAACAAAAACAAAACTAGATGAACTTAAAACAAAAGGACTAGAAATAACTGGTGCACCAGAAACTTTAACAAAAGATCAATCCTCTACATTAGAAGAATCCCTCAAATCATTCGCTGACATTCTAAAAAATGCAAATGATGCTTTTGAAGTAATCTCTGCACTAAAAACAATTGGTAGAAACTTTAGCAAAAATTTTGAAAAACCAACTGAAATTAAATTAATAGATTCCAAATCAAAAGTAACACTTACTTGGTCTGCTTCAAATAACACACCAAATAATGGATTCGAAGAAACAAATCCTCTACTCGATAAGATTTTAGAAATTAAGAGCGTTGAACTAGGAGGAAGAACTAATGAAAAATACGAAGAATTTTTCAATCAATCACGCATAGCAAGAACAGAAACACAAAGAGCTGATGCTGAAAGTAAAAAAACAAAAGAATATTATGCAAAATACAAAGAACTAACATCTCAAACTTATACCGTAGATTACGCTATTGGTGACATGTCCGAAGGAGACATAGTGAAAAACTGGGGCAACTTTGAAAATCATCGTTCAGTGGAAACAATTATGGGTAAACCTCCATTTGATGTTTCTTCGATGTTAGCCGGAACAATTGCAACTAAAATCCTCACCGAAGGAAGAAATGAAAGAGTCTATTTCTCTGATGTTTTCAAATTTGCAAAAGAATTACCAGGGTTTAAAGCAATTGATAGCGAAGGAAAAATTTCTGCAGAATTACTTCAGGATGGAGATAAAGTTCTTGGAGAATATGAAAAGCTATTAGCACTTGGCAAAACTGACGAAGCAAACTATATCTTTGAAAAAGTCATAGCTCCTAGCTTAAAACTTGTTGATGCTATTTCTAGACTAAGATTTGACGAAAAGAGAGAAGGAGAAGTAAAAGAAAAAGACTCTCTTGAAGTAGCACTAAAAAGCCTTCCAGAAAGCCAAAAAGCTATCGTTGAGTCATTACAGAAATTACTTAATTATTCTGAAGATCCAGCTGGAGGATGGGAAAAATTCCTCGGATGGATTAGTGGTGCCGAAAAAATCACCATGGCTAACATGGACGGTACAACCTTTGATGTAGATGAAGGAATGTTCAAGAGACACTTTGATCCAAAAGCTGCTCTCTCTATCCTATTAGAAAAACCAAATCTCTATACTATCAAAGATGGTAAAAAAGAAATTAATGAACCTGCACTTTTAGCGGAAGTAAATGAACTAATGCAAAGAGGTTATGCAATTAAAGAGATACAAAAAGCAAAAGCATCAAAAGGCACTTTAACTCCTGAACAGATTAAAGCTATCCAAGATGGATCTAAAAAATATGTAATTACTGATTTGAAAAATGCTAATTTTACGGAAGATCAAACTAAAGCATTTCAATTAGGTTTCATAAACAAAGAAATCGAAGAGAGTGAAAATACTGTTGAAAAAGGATTAGATAATTATCTAAATTCTATTTTTGCAGAAAAACCACTTGGCGCAGGTGAACTCAAAATTTTTAAAGAAATATTAAAACAAGGTGGTCCAAGAGATGCCGAGAAACTTAAAGATGTTAGAGCTAAATTCGCCGAAGTAAAAGACATTTTAAAGAAAGAAGCAGAAAGCATGAAAGCTGGCGGAAAATCTACCAACATCATGCACGGTCATCTCCAATTCGACCAAAATGGTAATGTCCTTGGCGGCGGAATTGCAGTTCCAATCAAATTAAAAGATGGGGCCACAATGACTGTTGCACTTGGAGCTGGAGAATTAACTCCAGGTCAAATTGTACCAATTGGTGCATTAGGATTCAGCTTAAAGATTGCTGGTGGTGAAGGATGGAATGTAAATTTCAACACCGTAGTTACAGTAAGTGGAGCTTTTGCCGGAGTTTCTGGTCACCACGAATCAGAGAGTGGAGTTGACGTAGACTGGATGGCTGGAGTAAGCGCTTCTTGGTGGAATATAGTTGATCTAGGAGTGGGACTAGGAGTTAGTGTCAGCTGGGATAAAGCACAATTAAAATCCGAAAGAGAAGGTGCTAAAGAAAAAGTCACACAAGGTACAGGATGGACTAAAGAAGACTTAGAAAAATGGCCAAAAATGTCTACTGAAGAAAAATTAGCATTACTTGAGAAATCACCAGAATGGGCTTCTATTAAAGCAGTTCAAGAGGCTCTTCCTCAATATTTAAGCAAAGAAAATTTAGTCAGAGCTTACGATAGTCAAATTTCTGAATTAAAAGCATCTGCAGATAGAAATGCTGAAAAACCATTCCCTTCTCTAATACCAGTTGGTATTGGATTTGGTGCTATGGCTCCAGCATTAATAGCTTTAGCAGCAGGCAATCCAGGACTAGGTACCGCAATTGCTTTAATTGCCGGACTAAAATTCAGACTTGGAACTGTAGAAATATTTATTCCACATCCAAAAGAAGAACAAAGAATTCTTGAATTAGCTACTGATGCAAACGTAAGAGCAAAAATTGCTGAAGCATTCTCCAAGATGAAATCTGGAGAAGAAAAAGTAATTTTCGAAGAAAAAACAGCTGATGTTTACTATAGACCTGGAAGCAAACTAGGAAAAGGTATCAGAATTGATAATAAAGAAATTGATTTCTCAAGACTACGCAATGACATCGGAACTTATAATGACGCTTTAGAAAAAGGTGGAACCGAAATCAGACTCGATAAAAAAGCTGATGGCAAAATAGAATTAGCTATCGATAATTTATTCAACAAGGATAAAGAAGCTGATAAAGATTTAGAAGTTCACATTGATCCAAATCTTCTAACTCTTGGAGTAATTCAAGATGGAGGAAAAATATTCTTGGAAGGTAAAATTGATGATTTGATCATCACTAGAGAAAGATTCAGATTCTCCAGCCTTCAAGCTGAAGGAAGATCTTCAATCAGAGATGTTGTTACAATTAGACAAAATAGCTCTCTATCAGGAAAGAAGAAAATAGACAGAGCTTGGTTACAAGAAAACGAACAAAGTTATCTAGAAATCTTGATGGGTAAAAATAAATTTAAGATGGAAAAAGGTGGCGGAAATATTGGACTATTACAAGATAATATAAGAGAAATAAAAGGCTTTGCCGAATCAAAAGGTTGGGAAAAAGGCGGAGACTCAGAAAAAGATTTCGCAAAACACTTCCACAGATTTAGACCTGAAGAAATGAAGGTAGGAAACGAAGGTAAAATCATAGATAAATCAAAAGTAGAAGCAATGCAGGCTGACGTAAAAGAAATGCATAAAGCCTTGGGAGCTATCACTAAGGAAGCTTTTGAAAAAGAACAACCAAGAGCTGGATTTAATGAAAAAATTCAAGCATTATTTCTTGATCCTGAATTCCATGAAGCATATGGAAAAGCTTTTGATACAACAGGCTCTGACGCAGACTACGGCTACCTTACGGGAGGAGTACAAAGATATACAGACAAAAATCCAGAATTTGGATTACAAAATCTAACACCAAAGGAAAGTGCTCTAGCAGAAAATATGCTCAGAGATCTTTGGTTTACTACAGCCTACAGATGCGAAGGAGCTCTAAGCAAACTCAATTTAAAACCTGAATTAAGCGCTAAACTTCTAAAAGTTGGATTCAAAAATATTCGTAACTTAGACATTCTTAATTCAACAAAACTTATTGCACTTTGTGCTAAG
>CALRGJ010000011.1 GCA_943357285.1 Candidatus Peribacteria bacterium | reverse complement strand
TTAGCCAAATCAAAGAAGAGTCTTAATGCTTATGACATAGCGGCAGAGTCAAAGAAAATGAAAACCCCAATTGATACTTCTACCGCCTATCGCATTCTCGCAGCTTTCCAAAAACTCGGCCTCGTTCATTTTATCAAAGAACAAAATGGATACCTTTGCTGCAAAGATTTCGAATGTAAAAAAGAGCAACATTGTCATCATCAATTAGTCTGTGAAAAATGCCATAAAGTAGAAGAAATTCATCTGGACGATACCGATTTTATTAAATCTATTCGCGCTAAAAATCCTAATTTCAAGATTCAAAATCACTACTTTGAATTTTTAGGAAAATGCGCCACTTGTAATAAATAAAACTAATATGAAGAAATTTTTTGCAACAATGTTGATTCTAGCTTTAACGGGATGTTCATCCGTGAAAGATCCTCGTCCAACCAATGAAAAGCCTGAGCCAATGAATGTGACTGTCAGCTTTTATCCGCTAGCTTATATTTCTCAAAAAGTTGGAGGTAAATTAGTGAAAGTTACCCAAATTACTCCTGGGGGAGTGGAGCCACACGACTACGAGCCTACACCTCAAGATCTTGCTGTAGTTAGTGATTCCAAAATATTTATAATGAGTGGATATGGAATAGATGCTTGGGCTGATAATGTTTTTGCAAATCTAAACGATACGATAGCTGTCAAAGCAACAAGCAAAATTGAAATGGGAAATTCTACAAATCCTGATCCGCATGTTTGGTTGAATCCAATAAATTTTTCATCGGAAGTGGAGGTGATTCGTGATGCTTTTATTCAAGCTGATCCTATGAATGCTGCGAAGTATAAACTCAATGCTGCAGGGCTTATGAATGATCTCAAGGCGCTTGATAGGGAATTCAGAGAAGGATTAAAGGAATGTAAATTGAAACAAATTATCACGTCTCACGACGCATTCCACTATATGTCTGCACAGTATGGATTTGAGAGCTTCCCGATTGCAGGCATCTCTCCAGAAGAGGAGCCATCACCAAAAAGTCTCGCAAATCTTTCCGATCTGGCAAAGAAAAATAATATTAAATATATTTTCTTTGAGACACTGGTAAGCCCAAAATTAGCAGACACAATATCAGAGGAAGTTGGTGCTAAGTCTCTAGTTTTGAATCCAATAGAAGGTCTGACTAAAGAAGATTCCAAGATGGGTAAGGACTATTTAGTTCTCATGCAGGAAAATCTCAAAAATTTACGAACAGCAATGCAATGCAAATAAAAGAAACAGCAATAAAAGTAGAGTCGCTATCGTTTTCTTATCAGAATACTAGAATTCTGGAGAATGTTTCCTTTGAAATAAAGCAGGGTGAATATGTAGGACTTATAGGACCAAACGGCGGCGGAAAAACTACGCTTTTGAAATTAATTACCGGACTCACTTCTTCTCAAAAAGGTAAAGTGCGTATTCATGGACTCACTCCGGAAAAAGCACGCCGTAAAGGGAAAATCGGCTATGTCCCTCAACGCATTGTTCAAGCAAATATTCAATGTCCTGCCACTGTGGAAGAAGTAGTAACCAGTGGAAGATTAAGCAATATCGGAATTGGTGGTCACTTCAGGAAATCAGATCTAAAAGCCATCGAAACCGCCATGCTCGATACCGACGTTGAAAAATTTCGTCATCGTTCAATTGATGATTTATCGGGAGGAGAAAAACAGCGCGTCTTCATTGCCAGAGCTCTCGCTTCCGAGCCATCAATTTTGATTCTTGATGAGCCCACAACAGGTGTAGACATGAAAGCTACGAAAAATTTTTACTCACTTTTGAAAGATTTAAATCAATGGCATGGGATGACTATTATTATAGTTTCTCATGATATTGAGGCGGTAGCTAAGGAAGTTGATTCCGTTCTTTGTCTGAATAGGGAATTGGTTTCCACATGCAAACACGAAGATATGAAACATAACAGTAAGGAAATATTGAACGCACTTTACGGCTCAGATAAGACAATTATCCATCACCACCACGACCATGCTTGAAATATTTAATTACGATTTCATGGTCAGAGCTTTCGTGGCTGGTTTTGCCATAGCTATCATTGCGCCACTAGTTGGAATTTTTCTGGTAACTCGTCGATATTCCTTTATGGCTGATACTTTGGCACATGTATCTCTAGCCGGTGTAGCTGGAGCTTCTCTATTAGGCCTACAGCCAGTTTTGGCCGCACTTGCTTTGTCTATCACCACTGCACTTACTGTAGAGAAATTACGCAGCTCCGGTAAGGTCCTGGGCGAAGCCGGCCTGGCTATCTTTCTGTCGGGTGGTCTCGCTCTTGCCTCAGTGCTGATCAGCGCATCAAAAGGAATAAATTTAAATCTCTCAAGTGTACTTTTTGGCAGCATTGCTACCGTGACACCAACAGATTTAAAACTTATTTTAGGACTTGGCTTAGTAGTTGTAATAACTATCCTTTTAATTTATCGCCAGCTTTTTGCCATTTCTCTCGATGAAGAATTAGCAATCGTGAGCGGTTTGCCTGTGCGCAGACTCAATCAAGTACTTGTGGTGTTGGCTGCAATTATAGTTTCACTTTCAATGAGAATTGTAGGAATACTACTTGTGGGAGCGCTCATGGTTATTCCAGTAATAGCTGCAATGCAATTCAAAAAAAGCTTTTTGAAAACTTTGATAATTTCCGTGTTCATTTCTGTTTTTTCAGTAATCTCCGGACTTTTTGCTGCATACTATTTAGGCTGGGCCAGTGGGGGAACAATCACACTAATTGCTATTCTTGTTTTCTTCCTATCCTCGCTTCTTAGTCTACGCAGCAAATAATTAAAGTTTTTTAAACTTTGCCACAAAGAAGCCCTCTGAAATTTTGCTTGGCATGGCTTTTACCATACCTGTCAGTCCTTCAAACAGAGGCAATTTAAATTTGAAATCCAAATCAATTTTTTCTTGTACGATCACTCCTTTGAACTCTTCCAGCTCACCCTTTACCAGAATCTCATTTTCTTGAGGAGCAAGCGTACAAGTAGAGTAAACTAATATTCCACCAGGCTTCAATACCTTCACCGCTGACCTAAAAAGTCTTCTCTGTAATTTTGCGTTTTGACCCACCACTTTTTCAGACCAAAATTTATAAGTCCTTGGTTCCTCCATATTCATTCTTCCTTCTGCCGAACACGGTGCATCCAGAAGCACTTTATCGAAATATCCGGCATATTTTTCACCTAACTCTCCTCCATCTCCTTGAATTGTTTCAGCAATCTTAATTCCTTGTTTCGCTAAATTGTATTTCAATTTTTCATGACGTATTTGATCTTTCTCGTTGGCCACTATCTGCCCTTCATTCTTCATTTGAATGGCCATTTGAGTGGTCTTTGATCCGGGGGCTGCACACATATCCAAAACCTTCTCTCCAGGCTTAGGATCCAAAAAAAGAGGTGGCAATTGAGAAGATATACCTTGAAAATAAATTTCTCCTTTGATGTACATCGGCAATTTCTCGAAATACTTTTCATTCTGATTCATGATAATTAATGAATCAGGCAAAAAGGGGATTCTTTCAAATCTTACATTCATTTCTCTGAAAGTATTCATCATAGCTTGCTTATCTGTTTTCAGGGTATTTATTCTGATAACAGGTGAGCGCTCGACTACAAAACCTTTTAGAATATTTTCAAGCACAAATTGGTTGTAGCTTGTCTCAAATCGTTTAACCAATTCAGGAGCCAATAATCTTTTTGTCTGGGTAATATTAATCATGTTAAAACGATTCTATCAAATTGCGCTCAATTTCCATAGTGCTATAATAGAAGTTGCTTAGTTGTATCATTTAACAATTTGGCTTATGGAAATCACTTTCTTTCAGAAAAATCTAAACAAAAAAGAAGAAGGATCTTTCGTCGAATACGTTAACCAAAAGGTTCCAGCAATAGAACAGCTCTTAACTAAGTTTTCTCAGGACGCCACTCTACTCAAAGTATCTATTGAAAAATTTAATAAGCATGATGCGTTTCAGGTGGAGCTCTGTCTCACAATGCCGACAAAAACTTTAATGGCCACAGAAGCCAGTCATCAAATAACCAGAGCGGTAGATTTATCAAAAGATAGGTTAGTAGCACAAATAAAAAAACAAATTGCCGGTCTGCGTCATGATCGCTCACATCGATCAATTCGTGAAGAAACTGCAAAGGTTGCCGATCCATTATTGGTCAGCGACGAGCTCTTACAATAATTTCTCATTCCTACTGGAACTAAAAAGACCCCGCCAAGGCGAGGTCTTTTAGTTTTAAACACGAAAGTAATTATTTTACTTTAGCGTCAGTTTTAACTTCAGTCTTTACTTCTGTAGTAGCTGGAGTAGTTGCATCAGTTTTAACTTCAGTCTTAACGTCTGGAGTTACTGTAGTAGCATCAGTCTTAGCTGGAGTTGTTTCACCGCCGTTGCAAGCTGTGAAGAGAAGAGCAGCCATGCTAACTGTAGCTAGGCTAACAATGAATTTCTTCATATTGTTTTTGGTTAATTATTAAAATGGTACTTGTGCACCACTGGTCAAAAATTATACTAAGCTTTATAGGAAAATGAAGTACAAGGCCTTGATTTTTCGGCTAAAAAATGGTATTATTATATTGCAATTGAGACTGAGTCGGGGGTGGTTGAATCACACGATTTTATCTCCCAAGACTTTATCCCTCTTGCATCGCTTCCTCTAGAATCTTCGGATCCTATAGAAAGCAACCCTCTGATATTCTTTTGAAAGGCTTTGCCTCTCAAGAGGTATCTGAAAAAATGACTCATTAGCTTATTATAATTTGCTACATGGGTCATTTTTTTATAGATTAGGTGTATGAAGCTTTGTATTCCAATCAATCAGTCTAAAAGTCAGGATGTTCTTTTAAGGCTTCAGAAAGCGGAAAAGGAAGCTGACCTTGTTGAGATTTGGTTTGATGAAATCATTGATCTCAATGAATTGAACATGCTTCTAATTAAGAAAAAATCTAAGAAAGATTTGCTGTATAAAGTAACGAAAATTGATATAGCAAAAATTGAGCAACTTTTGAGAACTTTTGAAAACATTAAGTGCATAGATTTCGATGTGGCGACCGACAATAATATTTTAAAAAATATTAAGAAAAAATTTCCGAAAATTCAGCTAATTATCTCGAGCCACAATTTTAAAAAAACTCCTGAGAAAAATGAGCTGGAATCGCTAGCAAAAACAATGTTTACAAAAGGTGCTGATATTGCGAAGCTTGTCACTACTGCTAACTCACTTGTTGATTCATTGAAAATGCTTAGTTTTCTGAGCCATTTAACCAAGGATGGTAAAAAAGCTATTTGTATCTGTATGGGAGAACCAGGTCGTCTTACTAGGATTACTGGACATTTACTTGGTAATTATTTAATGTATGCGCCTCTGGAAGAGAAAGACAGCACTGCACCAGGCCAATTGACTATTAAAGAACTAAAAAAGATTCTCAAATCAAATAACTAATCCACATGTCTCTCAAAATCGCCATCGTCGGACTACCAAACGTGGGAAAATCTACACTATTCAATGCTCTTACTCGTACTAAAAGTGCCAATGCTGCAAACTATCCTTTCTGTACTATTGATCCGAATGTGGGAATTGTTGAGGTGCCAGATCATCGTCTTCAAGAGTTATCAAAGGTTTCTGGTTCTGAAAAAATACTTCCTGCTGTGGTGGAGTTTGTTGATGTAGCTGGTTTGGTAAAAGGAGCAAGTGTGGGAGAAGGACTTGGTAATAAATTTCTTTCTCATATCAGAGAATGTAATGCAATTGGACACGTTGTGAGAATTTTTGATGATCCGAATATTACTCATGTGCATGGTGGAATTGATCCAAAGTTAGATAAAGAGGTGATTGAATCAGAACTTCTACTTTGCGATATTCAGACTTTGGAAAATCGTGCTAAAAAAGCTGATTCTGACGCAAAATCTGGAGACAAGGATAAAAAGGCTTACGCTGAATTATTGAATAAGGTTTTGAATGGAATGAGAGCTGGAACTTTAGCTATTAATATCGAACTTACTGATGAAGAAAAAGATGCCTTGAATGATTTGCATCTTCTTACAATGAAGCCAAATTTATACATAATAAACGTTCCAGAATCAGAATTGGAAAATATTGATGTAGCTAAATATGCTGAAATTCTTGGAGTTACAGATCAAGAAAAAATTATTCCAATTTGTGCCAAGCTCGAAGAAGAATTAGGTCAACTAAATGAAGCCGAGGTGGGAGATTATCTGAAAGATTTGAATATCAAGGAAACTGGTTTGAATCATTTAATTAGATCAGCCTACAACACTTTGGGTTTGATGACTTATTTTACCTCGGGACAAATGGAAACTCGTGCTTGGACAATCAGAAAAGGCACACTTGCTCCACAAGCAGCAGGAGTAATTCATACAGATTTCGAAAAGGGTTTTGTGAAAGCTGAGGTGATTTTCTGGGAAGATTTCGTGAAGTACAATGGAGAGGCTGGAGCTAGAGAGCAGGGGAAAATGGGACTCGAAGGAAAAGAGTACGTCGTTCGCGACGGAGACGTAATGCACTTTAAGTTTGCTTCATAGTTTTTCTGTAGTTCACATAACTTACTAGAAGATAAACGTAAATAAAGCATATTTCCACTAGCGTGGTGATCCAGCTTAAATGTAGGTCGAAATAAAGTGTCTCTTCGAAAAGAACTATTGTCGCCGCCACTGGAATTATGAAAGTGAGTATCCAAAGCAGTTTCTTTTTTCTCATGAGCGGAAAGTATTTTTGAGCCAAATTTCTCATAAACAAAACCGCTATTATCAGAATCAACAAACCTAAATAAATCACGAAATCAGCCAACATAGGATGATCTAAGCCGAGAGGGGAAAGAGTTATTAGCTTGATTATAAATCCATGGCCAATCCAAATAAGGGCTGTTAATGAAGCTGCAATACTAAATAATAAAATTCCACGACCAGATAGTCTATATACCCCGGTCACTCCATCTACTTGTTCCAATTCATCAAATATATGACTAATGGTTTCAAGATCTGGCACAAGAATTTCTACATTAAAAAAAGCATCTACTTCATACTTTGATGCCCATCCTTTCAAACTAAATATATCTAAAACATTTTTGTATAAAACTTCGGAAATATCTCTAAGTAGTCCAAATCTATTTTTTGCCACAATGCGAAGATTTACTCTTACTGGTTGTCCATCGACTTTTTTAAATGATGAACTTGCTACATATCTTGATATATCTGATGTGCGGATTTTCCCTTCAGAAATAGCTGCGAATATTTCTTGTTTATTCTCGTAACTTTGACTGCTTAAATCCCTTATTTTTGAGATTAATTTTTTGAAATTAATGTTTTCCACCAGTCCAAGTCCCGCAATATCAAACTCCTTTTGAAGTAATTTGAAGCCTTCAGAAATTTTCTTACTTTTGTTAACAGTTTTGAAATATTCAAGAATCTTATTTTTTGCAGCATTTGTCTTTACCAAAGATAACCAGGAGAGTTCAGCCGCAGGTCTTTTTGCAACCAATATCTTCACGACATCTCCAGTTCTTAGTGTGGCACTTATTGGTTTCATCTTACCGCTTATATCTGCTTTCAAAGCGTAATTTCCTACGTCACTGTGTATTGAATATGCGAAGTCTAAGGCGGTAGCTCCTTTAGGTAAATCAATCGGCATACCCTTAGGTGTAAATACGAATATTCTATCTTCAAAAATATCAGCTTTTATGTTGTGTAAAAAGTCATCACTATTTTGTTGATGATTTTCCATTTCTAGAATTTTATTTACCCATTTTGAACGTTTCTCGTCAGATATTGGATTATTGTCTTCGAAGAAATTTGCGGCAATTCCGTAATCCGCATCAAAATCCATTTTTTCAGTTTTTATCTGAATCTCCGTCATCACTCCATCTACACCAAATACTGTGGTATGAAGACTTTGATATCCATTACTTTTTGGATTAGCTATGTAATCTCTAAATCTGTCATTAATCGGAACAAATTTACTGTGAATTACTCCAAGAACGTGATAGCAGTCTTTCACATCTTTTACGCTAATTTTTACTGCAATTCTATCATCAATATCATCAGCAGATTTTCCAATCGCGGATATTTTTTTATAGATGCTATATAAACTTTTGTTTTTTCTATCAACTTTCACTTCTATGCTGTTTTCTTTGCAGCACTCCTCTAAGGCGTCGCTGAAATCTTTAGATAATTGAGCTCTTCTATTATTGCTTTTTTTGCGATTTTTTTCTAAATTATCGTATTCAGCAGGGTAGATATATTTGAAGCATAAATCTTCCAGCTGTGATTTCAATTCTTGAATGCCAAGCAAATTGGCAATTGGTACATAAATTTCTAGAGTCTCCCGAGAAATACGTAATCTCTTATTATTATCCTTCAAATTGCCGAGTGTTCTCATGTTATGAAGACGATCAGCCAGTTTAATCAAAATCACCCTCAGGTCTTCACCGCTATGTAGGAAGAGTTTTTTTAATGACTCTACTTGGTGCTGGGGCATGTCATTCTGATAGTGAACTTTTGAAAGTTTAGTCACACCATCAACCAAAAAAGCCACCTTGTCTCCGAAAGCGGCCTTAACATCTTCTATAGTTCTTGTTGTATCCTCAGGTACATCATGGAGAATGGCACTGATAAGAGTATCTTCATCAGCATGAATTGACATCAGTATCCTTACCACTTCCATAGGATGGGCTATGTATGGAGTTTTTCCGTCTTTGCGAATTTGTCCACGATGAGCTTCTTCGGCAAATTCAAAAGATTTTATGAATTTTTTTACATCAAAATTTGCCAAATAAGTCTTTATTTGATCCGTTATTGCGGAGATGCTGAAATATTTTTCGTAAGAAATAGTGGCCATGATTTCTATGAAAATGTGACTTTAAGTATGCCAGAATAGTCTGATTTAGGCAAATTTTAGCCATATTCATCCTTTTAGGGTCTTTAGATTGAAAAATAACCCCAAATCAGGTATAATGAGAAGATTTTAAACATTTAAATGAGCGAAGAAACCCCTAAATTCAAGGAGGACGATCTAAGAAAAGATCATCATTTTAAGCTTCATTTGGATGCGCCTTTATCTGTTAATGTTGCTCCAGCTGCTATTCTTCATCATTCTGCTCACCTACATGATCATAAGGAAGAGGATGATTCATACCTGGAGAAAAGAGATTTGAAAACAGTCCTAAAAGATGCCGGACGTCAATTGGCGGTAAGTTTTGTAATTCTAGTTGTAGGATTCTTAGTATTAAATTGGTCCGCTTATTATCAGATTGCAAACAAGCAATTGAACAATTGGTTTGGTTCAGATAAAACTAGTCCATTAACCCAATTAGTTGAGAATAAACCTGTTATTTATAATAATCAAAATCTTCAAACTAGTAGCGATCCCACAATACAAAAAAGACAAATTCCACCATTGGAAATGGAGATATCTCCATCTGATGATCGTATTATTATTCCACGAATTGACCAGAATATACCTATCGTAAAGGTTAGCAGTGAGAGTTTAATTAAACGTGATTGGGAGGCGCTTGAAAATGAAATGCAGAAGGCACTTAGAGATGGAGTAGTTCATTATCCTGGAACTAGTCTACCTGGCCAAACAGGTAATGTGGTTGTTACAGGACATAGTTCATATTTCCCATGGGATCCAGGTAAATTTAAAGATGTTTTTGCCCTCCTTCATGATGTAGTGAAAGGAGACAGAATAGTAGTTTACTTCAATCAAGATAAATATGTATATGAAGTAAATGATATCAAGATTGTTATGCCTGATAATATTGAAATTTTAAAGCAGACTCCTGATGATCGTATTACTCTAATTACTTGTACTCCGGTCGGAACTAATTTGAAAAGATTAATAGTTACGGCAAAACTGGTAGGCAAAAACGGCAAGGCCATAGAATAAAGCCTTATTTAAAGGCTATTGAGCTGTCCAAGTAGAGCTTCCTCTTCTCCAGTTTCCTTCTTATTTTGAGCAGCCTCAGCTGTCTTGATTTTGTTTATTTCCTCCAAACGTTTAGTCTCGTCCAAAGGTTGAACAGGAGCTTTATTATCAATCTTGCTCATCTCATGATTGTATTCCTTATCAAGCTTAGCTAATTGGTCTCTTTCATTTACCAAAATCTCTCTAAATTTAACAATTTGGTCTTCGCTCATAATTGGCATAATTTGTAACCAATATTCGCGCTCTTCTTCGTTCATTGATTCGGTTTCGTAGATCAATTTCACGAGGTCTGGAAACTTTTCTCTGACTATCGCAGGGATAATATATTTGGCTTCTGCATCTGCAATGTACTGCTCTTGTGATTTATTTTTATCCACGACAATACCATCATTTCCAGCCATGCCTTGCTTCACTCCCTTCTGGCCAAGCATTGCACCGCCTACTGATGCGCCTTGTGTTGTTGTTGATGTCGTTGTTGTTGTATCTGCCATCTTCTTTATTTTATGCTATTTGAGTTTAAAAACAATCGGTTATTTAGTTTTGAAAAGATTTAAAACACTACCAGCCCATCCCTTCACTGTTTCCCACGCAGCTTTCGCTTCTTTGCTTGGTTCTGCTGCAACCGGAGGCTGTGTCATTACAGGTACAGATGCTTGTACTTCTGGCGCAGGTGCACTCTGTATAACTGGAGCCGCTGGCTCAACCTTGGCAGCAGGTTCTGTAGGTTTGGCTGTCTCAACACCAACATCATCACAGTTTTTCTTAGCTGCATCTCTTATTTCCTTAAACTTAGGTAAATTGTCTTGGAATTTTATCGCCTCTAACTTTTTTCTACTAGCCTCAGCGTAATCTGCTTTATCTTTATCTGTAGAAACTGGTGCCTCAGACTTGGCTTTTGCAACCTTTTCAGCATCCTCCAATGTTTTAACATTGTATTCCTCGGAATTTGATTTCTCCAACATTCTCTTATAACTGGCATCTGCTTCTGTGAAGTTTTTAAGAGCTTTTGCTTTGATATCTGCCAATTTAGTGTCATTGGGGTTAGCTTTGTTTTCGGCTATATCCTTAGCCATAGATTCATTATCAGCTTTCATCTTCTCGATGGCTTGATTGGCTTTTGCTTCTATACCTTCATTGCTAAGTGTTTCCTTGGCATCTTTATATGATTGAACATTAGGAGCCAAAATCATCAGAGTCTGAACGCCGGTCTTTTTAATTACGGAATCCTTATCGTTAAACCTAAAAGTTTGTATAGGGTTAGCTGGATTTTCCACATCATAGTATTTAAATTCATCTCCGACTCCTGTCGCATATGCAACAACTTTTTCTGCACTCTTCATATTTGGAATAAATACAATCAGAGTACCTTCTGGAATAGGTTTGAGCTGTGAAATTTCTTCCGGTGTTTTCTGTTTATACAGAGGTTCTCCAAATTTAGATGTATTTAGTAAACTTGCAGACAGGGTTTTTGCATCTTCAAAATCGTCATTATTCCATAGAGTTCTTGTAGCAAATTTAATTGAGGCTTTTTCAGCTCCAAATGTACGTTTTGCTAGCTTCTCAGCGGCTTCAAGTTCTACTAATGATTTTTTTACATCAGCTTCAGTTTTCTCTTTTTCTTCCTTCGTTTTCTGCTTCAAATGAGCTTCCGCCAATTTTTCAGCTTTTTCTTTTTCCATGCTTACGTCTGAGTCTGCTACACTTTTAGCAAATACTCCTGGAACCATGTCCGCATATTTTGCATACTTCGCTGCCAATCTCAATGCCTGTAGTGCAAAAGTCATTAATGGGCCATTCATCTCCGGATAATCTTCAAGCTGCTTTTTTAGAGCATAATAACTGTCGGCCCATTCATTCTTTGGTAGACCTTCTGGATTATCTGCAGTTACTTCAGGGGCTTTTGGGGCTTCAGGAGCCTTTGGAGCTTCAGCAGGTTTTGCAGGTTCAGTTGGCTTTGGAGCATCAGGAGCCTTCGGAGCTTCAGCAGGTTTTGCCTTATCTGCAGGCGTCACCAAGCTCATTGCAGGTTTATCAGAATGTTCAACAAGTGCCGCATCAGCATTAGACATAACTTCCTCAGCTTTTGGAGCTGGGTCTAAACTTTGATTTATTTCTGGTTGTATACCGTCTGGTGCCATAATCATTTGAATTAATCTCATAATTATAGCAGAATCAAGGAGATAAATCAACACGCCAGACCGCTACTATGGATCAAAACGAGGCTAAAATTCGTATAGAAAAACTGAAAGTGAAAATAAAGGATTTGAACTACAAATACTTTGTTTTAGATCAGTCCGAAGTCAGCGAATCTGTTAGAGACTCTCTAAAAAGAGAACTCATTGACTTAGAAACTCAATTTCCGGAGTTTATTACTCCCGATTCGCCGACTCAGCGCGTCGGAAGTGTCCTTTCTAGTAGGTTTAAGGAGCAAACTCACACGACTCCTAAAATGAGTTTGGCTGATGTTTTTTCTGCTGAGGAGATTAGGGATTGGTCCGAAAGAATAAAAAAGTTGGTTTCAACTCCGATGGAATTTGTCTGTGAACTCAAAATTGATGGTTTAAATATCACTATCCAATATGAGAAAGGCCTTTTTGTCCGTGCTTTGACTAGGGGAGATGGTAAAACCGGAGAAGACGTTACCCACACTATAAAAACTATTGAATCCATCCCCCTGAAATTGAATGAAGAAATTGATCTGGAAGTTTCGGGTGAAGTCTATTTGCCAAAGAAGAGTTTTGAAGAACTGAATTTGTCTCAGGCCGCTAATGATTTACCTCCATTTGCTAATCCTCGAAATGCCGCAGCTGGATCAGTACGCCAGCTCGATCCTCAGGTTTCAGCCAGCCGCAAACTAGACATGTTTTGTTATCACATTGATCGCAATACTTTGCATGAAAATATCAAAACTCAGGAAGATGTTTTGAAATCTTTACAGCACCAGGGTCTTAGAATTTGCGCCAGCTATAAGAAATTTCCAAACATAGATGAGGTAATAAAATTTTGCGACCTTTGGCACAAAAAACGTGAAAGTTTGCCATTTGAAATTGATGGAATAGTAATTAAGGTAAACGATCTCGAACAGCAAAAGGTGATGGGATTTACCGCTAAGGCTCCACGTTTTGCCGTTGCCTATAAATTTCCCGCTGCTCAAGTTAGCAGTAAAATTCTCGATATTATTTTGCAAATTGGTAGAACAGGAGCTGTCACTCCAGTTGCCGTAATGACCCCAACTTTAGTAGCTGGAAGTACTGTTTCTCGAGCTACACTTCACAACGAAGATGAGATTCGTAAAAAAGATATTCGCATAGGTGATACTGTCATTATTCAAAAGGCCGGAGATGTAATTCCAGAAGTAGTTGAAGTAATAAAAGATCTTCGCACCGGCAACGAAAAGGAATTTATTTTCCCCGAAAATTGTCCAGTTTGTGGCTCACCAATAGAGAGAAGAGAAGATGAATCAGCTTATTATTGTACCAATAAAAATTGTTTTGCTCGTGAAAAAGAGGGGATTATTCACTTTGTTTCTAAGAAGGCTTTTAATATTGATGGGCTTGGAGAAAAATTAGTGAATCAATTCCTTGAAGCTGGATTAATTCGCGATGCTGCTGATATTTTTCTTTTGAAACCAGAGGATGTAATGGGATTGGAATTGTTCCAGGAGAAGCGTACAAATAATTTGTTCACAAGTGTTGAAAATTCAAAGACTATAGCCCTAGAACGCTTCTTATTTGCTCTGGGAATTCGCTACCTAGGAGAGCAGAGTAGTTATGATTTCGCTAAATTTATTGTTGCTCACCTTCAAGATAAAATGAATTTTAATATTCATGATCTTTTGGAAATAGTAAAAACTTTCACTATTGATGAAATTGAGAACATTGATGGCATAGGTGAAAAAATTGGTGTGACTTTGCATGAATGGTTCAATGACGAAAAGAATCAGGCGTATCTTGAAAAACTCTCAACAGTTGGAATTATTCTCACTACAACAACTTTAGATTCTACAGGAGCTTTAGCCGGAAAAAGTTTCGTACTTACGGGAACGCTAGTGGATTTTACTCGTGATCAAGCCAAGGATTTAATTAAGCAAAAAGGTGGGAAAATCCATTCTTCTATCAGTAAAGACACTGACTATCTTGTAGCCGGAGAAGCGGCAGGATCCAAACTTAAAAAAGCCCAGGAACTTGGTATCAATATTATTGATGAATCTGAGTTTAAAAAACTTTTGGGTTAATTTATTCCATCACCTGTCCTCCAAAAATTTCCAACGCTTCATCTACAGCGCTAGAATCTTCAGCTGGAGGAGTTGGATCAGGAGCTCTTTCTCTAACTGGCTCATATTCATCCGCTACAACTGATTTCATCTCTACGGCTTTTACTAAAAAAGCAGCCTTTACACCGTGTTTGAATATTTCTTCCATTACGCCTTCTAGCTCTATGCGATGAGCTGATTCGAATACTTTGTCCTTGTGAAAATTAGTAGCGAATTGCAAAGTCAATTCTGCGCCATCTAGACTCACAGGTTTTCCATTCTTAAGAGAATTTCTTAGAGACGGAGTTCTAATTCTCTCCACAACTCTTGGCCAGTTTTTGAGAATATTCTCCATGGTCAAATCTATTGGAGCAGTGCTGACTTCTTTTATTCTTTCCACAAGTTTTTCTGCAGCTTTCAACGGAGCTTTTTCGCTAGTCGCCTCTGCAGGTTTTTGCTCTACTCTGGTTTCCACCCTCAAAGTTTGAAATTCTTCCAAGTTATTAGTTAGTTCAATTACAGCAATTTCCAAAGCAAGCTGTGGTATATCAGAATCCAGACGAAGCTGAGCCTTTTGAAAAACTTCAATCATTTTGATTGCTCTGGCTACATTTCTTCTATTATCAGCGTTCATAGCTTCCAACATTTTATTTCTCAATAAGTCTATAAACTCGTGAGAGAATTGTCTAAAATCGCTTCCTTGTATATGTAATTCATTCACAATTGATAGTGCTTCCTTGGTCTTATTATCCATCAATGCTCCATACATATTTTCCAGCAAACTCAATCCGCTAATTCCCAACAATCCCTGCACTCTTTCTAAATTTAATTTATTGTCTAAAGTTAATTGCTCAAGCAATCCAATAGCATCTCTGAGTCCACCGTCTACATATTTACTTATTGCCTCCAAGGCTTGATCCTCTGCAACAATGCCCTCTAATTGAGCGATATAGCCTAGTCTTGTCATCAAGGCCTTATGAGTTATCCTTTTAAAATCAAACCTCTGACAACGAGAAATAATAGTCTCAGGGATCTTGTGAGCTTCAGTTGTTGCTAGTATGAAATATGCGTGAGCAGGTGGTTCTTCCAAAGTCTTAAGTAAAGCGTTGAAAGCTTCCTTAGTCATCATGTGCACCTCATCGATTATATATACTTTTACTTTTGATCTCGTTGGAGCAAAATTTATTTTTTCTTTCAAATCGCGAACCTCATCAATACCTCTATTTGAAGCTGCATCTATTTCAATCAAATCAATAAGCCTGCCTTCCCCAATTTCTTTGCACAATTCGCATTCACCACATGGCTCAAATCCATCTTTTAAATTGGTACAATTCAGGGCTTTAGCTAAAAGCCTAGCTGTAGAAGTTTTTCCGGTACCACGTGGCCCTGTGAATAAGTAAGCATGAGAAACATGCCCAGATTTAAAGGCATTCATTAAAGTAATTTTCACATGATCTTGGCCAACTAGGTTGTCAAAATTATGTGGTCTATATTTACGATACAAAGAGATTTCCTCCATATGATTACTTAGTGGAACTGCATACTAGCATAACTTGCGAATTTTTTGCATCAACTTTCTCTCAAAAACTTCTCGAGAGAATTCGAAAGAGTGGCGACGTATAGTTTGAGCTTTATAAAACTTTTCATTGTACATCAATCTAGCCAGTCCGTCCTCCATTGATTCTACATTTGGTTCAAAAAAGAACTCACCGGTTTTTCCGGAAATAACACTCTCTGTCACACCTCCTTTCCCATAAGCCAGAACAGGCTTCCCGCAGGCCATAGCCTCTACCGGAGTAATGCCGAAATCTTCTTCCCCGGGAAAGATAAGTGCCCGACAGTTTTCCATATATTCCTTTACCGTTCTATCATCTTTGAATCCAAGAAATTCTATATTTTCACCGGCAATATTTTCTAAATATTTTCTGTGTGGACCATCGCCGATAATCACGAGTTTACGGCCTATCTTATTGAAAAGTTGCACGGCAAGATCAATTTTTTTATACGGAGTTAATGTTGAGACTATCAGAAAGTAATTTTCACTATGTCCAGTTGCTCTAAATCTTTCCACATTTACGGGAGGATAAATTATTTCACTATCTTCTTGGTAATATTTTTTTAAACGCTGCTGAACATTCATTGAATTGGAAATATACATATCCGGTCTATCTGCCGCTATTCTATCCCATTCTCTCAAGTATTTAATTAATGGCGCATACAATAAACCTTTTAAACCATTTAAATTATTTTCTTCTCTATATTCATTCGCCCAATCCCATGCGTAGCGCATAGGGGAGTGACAATAACAAATATGTTTCGTTTTTAAACTTGTAATTAGTCCGTGCGAAAAAGCAGTGCTGGAACTAATAACCAAATCATATTCGTCTAAATCGAGTTCCTCAATTGCCCTTGGCATTTTATGAATCAGAAAACGATAACGTTTGCGAATAAATTCAGGATAATCCTGCAAGAAAGAAGTCCTAACTCTTTCTTTTGGAAAGACATGCCCGGTAGCCTTTTCATCATATAATAAAGTATAAATTGGAGCCTTGGGAAAGATATCCGCAAGAGTCTTTACAACTCTTTCGGCACCTCCTAGTTTGAGCAGAAAATCATGTACAATTGCTACCTTCATATGATAATGAGGAATAAAAAAGGGCGACACCTTGTCGCCCTTCAATTTACTTAAATTTCAGATCTTAAACAAGCTCAGAACTATTTTTTAGCTGCTGGAGTCTTAGCTGCTTCGTCTGTTTTTACTTCAGTCTTAGCATCTGTCTTCACTTCAGTTTTTTCATCTGTAACTGGAGCTACAGCATCTGTTAATCCCTCCAATTTCTTTGTGAGGTCAGCTCCGCCGCATTCTTTCACTGCACCTTCTACTGCTGTCTTCACGTCAGCATCATCTTTATATTTATCAGCAAGTGTCTGCATCTCTTTATCATCTTCAGGATTGAAACCATAGTCCTTGAAAATATCTTTAGATTTCTTTTCCAAAGCTGGGTCAAATAAATCAGTAGCTTTTAGAACCAAGCATGTGATGTCTTTAGTAGCGTTGATAAAACGATCTTTCTCTGGCTTTTGGCCTGTGCATCCGATCAATGCAACTGGTATGAGAATTAAACCAGTTAATAACTTTTTCATATGAAAATATTAGGAATTAAGTGATCTGATTATACTTTACTAAAGCCAGGTGTCAAACTGGGCAAGGTTTCTGGTGTTTAGCACATCATCTTTTGTCAGCCAACCACGACGCGCTATCCCGACACCAAATTTCATGAAGCCTGTATGATCCAAAGCATGAGAATCTGTATCAATCACAAACTTCGCGCCCTTAGTCTTTGCAATTCTCACGTATTTATCGGTTAAATCTAAGCGGCTTGGATTAGAATTTATTTCTAGTGCGACTTTATTTTGCACACACGCTTCAATAATTTTCTCCATATCAAATTCCATTTCTGCGCGCTTATTGATAAGTCTGCCGGTAGGGTGGGCGAGTATCATTGAGTATGGATTTTCAATAGCAGCAATCAGACGTTTAGTCTGTTCCTCATACGTCATTCTATTGAACATATGAGCGCTTATAATCACTACATCCAATTGTTTCAAAATATCATCACTGAAATCTAATTCTCCATTTTTTAGAATATCTACCTCACATCCCTTTAGAATATGAATTTTACCCTTCAGTTTTTTATTTAGTTTCTCAATTTCCTCCCATTGTTGTTTTATCTCTTTGCTTCCCATTCCACCAGTTACTCCCATAATGGAAGAATGATCAGTCATCGCAAAATATTGATATCCCTTCTTTATAAAAACTCCCGCCATCTCTTCTATGGAGTTTTTCCCATCACTGTATGTTGAGTGACAATGAAGATCCGCTTTTATGTCAGACAATTCAATGAATTTAGGAAAGGATTTATGCTCCAATCCATACTCAATTTCTCCATCATTTTTTCGCAGTTCCGGAATGATGAATGGAAGTCCCACAGCTTTAAATATTTCCTCTTCGGTTTTTCCACCGATTGATTTCTCTCCTTTGAAAACTCCATATTCATTTACTTTTAAGCCTTTCTTTTTTGCAAGGTCTCGAATCTTTACATTGTGGTTTTTGTCACCTGTGAAATAATGCAAAGCCGCTCCAAAACTCTCTTCTGCCACTACTCTCAGATCAACATTGATTCCTTTTTTAAGAATTACAGCCGATCTGGTTTCGCCGACAGCAACAACTTTTAAAATCTCACTATATTCGGTGAAATATTTAATAACTTTTTCGTGACTTTTCCCCGGATCTTTTACTGTTACCAAAATATCAATATCTCCAATAGTTTCCTGCCATCTTCTCAGGCTTCCGGCATATTGAATTTGCTGCACGCCATCACATTTTCTCATGTATTCCACGTAGCTTTCTGCCTCTTGCAAAGCCTCATCAATGATGTGTCTAGTGCTGGAAAAACTGCCATACTCTTCAATTGCTTTCAGAATCTCTTCTTCGCTTTTTTCACCCATTTTTTCCAGACCTCTAAGCTGATGCTTTTCTGCAGCTTCCTTTAGCTTCTTAATATTAGTGATTTTTAATTCTGAAAAAAACAGTTTAATTTTTTTTGGTCCTACTCCACGTAAATTCATCATCTCTAAAAGACCAGGAGGAAAACTGCTTTTCATCTCTTCATGTTCTTTGCATTTTCCTGTCTGCACTAGCTCTATAATTTTTTCTTTCAACACTTTCCCAATACCAGGAATTTTGTCTAACTCTTGAGGATTTCTATCTACAACCTGCCTCAAATCAATTGCCAAATTTTCTACAGTTCTTGCGGCTTTTCTGTAAGCATTTACACGGAAAAAATCTACGCCGTTTATATCCAGCATATTTCCAATCTCCTCAAATACCGCAGCTATTCCCTTATTGTCCATAAAGTTTTTTTAACAGCTTCTTTCCAGTTAAATAATTTTAATCTTTCAGAACCTTTCTTAACTAAATCATTTACGTATGTTTCGTCATTAGCCAATTTTTCCAAGCCCTCTGCTATTTCCTCTGCGCTCTGTGGATTTATATAATGTGCAGCCTCTCCACCGACTTCCGGCAATGAAGAATTGTTGGAACAAAGCACAGCCTTGCCATAATAAAAAGCTTCCAACAGAGGTAAACCAAACCCTTCATATAGAGAAGGAAAGACAAAAAACTTACTATTCATATATAGAACTGCTTTCTCCTCTTCCGTAATATAACCGGGCATAATTACTTTATCCGCCAATTTAAATTTATTCACAGTTTTTAATATTTTCTCAAAACCCAATCCTCTTTTTCCAGCCAAAATTAATTGATAATCAGGATTATTCTCAGAGAACTTAGCGAAGGCTTCCACAAGCTTTACCAGATTTTTTTTATTCTCAAGCCTGCCAACAAACAGCGCATACTTTGTTTCTTTATTAATTCCAAAATACTTGAAGATATCTGAATTATTCATCACTTCTTCTTCATTCACATCCTTTGGTTTTTCAAAGCCATGGGGGATTACCACTACTTTTTCCGGCTTACAAGCGAAGAATTTTATCAAATCATCTTTTGTCGCCTGACTTGGCACAATTATCTTCGTACCATTTTTTACCGCCATTTTTGTACTCCAATTTAAATGATGATATTCAGAAAATGAATATACATTTTTGAGATGTCTAAATGCCACATCATGAATAGTTATCACACTTTTCTTCGGTAAATTTAGTGGCAAAGTATGAGATGGCACAAATAGAACATCCGGAGGATTCTGCCACATCTCTTTAGATAAACAGCGCAGAGTCCAAAGCCTCTTCGCCGCCAGCAATTTATTCACCACATTTTTCTTTCCAATATTTAGAGGAATTTTTGAATATAAAACGATCTCATCTTCTTTTGAATCAGTAATTTCTTCAATCAACCCATTAATAATATGCCAGCTGTACCATTCCACTCCGGTCGCTTCGGCATGTTTATAACGAGATGCATCAATTCCAATTTTCATGATAACATCCTATCATTTTCCTCTGGCCAAGACTAGTCCACACACCTTATTTACTCCAGCTGTTTTTAGAGCCCTTGCACACTCATTTAGTGTTGTTCCCGTTGTGGCGATATCGTCTATCAATATCACATTTTTATTGCGAAGCCTCTCATTCCAATTTTCTTTCACGAATATTTTATTCTCCAAGTTTTTCAATCTTTGATTTCGCGCCCTTCCAGCTTGTTGCTCGCTTCCATTTTCTCTATTCATACAATCATATATTTCTGTATCATTGAAGCTATCTTTTAAGTATTTGGCCAAAAGTAGTGATTGATTAAAACCACGAAATTTCAGTCTCCTCTCACTTAAAGGAACAGGAATGAAAATAATGTTTCCTGATGAATTTCTGAACTTGTGAGAAAAACAGGCAAGTTGATGTTTCATGATTTTTCCAAGGATACCAACTAAGTCTTCACTAAATTTATACTTAAACTGCACCACCATTTTGCTGATTAAATTTGATTTTGCATATTCCAAGCACACAAGCAGCTGATCAAAAATGAATTCTTCCGCACATCTTTTACTGCAGGGCTTTCCATCTTCCTCATATCTCCTACAGCGAGGGCAACACTGCCTTTTTAGTAGCTTAATTTCACTGCTGCAAGAGCTGCACAAATAGGAATCTTCAGTACCACAACCAAAGCATTTTCGCGGAAATAAGTAATCTAGAAAATAATTAAACTTCATAGTTATTTTGTTAATAACTATAAGTTAGCAGCCAAACATTAAATTTTCTTAAAATTTTTCTAAAATATTTGTTTTACCAAAAGAAGCTAATTCCACCTTGCTTACTCCAGTTAGTTTTTCCAGATTTATAGAAATTAGATTTGGAATATTAAAAAGTGTGTCCACAATTGTTAATACTTGCGGTTTATCAGGTTTTTTAAATGAATCAGAAAAATATACTGCGCTTGCCGGCGTAATAGCTACACCAACCAGCACCAGCATGGCTACAATCAAGAATGTTTTAAATCTCCAGAGCTTACTTTTAGACATTTTTGTTTTTGTTTCTAATACAACATTATACAACAAAAACGCCAAAAAATCAACCACTGACTTGCTATCTCAAAATGGCTTATTCTCTTCTGAAATCCTTATCTTTTAATACCTTTCTCTGACCTAATAAATCATACAAATTTGATACACCGGAGTAGGTAGCTCTAAGCCCTCTCTGAGGCCATCTCTTTACGCCCTTAATACCTTCGCCCTCGGTCTTAATTGGCTTCACTTTAATGAATGGAATACCTGCTCTGATTGCACCACCGTCAGTCAGGAAGTTATCCCCAATCATAAGCACATCTTCACCTTCATTTAATTCTAGAGCCGCCACGCTTTCTTCAAATCCTCGTGGATCTGGTTTGGCGTGTTTACTTGTGATGATTTTTATTTCAAATCCAGTTGATTCCTTCACTTTTGCAATCAGGGGAACGTATCTATCGCTCAGCTTCATATTTGAGAAAATTACGATCTTAATCCCTTGATTTATCATTTCAATTATTGCATCGACATTCTCATCTAAAACCTCTTCATGATGTGGCGAAATGCACTCATCTACATCAAGAATAACACCTTTAAAATTAGCGCCAAGGAGTTCATTTAATTTCTGAATATCAATGTTCGCAAACTTTTCCACTTTCGCGATGGCATGATTATTTTTCGGACGAAAAAGTCTTCCGAGTTGCCACGCCTTATCCATTGTCACTCCTTCACGGCTTATGTCTTGCTGTTCCATAGAGTTTTCTGGTGGGCGATAGTGGGTTCGAACCACTGGCCTTCCGCAAGTCAAGCGGACGCTCTACCAACTGAGCTAATCGCCCTTATTTAATTAGCCGTCACATTCTATAAACAATCCCATGAATTGTCTAATCTATTAAATGTCCCTTGAAGAATTCCTGAAATGTGGCTAAAATATAAGAGTTAACGCCTATAAAAACATATGGATCAAAAAAATACCAATCCGGCCGCAAATCAGGGTCAAAAACCAGCTCAAGTACAACCTCCAAAACCAATGACACCTCCACCCGCACAAGCTGGTGCTCAGGGTGTTCAAGGAGCTCAGGGACAGCAAATGCCCCCAACTGGTTATCCTCCGATGCCACCTCAAGGAATGCCCCCACAGGGCTATCCTCAACCAGGTGCCTACCCTCCAGGATATCCACCAATGTTTGATCCATACGCTCAACAACAAGGTTACCCTCCAATGGGTTATTATTATCCACCACAAGGCCAAATGCCACCTCAGGGAATGCCTCCACAAGGTTACCCACAACCAGGTGCGTATCCTCCAGGCTATCCAGCTCCGCAAGGAATGCCTGGTTTCCCACCACAAGGCCAAATGCCAATGGGTGCAGGAATGCCACCTCAAGGTGCTATGCCTGGTCAAATGCCTGGCTATCCACCAATGCCACCAGCTGAAGATACTGCTCCGGCAAATTTTCAATTGGGAACTAAGTTTCCAGCGAAATTAAATGTGACTGCGCCAAAGAGTGATTTGAAGTTTGACGATGAATATTTTATTAGATTATTAGCTGGTTCTATTTCTCTTTCTAAAGATGAGAAGAAAAAGATTATTGAATCAATTCCAAAACTAAAACAAGCTCAGATCGATGAGCTAGTTCGCATTTTCGAAGAAGAGAAACAGAAATTTGCCGCTCTTTCAAAGAAGCATGTACCTCAGCTAGATAAGCTTGTTCAGCAACATTTTGACGAATGGATGGAACTCGAACACGAGTGGAGCCAGACTCAAAAGAAAACTGAAGATACTAGCAAGGCTGACGCTATCAGAAAGTCTTTGGGATTATAGTTGCCAAAAACTCCCGTCTGTAATAACTTAAGAGAGCTAACCTCTTAGCATTTCCCATTCCTAAAAATATTATATGAAAAAAACTCTCGCAGCTTTATTTTTGACCGGCGTATTTTTGACTGCCTGTGGCGGATCTAGCAAGCCAGCGAAACCTTCCGATAAGCTTTTGGATAGTGACATTTTTACTCAGGCTACTAGTGGTGGCAACTTAGCTAGATGTAATGATATTTTAGACAAAACTCTCAAAGCTTCTTGCGAGCAGATTATTAATGACCAAATTGCAACAAATGCAGCAGTGTCAGCCTTGGATAAAGCATTATGCAAGAAAGTTTCTGACGAAAGATATAAAAAAGAATGTGAAACTCAGGTGAATGCAAAGACGGAAGATAAGAACACTGATAATGATAGGCTGAGCTTACAACAGCAAGCATATAACACGAAGGATTATTCTATTTGTGACAAAATAGCTGATGCTAATCAGAAAGATATTTGCAAATTTGAGGTTATCAGCGAGCTAACACCAAAAGACCCATCTCTTTGTGAAAAGATAGGTCAACCGGCTTTAGTTAGTAAATGTAAGGCTTCTAAAAATTAGAGACTAGGATTTAGGCAAAGTGCTCCAGATTTTATATATCTGTTAGAGCCTGTTGTGTTTTTATAGTTGGCTTCGCATTGTCCATTGTATGGATATAGTGCAGTCATATTAACGTCGTATGTCTCACCAGAATAAAAATTACCAACTGTAGGAACAGATGAATAGGCATTGCCATAGCAAGAAATTATTTGTTCTCCTGCATTACAAGAAGCATAGACATATCCAGTTGCATTTGCACCTAATGTTTTATAAATAGATTCTCTGAAAGTATATGTACCGAAGCCTGTTGCAGAGGTTACTTTTCCATTTACATGAAATTGTGTTGATGGACTACCTTCAGCAGTGGCTCTCTTCATAATAATACCGTTGCTCCAATCCCAATTTCCATCTGCTTTATCAGTAGTAATTTGTAGAAAATCTCCATTTCCATTCGGTCTAGTGTGCACTAGGAATTTTTGATCCTTAAAATCTTTACCAATTGTTAGATCTCCAGAAGCTTTAATACTTCCTGAGGCTTTAATATTTCCACTTTCCATAAATACAGATCCAACACCTTCATTGAAAACCTCTAGATGCTTAAAATAAGCAGATCCATCACTCCATAGTGCTCCAGTGCTTTGAAAATCTTTTGTTTTTAACCATGTGCTCGCCTTTATTTCTCCTTCTGATGTTATGTTTTTATTTGCATATAAATCACTACCAATAACCACAGGTGCAACTCCAGCTCCATGAATATCTCCACCATACATTGAAATACCACCTGAGAATTGAGCTTCTGTTGAAACAGCCAACTTATCACCATTAACATCTAAACCACCATTTGCTTGAGTCTTTCCAGTAGTGATAGTAGATCCAGTCACTGCCAAACTATCAGCAATCTTTACAGGATTTCCAACTAATGCCCCAAGTTGAGAAAAAGTAGAAGTAGTATTTTTAATTGCTCCGTTTTTCATGTCCAAATCCCCAGTTGTGATTATATTTGAACTGGAAGTCAAATTGCCATTTAGAGTAGTTGAACCACTGACGCTTAGATCTTTAGTTAAAGTTGTTATACCATTTAAATCAATATTGCCAGCTTGAAGAGTTAAATGTTGAGTTTTAGTATTTGTAATATATGATTGGGCATCAATAGCGGCATTTACTGTTAAAATATGTGAAATAACTGTATCTCCCAAAATTTTCAACGCACCGTTAACTGCACTAAGTGAAACATCAGTCACTGGATTGCTTAAAATAATCTCTGAGCTAGAACTAACAGTTAAATCACCTCCAATGTCCGCATCACCATAAACATCCAACCCACTAAAAGTAGGTCCCACCAATCCAGCCGCAGCTGGTGTTTGCGTTGGAGTTGTAGCACTAATTGCCACATTGGCACCAAGTGTCACGACACCGGCAAAAACTGCAATTCCTGCAGCAATAAGAGAATTCTTTAAATGAGAGTTTTTCATGTTTTTATTTTTATTTTTTTATTACCTAAATTATAGCAAAAATGAGGCAAAATCGCAAGGCTATGCGCTATACCTCGCTAATTACATCAAATCCCTTGAAACTTCCTGTAATTGCCAGTCCTATGATTTTGCCTTTAGACAATTTTTTATTCTTAATTTGTGCTGCTACTTCATTTATTGTTGCTCCTGATCCCACTGCGTCATCTATAATTAGAATATTATTATAATGACTTATTGATTCAATTAAAATTGTGTTTTTTGCATTTTCAATCCTATCTTCAAGTTTATTTAAAGTCTTTTGTGGCACTGCTATCTCTGTTTTGATTTTGAAGACTGGAATTTTTTCTATATTTAGGGTTAGATGCTTTTCCAGCTCTTTCATAAATTGTATTTCTCTTCTAACCGTGGGAGGGACAAAAAGAACAGCATCAATCTGGAATTTCTTGATTAGTAGCTGAACGGTAGGTTTTATATTAGTGATAAGATCCTTTATCATCTTCACGTTTTGGCTCTGTTTAGCGTAAAGGAGTAGTTGTCCAAGTTTTGTTTTTCCAAATCTTTCTATACTGTAAAAATCCAGATAATAGAGTTTATTCAAATAGATAATAGGGAAGGTTGATTTTAATTTGAAGGTGCCATCTATAACCCCATTTTTCTTATATGCATCATATTTTTGCCAACACTTTGCGTATTCAAGCGCAGTTTTATCAATAGGCTGCTTTGTTTTATTGCACCAAAATTTAAATCCTTGAAGTCCCTCTTTTCTTTCCCCTGATGGTGTAATAAAAAGATAATTTTCTTCAATTATTTTTTCAGCATCTTTGTCTATTTCATCGGTTGGAGTAATATTTGTTTGAATTTTTTCCTTTCTAAGATAAAAGACTTTTGGTGGAGTTCCAATCTTATATATAGTTCCCTTTGTTTGAAGTTTAAGAAGTTGCTTAAATAGTGCCTGTGGACTTATTTCCAAAAACCCAGCTAATTCCTTTGCCGTTGCTTGCCTGTTTTTTTCTATATATTCTTCTATTTTTTTTGCCGTGTCTGTTGTCATGACTTCAGTATAGATGGTTTATAGTTTATAGTCAACTATCAACCATCGCCGTTATTGTCCATTATCCCCCTTCTTACTGCGCTTCAACGGCATCGCTAATCTTGAAGTCTATGTTGTCTGTGAGGCTAGGAATAGTAGGGGACCAGGCTGGCCAGCTATTAATCTCCACCTTATTGATTTCCGGTAAATTTTGAATATAAACTTTAGCCTCTTCTATATCTAATCCGGCAACATGTTCACGAATCTTCTCGAGCAATTGTGCTCCGTTTTCTTTTTCTGGATCAATTTGATACTGCTCCACACCTTTGATATTAGCAGTTATTTTAATTTTTCCTGCCGCTTCATCTCTTTGGAAAATTCTATAAGTTGTCGAACCTTCATTGATTCTCAAAAGCTCCTTCTGTGGACTCTTCTTTAATAAAAGTTCATCTTTCAGAATCTCCAACATTGCATCGTGATCATAGTAAACTCCACTTACGTCCATATATCCGGTTACTTGAAATTCAGAAATTTGCTTATCAATTAATGTCTCATCTACTTGAATCGCCACTTCGCCGGTAGTGATTGCCTGGCTATCTCCCTGTAACAAATCATAGGTAGAAGTTTGGCCAGCTATGGCAGCCTTGTCCTTGATGGCCTTTCTCAATTCTTCAATTGCTGTTTTAGTGAGTTCATCCTTGATTCTGGTTTTTGCTGCCTCTACGTCTTGCTGAGTCACAAAAGTCATGTAATCAGTAACTCCTCCTTTCATTGCCACCTTGCTTTCAGCGTATACCTTGTTTTGATTTTCTCCCTTTAATCCAGGTAGGAAAAATCTTGTTGGTTCTATATTCCCACGAGCACCAACAATGGATCCGGTAGAGTCTAGCTGATCAGCAATTACATAAGCCTCAATCTGACCGGGGCCGGTGCTATCAGCTCCAGGCACGATTACGTCATCTGCAATTCTGAATACTATTCCATCTTTTGTTTGAAAACGAGTCTGAGTGACAAGAGGTCTATCAGTATTAAGTGTGTTATAGATAATTATATTTCCACCAGCATTTGCTCCTTTGTCAGAAAATTTCTTGCCAGTAGCTGGTTGTGTAATTGCCTTTGAGACTCTTGTCGAAATAGGGTAGCTGGCAATTTCATGAGACGGGTGAGTCTCCAATTCAGCACGATTTCTCTGAGCATCAGCGAGTGTAATATTTACAGATTTTTCAAGGACGCTAGCGGTAGGTGTTAAATAAATTGTCACACCTGGTAGGGCCACATAAATAATCACCAATAAAATAATCAAAGTAATGGAAACCATCGCGATCAAGGCGTGTCTATTTGGTGCTATTATTACAAATTTGGATTTAGGCTTTTGAGTATCCTGCTTTTTCTCTGCGGTTTTGATTTTAGAAATATCAATTGAAGTTCTGCCTTTGATTTTGCGCAAAATTTCACCGATCGAAAGTTTCTTTTCAGCCATACGAGTAGGAGCTTCCTCATCCACAGCATTAATGCTAGCTTTAAGTGGCGTTATTTTTAATTTTTCATCTTCTCCTTCAGAGGCAAAGAGCGAAGATTTTCCCTCCGGATTTGCTTTATCGTATACTTCAATTCCTATTTTCTGAGCTAAATGAATTCCATTCTTATCATTCGTAATAAGAAAAATTTCTTTGCCATCATCTTCCGCTTTTCTTTTTAGAATTTGTAAATTAACTAAGCTTTGAAAAAGAATCGCACGCTTTGGCACGACTATATAAATTCCTTTTGAATTGGTTTGTTTGACCTTATCGTAGAGTGTTGTGACTTCATCATCAATCTCCGCGTATACCACTTTTTTTGGTGGCACCAACTTGGAATTGTCTTCATCACCAGAAGAACTGACAGGTTTTTTTTCGTTCTGTTTTTTTTTAGCGACCATTAAGTTTGCTTTATATTTGCATCAAGCGCACCACTTTCTTTAGAAGTTTAGAAAGTGGCTGTTCCTCGCCCATAAAGCCAAGTGCAAGGTTAGCCAAAGCCATCGGCATAATATCTTGCTGATCCTTTAAAAGTTTTGTTTCATCGGAAACATTGGTGACCATTTTTGGGTTGAGGAAACTGATTTGAGGTTTTCTTGTGAACGGGAGCATCTTTACCCATTCCATAGATTCTAAAGTTTCTTTTATTTCAGGAAGATGTGCACCACCGCCGGAAAGATAAATTCTAGATGGTAAAACGTCTACGTGTTGGAAAGATTCCAATGATAGAATGACTCCTGAAAGCCACACATCGCAATCGCTCTTCATCGCTTCGCGCACAATTTTGTGTGATTGTCTTTCTAGTTTGTCTTCGCTGTAGAGCATCTTAATCTCTTCAGCTTCTTTAAATGAAATATTTAATGCTTGGGAAAGTCTTTTTGTAAAAGTACGTCCACCAAGTGTGAACATCTTTGTGCCTTCTACTGTTCCATCTCTTACCACTGCCACATTTGTAGTGCCTCCTCCTACATCAAGGAAGATAGCTCCAAACTGACCTTCGTCATCTAGACATCTAGTCAAAGCATATGGTTCAGCGGCAATAGCCAAAAGTTCTTTATCAATTTCGCAAGCAATAGTCTGCAAAGCTCCATAGTGGACCAAAGGTGCAAAAGCATTGAAAATTCCTAGAGTAACTTCTTTACCCTGGAATCCGGTAGGATTTATTACTTTATATCCATCAATTCTTACATCTACGATTGCTGCATTCACTAATTTGACATCAATTTCGCTATATCCGGTTTCTTCTGATAATTGGCTTCTTACTTGATCAAAAGCTCTCCATTGTACTTTGTGAACGATATTTTTTAATTCAGCTAGATCAATCTTAGTATTCGCATCACTCCTCACATAGCTAGTAGTAATTGTTGCTCCTTTTACCAATTCTCCAGAAATACCGATAATCATCTTTCCAGCTGTTATACCTGCCATGTTTTCAGCATCACGAATAGCACTGTGACAATTGGCAATAACAGCAGCAATATCAGTTACCACTCCACTATTCATATCGCCAAGCTTCTGTTGTCTGCGACCCACACCAAGGACCTTGGCTTTTTTGGTGCCTTCAGCCTCGCATATTAAAGCCTTCACGTAATCTGTACCAATATCTAAGGCTAGAAAGTGAGCTTCACTAGATCTTTTTTTTATTCCACGAAAAAGTCTCATAAGTGTGTGAAATATACGGAAAATGGGAGTAAAAATCAAGGCGAGTGTCAGCACAGAGTACGCGACCGAATTGAAACCTGAAGTTTGCTTTTAGAGGGCATATAGTCATCCTTAGCAATGATTTAATCCTTGTAAATTTTGATGGCATTTTGACGTCATTTTTGACACGACATTGTGCTAGTTATGAATCCAACCAACGATCAGATTTAGTTTTAAAAAATCACAAAAACATCATCCGATCTTGACAAAAACCCAATAGGTCTTAGAAATCCGCTTGTTTTAGGGCAAATCACTGCTATACTTTTTAACACAAATGGAAGAAAATAAATTCAAAATCGCAGTTTTATGTGGAGGACCATCTTTAGAGAGAGGTATTTCCTTGAATTCCGCGCGCTCAGTTTGTGACCATCTCTATTCTGATGACATCGAAGTGGTTCCGGTGTACTTCGACCACTTTAAGCGTCCATATGCCATTTCCAGAGATCAGCTCTATTCTAATACTCCTTCGGATTTTGATTTTAAGTTGAATCAAACTTCCAAACCTTTAAGTAGAGCTTCGCTTATTAAGCTTCTTAAATCTACAGACATAGTTTTTCCTGTGATTCATGGATCTTTCGGTGAAGATGGTCAAATTCAAAGCATTTTGGAAAAATACAAAATTCCTTATATCGGCTCTGATCGTCCTGCTTGTCGCAATTGTTTCGATAAATATCGTTCTAACGAATTCATCAAAGAACAAGGCTTTTACACTTTGCCTTCGACAGTCTTAAAAATTCACGAACCAAAAACTTTCAAAAAAAATATTCAAGATTTTTTTGCTGCACATCAGATAACTCGCGCCATTGTAAAGCCGGCAACAGGTGGCTCAAGCATTGGTGTCTATTCCGTGAATACGGTAGAGGAGGCAGTAGAAGCAACAAAAACTATTTTCAAAAAACGCATTGATACAAGAGTTGTAGTTGAGCCATTTTGTACCGGAACAGAGTTCACCGTAATTATTTTACAAAATCGTTTTGGTCTTCCAGTGGCCCTTTTTCCGACTGAGATCGAAACCGACTATTCGAAAAATCAAATTTTTGATTTCCGCAAAAAATATCTCGCGACTAGACAAGTGACTTATCATTGTCCTCCACGTTTTTCTTCGGAAATTATTGAAAAAATTCAAATTCAAGCCGAACAACTTTTCAAAACTCTCGGCATGAAAGACTTTGCCCGTTTTGATGGCTGGTTAATGAAAGATGGGAATCTTTGGTTTTCTGATTTCAATCCGATTAGCGGTATGGAACAGAATAGTTTTCTTTTTCTTCAATCATCTCAAGTAGGATTTAGTCATAGTGATTTGCTGCATTTTATTGTTCGCAATGCTTGTCAAAGATACGGCATAAAATTTCCGGAAATTCATAAAAATCTACAGGCAAATAAGAAACCTATAAATGTAATTTTTGGAGGAAAAACTTCTGAGCGTCAAGTCTCTGTCATGAGTGGTACCAACGCTTGGCTCAAGCTTCGCAAATCAAAAAAATATCAGCCTCATCCATATTTACTCGACCTTGATGATAGAACGGTTTGGCGCTTACCTTACTCGAAAACTCTCAATCACACTGTTGAGGAAATTTCCGAAAGTTGTCGCGCTGCTCAGGATTCTGAAAAGACACTTCAGCCTTTGCGCCGTCGCGTTTTGGAAAAAATTGCTGCTCTTCCGGGACATTTAAATGAAGAACTTTTTGTGCCAGAAAAAATGACTCTCAATGATTTTATAAACAGAGCGCGAAGCGCTCAAGAATATATCTTTATTGGCCTGCATGGAGGTATTGGAGAAAACGGCGAACTTCAAAGAATGCTGGAACAGTGTCATGTTCTTTTTAATGGTTCCAGCTCCGCTGCCTCTCGTCTCTGCATGGACAAATATGCAAGCGGAAAAATTCTTGAAGGTTTAGAAAAAGAGGGGATTCATATTCCCAAAAAAGAGTTAGTAAGTACGGAAAAACTTCTTAAATTAAAAAATTCTGAACTGGTAAAATTCTGGAAACATTTGAAAGATCAATTGGGAAATAATTCCATAATTGTGAAGCCTCCTGAGGATGGATGTTCTACCGGAATTGTGAAATTGACCAAGGCTCAGGATCTTATTATTTATATGGATCTAATTCACAAAGGTATTACCAGCGTTCCTAAATTTACTTTTGGTCCTCGTCAGCATGACATGATGGAAATGCCAATTAATAGACCTAAGAATTTAATGTTTGAACAATTTATTCACACCGATAAAGTTTCAGTGATTAAAAATAAATTGAAGTGGCAGAGAATTTCCGGGCAAATAGAAATTACTATGGGAGTTTATGGGAAAGGGGAGAAGATTAAAGCAATGAATCCAAGTCTTACGGTGGCTCGTGGCACCGTCCTCACTCTCGAGGAGAAATTCCAAGGTGGAACTGGAGTTAATATTACTCCACCACCGCAACCCTATGTGAAATTGAAAGCCATTGAAAATTCTCGTCGTCTTATGGAAATTGTCGCAAAAAAACTTGGCATTTCCGGCTACGCTCGTATCGATGCCTTTATGGATGTGAATTCAGGAGAGCTAATGATTATCGAGGCAAATTCCACTCCAGCCCTAACTCCTTCCACCGTAATTTTTCACCAGGCGCTCAGCGAAAATCCTAAAATGTATCCGGTAGAATTTTTGGAAAAAATTATTGAAAATTCTTAAACAAAAATCCTCGGTACCCTTTCGTTTATTCTAGTCGTCACTTCGTAATTAATTGTGCCCGCCCATTTACCAAATTGTTCGGCACTTATTTCTTCGTCGCCGCTGCAGCCAATTAATATTACTTCATCTTCTAGTTTTGCCTCAGGAATATCTGTCACTTCCACCATAATAATATTCATACAAACTCTGCCTCTCACTGGAGCACGTTTGCCGCAAATCAAAACATGTCCGCCGTTTATGCCTCTATCGTAGCCGTCATAATATCCTACAGGCAAAATTGCCAGCTTAGTTTCATGTCCAGTCTTATAAGTGCATCCATAGCCAATATATTCACCAGCCGGAATAGTTTTTATTTGCGCAATTTTTGTCTTCCATGTAAGCGCTGGCATCAGTTTAAATCCATCACCAACTTCTTTTAAATATGATAAATAAGTCTCATTTGAAGGCCACATTCCATAGCTGGCAATTCCCACTCTAACCAATTGGAAATGAGTTTTTGGAAACAAAATTGCTGCGGCAGAATTAGCACAATGCTTGATTGGCACATCTACACCTATACTTTCTAACTTTTTAATTCCTTCGTTAAATTTCGCCAACTGTAACTCAGCATATGAATGATCTGTCGTATCCTCCACATTCGCAAAATGAGTAGTCAGTCCTTCTATTTCTATATTTCCGAAACTTTTTACGAACTCTACGAATTCAATTAGATCCTTCACGAAAACGCCCTGTCTATTATTTCCAGTCTCCACTTTTATATGAATTTTCGCCGGCTTACCAATTGCACCCAAGGCTTCAATCATTTCTCTATTATAAGCCACAAGTCTACATTCCAATTCCACTGCTCTTACCAATTCGCTCATTTCCACATATCCCAAAATATAAATTGGAGCTACGACGCCACCAGCTCTTAAAGCTTCAGCTTCATACAAAGAATTCACCGCCAACCAATTTGCTCCAGCCTCAATAAAAGTTTTTGAGCATTCCAATAGTCCGTGTCCATAAGCATTGGCTTTTACACAAGGACACAACAAAACATTCTCGCCAATAATCCGTCTAAACTGCTTCACATTATTGCTTAATGCCTCTTTAGAAATCTCTACCCAATTAAGGCCACGGCTCAAATTATTCATGTGGCAAAGCTTAGCCAGCATGTTGTCAAAATGCAAACATTTCCCTATAATCCTTAATTGACGAAGTAGTTAATTAACAATCAAAATTATGTTCGAAAACAATAATCACATCTCATCCGTTAAAACCGGCATTGAACCTACCTTTTTTGGTAAGGTTATGACATTTTTTGCCTTAGCCATTTTAAGTTCTGCGGCTGGTATGTACATCACTACTACATATTGGATGGATTATTTCTATCAGCAGCCAGCGCTTATCTACGTTGTAATGATTGTCGAGTTGGCAATAGTCCTTACCGCTCGTATGTGGAGCACAAAGATTCCTTTGAATAGATTTCTTTTCGTGTTTTTTACTTTTATTACTGGTGTTACGGCTGCACCTTTGATTGGAGTTTTAGCTAATACTCCTGAGGGAGTTGGAATTCTTACTAAGGCACTACTTGCGACAGGAATAATGTTCACAGCCACTGCTGCTTTTGGATGGACTACAAAAATAGACTTATCAGGTATGCGTGGATTTTTAATGATAGGCCTTATTGGAATGATAGTAGTAGGTTTAATAGGTATATTTATTCCTTGGAGCAATACTACTGAAATGATCTACTCAGGTATTGGTGTTCTACTCTTCACTGGATTCATTTCTTATGACTTCCAGAAGATTAAACAGTATCCAGAAGATCGTTACATCGATGCCGCTTTAATATTATACTTGGACATTTTCAACTTATTCATGTACATTTTGCGCCTGATTTTGTCTATGAATAGACGTTAATCAATAGTAATCCAATTCAAATGTCCAACTCATCATTAATATTCAATTTAGCTCCTTTAATGGAGGCTTCAACCGGTTCTCGTGAAACCTATTCCTTTGAGGTTCCCCTTGAATTTGAAGGGGTTACTCTTAATTCTAATACCTCAGGAAAGGTGGAGATTATGAAGATTGAAGATGGTTTTAATGCCAAGGTTACAGATCTGAAAGTAATGGTTGAATGTGAATGCGACAGATGTCTCAAGAAAACAGATAAGGAAGTGGTTGTAGAAATGGCTGAAAGACAATATTTAATGACTCCACCAGACGAATCCACAGAGAAAGTAGACGTGAATGATGTGTATCTCGTGCATAAGAAAGATCAAACTATCGACATAGGGGAGTTTCTTCGTCAAGAAATAATCTTGCATTTCCCTTTAATTCCAGTATGCTCTAAAAGCTGTAAAGGGCTCTGCCCAGTTTGTGGTAAGGACAGGAATAAGAAAGATTGTCACTGCAAAATTGTGGAATTCGAAGAGGAATACAAACCTTTAGCAGCACTTAAAGATTTACTCAAATAAACGCCTGCCTGCAGGCTATCTAACTAACAAGACATGTCTAAACATCCTACACCCAAGAAGAAAACGTCGAAAGCCCGTGGTAAACGTCGTTACGCAAGTTTTAAGACTAAAACACAGAGAAAGCTTGTAAACATTGCTACTTTGGTAACATGCAAGAGCTGCGGTTCTAAATGTGTTGCTCATAGTGCTTGTCCAGACTGTGGAAAGTATCGTGGTCGCCAAGTAATAGACAAGAAGAAAAAGATCGAAAAGATCACAAAAATTAAAGCTTAAGTATGGCTAGTTATAGGCATCTTGCTCGTACATGCGTAATGCAGACCATTTTCGAGATGGAGTTTCGTACGGGGCCATTCAGTTGTGAAAGCGAGGCAAAAGAGATAGCTCCTCAGGACATCTTAGCCTCTATTTTAAATGAATTTGCTCCAAAACTTACGGAAAAGGAATTCGCCAAAAAAACTCTCGAGGGCGTAGTTGCTTTTCATAAGGAGATTCTTGATACAATTTCAAAATTCGCACCGGAGTGGCCAATCGATAAAATTGCTCGTATTGATAGAGCCATTTTAGAAATTGGTGTTTATGAAATTGCCTTCTCAGACGAAGTGCCGCCTGTGGTAGCCATTAATGAAGCTGTTGAAATTGCTAAGCATTTCGGGGATAATAACAGTCAGAAATTCATCAATGGAGTTCTGAGCAGTGTGATGAAAAAACATCATGAAAAATTATAAAGAATTAGAGGAGGTTATCGGTGTAAAATTTGTAAATCTTGCACTACTTGATAATGCTTTTGTGCATCGTTCGTATGTTAATGAGCATAGGGGAGAAGGAATCAAGGATAATGAGCGTATGGAATTTTTGGGTGATGCTGTTCTTGAATTGGCGGCAACTAAACATCTTTTTGAAAAATGTGATGACAAGAATGAAGGCGAAATGACTTCCTTCCGTTCAGCCTTAGTAAAAGGTAAACATCTTGCAGAAATTGCTGAATCACTGAAATTAGGAAAATATCTTTATCTCAGTAATGGTGAAGAAAGATCTGGAGGTAGGGATAAAAAATATATTCTAGCTAATGTTCTGGAGGCACTTATTGGAGCTATTTATTTGGAACATGGATATGACACTGCCGAGGAATTTATTAATAAATTTATTCTTACAAGATTGGATGAGATTATTGCCGGCGGAAAATACATCGATGCAAAATCTCAATTTCAAGAAATTTGCCAAGAGAAAGAGGACTTCACTCCATACTACGAAGTATTAGAAGAGCACGGACCGGATCATGACAAAAATTTTATTATGGGGGCCTATATAAACGGTGTTCTTATCGCCAATGGAAACGGAAGTAGTAAGCAGAAAGCCGAGGAGGAAGCAGCAAAGAACGCATTAAAAGCAAAAGGATGGTAATCAAATACGACGAAAAATCTTGTGGTGTAGTTCTATTCAGAGAAAAAGATGGCATTAATCTTTATCTGCTTTTGAATTATCCAAGCGGTCACTGGGATTTGGTGAAGGGTCACGTGGAAGTAAATGAGACAGAACATCAAACTGCTGCTCGCGAACTCTTAGAAGAGACGGGGATTGCTGATGTGCATTTTGTAGATGGATTCCGCGAAGAAATTTCTTACAAGTATCGTAGAAATAAAAAAATGTCTAATAAACAGGTAGTATTTTTTCTAGGAAAAACTGTATTGGAAAAAGTAAAATTATCTCATGAACATCATGATTATAAATGGCTTCCATATGAAGCCGCCTATAATAAGCTTACTTTTGATAACGCAAAGAATCTTGTAAAAAAAGCAAAAAACTTTTTGAGTGAATAAAAC
>CALRGJ010000010.1 GCA_943357285.1 Candidatus Peribacteria bacterium | reverse complement strand
GCTTGTTTAAGCCATCTTGCTACGTCTGGAAATGTGACGTGAAAAAGTTTTTTGACAGTGTGGATCAAGATATTTTGCTTAAAATTCTTTTATTTCGCATCAAAGATATTACAACTTTAAATTTGTTGAAAGAAATAATTTTTAGTTTCAATGCGGTGGGCGGCTACAAAATCGGCATGCCAATAGGGAATCTCACCAGCCAAATTTTCGCCAATATTTATTTGAATGAATTGGATAGATTTGTGAAACACAAATTAGGCGCGAAAGTTTATTTGCGCTACGGTGATGATTTTATTATTGTGGAAAATGATCTGGAAAAATTGAAGTTATTTCGCGCTCGCACTGTCGATTTTCTGAGCAGCGAATTAAAATTAACCGTTAATCCAAAAAGCGACAAAATCCTTAAACCTTCACAAGGCCTACGTTTTCTCGGCATAAAATTCTGGTCCTACGGTAGAAATTTAAACAAAAGAAGCTTTATGCGCGCACAGACTAGGCTAAATTCCAGCAATCTCTCCAGCTACAGCGGATTGATAAAACAGCATTGCAACAAAAAAGCTGAAAAGTATTTCAGCTGGTTGGTTTATGAAAAATTGCTCTAGTTTACAAAATAAGGGACACCTAATCAAATTTCACGTGACAACCATTTAAAAATGGTGAAAGTCAGAGGTGGACTAAGTGTCCCAACGTATCGCTCATGTAGCTAGGATTCCTATCAGCGCAATTTTATATGGCTGAGAAATACTCTAGTAGAGCGGTGGTGCAAGAGAAACCAACAGTTCATCTCTCGCGGTGTTTGTTCGTCAATTTTGGTGGACGAAGCGCCTCCCTACCGTTCTTTGGTGTTTTTTTTGAGAACGTTGTTCACCGTCCGTTCTTTTTTATTTTTGTTTGTTTGGGTTGCCTTCCGTTTTTGAGGCGAAAGAGCAGGTTTGTTTTTGTTGAGTTTGTTTTTATTTTTTCCTCCAAAAAATTTTTGTAATGAAGGATGCTTTAGGGTGACAGTGTTGGCTGTCATCGAAAAGTAAGGAGTAGTGGGGCGGAAACGAAGGCCGCTAAGCGGCTGCAAATGTTTTATTTTTGTTTTTCTGCCCCGATACTCCTCACTTTATCGAATAGGAGTAGGCGTTTTGGTTTTTAAGGAACGAAATTGCTATATGTGGCCTAGAGCCAGTTCGAGGTAATTGAGTAAGTATAGCAGAATTTTGATTTTTTTTCAATTCTCAATTCGTGGATATTCTTGTATAATTCCGACGACTTAAGGACACGTATATAATAACATATTTTAGGCATTTTAGCAACTAGCCTAACAGATACTATATGACTGAAAAACTGACTGGTAAATTGTTTCTAATTGTAGGTCCGTCGGGCTCTGGAAAAGGCACAGTGATCAAGATGTTACAGAGTAAGTTTAGGGGTTTTGTTTATCCTATTTCTTATACTACTCGTGAGCCTCGTGAACGTGAGAAGGATGGAGAGAGTTATCATTTTATTACGAAAGAAAAGTTTAAGCAGATGATTGCTGAAGATGATTTTTTGGAATACGCGGTGGTGCATTCGGATAATTATTATGGCACGGCTAAAACGGAAATTATGAATGCTTTGAGACAAGGCGCTGTGGTAATTCGTGAGGTGGACATTCAAGGTTTTCATTCGATTCGCAAAATGATTCCAAAAGAAAGTTTGGTGTCTATTTTTATGAAGGTGCCTAATTTGAATGATTTAAAGGGAAGAATAGAAATGAGAGGAGCAATAGAACCTGAGGAATTGCAGAGACGTCTTGATAGTGCGGCTAAAGAATTGGCGCAAGCCGGTGATTGTGATTATCAAGTGCATAATGAGTGGGGTAAAATGAAAGCTTGTGTGAGTGATGTCGAGGGAATCATTCTTGAAGAAATAAAAGATCTATACTAGGCTAGATTAAAATATTTTATATTTCCTAATTAAAACGTATGGTTATCGCTACCATCAAAGAAATCAAAAACAATGAAAACCGTATCGCTCTGACACCATATGGAGTAAAGGAATTGGTACAGGCTGGTTTTGAAGTGATTGTGCAGGAGACTGCTGGTATTGGTAGTGGATTTTCCGATAGCGAATATAAGGAGTGTGGGGCGAAAATGATGAGAAATCCTGAGGATATTGTGAAGGTGGCGGATATTTTGGTGAAAGTGAAGGAGCCACTTCCTGAGGAATATAATTTATTGGAACAATTTAAAGGAAAAATTTTATTCACATATTTGCATTTGTCTGGAGTGGATAAGAGACTTAGCAAAGTTTTGGCTGTGAATAATATTACGGCTATTGCTTATGAGACGGTAGAAGATGTGACAGGTAAGCTGCCACTTTTGGCTCCTATGAGCGAAGTAGCCGGTGTGCTTGCGGTGCAGTATGGTGGAGAATATTTACAGAGAAAATATGGTGGTCGTGGAATTTCTCTCGGTAAAATTAGTGGTATTCCTAGTGCTCGCGTAGTGGTGGTTGGTGGTGGATATGTGGGAGCTACTGCGGCAAAAACTGCTGCCGGTATGGGTTCTAGAGTGAAACTTTTTGATATTAGTGAGAAAAAATGTGCGGAATTGAATAAAGAGATGAAAGAATATCTTGGTCCTGTGTTGGGTGAGAATTTTGAAGCGATTGTTCCTCAAGGTGAAAATTTCAATGATGCTTTGAAGGATGCAAATTTATTGATTGGTGCTGTGCTTGTGGCTGGTACCAAGGCTCCATGTGTAGTGAGCGAAGAACAAATCAAATCTATGAAAGATGGATCTGTAATTGTGGATGTTTCTATTGATCAAGGTGGTTGTATTTGGGGATCAAGAGCGACAAGTCATTCACAACCTGTCTTCGAAATTTACAACAAAATTTTCTGCTGCATTCCAAATATGCCTGGGCAGGTGAGTCGTCAGTCTACGATTGCGCTTACTACTGCAACTCTTCCGTATTTGAAAAAGATTGCATCTGAAGGTGTAGAGAAAATGCTCCGTGATTCTGTGGCTGGAGATGGTAGATTTGCTCGTGGACTTAATGCTTACAAAGGTTTTATTACTTATGAGAATGTGGCTAAGGATTTGGGAATGTTGGATAATTACAAGAGTGTGAAGGAGTTAGTGTAGAGATATTGTTGAATTCGGCTCTGCTTTATGATAAAAGTCCAGTACACTGGGGATTCGCCAAGCGGTAAGGCTCTGCCCTCTGGAGGCAGCATCGGGGGTTCGAATCCCTCATCCCCAGCCAAGATACTCTAGATTTCACTATTTTTCAGTTCAGCTCCTAATGTGTTATTATCTTTGTGTAATTTTTTTACATTTTTTGATGAAAAAACAAAAGTTTGCAAATCTGATTTTGGGGGTGGTGTTTGTGGTGGTTTTGATGATGAGTGGGGTTTTTAGTTCTTCTGATTCTGATGATGTTAAAGATGAATTCAATGCGGAGATTGTTAGGGTGATTAGCTCTACTGAAACTAATCAGACTTTAGAGGTGAAATTGCAGGAAGGTCCGATGAAGGACCAAGTAAAAGTTATTGAAAATGACGAACTTTATACTGAAAATAAAAGAATTTTTAAGGAAGGAGATGAGGTTGTGGTAGTGCATCTTCCGGAACAAGAAGCTTTTTATATATCTGAATATCAGCGTTTTAATCAGCTTCTCTATCTTTTTATTTTGTTCATAGTGGTTTCCTTGTTGATTACAGGGACTCAGGGTGTCGGCGCCTTAATTGGGATGGGACTTTCTTTTCTAGTGATTTTCAAGCTGGTGCTTCCTTTGATTCTTGCTGGTAATTCGCCGGTTTTGGTGGCAATTCTTGGGGCTGCATTGATTATTCCACTTACTTTTTATCCTTCTCATGGAATTAGTAAGAAAACTAATATAGCGGTGGTAAGTACCTTGGTGACTTTGGTTATTGCTGGCTTACTGGCGACATTTTTTGCTGATTATTCTCACTTAACCGGTCTTGCTTCAGAGGAGTTGATTTATCTCAAGATTGAGACGTTTAAAGATATAGATTTTCAGGGGCTTGTTTTGGCCGGAATTTTGATATCAATTCTTGGAATTCTTGATGACATTACGATTTCACAGGCTTCGATAGTTCAGCAATTAAAATTGGCAAAGAAAAACATTCAGTTCCCGGAACTTTTTTCCAGGGCTATGGCTGTTGGTAGGGATCATATTGCGTCGTTGGTGAATACCTTGATATTGGTTTATGCTGGCGCTTCGTTGCCTTTATTGTTGTTGTTTATGGATCATGAAAACAATTTTAAATCGGTTATGAATTTGGAGTTTATTGCGCAGGATGTGGTGAGTACTTTGATAGGAAGTATTGCCCTAATTCTTGCCGTGCCAATTACTACACTGCTTGCCGCTTTCACCAGTACTAAAGGTGTAAAAGTGGAGGAACATCATTTTCATTAGGCTATTTTGTAAGATTTTATTTGCTCACGCGTAGTAATGGGTGCAGCTGCAAATATTTCTTAATTTAAGTTTTATGAAAAAAATCTATTCTATTGGAGCGATATTGGTTGTAGGTATTATGACCTTAACTGCTACTTCTGCTTTTGCTGCTACTCAAACAAATACTTTAAGAGGCAGTGAAGATAGAGTGGCAAGGATGGAAGAAATGAAAGTTAGCCATGAGGCAATTCAAAAGGCTACTCTCGATGGAGATTATGCAACATGGTCTAAATTGGTTGCTGAAATGCCAATGGGTGGCGAAAGATTAAAAGTTATTACTGCGGACAATTTTGCTGAATTCTCAAGAGCTCACAAACTTATGGCTGAAGCTGATACTATTTTGAAAGGACTTGGAATTGAAAAAGGTCCTGGAAAAGCTGAATTCGGAAAGGGTAGAGGTGGTATGCATAGAGGAATGATGGAAAAATAAGGAGGTTAAATATGAAAAGAGGCTTTCAATATGATAAGCCTCTTTTGTATAATTGATTGAGTATGATTGATGTTCGTTTAAAAACAGATCAAGAACTCGTGGCTTTATCATTGAAAGATGATAAGTATTTTGAATTTATTATCGAAAGATATGAACAGAAACTTTCCAGATATGTCTTGAGAATATATTCACTTTGTAAGGAATCAGTTGAGGATGTATTACAGGAAGTTTTTATAAAGTTATATCAGAATTTGAATGATTTTGATGATCAATATTCTTTTTCCAGTTGGATTTATCGTATAACTCATAATGTGCTTATTAGTCATTTGAGAAAGATGGATCAAAAACATGTGTTAGTAAGTATTGATAATGATGATTCTGCCAGAAAACTGGTGGATTCTTTGCCGGCTGACGTGGATTTGGAAGAAGAATTTGAGAGAAAGGATCTTGTAGTTAATTTGGAAAAGGCTTTAGGGAAAATCCCCGATAAGTATAGGGAAGTTTTGGTTTTATATTATTTTGAAGAAAAAAGTTATAAGGAGATAAGCGATATTTTGCGAAGATCTTTGGGGTCGGTTTCTGTGTTGATGAATAGGGCTAAAGCTAAATTAAAAACTGAACTAATGTCCTTTAATCAATAAATATATGTCTGATATAACGAGTAAAATTCTGAAGAAAATAAAAGCTCAAGAAATTGAGAAAATTCCTCGTTGGAGATTTGTGCTAAAAAGAGTTTTTATTTGGGGAGCCTTGGTTGTGGCGATCTTATTGGCGGCTTTCGCGATTTCTATGATGATGATGCAAATGATGGATGTGGAATGGGATTTGTTGCCTAAGGTTTCACCAATGCCTGTATTTGGATTTTTTAAACTTATTCCGTATTTTTGGCTTGTTGTAGCCGGTGTACTTTTTAGCTTTGTGTATTTTGATTTCAAAAATATTAAAGGTGGATATAGATATGCAGGAGTGCTTATTATTGCCGTTAGTTTGCTAATTTCTTTATTGGTTGGGGCTTGTATCTATTTTTTGAAAACTCCGGAATATGCGGAAAATTTATTCAGAAGAGTTCCAATGTATAGAGAATTGCACATGGGGCGTGAAATGATGTGGAATGCTCCAACAAGCGGTGTTTTAGCCGGAACGGTTTTGGATATGGATGAAGAAAAGATGCTTATTTTGAGAGATTTTGGTGAAGATGTTTGGGTTGTGGATATTTCGCGAGCAGATGTTCAAAGTGGGGCAAAAATTATGGTTGGAATGGAGATAAGGGTTGTGGGAAAAGAAATAGAGCCTGGTAAGTTTTTTGCAGATGCAATTAGGGTGCCGAGGGGAGGGCCTAGGTTTAGGTAGATTGATGTTTGTCATTATTTAGCGTATAAATTCTAGGCGTCCTTATGCCTGAATTATGATGAAAATGAATCCTAGAAAGCCTTATTTGATGGCTCATGCCGGTGGAAAAAAACACGGCAAGGAAAATTCAGTGAAATCAGTCAGAAATTGTGGTAAATATAAACCTGATATTCTCGAACTTGATCTGAGAAAGAGCAGGGATGGTGTTTTATTTTGCTATCATGGTTTTCCAGATTTTCCGGTTTTCTTTTTGGCTTATTTTTTGAGATTTTTTAAATTTAAGACCATTAAAAGATTTTTGAAAGTTGATGTTTTGAAAGATATTTTGGATGTGGTTAATTGGAAAACGGTGGTTTTTTTGGACATTAAGCAGACAAATATAAAGGGAAGAGAAATCCATAAGATTTGTCGTAATTATAAAATTGAGTTTTGGTTGGCTTTTTATAAATTCAAATATTTTAAATTTTTGAAGGAGGATTTGGAAGATAGTTATAAGTATATTTACAATTTTGGGTTCATGAATTTTAGAAGAGGTTTAAAAAAAGTGGAGAAATATGGAATTCACGTAATGAAGGTTTTTACTTGGCAATGTAATGAAAAGAACATGAAATTGCTTGCCGAATCTAATTCGGCTTATACGGTTCAGCCACTTTTTACTAGCAGAAAGAAAATGAAAAAAATAATTAAGAAATACGGAAGTTTTTGGATTATTCTTGATGATATGGCTAGTCCCGATAAGGTTTTGAGGACTAGGTAAATGGAAAGTTTTTCAATAAAGGCTATTTGTAATCTTAAATGGCTTCATTGCCATATTGTTTAAAATGTGGTATAATTCGTTTGCTTAGAAGTAAAATTAAAACAAAAATATGTCAGAAAAAATTCCACAAAGAGCAGAGTCTAATGATGTGAAGGCATCGGATTTTGATAATAAATTGAATGAGCTTAAGTTTGATGGAAAGGGATTAAAAAATGAAATGTATGATATTTTAGCAAAATCTAAAGGTTATAGTTTGATTAGAGGAGAAGTTGTGAATAAAGAAGATGCAAGTATGGATGAAATTAATGTGTGGGATTTGGATGCATATGTTGAGGAAAATGGTGGTGAGGATTTTTTGAAACAGATTTATGAAAAAGGTGTGGCTGGATTAAAAAAAGATTTTGAAAATCAGAAGCAAAAATTAAAGAATAATATCTCTGTTTTGCAGAGTGATAAAAAGGATTTTAGAACAAGAAGTTTTAAGGAATCCAGATTGGCTGCGAAGATTCTTGAAGTTGCTGCGGCGAGTAATGTGGAGGTGGAAGATCTTACTTTTGAACAAGCTTTTAATCACAATTTATATAGTGATTCATTGAGACCTACACTTAAAGGCGTGGCTGAATATGGTTTAACTTGGTTTGAGTATAAAAATAGAAATGCAAGAAAAGCTGCTTTAAAGCGTAAGAAGCAGGCTGAAGAAGTTAGTAAAGATAACGCTGATAGAAAGTTGGAAAAAATTGATTATAAGGTGAGGGTAGAACCTAAAGATTCTGAAGTGATGGTTAAGGTGCCAAAGACTTCTAAGGTTGAAAAGAGAGATGAGGAACTGGAAAGTCTAGATTCTCAAATGAGAAGTGCTAAAGAGCAATTGAGGGATATTGGGGCGGTTTATTTACAGGATTTTATCAGAGAAACTTATCCGAAGTATAATTTCAATGTTGAAATAATTAATAATGGATCTTCTTTAAGGGTGATGGATGGAGAAAAGGTTGTGGCGGCAATTAATATTGTTAGAGATAATTTCAAGGCGCTTTTTACATGTAATATGAGAAATTTTGATATTATGGTTGGATCTTTAGATGAGGCTATAGCTAAGATCAAGAGATATGTGAAAAATAAAGAAATTGAGAAGGCAACTGCTAAAGAGGAAAAAGATGCTAGTGAGAAAGCTGAATCTAAAGAATGGTTTAGTAAGGCGGAAGAATTTGTTTTGTCAGTTAATGGAATTGATGAAATAAAGGTTGATAAGGATTCTCATGGGTTTACTAGATTGTTTGGTAGAGATACAATTAAAACAAATGTGGTTATTACTGTTGATAAGCACACTTTTTATGGAGAATTAAATGCTGAGAAAAAATCTCTTATTTTAAGAACTCCTTTAGTTTTAACTTCTAAGGAAACTAATAAAGCAGGTGTTAATACTGTTCATGAGTTTGAGTCTGTACCTTTGGATGATTTGACCGATAGACAAAAATTGGTTGAAGACTTGAAGAAAATGCCAGAAAAATATCATGCTGCTGAGGAAAAAATGATTGAAACTATAAAGTCTCAGCCTCTTTAGTTGATGTCTATGCCTATAGCTTCTTGGATGTTTTTGAATCCGTCTTTTTTTAGGAGTTCAGCTAGTTCCAGATTCATTTCGCTGATTAATTGAGGGCCTTGGAAAATCATGCCTGTAATGAGTTCTATGAGCGAAGCTCCGAGGCGAATTTTTTTGTAAGCATCTGCAGCTGAGAAGACTCCACCGCAACCAATGATGGTGAATTTTCCTTTAGTTTTTTTGTAAATATTGGCGATCATTTTGTTGGCGAGATCTTCGACGGCTTTGCCGCTGATTCCTCCATTTGTTGGGACTTTTTCATCTACTATTTTAAGGTTTTCTCTCTTCTTGGTGAGGTTTGTACAGATGAAGCCTGAGACATGATGCTTCTTTGATATTTTGATGATGTCGTCTATTTGAGAATCAGAAAGGTCTGGGGAAATTTTTATAAAAATAGGTTTTTTTGTCGGATATTTTCCCAAAGCCGTGAAGAGTTTGTCTAATTTTTCTCCGTCATGAAATGGTTCTCCGCCAAAAGTATTTGGACAACTGATGTTAATGGTAAAATAGTCTCCAATATGAAGGAAATGACGGTAAGCTTTGACATAGTCTGCTATACCTTCTTCGGTAGTGGTGGTGTTTTTACAATTGGTTTTTGCGACGTTTACGCCGATTGGAATTTTAAATTTTCGGTCTTTTAATCTTGCGCTGATTTTTTCGCAGCCGTCATTTTTGAGGCCGTAATAGACGACTAGAGCCTGTGATTTTATTAAGCGCCAAAGGCGTGGTTTTGCGTTGCCTGTACAGTATTCTCCGGTGATAGATCCTATTTCTTCAAAACCGAAACCGACTTCCGGAATTATTTTTGTGAGTTCAGCATTTTTATCAAAACCGGCGGAAAGGCCAAATGGATTTTTGAAATGAATGCCGTGAATTTTTTGATTGAGAATTTTTTGATCGGGGTTATTAAAGAAAAAGCAGGTGAGTCCACGAGTGATAAAATTTGAACCCAAAATTTTTCCTGTAACGGTGAAAAAGTCATGGACGTTTTCGGCATCAAAAAGAAAAAATATTTTTTTGAAAACATTACGGTAGAAAAAACCGAAAATTGAGTTTCTAATTTTGATTAATGATTTTAGCAATTTATTGATAGGATTTTAATGTTGATACGGATTTAGCCAGATTTTTTTGTTCACTTTTGTCGAGGGGTATTTCTATGACTTCATTGATTCCTTTGCGACAAATAACTGATGGAATACTGAGGCATACCTTAGAGTGGCCATAATAATTTTGGAGAAGAACTGACAATGGGAATACTTGATGGCTGTCTTCTTTAATATTTTTGGCAATTTCTGTCACGGCTGTTGCAATAGAATAGCAAGTATATCCGAGGTCGTGGATTATTCTATAAGCGGCATTTTTCGTATCTGAGTAACATTGGTCACCAACTTTTTTATTAAAATCTTTGAATTTAAATAATGGTTTTCCCAAGATGCTTGCTGTACTCCAAACAGGAAAAGAAGTATCTCCATGTTCTCCTAAAATGTAGGCATCGATGCTACGTGGGTGAATATTTAATTTTTCTGAAAGATGGAATTGGAAACGAGCGGAATCCAGGATTGTCCCACTGCCGAAAACTCTTTGCCATGGGAATTTTGATAGTTTTATCGCTTCGTAGGTAAGTACATCCACAGGATTGCTCACGATTAAAAGAATGGCTTTTGGTGCAGCTTTAGCAATTTTGGGAATGATGTCTGCGAATATTTTTTTGTTGTCTTTGATGAGATCGAGACGAGTTTGTCCTTGAGATTGGCGTTTACCTGCTGTGATGACTACTAAGTCTGAGCCTTTGCAATCCTTAACATTGTCCGAATTTTTAATGCGGCAATATGAAGTGAAGGGAATGGAGTGTTCGAGGTCGAGGTCTAGACCCTCTGCTTGTTCTTTGCGTACGTCTATTAGCGTGAGATGAGTTGGTACTCCACCGAGTAACAAAGAATAAGCTGTGGTTGCGCCAACGCTACCACAGCCTATTACAGAAATTTTGAATGAATTTGGAAACTCTCTTTCCATAGAAAGGGGGATTAAATTACCCCCATCTTATTCCTTTAGCATTAAGGCTTCAAGAATTTAACGAGAAGAAGAGCAACGATATTGATAATCTTGATCATTGGGTTGATAGCTGGACCAGCTGTGTCCTTGTATGGATCTCCCACTGTATCTCCAGTTACAGCAGCTTTGTGAGCTTCTGAACCTTTACCGCCATGAGCACCTTCTTCGATATATTTTTTAGCATTATCCCAAGCAGCACCTCCTGTTGTCATAGAAATACCTACAAACAAACCAGTAACGATACAACCTACTAGAAGTCCTCCAAGAGCTTGTGCTCCAAGACCAAGACCTACAGCGATTGGTACTAATACTGGAATTAAAGCTGGAACAATCATTTCTTTAATAGCAGATTTTGTAACGATATCTACGCAACGAGAATAGTCAGGTTTGTTTTCACCAGTCATAATTCCTTTGATCTCTTTGAACTGACGACGAACTTCCATAACTACAGCTTTTGCAGCTTTACCTACAGCAGACATAGCCATACTTGCGAAGAGGTATGGTAGAAGACCTCCGATAAGAAGACCAACTAATACTTTGTGATTTGAAAGATCAAATACTGTAGAAATTCCGTTAGCCTCCAACTCTTGAACGTAAGCAGCGAAAAGTACCATTGCAGCAAGTCCTGCAGAAGCGATAGCATAACCTTTTGTAACCGCTTTTGTAGTATTACCTACAGCGTCCAAAGGATCTGTTACTGCACGAACTTCTTTTGGCATACCAGCCATTTCAGCAATACCACCAGCGTTGTCAGTGATAGGACCAAAAGCATCGATTGCAACGATAGAACCTGTGAGTGAAAGCATAGACATTACAGCGAGTGCAATTCCATAAAGACCTGCAAGCTGGAATGATACGAGAATAGCAGCAACAATAACGATTACTGGAAGAGCAGTAGATTGCATACCTACAGCAAGACCTTGGATAATGTTTGTACCATGACCTGTACTAGAAGCTTCGGCAATTTGTCTAACCGGAGCGTATTTTTTATCTGTGTAGTATTCTGTGATAACAACGATAGCAGCAGTCACAACTAGACCGATAAGAGAAGCGTAGAAAAGATTCATTGTGTCGAATTTTCCATTGTCCGCCATCAACTGCATAGTGATAGGGTAGAAAGCGATAGCTGAAAGAACACCAGTAGTAATAAGACTCTTGTATAGAGCTCCCATAATGTTTTTCTTCTTTCCTAGACGTACAAACCAAGTACCTATAATAGTTGTAAGAATTGAAGCACCACCGATTACGAGTGGGTAGATAATAGCGTTTTCATATCCTGGAAGAACTGTGCTTCCGAGAAGGATTACAGCGATAGCAGAAACTACGTAAGTTTCGAAAAGATCCGCAGCCATACCAGCACAATCACCTACGTTGTCACCAACGTTGTCGGCAATTACACCAGGATTACGTGGATCATCTTCAGGAATATTGCTTTCAATTTTACCTACCATGTCTGTACCTACGTCAGCACCTTTTGTGAAGATACCACCACCGAGACGAGCAAATACTGAAATCAAGCTTGAACCAAAAGCAAGTCCAACAAGAGCGGAAAGGTCTTTAGTGAAAAGGTAGAAAGCTGAAACTGAAAGAAGTCCTAAACCTGCTACGAATAGACCAGTTACTGAACCTCCTTGAAAAGCTAGAGCAAGAGCTTGTTTTAAGCCTTTTCTTGCCGCTTCAGCTGTACGAACGTTGGCACGAACAGAAATGTGCATACCTACAAAACCTGCAACAGCTGACAATACAGCTCCTAGAATGAAACCGTAAATTGTATTTGGAGAGAATTTTGCGAAGTACATCAAGGCTAGGATCACAACAGCCACAATTCCAACTGTCTTATATTGACGAGAAAGATAAGCTTTTGCTCCGTCTTGGATAGCTGCAGCGATTTCGAGCATTTTGCCGGAACCTGCTGGTTGTTTTAAGATTCTCACAATCAAAAAGATTGCGTAGAGTAAGCCTAGAATGCTTGCTCCAATGGCTGAGTAAAGTAGTGTCGTAGAGTCCATAGGTGATTTTTAAAGAATTAAAAAGTTATAATAAGTGGCTTTTTTAGGGCCTTGCTGATTATAAATGGCTTGTTCACAAGTGCAAGGGAAAGTTTGCCTTATGAAGCTTGTGTTTAACATTAATTTTGTGTTGTCGAATTACCTTCAACACTGCTAGCATGTCGTAGTTTTCACTATGGAGAGATGGCCGAGTGGTTGAAGGCGCCGCTCTCGAAAAGCGGTAGGGGCGCAAGTTCCTCGAGGGTTCGAATCCCTCTCTCTCCGCCAGAAATCGTGCTATATTGGTGCTAATTTCCTTATCCAATTTCAATGTTCAATAATTTTTCTGCGGAAGTTGCTTTGTATGTATTTTCAGCTTTGCTTGGAGGTTTTGTTTTTGGATTTTTATATCGTTTAGCTCTAAAGAAATTTGCTAAGAAAACACCATATGGAGTGCAGAGAAATATTAATGTAAGTGGTCGCATTTTGCGTGCGGTGATTGGTGTAGCTCTTGTAGTGTGGGCGGTAATGACTGACTTTAGTCCTGTGCTGTTTTTCTTTGCCGGTTTTACTTTCTTTGAAGCAATTTTTAGCTGGTGTGGTTTGTATGCTGCTATGGGTAAAAATTCATGTCCAATTAACTAAATGAAGAAGGTAGTAGTGAAAGATAAAATGCAGAAGTGTACTTATGCGCTTTCTCAGCCAGCGGGGAAGAATTTTGATACTAGATTTAAGCCGCAGTTAACACCTAAGCAAATGCTTGCTCTGGGTGTTTTTGGCGGAAGGTATATGAGAGATTGTAGAAAAGAATTCCCGGATGATTGGTTTGCTAGAGCAAAGTTTTATCCTGAGGGTAAGCCTGGGCATGATGAAAAATTAAATTATTTTGAAGTTGATGCTTCGAAGCCATTAGAATATTGGCTGAAAAAAGATTGGATTCATCCTCAAGATCCGAGAGGTTGGTTTCAGTGGTATTGTCGCTATTATATGGGCAGAAGGACGGATGATGATGAAAGACAAATTAAGCGTTGGTTAGCGATGACTCGTCATATTGCGCAGCTGAAAAAGAATTGTATTGTTGGTGATTTGAATTGTCGTAGAAAGCAAAGACAAGCCTTGCTTCATTGGGCTTATGATTCCAGAAAGATGTAGTATTATAGTTGTTCCATCTTGATATCCTTTACTTCCACTTCTGCATCTTCGGTGTAGAATCCTATTTTACCGTCTGCGGTGAGGTGGTCCTTTTTTCCTTCTCCGACCATTTTGTAAGGTGGATATTTGCGTCCATTCACACTCATGTAAATTGTATCGTTTTCAACTTTCATTTCTACTTTGTAGTCTTTGTTGATTGGGAATTTGTCCGATGCTTCATCAAGAAATTCTTGAGCGTCGTTGAGAAGTGATTCTCCCATTTCATAACCTTCAGGTTTTAGCATTGTGTATTTAAACTTTCCATCGTCTTTGTATCCAAAAACTGCCCATCCTACTTCCCAGTTATTTGCAGGTTCGTTTTGACGAAGCTGTTTTGTAGTTTTCATTGTATAGTTAAGAGCAAAAGGCTGTTTAAATTTTTCATCACTTATTACTAGGCAGGCGTGAGTTTCCTGAAATTCTTTTGGATCTTTTCGTTTTTGAGTAGAAGCCTTAGGAGCCATGGTAAGTTTATTTGTAGCTTTATCCCATTCCACTTTGCCAAAACCGTCAAAGACCACTTTTCCCCACGGAATTTTTTCTTCCTCTACGTCTAAGCCTTTGCGAAGTTTTTGTGCTTCTTTTTTTATTTCATCGCGTGCATTTGGCAGTCTCTCAGGTGTGTTTTCCGGATCCCGTGGTGGAAGTTGTTTTTCTGGTGGAAGTTTATCGTTGCCCATGTGAAGTTATTATTATCTTTATAGTTATCCTATCATAGTTTTTGTTTTATGATAAAATTCGAGAGAATTTTTTGTACTAAATTTCTATGTGGCTACTATTTGCAGTTTTGGCGCCTCTTTGTTGGGGCTTCGCTAATCCAATGGATGCGGCGATGAGGAGAAGTTGGATCAAAAATGATCTGGTTTTGATGAGTATTTTTGCTTTGGTGAAATTGCCTGTGGCTATTGCTTTGATGGCTTTGTTTGGGCAGGGGATTGTTTTAGATGCTTCTTTTGTATGGATGTTTATTGCGGGAGTGATTTGGATGACGGCGTTTGTTTTTTATTATAAAGCAATGCAGCTTGAAGAGGTGAGTAGGGTGGTTTTGATTTTGCAGTTTCAGCCGATAATGATTTTGCTTTTGGGTATGGTGATGATAGGAGAAACCTTGAATGTTAACCAAATTGTAGCTTTTTCACTTATTTTATTTGGTAGTGTTTTGGCGGCGTTTAAGAAAAAGGAGAGCAAGTGGCATTTTAGTCAGGCTTTTGTCTTAATTTTAATTGCTGATGTTTTGTGGTCTGTTGGAGATGTGCTTTTCAAAAAGTACGTTGGGGATTTTCCAAATTTCTGGGCAGCTTTTTCTGTAGATCTCTTGGGTAGTAGCTTGCTTGGCGGCGTTATTTTTCTTATTCCTAAGTATAGAACTATTTTCGGGGATTTTAAATTACCTGTTAAAGGTTGGAAATTACTCTTTCTCTCTGCTTTGTTTGGTACTGCAGGGTCTTTGTTTTTTGCTTATGCTTTGACTTTGGGTAAGGCGGCTTTGACTAGTGTAATTGTCGGATTACAGCCATTGTTTGCTCTGATTTCAGGATTAGTTCTTCATAGGTTTGTCAGCGAGATTCCGAGAGATTCGATAAAAAAGGAGGATTTATTAATTAAAGGAGGTTCTTTTATCCTGATATTTTTGGGTTTTACCTATTTATATTTTTAATTTCAAAAATGGTGCATGATCTAAAAATTTCATCTTCCTTTCTTTAGGGGATATGATATATATTTAGCTCATGGAAAAACCATCTCATTCCAAGTTAGATAAGAATCAGCCTCATGTTTCTGATGGCACCGGTAAAAGGTCTATCATCATTGACAAGTTGCCGGGTTATTTTTTGCTTTTTTGTTTAATCTTTACTACTGTTTTATTCTTTCAGATACTTCAGCCTTTTTTGACAGTTATTTTTATTGCGATTGTTTTGAGCGTTGCTTTTTATCCTCTATATAAAAGGCTTTTGAAATTGTTCAGAGGTTTACAGGGTATAGCTTCTTTTGTGTCATGCTTGGTGGTAATTTTCTTAACTGTTATGCCATTAACTTTTTTTGTGATTTTGATGGCCGGTGAAGCCGCCAGTACTTATCAATTAGTTCAGGCAAAAATTAATTCAGGAGTTTTTGATAAATTTTTGCAGTGGCAAAATGGAGGTATTTTTTATGATTTGAATGAAAATGTGAAGATGGTGGTTGATTTGGAAAAGATTGATATTAAGCAAGCCGTTTTGGATATGGCTCAATCATTGAGTACTTATCTTGTGTCACAGGTTGCGACTTTGATTTCCAGTATCTCAAATTTCTTTGTGAATGTGTTTATTCTTCTTTTCTCTATGTATTATTTCTTTAAAGATGGAAAAATTATTGTTGAGAAAATTAAAGCTGCAAGTCCACTTCCTTCTTTATACGAGACAGATTTGTTTGATAAAATTGCGGTGATGTCCAAGGCCATTTTGGTTGGAGTATTTTTGACTGCGATTTTGCAAGGTTTGGTTGGAGGAATTGGTTTTATGTTTGCGGGTATTGCTAATCCAATTTTCTGGGGAACAGCGATGGCTTTTTTCTCTTTAGTTCCTCTTTTTGGAACTGCAGTGATTTGGGTTCCTGCCGGTATAATTTTAGCCGTGATGGGACAATATGGTTCAGCAATTTTCATTTTTATTTGGGGCGCATTGGCAATAGGTCTTGTAGATAATTTCGTGAGACCTTATTTAATTGGTGGTAAAGCAAATACTTATCCTCTTCTTACTTTCTTTGTAATTATGGGTGGAATATGGACGTTGGGACTTCAAGGAGTGATTATTGGTCCTCTTGTATTGATGTTCTTGATGTCTTTCATCCAAATTTATGAGGCAGAGTACGGTAAAGTTCTTAAAAATTAATTCTAAAATTTATGGCTATTAAAAAAACTACAAAATCTAAAGCTGTTAAGAAAAAAATTGCTAAGGCTACTTATTCTCCTATGGAGAATGGTATTTCCAGAAATCATAGAAATTTCTTGGCGGTGTTGGTTCTATTTGCAGGATTTTCTTTGTACGCCATTACTTCTTTCATGACTTCAAACAACGCTTATATTAAAAGAATGTTTGCTGATGTTACAAGTGATCAATCTTCTATTAATCAGGTTCAGGTTCAGCAAGAAAATCCTTTCAAAGATTTAGCGGATACACATCCTTCATATCAGGCAATTATTCAGTTGTATTACAGGGGTGTAGTAGGAGGTTATCCGGACAATACTTTTAGACCGGATAATAAAGTGAACAGAGCTGAATTTGCGAAGATGTTGGCTGAGGCTTCAGATGTTGATTATGCTGCTTTGCCTGCTGTGGATATGACAAATTGTTTCAATGACTTAAGAAATGATCCTGGTGCTTGGTATGTACCTTCAGTATGTGCTGCAAAGTATAAAGGCTGGGTAAATGGTTATGCTAGTGGAGATTATGGTGTGTTGAATAACATAGTTAAGGCTGAAGCTTTGAAAATTGTTATGAAGGCTTTTGCTTTTGAAGTTCCTGCAAATGAAGTGGTGAAAGATATGCCTTATAATGATGTTCATCCTGGTGATTGGTATGTAGGAGTGACTCAAGCTGCTAAAGATAATAAATTGGTAGTGCGTTCTACTGTTTTTGTTCCGAATTGGGAATTAACCAGAGCTGACGTTGTCCAGATTCTTTACAATGCGATGCAGGCCAAAGGTCTTGTGAAATAGATAAGTTGTGCCGAGAATAATAGGAATTAGGCTGTAATAAAGCCAGTTTTCCGTATTTTCTTTGTTGTTTGAGATTGGTGAGGCTTTCTTTGTGATTTTAAAATCCAGAAGATAGTTTTTGTTTTTTTCTTTCTCAATTAGGAAAAGTACTTGGTCTTTTTCTTTTATAGTTACATTAATTAATTCCGAGTTGTTTTTTTGGGTGAGGTGGATGTTTATGGTTTTATTTTCTTTTGTTCTTATTTCAATGCTACTTTGAATATTTTTGTCTGATGAAATATTCTTTTTTTTAATTTCTCCTTCAATTTCATAATAGATTGAATTGGTAATTCCTTTTGTTGGCGTTTCCCAAGTTGTAAGATTCTTTGGTGTATTGTGGATTTTTACTAAAGATAGGCTTAAATTTTCTTGTGAATTTTGATAGGCGATGGTGTCGATACTTTTTCCGACAAAATCTTTTAGTTCAATTTTGCAGTTTTTGTTTAATAATGAAAATTTGTGTTTTGGTGACTCAACGATGAGAGATGAATTGGCTTCGATTGTTGTTTTATCGCTGAATTTAATTATTTTGGGTTTTGTGTTTTTGCCTGTGTTTGTAATTGAGAGGGACCAATTTCCGAGATTGATGTTGTTATTTCCTTTGTTGAAAAGTTCTATCCATTCTTTACCGGTGTCTGAGCCTTTGGGATTTGGGAAAATTTCTGAGATAACAATGCTGGTGGAGAGATTTCCGTTTTTAATTATTGTTTTTTTGGCCCAGGAAACCTGATTTATCTGGCAAAAAAGTGCTAGAAATACTAAGAATTTGGCTATTTTTGAAATATGTTTATTTTTCATATTTCATATTCAAGCATACGAATATTAAATTTTCTTAAATTAATTCTAAAATTTCTTAAAATTAGCCTTAGCTTTGCGTTTGACATTTTGGGTGGATAAAGTAGATTGTCTGTAGTAAATAATAGAAGTTTTGGAGCATCTTTGAAGAAAAATTTTTTGCGAGGCTAATCACTAAAAACGAAATTTGATTATAATGAAAAGAGTCGTCGAACAGATAGAAAGGCTTACTGGTCAGAGATAGACCAGTTGTGTTTAAAAAAATTTTTCAAATTAGGCTCTGGAACTTCATATAACCAATACTGTTATGTTTGTCCCAATTTTGTTAGCACTCCTTGGGGTAGCGCTTGGTGGCGCTTCTGGCTACTACTACCGCAAGAAACAGGTTGAGGAAAGGAACAAAGATTTGGTAATGAAATCCGAACAAATCCTTGCCGACGCCAAGAACAAGTCTAAAGAAGTCATTTTTGAAGCTCGCAATGAAGCGATGAAACTTCAGGATGAAGTAAAAAAAGAAGAGCAACGTACTCATGCAAAATTAGATGAGATTGAGGAGCGTTTGCTGAAGAAGGAACAAGTACTTGATCACAAACACGATGATGTTGAAAAACTCAGAGTGGATTTGGACACTAAAGTTACTTCTATTAAACAGTTGAGGGATGAAGTTGAAAGTATTTATAAACTTCAGTCTCAACAGTTAGAGAAAATTGCAGGAATGTCTAAAGAAGAAGCTAAGGACGTTTTGATGCAAAAAGTTGAGGAAGAAGCTAAGGAGGATATTGCAATCCAAATCAAAAAGGCTGAAAAGGATTTGCAAGATAAATCTGATGAAAGAGCTAAATGGATTATTGCTGACGCTATTTCTCGTTGTGCTGCGGAGACTACCGCTGAATCGACAGCTACTATCGTGAATTTGCCGAATGACGAAATGAAGGGCCGTATTATCGGTCGTGAGGGTCGTAATATTAATACATTTGAGCAGATTACCGGTGTTGATGTAATTATCGACGATACACCTGGATCTATTATCATTTCCGGTTTTGATTTGGTACGTCGTTATATTGCGAAAATCTCTTTGGAAAGATTGATTGAAGATGGTCGTATTCATCCGGCTAGAATTGAGGAAACGGTAGAAAAGATGAAGGAAGAGGTAAATATTCTTATTAAAGAATTGGGAGAGAAAGCAGTTTTGGAAACAGGAGTTACTGGACTTCATCCAAATCTTACAAAGATTTTGGGTCGTCTCAAATTCAGAGTTACTCATGGTCAGAATGCTCTTCGTCACTCAATGGAGGTATCTTTGATTGCTGCAGCTCTTGCGGCTGAAATTGGTGCTGATGAAGGAATTTGTAGAAAAGCGGGATTATTGCATGATATTGGAAAAGCTGTGGATCATGAAGTCCCTGGTCATCATTCTAAAATTGGTGCGGATATTGCTCGTAAATTCGGACTTCCACAAGAAGTTGTTCATGCAATTGAAGCTCATCATGGACATCCGGCTCCAGAGACTATTGAGGCTCAGATTGTTCAGGTGGCAAACATCATTTCTAATGCTCGTCCAGGTGCCAGCAGAGATAATTTAGATACTTACATTAGAAGATTGATGGAATTTGAAAATATGTGTAATAGTTTTGAAGGAGTGAAAAAATCTTATGTGATTCAGGCCGGTACCGAGGTAAGAATTTTCATTGATCCTGATCAATTAGATGATTTGGAATCTGTGAAATTGGCTCATAATGTAGTTAGAAAGATTGAGCATGATTTGCAACACCCAGGTCCTGTAAAGGTTCATGTAATTAGAGAGACTAGAGCTGAGGAATTTGCAAAATAATAGATAATAATTGAGGCCCTATCTTCATTCATTTGAAGTGGGGTCTTTTTTATTTTAGTCTTGGTGAAATGTGGTAATTGTGGTATAATGTCATGATGTTTAAAAAAATAAAATAAATAAAACAAAAATATCATGAAAAACTATCTTGCTCTGAAATCTTTGAAACGCTTCATCGCTTTGATGGCGTTGTTTGCAATTTTGTCACATTCGACAATGGCGGCTACATGGTATGTAGATTCAAACTCAGATGTTGATCTTGGTACTTGTGCACCAGGTGATGCTGTTAATGATGGAAATTGTACTTTTAGAGATGCGGTAAGTCAGGTGAACGAAGGAGGAACAATTAGATTTTTGAATAGTACAACTGTGGTTGATACTACTGGTGCAGCGACCGCTCACACGATTACTGCAAATAATGTGACAATTGATGGTGCTACAGGAGGTTTTGCTGTTAATTTGGATGGTAATGGTAGTGGTGGAGGTAGTGCACTTTCGTATCTGAAAGTTTTTGGAACTGGTTTTACTTTAAATGGTGTTCATATTTATAATTTTGTTGGTAATGCAGTTGAATTGGCTGGTGGAGCTAATGGAGCAAATATTCATGATAATGTGATTGGTTTAAACTCTGCTGGAGCAGGAACAGGTAATACTTATGGAATTAATAATGGTGGAGCGGCCGGTGTTATTATTGAAGATAATGTTATTAGTAATAATACCGGTGCAGGTATTTTTATTAATTCTTTGCAGCCAACAGATACTACTATTAAGGGAAATAGAATTGGTGTGGATGGATTTTTGACAGCCGGTGTATTGAATTCAGCTGGTGGTAATACCGATACTCAGAACAATGGTTCAGGTATTGAAATTCAAGGAGGAGATTTTACAGGAGGTACAGGTTTGACAATTGGTGGTACTTTATCCGCAGATAGAAACATTATTTCTGGAAATAATGGTCCAGCTCTTTGGGTCAGGAATTCTAATGCTGTTACCGGAACAATTACTGTAGAAAATAACTATATTGGTGTCGGTAAGGATGGAGCGACTGTGCTTGCGAACGACACGGGATTGTCTACTTATGGTGCGATTGATGTTGAAAATAGTGCGGCTACTGCTGCGGATTGGTTGATTAAAAATAACGTGATTTCCGGAAATACTGGTGGTATTGAAGCTATTCCTGGAATTGCCATTAGGTCTGGAGATTCAGTAACTATTCAAGGAAATTACATTGGTGTAAAAGCTGATGGTACAACTGCTGCAGGTAATTCCGGAGCAGGTATTTTGGTAGATGCTGCGACGGTGTTGATTGGTACCGATTATAATGGTGTAACTGATGCTACAGAAGGAAATATTATTTCAAATAATACTTTGGATGGTATTGATAATACAGGAACTGAGACAACTTCTATTACCATTGCCGGTAATAAAATTGGTTTGGATAGTGCGGATGGTGCTGACGGAAATGGTAGTGACGGTATTCAAATTTATAGTTCTGCTACTGCTGTGAATATAGGTAAGGTAGCTCCAGTTGCTGCTCAAGGAGCAAATTCCATTGGAAATAATGCAGGTGCCGGAATTAACATTCTCGGAACCGGAGGAACTTCAGGAACACCTGCGGAAGTTGTGATTACTAATAATAATGTTGGTGCTAGTACTTCAACAAATTACTCAAATGTGGGGAGTGGTATCAAAATGGGAGGATTGATTGGTACTTCAAATGTGAGAATCGGTACTAATGGAGATGGATCAAATGATGCAAGTGAAGGAAATGTAGTAGGTGTGAATGCTACCGGTGGAGTAAGCGCTACAGAAGGTGAGATTGCCTTGGTTAGTGCTGTAAAAAATTTAATTATCGCCGGAAATCGTATTTTCGGAAATAATCCGTCTGCAGGAAGCCATGGAATTATTATAAATAATTCTTTAGATGCGATTTTGAATTCTGTTGTTATTGGTGGTGATGATTGTTCTACTGATGCTCATGCTACTTCTAACTCTTCTACTGAAAGAAATTATCTTTTCGGACTAAAGGGTGAAGGTATATATGCTTATAATATGGGAACAGCTTCTCCTACCACTACAAGTCTTACTATTCAATGTAATCAGATAGGTATAATGAGTAATGGTACTAATGCAGCTAATGCTCTAGACGGAATTTGGGTGGTTGATGCCGGCGCTACTGTTATTAAAGATAATACGGTGTCAAATTCTACTGAAGATGCTGTATATATTGGAGGTGGAGCGAGTACTGCAGGAACTAGTCTTGGATTTTATGGTAATAAAATTGGAACTGCTAATACTGGCCTTACACCAGCCGGTAATACCGGGTATGGTTTAGTTGTAGATACTGTTACTTTGGCAGCTACGGAATTGACACCTATCCCTGTAATTATTGGTGGAGCTACTGCGGCTTTAGGAAATGTATTTGCTGCGAATGCGGGTTTTGTTACCTTAAGTGTTTTTAATGTTGCTGCTGCAAATACTCCTGTGCAAATTCAAGGAAATTATATTGGTGTGTGTGCCGATCCATATGGTAAGGGTACAATTGCAACAGGCAATCTGGTTACTTGTGCAAATGCTAGTATTGGTATCGCGGTAGCTGATGGATCTCCTACTATTGGTGGAGGAGCTGGTAATACTATTGAGAGCGATGGTCTTTTAGGTACGGGAAATGTTATTTCAAATAATAGTGAAGCTGTGCGTTTGGAGGTGAGTTCTACTGTAACTATTAGCGGTAATATTATTGGTCTTATTAAATCTACAATTAATGATCCATATAATGTTTCAGCGCCAAACGATCTTGAATCTATTGTTGTTTATAGCGGTACTCCTACTGTTACCATTGGTGGTACCGGAGGAGTGAATGCTTCCTCAAATAGAAATGTGATTTCTTCTTCCGATACTTCTGCTGTTAATTTCCGTTCCGGTTCAAGTCCAATTGCTACTATTATCAATAACTATATCAATTCGGATTGGGCTGGTACTACTAGAGTCGGTAATGGTTCTGGATTGAATTTCCTTGGTGGTTCTACAATTACAGTTGGTGGAACAGGTACAAATGAAGGAAATTTGATAGTACCTTCTACCACTGATGGTGTAGGTATAATTATTGAACTTTCAGGAACTGTGACTCTTTTGAAAAACATCTTAGGTTTAGATGCTACCGGAACTGTACCGTTCAGTGATAGTCAAATGTTGATTAGTATTAATGCTGCTGGTGCTACCGTGAATATTGGTGATGGTACGGCTGCAGGTAGAAATATTATTGCTGGAAGTGAGGGCTATGGAATTATGACTCGGGCTGCGGCGGCCGTAAGCATTTTGGGAAATTATATTGGTGTAGAAACAGATGGTACTACTTCCGCTCCAAATGCTACCGATTCAGCTACTATCATTGGTATGGGATATCCTGTAGCAGAAACATATTTCACAGCTATTACTGGGGCTTTGACTGTTACTGGAAATGTATTTAATAATTCTACTCACGTTGCTGCATATTATTTAGATGAGACTCCGACAAATGAAAGTACAATGACTGCTGATAATACTTGGTATACAAAGGTTAATGCTGCTGTTCCAACTTATAATTTCTGGCAGAGATATTCAGGCGCTACCTTGGCGGCATTTGGTCCTAAGGCTTGTGACGATGGATATGATAATGATAGTGATGGTTTGATAGATTTGGCTGATACTGGTGGATGTTCCAGTGCTTCAGATACGGATGAAACTGATCCTGTGGCGGTCGTGGTTAGTACTCCAGGTGGTGGATCTTTGCCATCAAGTACTCCGCGTAGTACAACAACTAACACTACAACTACTACTACAACTACAACAGATACAACAACAGATTCATCGACCGATACAACTACCGATTCTGATTCTGTTGTGGATGAAGTTGTACCGGTAATTACTCAGCAGGAAAGAGATTTCAGAGATTTTGTAATTGAAAGTAAATTAAATGAAGCGGTGGATGTGGCGTCAGATGCTATATTCGGAAATGAAGAGATTAATATTGAAATTATTATTTCAGATATTGATAATTCACTTCCTGGAGTCGAGCCTGAACAATTAATTAAAGTTGAATTAACTCCGGAACAGACTGAAGTAGTGGATGCCTTGGATAAATTGGCTGATGGAAAAGATTTGACTAAAGATCAGACAGCAAAGGTAGAGGCTACTGTTAATAAAGTTATCGAGAATTCAGTACAAGAAGTGTTCAAGAAAGCTGAAGCTGGTGGTGCTGCACCTACAATAAAAGTGACTTCATCAAGTGGTAAGTCTAAGACTTTGACTAAAGACACTAAGCTTAAATTCATCTTGGATTCAAAGAAAGCTGCTGATGTTCAAGATTTGGCTGATGCAAAAGGGGAGGATACATTGGTAGTAAATCCTTCTACAGTTATTGGTGATAATGATGTTGCCGCTCTCTTGGTGGTAATGCAAGGAGGTAAGATTGGAGATCCTTTAGCTGCAGAAAAAATATTTTTCAATGGAATTACAGGTTTAGCTAGTGAATCTGAAAATGTGGAAGAATTGATTCCTACCAAGCCAAAGCTTACAAATTTCATTGCCGGTGTGGAAACTGCGCCAAAATTCTTAGCATGGGTGGCAGGTCCTAAAGCAGGTGAAAAGATTTCAGTGTTTGCGGTAGACAAGGTTGATCCGAAAAATCCAAAGAGCTGGAAGATTTATAAGCTCGGCAAGTACGATCTTGATGATGGGTACAAGGCTGCCGTAGAGGTGGATTTGTCTGACAAGATGGATGAAGATATTAAGAATTTTACCTTAGTTGTACAAAACGAGAAAGGTGAGGGTACATCTACTGATATTACTTTGAACAAGGCTGTTGCTATGAAGTTGGAGACTCTTACATTGGTTAATGGAAATCAGGTTACTCCTATCGATCTGACTAAAACTAATAATCTTTTAGCTAGAGAAGCTAAGAGTTTAGTCCATGTAGCTGCTGCTAAAGTTATTAGTAAAGAAAAATCTACTGATGAAAAGAAAGTCCCTGAGGTAATTACTGTAAAAGGATATTCAGAGCCGGGAAGTGTAATTTTCGTCACTTGGAAGAGTGTACTTACTACTTCTACTGTGATTGCTGATACGAACGGATACTTTGAAGTTCAGGTTCCAAAGAAATTGGAACAGGGTGATCATACGGCTTATACTTACAGTTATAATAAAGAAAAGAGGACTGCTAGTAACTTTGCGAAAGTATTATTTACTAAATTCCTCTAAAAGCTCGGATCTGATTTAAAACAAACTCTTGACGCTAAAATTTAGCACTCTATAATACAGGGTGCTAACTTTTTTATTTTTAACTTTCTATATTTATGACAAAAATTGTTCCGACAAATGACAATTTGGTGATTGAAGCTATCGATGAAAGTACGGTTTCTGCTAGTGGAATTATTATTCCGGATACAGCTTCAAAGGAGAAGCCAATGAAAGGTAATGTTTTGGCTGTGGGTCCAGGTAAATTGACTGAAGATGGTAAGCGTTTACCGTTGGATATTAAGGAGGGAGATGTGGTGATTTTTTCTAAATACGGTGGTAATGAAATTAAAGTAGATGGCAAAAAACTTTTGATTGTTTCTGCTGTAGATGTTTTTGCAAAACTCGCTTAATTTTGCGAAAAATTTAATTTATTAACTTTTAATTTTCAAAATATATGGCAAAGCAAATGATATTTGGTGACGAGGCTCGTCAAAAACTTCTCGCTGGTGTGGAGAAGCTCGCACGCGCAGTAAAAATTACTCTCGGACCTAAGGGTCGCAATGTAGTTCTAGATAAAAAATATGGTGGTCCACTTATTACTAATGATGGTGTGACTATTGCTAAAGAAGTAGATTTGCCAGATCCATATGAAAATATGGGCGCGCAGATGGTGAAGGAAGTAGCGACAAAGACAAATGATATTGCTGGTGACGGTACTACTACAGCGACTCTTCTTGCTGAAGCTATTATCAAAGAAGGTCTTCGAAATCTTACTGCTGGTGCAAATCCAATGCAGCTCAAGATTGGTATTGAAAAAGCTGTGAAAAAAGTAAAAGAAGCGCTTGAAGAAATGGCAGTGAAAGTAGGTGATAGCAAAGAAATGATTGCTCAGGTTGCTTCTATTTCTGCTCAGAATGAGGAAGTAGGTAATCTTATTGCAGATATTATGGAAATGGTTGGAACTGATGGTGTGATCAAGGTAGAAGAGTCTCAGACTATGGGCTTGGATAAAGAAGTTGTAGAAGGAATGCAGTTTGATAATGGTTATATTTCTCCATATTTTATTACTGATGCGGCGAGAATGGAGGCAGTGTACGAAGATGCGAAAATTCTTATCACGGACAAGAAAATCAGTTCAGTACAGGAGCTCTTGCCTATCCTCGAAAAGGTCGCTCAGAGTGGTAGAAAAGAATTGGTAATTATCGCTGAAGATTTGGACGGAGAGGCTTTGGCTACTTTGGTTCTAAATAAGCTTCGTGGCGTATTCAATGTCTTGGCAGTGAAAGCTCCAGGATTTGGAGATCGTCGTAAGGACATGCTTAAGGATCTTGCGATTTTGACTGGTGCTACTGTAGTGACAGAAGAGATTGGATTGAAACTTGAGAATGCTGAATTGGATATGCTTGGTGATGCTCGTAGAGTAGTTGCTGATAAAGACAACACTACAATTATTGATGGTAAAGGAAACAAGAAAGATATTAAAAATCGTGTAGAAGAATTGAAGGCGATGGTGGAAAGATCTGATTCTGAATTTGATAAAGAAAAATTGAAGGAGAGATTGGCTAAACTTGGTGGAGGAGTGGGAGTACTCCGAGTTGGTGCAGCTACTGAGTTGGAGTTGAAAGAAAGAAAACTACGTATTGAGGATGCTTTGAATGCTACTCGTGCGGCGGTAGAGGAGGGAATTGTGTCAGGTGGTGGTGTGGCTCTACTTTTGTGTATTAAGGCTCTTGAGCACGTAAAAACTGACGATGCTGATGAAGCTACAGGTGTGAAGATTATTAAGAGTGTGCTTTCTGCGCCTTTGATGCAAATTGCAAAGAATGCCGGCAAGGATGGTGCGGTGGTTGTGGATAAAGTTTTGAATGCTAAGGATGGCGTGGGTTATGACGCTGCGAAGGATGAGTACGTTGATATGATTAAGGCTGGTATTATTGATCCTAAGATGGTGGTAAGAAGCGCTATTGAGAATGCAGCTAGTGTGGCGGCAATCTTCCTCACTATGGAGAGCGCAATGTGCGATATTCCAGAAGAAAAGAAGGAAGGCGGCGGTCATGGCCATGGCGGAATGCACGGAATGGAAGGGATGATGTAAGAATAGTGAAGGGCTCCGAAAGGGGCCCTTTTTTATTTTAGAATTAATTTAACTTTAATTTAAGAAAATTTAATGTTTGCCTGCTAGGCTCTGTGCGTAGACAATAATTCTTGCTACAAAAAATTGTTTGGTATAACATTTAAGTAATTTAAAGCTCTTCTATGCTAAAAATTGAAAAGAAATATTGCGGGAAATGGGTTGCTGTGAAAAGCAGTAAAATCGTTGAAAGCAGTAAAACTTTTGATGGCCTTACAAGGAAAGTTGAAGCAAGAAAGGATAGAAAATATCTACATTTTGCATCAATTCCTAACGGCCTGATTGGTTTATAAAATGATTTTTCCTTTTACTGAAGTTCTTGGTTTGGCAGAAGACAGAGTTTTTAGACCCATGATTCCACTTATCTTAAAAGTGAATACTAAGATTTTTAAGAGTTATGCTTTAATTGATTCTGGAGCTGATTATAATTTTTTGCCTATTTCCATTGCTGCCTCTTTGGGATTAGATCTTTCTCGTGAACCTCGATATGTTCTTTCTGCGGCTGGTGGCAAAACTTTTACAGTTTATAAATCTCCAGTTGAAATTGATCATATAATAAAGAGTAAGGGGCAAAAATTGAGGTGGAAGTCTTTTGTTTATTTTAGCGAACATGAAAGGAATATTTTGTTGGGTGAAAGTGGTTTTGTGAATCGTTTCAGGGTTGTTTTAGATGGAAAGAGTAGAAATATTGGTATAGAGCCCTAATCTGGCGTTTGGGGCTGTTTTATGGTATAATTATTAGATTAATTTGTATCATTATGACTCTAGAAAGAGGTGTTTCGGATGCTAAGAAGGGTCCAGAAAAACAAGGTGAATCATTCTTTTCAAAATTTAATTTTGGACAGTTTTTAGGTGATGCTGAAAAGGCAAAAAAGGATACTGAATTGGCTAATAGAGTAGAGAAGCGTAAGAGTAAAAAAGTTGTTCATAGAAAGCCAGGTGAAAAGCCATTAAGTGGCGATAATTCTGAAACTCCGGAAGAGACAGAATTGAAAAAAATGGCAGATAATTTGGCGCATACAGCTAAAAAAGTTGAAGTAAAAACTGACGCTGATGATAAGAATAAAAATACAGTAAAAATCGACCTAGATTTGTCTAAATTTAAGGATTTACCAAAGGCGGAATTGACGGAAGTTTTGACGCCCGATGTGAAGTCCTGCAATCTTAAAATCTACGAGACGAACGATAAAGGTGAGAGAGAAGTAAAAGATGAAAAAGTTGTTTTTAGAGGAATTGAAGATGGAAAAGTAAATTATTTTTTTAAAGATAAAGAGGGCAAAAATATCCCTGTCAGTTTGCCTTTGGCTGGAGGTGCTGAGCTTACGATTAACCCTGATCAGCTTGAGAATAAATCTCGCGCTGAGGTTTTAGCTTTGATGAAAGAAGAATTAGTTGAAACTAGCAAAAAAGCTTTGAAGAAGAGCATGGATGTTGCGGCTGATTCTTTGTTTGAAGTGCCTGCTAGTAGTGGTGGTTCTGGAGGTGTTAGTACTTCAAGATCTTTTGCTGCTGGACCATCCTATTCTCCAAGCGCATCTCCTTCAGTTGATGTTGGGGGTTATAGACCTGCTGAAACGGTAAGAAATACTGTGATAAATACTGCAAGAAATTATGAAGCGGTTAAAGGTAATTTGGATAATGTTACAGAAGAAGTTGCGGCCAAAGAATCTCCAACTGGTAGACCTTTGCTTATGAATTATTCTCGTAATCCTGAATTAAAACAAAGAGAGCCACATTATATTATGTGTCTTCATGGAGACTATGGTAATGCAAAATCTTTTATGAATGAAACTTTGCAAGATGCTGATAAATTGAGAAGATCTGGCATCAATGCTGTGATTGTTTCTTTAGAGTATGCTGGTGTTAAAGATCAGATGAATAGTTCTTGGAATTTCTTAAAAGGAAAGGTGGATGGTTTATTTGGCTATTGTTTTGAAAAATTTGGAAAAGGAAAATTTGATTTGGTAGCTTTTAGTGGAGGATATCGTGCAGTGGAAACTATTTTGAAGGAAACAAAGGATTTAGCACAGATAAATACTATTTCAATGCTAGATTCTACTTATGATTGGAAGGGAATTAATGATGCTTTGGAAAATTACGTAAAGGCCGGTGGTAATGTGATGGCTTTTACGGCTACGGAAAGACCAAATGCCGGAGCAAAAAAGATTGATAAATTTTTGCAACAAGCAGCTCAGTCTGGTGAAGTGAAAGGATCTTTTAAACATTTGCATAAATCTGGAGCACACGGATCAGCAGCTTTTATGGGTGAAGCTTTAGCTTTTGCTGGTGGGGTGCAGGACATAAATCCATCTGAACTTGCTGAAAATGGAGAAATATTAAGAGCAAATGATAGAATTTTGAAATATCCTATGAGTTCGGAGGCTTTGGCCTTGATACAAACTTTTAATCCACAGGATAAATTCGTGAGATTTACAAATGATGGTGGAAATAAAAATTTCCAATTAAGAGAAACTCCATATAAATGTTTTCAATTGGCTAGGCAGTATGCTCAGGCTGATGGGTTTGATATTAGAATTGGTTCAGGATATAGAAGTGTAGGCACTCAAAGTGCTGCATTTAATCGTTCGGACAGATCAGGAAAAATGGTAGCAGCTCCTGGTAGGTCTTGGCATCAGTCTGGAGGAGCGGGGGATTATCAATTAGTAAAAAATGGACAGGTTTTGAGTTCAACTAAGGGTCGTGCTGATAGAGCTACAGGAAGTAAAAAGGAGGCCAATGATAGATTAGAATCTTATATGAATAAAGCAGGTTTTGTGAGGTATGAAGTGGAAGCATGGCACTTTGAAGTCGGTTCGGTAGGCTGGTTGAAAATCATGGCTCAGAACGGTGCTGTTTCTAAGGATTATGCTGACGGTAAGGGGGCTTATAAGAGATATCAAGCTTAGTTTGACTGGATAATGATCTGATTTTGGGTATAATAAGCCCATATCTAATTTTTTATGGATTTACAAAAGCTAGAATCAATTCTGTCAGCTGAGCCAAAGTTTCGCCTAAAACAGGCGTACGAAGCTCTGTTCAAAAATTTTATTCAATCGTGGCAAGATGTGACTGTTTTCTCGAAGCCTTTGAGGGATAGATTGGAAAAAGAGTTTCCACTTTCTGTAAACGCAAAGATTAGTAAATCAATTGATGGGACGATGAAAGGTTTGGTTACTTTGCATGATGGAAGATTGATTGAAACTGTATTGATGCGTCATAAAGATAATCGTAATACTGTTTGTGTTTCTTCTCAGGCTGGTTGTCCTATGGGTTGCGCATTTTGTGCGACTGGAGATATGGGATTTTTCAGAAATCTTTCTGCTGGAGAAATTGTGGAGCAGGTACTTTTGTTCGAAAGAATTTTGAAACCGGAAGAAGAGCGTGTTACGAATATCGTGTTTATGGGTATGGGTGAGCCACTTTATAATTATGCTGAAGTGATGAAGGCGGTTAATATTCTCAATAAAGATGTAGGAATTGCGGCGCGTCATATTTCGGTTTCTACTTGTGGAATTATTAAGGGAATTCTGAAACTTACAGATGAGCCATTGCAGATTAATTTGGCGATTTCTTTGCATGCACCGACCAACGAAATGAGAGATAAAATTATGCCGGTGAATAAGAGTGATCCTGTCGAACTTTTGCTAAAGACAGTGGGTGATTACATAAAGAAAACTAATCGCAAAGTGATGATTGAGTATTTGCTAATTGGTGAGCTCAATAATTCTCCAGAGACTGCAAAAGAATTGGCGGATGTTTTGAAAAGAGAACTCGGACATTTGTTTGTAGTGAATGTGATTCCTTACAATCCTACTGGTAGATTCACTCCTCCATCAAAAGAAAGTGTGAATAAGTTTAAAGATATTTTGGAGAAAAATGGCGTGACTGTGACTCAAAGATATACCTTCGGCCAAGAGGTGGAAGGTGCTTGTGGTCAGTTGGCGATTAAAGGTGCTAAAGGAGTGTCTAAGGGAAGAGCGAGAGATTCTAGATAAGTCCGTCCATTTCTTTTTTCATTCTTTTGAAAAACTCGACCATGAATGAATGGCGTTCTTTGGCTAGCTTGCGACCTTCTTTCGTTTGCATGCGAGATTTTATGTGGCGAAGTTTTACGAGAAATTCGCGGTAGGCGGTGTCTTCTTTGCTGAATTCTTTTGTGGCGAGAATTTTGTCGTCGCTCATTTTAGTATTGTGCAATTTTGCTTTTAGTTCTCCGGCGAAAAGAAAAGCGCGGCCCACTCCTATAGCACCAATTGAATCTAATTTGTCAGCATCAAATAGAACTTTTGCCTCAAGAGTTTTAGGCTTTATGTCGTTGCGAAATCTGTGAGCGGCAATGCAATGATGTACGGCTGCAATAGTTTTTTCGTCGTATTTGTATTTACGTAAGATTTTGCCTGCTACTTCAGCGCCACTAATTGCGTGATCAATTTTGCCATGTTTTTTGTCTGCGTCATTTCGTTGTACGTCGTGAAGAATTGCAGCGAGTTTGAGGATTTCCAGATCAGCTTTTTCTTTTTTCCCAATGTGTAGCGCCATTTTTAGCACTCTTTCTACGTGGTCAAAGTCATGACTGCCACGGGAATTCATGAAATGCTTTTTTGTCTCAGCTAGTATTTTTTTGAAACTTTTATCCATGGCTTTAATTTAGCAGAAAGTTTGAATTCTTAATATCTATATGATAGAATTCAGCAAAACTACTCAATCCTTATGGCTCCAAGAAAAAATGAAGATGGTGTGATCGACTTGCGCGGTTCTTCTGCGGCTTCAGACGAGCCTGAATTTAAAATTAATCGTACTTCTGATACTAATGTTCAGCCAAGTGGAGGTAATTTACGCATGCAGGGAGATGCTGCACGGCCAGGTCATTCCGTACCTGCAACTCCTTTGAGTGATCACGAAAGTGCCACGATGCATGCTAGCGACAAGGTAAAAGTGAAGTTTGATAAATTTGTGAATTTGATTGCTACCCATGCTTATCAAGAAATTTTCGATAAACATTTGGATGATGATGTGATTATTAGCACTGATCTTCTTGCTGATCTTGCGAATGCACATGTGGAAAAAGATGATGGGAAGAAAATTCCTACCTTTATTTTTTTGGGAGTTGTGATTGGAGTGGTTGTTACTTGGCTTGTTTTAAAGTCTAATACTTAAAAATTTATGGCTCAAAAGTTAAAATACAAAAGAATTTTGCTGAAGCTGTCAGGAGAAGTTTTTGGTGGTGAAAATGGTGAAGGAATTGATGGAAAAGTGATTGTGGAATTGGCGAAAGAAGTCGCTGGTTTGCAGAAAATTGGCTGTCAGGTTGGAGTGGTAATAGGTGGTGGAAATTTTTGGAGATATAGAGATTTTAAGCATTTGAAATTTGATAGAACTATTTCGGATAGTATGGGAATGTTGGCTACTGTAATGAATGCTTTAGCTTTTGAAGAAGCCTTAAAAGCTGTGGGTGCGGAGGTGCGTGCGATGAGTAGTTTCCCTGCAGAAAAAGCTTTGGAAACTTATACTATTAAAGGTGCTAGGCATGACTTAGGAAAGGGTAGAATTGTTATTTTTGCCGGAGGAACAGGTAGTCCATTTTTTACTACGGATTCTGCTGCAGCTCTGAGAGCTTTGGAGACTAAATGTGATGTACTATTGAAGGCTACAAAAGTGGATTATGTGTATGACAAAGATCCGATGAAGTTTAAGGATGCAAAAAAATATACCTCAATGAAGTATCAAGAAATAATTGAGAAGGGCTTGGGAGTTATGGATCTTACTTGTGCATCTATGTGTAAGGAAGGAAACATTCCAATGCTTGTTTTCAATTTAAATAAAAAAGGTAGTATTGAAAAAGCCGTGAAAGGCGATAAGATAGGAACGCTAATAAATTAACAATTATCATATGACATCAGATCAGGTACTAAGTGTTGCTTCTCAAGAATTTGAAAAAGCTGTAGCTCATTTAAAAGATGAATTTAACAGATTGCAGTTAGGTCGTGCTAATCCATCATTGGTAGAGAATGTGCATGTAGAGATATACGGTGCTGTTCAGCCGTTGAAAGCGGTTGCCAGTATATCAGTACCAGAGCCAAGAACTTTGATGATTGCTCCTTGGGATAGGTCTACTTTGGCGGCAATTGAAAAAGGAATTGTTGGAAGCGGTTTAGGTCTAAATCCTGTGAATGATGGTATTGTTGTGAGAATCAATATTCCAGCTTTGACTCAGGAACGTCGTGCAGATCTTACAAAAGTTGTGAAAAAATTGTCTGAAGAAGCACGTATTGGTGTCAGAACAGCTAGGCAGGATGCTCAAAACGGACTTAAGGCTATGGAAGCAAAGAGTGAAATTACTGAAGATGATTTGCGTGGTTCCACAAAAAATTTGCAGGATAATGTAGACGTGATTAATAAGAAAATTGATGAACTTGCTAAGCAGAAAGAGCAGGACATTATGACGGTTTAATCTTAGCTTAAATTATTAAAATATAGCCCCTCATTCCTTATGTCCTATTTGCTTGCAGTAATAGCTTTTATAGTTATTTTTTCTATACTTATTCTTGTGCATGAATTTGGTCATTTTATCATGGCTAAGAGGGCTGGGATCAAGGTGGAGGAATTCGGATTTGGTTTACCTCCAAGGCTTTGGGGTAAGAAGAAGGGTGAGACTATATATTCAATAAATTGGATTCCTTTTGGTGGATTTGTGAGAATGCTTGGCGAAGATCAATCTGATCCTAAGTTATTAAAAAATAAACGTACTTTTGCTGCTCAGCCTATGAGAGCAAGAATTTTGGTGATTGTTGCCGGAGTGGTGATGAATTTTTTATTGGCGTGGGTATTAATGTTTATTGGTTTTACTGCTGGAATGCAGCCATTGCTTGGACCGGACGATGTGCTTACAGCTGTGAATGATGGCCAGATAGTTTTGGAGCAAGGTGTGAAAATTAAATCTGTTGAAGAAGGAAGCGTAGCGGCTCAGGCCGGATTTGAGGCTGAAGATCTTATTTATGCTATTAATGGCGATAGAGTAAATGATAATAATTTGGCTGCGATTGCGGAAAATCCATCTAAAAACTTTAGTTTGGTTAGGGATGGTAAATCCATGACCTTACAGATTCCAGTAATAGATGTTTTGAATAAAGAGCCTCAGAAGCTTGGTTTAGTTTTTTATGATTTTGGTAATTTTCCTCGCATACGTATTTACGATTTGAAAACTAATACTATAGCTTATAATGCGGGTTTACGTTCCGAAGATGTGATTTTGACTGTTAATGGTGAGCAGGTTTTTGGTGTTCCTCAATTTGAAACTTTGATTCGTGGTGTGCCAAAGCTTGAATACACTGTGTTTAGAGAAGGTTTAGTGCAGACTGTAATTGTTGAAAGAACCAAAGCTCGTCAGGTAATTATTTCCGGTATAATCCCGCAATCTCCTGCGGAAAAAGCAGGTTTGAAGAATGAAGATGTGATTTTGACTATTAATGGTAAGCAAATGACCGATAGCCAGGAGGTTATTGATTTTGTGAAGAATAGTAAGTCTGATTCACTAGCTTATATGATTGATCGTGGTGGGACTCAGTTGTTTTATGAAATTGAACCTGTGGATGGACGTGTGGGAATAATGCTTTCAGAGCTGATGAGCTATGTCGATGATCAAGGAATTAGTCTTTACAACACTGATCAATTGGCTTCAGTGAAGGAAATTAAGGATGTACAATATCCTTTCTATATTGCGGCTTATAAATCTTTGGGAGAGACTTGGAAGATGTCAAAGGCGACTGCTCAGATGTTCACAGGGTTTATTGGTGGACTCGTGAGTAAAGGAGAAGTCCCTGCGACTGTGTCTGGTCCTATTGGTATAGCTCAGATGACCCATGTGTTTGTGCAGGAGGGATGGATTCCTTTGCTTAGATTTGTGGCGGTATTGTCATTAAGCTTGGCGGTGATTAATATTTTGCCATTTCCGGCTTTGGACGGTGGACGACTTTTATTTATAGTTATTGAATTTGTTATTGGTCGTAAAGTAAATCAGCGCTTCGAAAACTATATTCATGCGTTAGGTTATTTCTTAATTATGGCGCTAATTTTGGTTGTTACTTATAGCGACATTATGAAGTTTTTCCAGAAGTAATTTTGTGTAGAAAAAATACACTTGCAAGGCTCCCACTAATTGTAGTCTGGGAGCCTTGATTAGTTTTGGCTTTTGTTTTTTAACTCATGAGTTTTTACTAAATATAGTGTGAGCACTGGGGGGTCTTGTCTACCTGTTGAACCTGGTGTTTTAGGTGTTTTGTATCTTGTAGACGGGGCAAAAGATAGTTAATATGTGGGTCCAAATATTTCAAAGGGCTGAGATGTTTGGAGTCCGACTAGGGCGTCGGGCATGTCTCGTTAGCACGGGGCAAAAAGGTTTATTATCTTATTTCATTTTCCTATGACAAACAAAGAACTGTGGGTTTCTGTGTTGCGCCGTTTACAGCCGACTATTAAGAAGGCTCATTTTATTACATGGTTGCAAAACACTAATATCGTTTCCATTGAAAATGGAGTTATGACGGTGGGAATGCCTACAGAATTTTCTTTGAATTGGGTTGTTCAGCATTACGCAGTAAAAGTTTTACAGGCAGCTCAGGAAATGAATGCTGAAATTTTGAAAGTTGAATTTAAAGTTGAAGGAACTTATGCACAAGCTGGTGGAAATGGGGTAGATGTACAAACTCTTTTTTCTGATGAAATGGACAAGAAGGTTCGCAAGATTCGTAATGCAAATGAAGTATCAGTAGTAAAAGGTCTTTCTACTGGTAAAATTATGAGCCAGATGATGAATCATAAATATTCTTTGGATAATTTCGTTGTTGGTCATGACAATAGACTTCCACATGCGGCTTGCTGTGCTGTGGCTAATATGCCAGGTGGAATTTATAATCCTCTTTATATCTATGGAGGAGTAGGTTTGGGCAAGACTCACTTGGTACAAGCTGTTGGTAATGAAATTTTGAGAAATTTTCCAGATAAGGTTGTGAAGTATGTTACTGCTGAAAAATTTGTAACTGAAGTGGTTGAAGCTATTGGTAAGAGAAATACACAGGCATTTAAGGATCAATATAGAAAAGTAGATTGTTTCTTGGTTGATGACGTTCAATTCTTTGCTAGAAAGGATTCATCACAGCAGGAATTTTTCCACACTTTCAATGATCTTTATAATGGTAATAAACAGATCGTAATTACTAGTGATAGAGCTCCTTCTGAATTGGATGGTATGGATGAGAGAATTCGCAGCCGTTTCGGAATGGGAATGGTGGTAGAGCTTTTACTTCCAGACTTCGAGACTAGATTGGCTATTTTGCACCAGAAATGCCGTGAAAATCAGCTTATGCTTGATCCTGAAGTTCTTGATTTTGTGGCGACAAATGTTCAGAGCAGTGTTCGTGAATTGGAGGGAGTTTTACGTCAGATTATGGCTGAGAGCCAGCTTTTCAATCGTGTGCCTACTATTCGTTCAGTTGCAGAAATTATCAAGCGTTTGAATAAAGCTCAGAAAATTATTGGTTATGATATTGAAGCAAGACAAGGTCGTTCAATTGTGAAGAATGCTATCGATGTATTAAACATAGTTGCTGAATATTATAAAGTCAGTGCTGATGAATTGATGGGTAAGGACAGACATAAGGGTTTGATGCTTCCTCGTCATGTTTGTATGTATTTGATTAAGAATGAGTTAAATGAGTCTTATGAGAAAATTGGAGATGGTTTTAGTGGTAGAAATCATACTACTGTGATGCATGCTTGCAGTCAGACAGCTAGAAAGTTACGCACAGACTTGAGATTGGTTAGAGACGTGAATGCAATTAAACGTGAGATGGGACTATAAATAAAATTATGATGACATTTTACTTGCTGTGTTCTAGAATAAATTTGTTTTATTAATCAAAAATTCTATTGTATCAAAGACCTCGTTATCATCAGCCGCGTCGCCAGGTAGGCAAAACTAATTATGTAATGCCGTTTCTAATAATAATTTGTATTGGAATTATTGGAGTGCTTCTTTTTAATTTGTGGCGTGCTTTTTTCCCTTCATCTCAGCCAAAAGCTGCTTATTTACATATTGTAGAGGGAAGTGCGCAAATGAAGGCGTGGGGAACAGAGTCCTTTTTTAATTTGAATACTGATTCGGTAGTGATGCAGGGAGATAGAATTAGATCTTCTGCTGATGCTAGATTTATTGTGGAATTTTACGATGGAAGTCTAATGAGAATTGGTGGCAATGCTGATCTTAGTTTTGATGTTATTAGTGATAGTGGTGATGCTCCAAGTATGGATTTGCATCTCTATGCTGGTGATGTTTGGTTTAATATGATGAATAGAAACGCTGGTCCTTCTGAAGTAGCTGTGACTATGAATAATATTGTGGCAAAATCTAATAATGCCAGCATTTTTGAATTGGAGAATCAGGGTGATCAAATAGTTAGAGTTTTGGCTGTTTCTCAAAATGATGGTTTAGTGGTGGATGTTTTGGATGAGAGTGGTAGTAAAGTTGTTGAATCTGAATCTGTTGGTGTTGGGCAAGAAATTAATTTCAAGAGTGAAGTGTTGAAAGCTTATTGGGCTTATCAAAGTCCTACGGTTTTAGCTGCTCATGCTGATGATTTTAAAGAAAGTGATTGGTATTTGTGGAATATTAAAGAAGACGATACTCCTACAGTTTTTGAGAAAACTATTGGTCCCGGCGGTATTGGTTTAGTGAAAGTAGCTCCTCAGGTTGTAGTACCGGAAACTTCTGTGGTTGTTCCTGATGCCGGAACTACTGTTTTGCCTGATGGTACAGTGGTAGATGCTGCGGCGACAGATGCTGCAAAAACTCCAACTGATACGACAACAACAGCTACAGCTGATGCAACTGTAAAAACTCCTACTCCTGCTGAGTCCACAGGTGTTTCAAAGCCTGAGATTACTTCTATTGCTGGTGGCGTGAAGCCTGATGCGAGTGGTGTATATAAGGTTACAAGCAGAGTTACAACTTTAAGTGGTACAATTAAAGGTGCAGATAAAGTTGTAGTGAATGGATATACTTTGACTAAATTTAAAGCCGGATCAACTGCTTGGAGTTATTTTGCCAATGCAGATTTTGGTTTGATGAAGGCAGGGGATAACACTTATGAAGTTTATGGTTTAGATGCTAGTGGCAAGAAGGGAGAAAGTATAATAATTAAAGTAAATTACACTCCTCAAGCGGTTGCTCCAGCGCCAAGTGGTCCGGAGCCAGCACTAGTAACAGATTCTACTACTCCTGCAGTGGTTCCTGCTCAAGACTAATATTATTTCAAATACTTCGCCCTGTTCACATTTTGTTCGTCGTTAGTTTTGGCATATATGACTTTACCGGTGTCGAGAGTTGTAAGATAGAACCAGTAAGCGCTTGAAGTCGGATACATTGCTGCTTCAATGCTGTTAACGCTTGGATTGCAAATAGGTCCTGGAGGGAGTCCTAGGTTTTTGCGAGTGTTGTATGGAGAGTTTAGGGCTAAATCTTTAGCATCTATGTTACGGTCTGTAGTAACGTAAAGAAGTGTAGCATCGGCACCCAGTGTCCATTTGCTTTCTAATCTTTTCCACATAATTCCAGATACTGTTTTTCTATCTTTAGTACTTTTCACTTCACTTTCTAAAATTGAAGCCATGGTTATGATCTCGTGTATAGTATGTTTTTTTATGCTTTCTTGTAGTTTTGAGAATTTCTTTTCAAAATTATTGAGCATCATTGAAATTAAATCATTTGAGTTAAATCCATCTGGATTTATGAAGTAGGTGTCTGGGTATAAATATCCTTCAAGAGGAAGACTTAGTTTTGAAAGAGTGTTTTTGTCTAAGAATGTGTATCCTCCCCAGTTGTCGAAATCTTTTACCGCTTGCATGAATTCTCCTGCTCTTGTTAGTTCCATGTCTACCAATTTTGCATCGATATCTCTAATAGTAAGTCCTTCTTGTACCGTGATGACGAATTGTGCTTTTGAGGCGTCGCTTAATGCTTCTAGAATCTTTGGTCCGTTCATTGCTTTTGTTAGAACAAAGCGTCCAGCGATGATGTTTTCGCCCAAGTGATTAAGTTTTGCATGTAAATAGAGGGAATAAGGGCTCTTTATTAGTCCTTTTTCTTTTAAATTTGCTGCTATTTCCTTTACACTTTGTCCTTTTTTTATTTGAAAGGATATCCCGGTGTTGTCGCTAGGGTCTACAGGGTCGTATATAAAGCTATGATATCTCATGTATCCTATTAACATTACAAAAGCTACGATTACTGGCACTGCTAATAATCGATAAAATCTTCTGTTCCTGTTGTAGCTGTAAAAAGGCATAATTAGTTCAAACCTGGCATATTCATGTCTCCCATAATATCTTTCATGAGATCAGCGCCAATCTGTTGAGATTTTTTAACTGCTTTGTTCATGCAGTTTACTAGATTGCTTTCTAATTTCTTCTTATCTTGCATAGCTTCATCTGACACATGAACTTCAATTACTTCTTGTTCACCATTTATAATTACTGAAACTCCTTCGTTTTCAGCTTCAATATGAGTATTCTTTAGTTTTTCCTTAATTTCACGAGCTTGTTTCTGTAATTTGTAGAGGTTTTTTGCTTTATCAAACATATGATTTTTTTTAATTTCTTTAGGCGATTTTAGCAGGTTGAAAAGGGGATGTACAGTTTAAAGATGGAGGCGTGTGCCAAGGGGGGTCGAGGCAGAAGTCAAATTTCTATTGCGTCGACACGGTGTTTCGGCTAAACTGGGCGGGCAATTTAATATTCAGCACTTATTTTTATGGACATACAGACAATTGAAGTACAAACTAGGGATTTGAAAGTAAAAGGTAAGGATTTACTTCTACAAAATTTACTTCCTGCAGAATTCTATGGAAAAGGTGTAACGAATGTTTCTTTACAGTTGGCCTATGGCCCTTTCCGTCGTCTTTACAGAACTGCCGGTAAAAATACTGTTATTGAATTAAGCGTTGATGGTAAAGCAAAGCACAATGTGTTGGTTCATGATATTCAACGTGATCCTATTTCTGACAAAATTATCCACGTGGATTTTATTAATGTAAGAATGGATCAGGTTATTACAGCTAAGATTCCATTGAAGTTTATTGGTACTGCTAAAGCTGTAAAAGACTTTGGAGGTATTTTGACTTATAACTTGGATGAAATCACTGTTAAGTGTTTACCAAAAGATCTTATTCAGTCTATTGAAGTTAGTGTAGAACCTATCGTTGATTTACATAGTTTCGTACGTGTTAAGGACTTGAGTGTTCCGACTGGTATTACTGTTGTAAATCCTCCGGAAGAAGTTGTAGTAACTGCTGTATTACCTAAGGAAGAAGTTGAAGCTGCTCCAGTTGTTGCTGCTGCTGATGTACCTGCTACTGCAGTTGCTGCTCCAGTTGCTGCTGATGCCGCTGCTGATGCGAAGAAGAAATAATAAAAATGATTTAAAATCTGACCTCTATGTGCGATTTGTACTGGGGGTCATTTTTTTTGCTTCAGATATGGATTGTTTTTTTTAGGAATTTTGTTATATAATCTCTTTTGGATTTAACCTTATTCCAATTTTTATGAAAAAATTTTTATATTTTGCGATTGTTACCTTGATGACAGTTGGTTTGACTGCTTGTTTTGGATCAAGGGATGTGGCTAAGTTTGCCATTACGTTGAGAGATCCAAGTGGTGTGGCGGTATTGAATCTGACTCCGGAATATTCAAAGCGTACTTTGACCGTGGATTATAAAAAAGATTTTTCTGATAAAAAACAGAAGACTGTGGATTTTGCAGGACAGTTGGGTGGAGAATATTTTGATCGTTTTGAGACTGAAACTAAGTATGTGAAGAATTATAAAATTCCTACAGATCCTTATTTGGTTGCTGATCCTGTTTCAATGACATTTTTGGTAGAAGGTGCAGATAAGACTGTTTATAGCATGGCGGTATCTCCGGATGATACTAAGAATATCCAGACTTTAAAATCTTTCTATGACGATATTTTAAAGTTGTTAACTGTAGAAGCTCCAGTTTAATTATATTTTTAATTTAATATTTTTATGATTAATGAAATTAAAGACGGTGTTAAAATTTTAAAGTTTGATAAGCCTACTATGGCGGCTGTTGCTGCTCGTAGCGGAGCTAAAAAATGGGGTTTTATTATGTTGGCTGTTCCACCGGTTTTAAATCTTCTTTTGTCTTCAATGTTGTTTCCGTCAGGCTTTGGTTCTATCGCTTCAAGATTTATTTTCTGGCCAATGGTTATTCCTTCTTTGGCGATAGTAGGCGCTATTTTTGCTATGAGTTATGCTGCTGAAAGAATGTTTGAGAGCAAGCATGGTCATTGGGCATTTTTTAAAGTTTTGGCTTATTCTTCAGTGTTTTTGTGGTTGAGTGCTATTCCATTTTTGTTGGCTTTGACTGGACTTATTGAGCCTACCGGATTATTTGATTTGGTTTGGACAGTAGGTGTGGTTTGGATGTTTGCCGTTGCTTACCATTTGTTTTTGGAATGGGGAAAGCTCTCACAACAAAATGCCGTTATTGTTTTAGTAGTTGGTGTAATGGCCTATATGGTGTTCCAATTTATTCTAGGAAGAATTCTAATTGGTTCCTACTACAGAATGATGTATTAGTTCAATTGTGAGACGAAAGAAATCAGTTGAAGGATCTCTAATACTTTTTTGGTGTCCACAGTGTGGAGTTACAAACATTGTGGAGCCGTCTACAAAGCTGTGATCTGGTGAGGTGAATCCATCTCCTCCTTCTTGGCTGACAATATTAATTTTTGATCTGCTTTTTGCGCTGAGTCCTTGCCAATAGTTTACCGCATCGCTTCCTGAACAAAGATCTTCGATTGCGCCTATTCCTAGTTGTTGGGCTATAGGTGCTATTTCTGGTCTTATTCCGTGAGAGGTTGGGGATAGGAGAAATATTTTTCTAACCAGTTCATCCTTTTGTAATTCCTCTAGCATTTTCATGGCACAGAGGGTGACTAAGCCACCTCGGCTATGAGCGCAGATGTTTACTTGTTTTTGATCTCTAATTAGATTTCTCGCTAAAATTTCGGCGTCTGCCAGAACTCTTTCTGCTAATTTTCTTTTTTCAAAATGGGGGTTGGTTTCTACATTCTCGCCTAGATGGTCGGCGAGTTTTTCTAAATGTCTTGGAGAGGCGGCGTAACCTGGAATTAAGATTATTTTTGTGCTTTTATCTTTTGGCTTTTCGCCGAGAAGAAATTCTCCAAGTTCAAATCCAACATTCATATTGGCTATGACATCTCCCAGTTTTCTTTGAAGGTAACTGGTGAGCAATTCTGGTATGGCTATGGAATCTCCTAGTATGCCCATGGAAAGACCTCTAAAATTCGCACCCATGCCATTTATTTCTCCTCTGCTATGTATGAGTCTTGAATTATGTTTAGCGGCTAATTTTTCTAGAGGAGATCTTTGAAAATCAACTCCTTTGTCTTGTTGAGTTGAAGTGTCGGTTGTTTCTGGATAATTAAAATCAAGACGTCTAAGATTGCTCAGATTCTGTTTGATTAAATTTCCTTTTATTTTATGCTTACTTGAAATTTTTTACAAATCTTCGTCGATTTGTGGCTCATCTATGTCTGAATTTACTTCTGCCGGGATAGGCTGTCCATTCGCGTCTAGCGCAGGAATTGGAGCTGTAGGAGGGGTGGCAATCGTGGCGGCAGCTGTTCCTGAATATAGAGGATTATTGTAGAATTCCTTAATTCTATTTTGGCGTTCAACATTGAGTGTGAAATCATTTGTTGTCTGGAAGCCACGTGCATATGGTCCAAACACTGTGGATTCATCGAACGATTGATTGATTTTCCAGGCAATGTCTGAGCGAATTGCTAGGAAATTTGATGGTACACTTACCCAAAATTTCACTTTTACTATCATGCTGCTGTTTGTGAAACTCTTGAAGGAAATTGAATATTTAGGGTCTTTTAATACTGAAGAATTACTATCTAAAATCACGCTTATGAGTTTAGTTACTTTCTGAATATCGCTGCCATATCCGAGACTTACGTCTATTTCTAGACGGCGCATATTATGGCGAGAATAATTTTCAATTGATTGAGACATAATGTCCGAGTTGTAGATAGTTACATCACGATTATCAAATGTTTTGAGGCTTGTGGACTGGAATTCCATTCTATCTACACGGCCTACATATTTTTTAATTTTAACTATATCTCCAATTTTAAATGGGGCTTTGAGAAAAATTAAAATGCCGGCTACATAGTTTTGTATAATGTCCTTTAAGGCGTAGCTTAAGCCAACAAGTCCTACTCCTACTAATATACTGATATCTATTCCAAATATTTTTAAGGAGATGGTAATGCCAACAACTATAATAAATCCAACCAATAATTTTTCTACTACATTGAGAGCGGTGCGTTGTTGAGTGTGTTGAGTCTCAATTTTTGCGATATATTTTTTTAGCCAGTGAATTATAAAAAACATCACTACTAAAACAATGGCCACTTCAATAAACTGAGTAAATTTTTCGATTACGGTTTCGCTAATATTTCCCAGGTCTGCACTTGCAGCACTGGTTACGTCTTTGCCTTTAGAGTCAATTTGACTACTATTTAATGAGTTATTTAGGTCGGGGCTTGAGGCCATGTATTTTTGCTAATATTAATCTTAGTATTATAGCATATTTCAAAGGTTTTTCCTATAGCTATAGATGAGAATTTAAATGTGTTCTTTTGTCGCTCTCGCTTTATTTTTAAACTGTTTTATGGTATAATTACAGGATATATTTAAGCAATAGTTGATGCAAAATAGTGGTCAAAATCAAGGTGGTAATCAGAGTCAGGACAATGTGCGTCGTGAACAAAAGCACGAGCGCAAGGGAGAGCATCATAAAAATGCTCATGATAAATCTGCCATGTGGCAGAAAATTGAAGGTGCTGTGGCAAAAGATAAAATTAATGAATTTAAGCAAGAATTTGCTAATGGTCAAGAAGTACAGGTAGATCCTTCTTTGAAGAAAAAGAGAAGACGTCGTCGTCGCAAAAAAAATAAGGTGGAAACTCAAGCCCAACCTCAGAATCAAATTCAAGCAAAAGCTCAGAATTTTTCTGAAAAAGTTGAGCCAAAAAAGGCCGAGGTTTCGCCATTTGATTATCACCAACCTGTTAAAAAAGTTGAAGAATCTCCTTCTTTTGAAGATGATGAAGTAAAGGAAGAATCGGTGGATGAACCAATTTTTAATGATGAAGAGGTTGAGGTAGTAGAACCTGAACCGGAAGTGTCAGAAATTGCAGAGGCAAATAAAGTTGTGGAGGCACCAGAGGTTCCAGAGGTTCCAGAGGTTCCAGAGGTTCCAGAGGTTCCAGAGGTTCCAGAGGTTCCAGAGGTTCCAGAGGTTCCAGAGGTTCCAGAGGTTCCAGAGGTTCCAGAGGTTCCAGAGGTTCC
>CALRGJ010000009.1 GCA_943357285.1 Candidatus Peribacteria bacterium | reverse complement strand
ACTTCACCTATTCCAGCCTTTTTTAGAATTTCCAATTGGTGCACAAGCAAAGGCTTTCCCAGAAAACTTAGGAAATTTTTGTCTTCAATCGGTTTCATTCTTTTACTGCGTCCTGCAGCCAACATTATGACTTTCATAAGACCGGATTATTTACTCATATAATCTATACGGAAACCTCAAATAAGTGAAGCTAATAACAAAACTAGATTGATTGAATTTAGAGATATGTGGAAGACGGTGCCGTAAAACAAACTGAATCCAACAATAATATAGTAAAACCCATCACCATAAATAATCATCGATTTTTGTTTGTTCCTCAAGTATATAAAATGAACCAAAGCAAAAAGAATGATCTGAATTAAATAAATAACTTCCATTCCACTTTTAATCCAAATCGTAACTAAGATGGCAGAAGTAATTAGTCGATCTGATCCGTAATCTAGCCAAAATCCAAGCTTTGAGTCTTTCTTCTGGTATCTTGCCAAAGACCCATCAAAACCATCGAAAATAATTTTAACCAATATCCAATATAAAAATATTTCAGCATCTCCCAGTGCCAAAAAATACACCGCTACAAACCCAGCAATTAAAGAAATAATTGTGAGATAAATCGGCTTGAAATGCAGCCAATTAAAAAACTTCGCAAAAGGCAAAACCATAGAGTCCTTAAACTCTTTTAATTTTACTCCAAGCTTACTTAGAAATTTAACCATTAAGTTAAAATATCCTGTAATTTATCTTTTTCTATCGCCATCTGAATTTCCATGGCAATTCTTTCACCATAACTCATAGATTCTCCATATAAGTATCCGGAATATGGTGTGAATTTTGTACCAGGTGAACCAGGAATTCTCATGCTCACGTCAAAGATCACAAATTCTTCTTTTCCATCTTCAGCCACCACAGCACCTTGCAAAGCAAATGGTCCAATCATTCCAGGAGCCACTTCTTTCTTCATAGTTTTTACAAATTTTTCACCAAGAGCCAAAGCTTTCTCCACCAAAGATTCCTTCATCGTCACAGCATAATGACCAGTCTCAATCATCTTTGGGCTGAATCCTGCAGATTCAATTAAATCCATTTGGTCTTTTGCTGTTAGCCTCAAGAATCCGTCAAGATTTGTCTGCCTTCTTGTATCTGTTCCCATCAACTCCACTTCATCAGTCAAAGTAGAATAGAAGTAATTTAAATTAATATGAGCACCAATGATATATTCTTCAATCACAGCCTTCTTTAAATCCTTCTCCAGAATCATTCCGGACTTAATTCTTTCCTCACTTTCACATTTATAAGCCTCTTCGCAATTAGCAAAGAAAAAAGCTCTTTCATAACGTCTTTCAGCCTCATTCACTTTTACTATGACTAAGCGATCAATTTCTTTCGCAGTTTTAAACATCTTCGGAATTCTAATTCCAGCCTTTTTTAGCAGCACGTACTGATTATTTGGATGATCTCTTTCTTCTAGTTTTACGCCCTCTCTTAAGCCAAAAATTGGTACTTTGAAATCTTTTTCAATCTTCGCGAAATCACAATAAACCCAGAAATATCTGTTATGAATAAATACTGTATTTAAATCTCTCAATTTTTTCTGCACATCTGCCTTCACAATGTCAGAAAATTTATCTACAAGAATAATATTATCTACACATCCTTTTTCTCCACCCATTCCATCAGCACGTTTTTTATAATATTTTGCATAAGTTTTTTCACGTCCTTTCTGACAAACTACCACAGTTTTAAAACCGTATTTTGCGGCTCCATGACACACATCTAAAGCGCTGTGTCCACCAAGCACACCTATAGTAATTTTTTTCTTATCATACTTTTTGATAACGTCTTTTAGGTTCATGTGAGAAATTATTTATGGATGCATTGTATAACAAACTGAAGGTAAATAAAATATTTTTTACTTTCACGCAAGTTGATCGTAAATTAATTTAGAAAAAATTTAAGAAAATTTAATGTTTGGTTGCTATAACAGATACGCCTTAAGATCTTGGGCTGGAGATTGGTATCTGCGATGGGGTTAGCACCCGTTGATAGGGGTTCAATTCCCCTCCAGTCCACCAGCTTAGGGCAAAACAAAAAACCTCCTGCTTGTAACAGGGGGATTTTTGTTGAGACGGGTATCCGTCCAGTCCACCAGTCTCTCATCTGCAAGGCAGATTTGAGAACATCCAGATTATATCACCACAGCAAAAACAAAATCAACAAATCTCCACCTAGAGGATTCTGATTTATCCTAGAACTTTTGCCAATTGATCAGCCTCAATTGCTTGCTTAATATCTCGCGCTAATCTGCGGCCAGTACTCATTGGTTCATCATATCTAAGCCAAGTATACGGAGATCCATGGACGTAAGGATTTGTGCCGGCCACGATTCTCGCGGAAATTTCGAATATATAATAATTTAATTCCGGATCAATAATTCCTTCCAAACAGAAAGGTCCGAAAAGTCCTCCTTCTGTGAATTTCTTTGAAGATTCTATTACACGATCTCCCATTTCAAAAATCTCTGGCAAAATTGATTCTCTAATAACCAAAGGTACATTTCCTGTGATTGTATAAGTAGTACGAATATCCGCATCTACCTGATCTTTTGCGGCAATACGACCAATGGAATCTGCATTTGATTCATAACGTTTATCAAATCCCATAATCTCAAGCTCACCTGTAAATTTGCTGTAAAAATAATGAGTATAAACAGGAACTCCTACGATATATTCTTGAATTACATAATCATTATGATCAGCTTTACCTTCATAAACCTTAAAACGCTCGTAGAATTCAGCTGGACTATTTGCTAAGAAATAACCTTTTCCACCAGAAGCTCCATGGAATTTAATAATAACTGGTCTATCAATTTCTTCAGGGCTCTTTAATAAAGCAGGCATCTTTATTTTAGCGTGATCAAGCCATTGTCTTTCCTTATTTCTATCAGATTCCCATTCCAAAATTCCTTTAGCGCCATAGTGCATAGCTTTAATAGTAGGAACTTTATCTGCGCCTATATAAGCCACAAAAGAACCATGAGGAATAACAATTGCGTTTTTCTTAATCAACTCTTCTTCAATTTTGAAAAAATCTTTAAACGAATCCACGTATATAATTTCATCAGCTACACCGTAGCTTTTATATGGTCTATCACGACCTTTTTCGCAAATACAAATAGTTTGAAAACCCTCATCCTTCGCACCCTTTAAAATTTGCAAAGCAGTGTGGCTTCCTAGAGTTGCTATCTTGTAATCTTTAATATTTCCCATAAATTTGAAAAGTTGAGCTTTTGGCCATCATACAAAACACAACCCACCTATGTCTAGAGGAAATATGTAAAAAGTAATATGGCGAAAATAATTCTATACCCCGCAAAAACGTTTAATGAATGCTTTTTCAAGAATTTCATTAAGAATGCCACACTCAAAATTCCGAAAATAAAAGAAGTCAAAAACCCTATGAATAATTGGGCAATTTCTACGTCAACACTTCCACTTTTTAGAATTTTAATTCCAGTCAAAGTTAGAGCTCCACAGACAGCAGGAATGCTTAATAGAAATGAAAATTTAGCAACATTCTCACGCTCAATTCCTTGAAAAAGTCCTGCAACTATTGTTGATCCAGATCTGGAAATACCTGGAATTAGCGCGAGAGATTGAGCAAATCCTATAATCAAAGCTTGTTTCCACGTGCTGACTTCCTGTTTTTTTACTTTAACTTTTTTGTAGAATAATTCCGCAATAATAAATACACAGGCCACGACAATCATCAAAATAGTCACAGATTTAGCATTTCTAAAATAAGAATCTATCGTATCACCAAAAAGTCCAAAAATTACTGCAGGAATTGTGCCAAGAATTAGATAAACAATGAGTTTTGCAGATGGATCATTTGCAGGCAATTTTCTCATAATAAATTTCCATAGCGCAATAATCATGCCTTTCACATCTTTCCAGAAGTAAATAAATACCGCCAAAAGAGTTCCAAGATTAAGCATTACATCAAAAGTTTTTAGACTTTCTACCTCCAAATTGAGAAATTTCTCTGCCAAAATAAGATGTCCACTAGAGGAAATAGGCAAAAATTCGGTAATTCCTTGTAAAGCACCAAGAATGGCAGCATCTAGAAAGTTCATTTGAGGAAATTTAATTTATTTCACTCAATATAACACGATGACATCCGCTTGTGTAAATGTGAAAAATAGGATATAATAATATGATTGGGTGAAAACCCTAAAACAAAAATAAAAACATAATTTTTTTCAAAATGGAAACACCAAACACACCTGCACCAATTCAAGAGCCCGTTAAAAGCCCTATATTTCAGGATAAAACTATGAAATGGAGCATTATTGGAGGTGGAGGACTTTTGCTTATAGGTATTTTTAGCTACTTCCTTGCTGGAGGAGATATTCTTAAAGGACAGCTCACATTAAATCAATCAAATAATTTAATAGAAAAGCTAAAGGATTATGTGACGGTAAACACGACCAGTAGTGAGTTTGGAACTTGGCCAATTGAATCCGGTAAGGAAACAAGTTTTTTGGTTTCTGATAAGTCTCCATCAGATGTAGTTTTTTGGAGTGATAAGGATGCTGGAAATTGGAAGGTGATGAAAGCTGATTTTTCTCAACACTTATCTAAATCAACCAAGATCTTAACAATTTCAAATAATTCTAGCGCTAAAAATACAGCAATTGAGTTGTGGGAAGTTACTATCGTTTCATCTCATGGTAAGAAAATGCCAAAGAAAAATGGAGTGGGAAATCCTGCATCTATAGAAATTGATACATCTAGCTTTGAACCTGAGACTTACACCATTACTTTGACCGTTTTTGATGAAAAGAATCGTTCAGATTCTCAATTTACGACTCTTGATCTTACCGAAAAAACTGATGAACCTGTAGAGCCTGTAGTGCCAGTTGCACCGGTAGAACCTATGATTTCAAATGCAAAAATTACGGCAAATTTTGGATGTAGATATATTGGCAAAAATGTAGACGATCCGGATTCTTATAATTTCTTATTTGCAGATGATTCAACAGTAAGCGATGCAGCCGTTGGTATTGCAATGGTTTCTCTCGTAAATACAGATCAAAACATTGTTAATCCATTAAAGATTGAAAAAGTTATCCCATCAAGTTTAAAGGAAAAACAATATGCTGTAAAAATAGCTAATTTAGATGCTGACGTTGAATATTCAGCTACAAATGATACTAAAAATATCTCGAATAAAATAAAAACTAAGTTATCTAAAAAGTGTGACAATTTGCCGACTAAAGAGGCCAACGTTCCTGCTGTGAAACCAGCTTTAACCCCAAATTTTACCTGTGAGGTACAGCAGCCAACTTTGGATTCAGAATATACTTTGAAATTTATAGATAAGTCTCTTCTGGATAGCAAAGCCTTATCTACGGGATTGGTATCATTTGTAAATGATAATATGGCAGTAATCAGCCAAGTGCATATTATTGATGTCGCTCCATTAGATTTACAGAAAGATAGTCATCAAGTTTTGAAATCAAATATCAATGAGCCAATGACTTATACGGTAAGTGTTGATGGCCAAACTGAATCAATTAACACTACAATTCCAGAAAAATGCCCTGGATTACCAAGCGACGAACTTAAATTTGTTAAGCTGGATGCAGTTATTCCAGATAAGAAGCTTGAAATAGTTGATGATACAAAGTTCACTATTGTTCCAGTAGACACAGCGGTAAATAAGGTTGTTGATACAGAACTCAAAAAGATTATTCCAGATGCACAATTTGCTCCAGTCAAAATTACTGCGGAATACAATTGTAGACTTGTTGGTTCTACTGATGACTCTTATACTCTACACTTTAATGACAATTCCGCCGTCTTTGTCGTGGATGATGCAATCGGAAGTGTTCAGCTCGATAACGTGAATGATAATAAAAATATTTTTGGTCCATTGACCCCAGTAGTTCTAAATAGTTCCATGCCTCCACTTAATTTTAATGTTTTGAAAGCGGATGTGGAGAAAGATTTTAAATACACAGTTGCCAATGTTGCAAAAACTTTAACTTCTTCCAGAACAGATAAGCTTTCCGTTAAATGTGCAGGTCTTCCTCAACCGACAGCAGCAGCTAATTATTTAATGGCTAGTGTGTTTGGTGCAGATGCTATGGGAGCTGATCAGTCAATTAGTTTGAATAACTACAATTGGGCATATGCTCATGCAGGTTCTACCGTATATTTTGAGGCTACTACTTGTAAAGATAGCGTAGGATCCATACATATGAGTCCATATGATACAGCAAGCAGTAAAGTTATTGATGATAATGGTGACGCTGGCGATATTGAAAATTTAATTCTTAGTCATGTGATGGAATCTAGTAATGGCACTTATGGAAATAAGGTCGATTTGGATGTGAATTCCGGTGATCAGTCATCATGCGCTAAGAAAGACGCTAAGAAGGAATCAAAGGTTGAGGATGAGAAAAAGGTTGAGGATACAAAAAGTGATGCACTAAAAGCCATTTGTTCAGTATCGCCACTCAGCGGCACAACTGACACGGAATTTACTTTTACAGGTAAAGATTCTACCGGTCCTATTGTAGCCGGAAGATGGGAATTTGGTGAGGGTAAGTCTAGTCAACAATTCTTGCCTGATGTGGAATCTACAAAAGTTGTAAAATACAAATATTCAGCGGCAGGGGAGTATGAGGCAAAGCTTTCTATCGGAGACAAAGATAAGAACATAGATATTTGCAAAATGGCGGTAAAAGTGAGTGCCGTTGGTGACGCCACAGAAACCAAAAAGGTTAAATGTAGTGTTGATAAGACTGAAGGAACTACAGATACAGTTTTCAATTTTGTAGGAGCTACAGCCAGCAAGGCTGGAAGATGGGAATTTGGAGATGCAAGTAGTCCTGTAAACTATGATCCAAAGAAACAAACTCTAGAACATAAATTTAGCAAAGCAGGTACTTTCACAGTTACTCTATTTGCAATAAATCCAGCTGACGGAATTGTTGAAGACAAGTGTACTCAAACAATTAAGGTTTCTGCTCCCGCCGGTGGTGACGTTAAAAAAGAAGGCACTGGTGCAGCTATTGAAAGTAAAAAAGTTACATGTAGCGTCGACAAAAATGAAGGAACTACAGACACGGTTTTCAATTTCACCGGAACTGCAGCCAGCAAGGCTGGAAGATGGAATTTTGGAGATTCAAGTAGTCCTGTAAACTATGATCCAAAGAAACAAACTTTAGAACATAAATTTAGCAAAGCTGGTACTTTCACAGTTACTCTATTTGCAATAAATCCAGCTGATGGAATTGTTGAAGACAAATGTACTCAAACAATTAAGATTTCTGCTCCTATTGATAATAAATCCAATTTTGATGAAACAGAAACAGAAGTAAAAACTGGATCAAATACAACTACCGATACCGTGAAAGGTGGAAGTAATACTTATGTTACAAACAACTACATTACAAACACTACTAACAATACTGGCTCAGCGAATAATGGAACAAGCGGAACCGTATCTCGTTTTGAAAAAGCTCCTGAAATCAAAACAGGAAATGTTGCTGAAAAATCCATCACAAGTAATGAGAAATTCAATTGTCTTCAGGATATATTAAACCCTGTAAAACTAATTGATACAAAGGACAAAACAGCAACCTTGCTTACAAAGCTTGGAACAGGTGATGGAACAATTAGAGCAATTATTGAGGGTTATCTCAATGCCGATGGAGAGCGCGAATTCAAAGGAGCAAACCCTGCTACCAGAGCAGAAGTATTAAAGGTGCTAATGGTTTCAAGTTGTACTCCTTTTGATATCACTTATGGAGAAAAATCAGTCTTTGACGATGTATCTGAAGATAACTGGGCGAAGGACTATATTAATTCAGCTTACGAATTGAAGATTGTTACAGGTTTTGATGATGGGACATATCGCCCAAATAATAATGTTACAAGAATTGAATCCATTGCTATGCTTTCTCGTATAGCAGGTATAGCAAAAGCCCCTGATTCATGCGAAAAACAGCCTTTTGCAGACATTGGCTTAGATCATTGGGGATATAAAGTTGCACGCGAAGCTTTCTGTAGCAACATAGTTGCCGGCAAGATGATAAACGGTAAACGTTATCTTTCTCCTGATGAATTGATGAACAGAAATGAAATGGTAACTTTTATCTACAATTACTATTCTTCAGTTTTAGAATCAGCGAAATAATACTCATAGAAAAAAGATCCTTCGTTTATGGAGGATCTTTTTAATTTAGTCTGAATTTTAATGTCTAAAATATCTTCTTCCTGTCACCACCATCGTGATACCAAGTTTATCAGCGACTTCTATTACTTTGTCATCGTTCACAGATCCACCTGGATGAATAATTCCAGTCACACCAGCCTTCACAGCCATTTCTACTGCGTCTGGGAAAGGGAAGAATGCATCAGACGACATTACTGATCCTTTGATGTTTTCACCACCCTTATTGCTCGCGATAAACACACTATCTACGCGTGACATCTGTCCTGCGCCAATACCTGTTACCACGTTGTTCTTAGCCATAATTACAGCATTGGACATCACATGTTTCACTACTTTTGTAGCAAAGAGCATAGAGTCTAATTCCTCTTCTGTTGGCTGTTTTTTGCTTACCACTTTCAGATCCGCACGTGTTAATTCGTAAGTATCTTTTGTCTGAATAAGAAGTCCTCCAGCCACTTTTTTAATGTCCGTTTTCAATAAATCCAATTTCAACTCTCCCGTTTCCAAAATTCTCAAATTTTCACGAGTCATCAATCTCTTCAAAGCTTTTTCTTCATAACTTGTAGCAATAATCATTTCCACGAACATCTTCTTTTCCTTCATGTAATCCACCACGGCCTCATTCACTTCTCCATTCACAGCAATAATACAACCGAACGCAGACATTGGATCCACGTCGTAAGCCTTTTTGAAGGCTTCCTCGATTGTCGCACCACTTGCCACTCCGCATGGGTTATTATGCTTCACGAAAACCGCTGTAGGCTCTCTGAATTCCTTCACAAGCTCTAGTGCACTATCTCCATCAACTAAATTATTGAAAGATAATTGTTTTCCATGAAGAACTTTTGAATTTGTAATGTTTGCATCTGTATTTTCCGGATTACGGAAGAAAGCGGCTTTCTGATGAGGATTTTCTCCATATCTCAAGCTGGATACTTTTTCATAATGCAATTTAAGTAGCTCTGGTTCTCCAGTCATTTCTCTGAAGAATTGTTCAATAGCAGAGTCATAATTACTAGTAGCTGTAAAAGCCTTTCTCGCTAATTTTCTGCGTGTTTCAAGAGAAGTCTCTCCATCCTTTTCAATTTCATTCATCACCTCATCATAATCAGCCGGGCTCGTAACGATAGTTACATGCTGAAAATTCTTTGCTGCACTTCTCACCATGCTTGGCCCACCAATATCAATATTTTCTATGCTTGGACTCTGGAGGAATGGATAGAAATTAATAATAACCATATCAATCATCTTGATTCCGGCAGCCTCTGCCTGTTTTCTATGCTCAGCATTGTCGCGAACCGCCAAAATTCCTCCATGAATTTTAGGATGCAAGGTTTTTACTCTGCCATCCATCATTTCTGGAAAACCAGTATATTCAGAAACATCTACCACTTTTATTCCAGCCTCCTTGAGAGACTTAGCGGTACCGCCGGTAGATAAAATTTCTACATCTTTTTCAGCTAACTTCCTTGCTAAATCAACTATTCCGGTTTTGTCAGACACACTGATCAAAGCTCGCTGAATCGGCATATTATTTGAGATTATTGAGATAGAATCGGCCCTGGTGAATTCTAATTGTAACGGATTAAAAGTCAATCAAATCGGATCAGCAATTACATCACGGCTTATCCTCACCACCTTTACTCCATGGATTACATCTGCAAATCCTCCAGAAAGATTTTATTGAACCCCAAACAAAGCCATGTTTTAAAAGACTTTGCTTTGAATACTCTGAGCAAGTTGGGTGAAACCTACAGTAACCATATGGATAGAATCTCTTGAACCATCCATGGTCAGGAGATAAAGTTTTTTGATAAGCCGAAATAAAAATAGCCCCTACGCGTCGAGGTAAATGCCAGATACTCAAGTAAATAGTTTTAAAAGTTTTCATATCAAAATTAAAGTGTCACTTAATCGTTGGTGTCCCGTATACCTAGTAGTAACCGATTGGGCTTACCTTCACGCCGTTGATGATAACCTCCCAGTGCAAGTGTATACCGGTCACACCATATACGCGTCCTGTGCGACCCATCACACCGATAACGTCACCTTGATTAACCCATTGGCCTTCAGAAACATTAAGTGAATCCATATGTCCGTAAAGAGTCTTCACTCCATTTCCATGGTCGATAATAACATGAGTACCGTAACCACCACCCCATGTACCGGATGAAGCCTTTGTTACTGTACCACCGGCTGCAGACCAGATAGGAGGCATAGCACGGTTAGCAATATCCAAAGCGTAATGTCCTGAGCGGAAACCTTGAGTGATTGATCCTAGAGTAGGATAAATGAACATCTTGCCTATGTCAGGTCTTGAAGTAGAAGGAGCAGCGCTGATAGTACTTCTATAATTTCTTGCTGTAGTAGGGTTACGAGCAATTACTAGATTAGGAGCTTCGATTGGTTTAGCCCCAGGAAGGAATAATTCTTGACCCTTAAATACAGTGTCTTTTCCAAGTCCGTTCTGAGCGATAATAGAATCAGAAGAAATTTTATATTTTTTCGCAATTTTATCTAGGTTATCACCGCTTGAAACCTTATAGCTAACTCCGTCAACAGGAGGAACTAGTAGTTTTTGTCCCACTCTTAAGCTATTAGAATTGGAAACATTGTTTTCCCACATAATAGTCTCCACTTTTACGCTATATTTTTTAGCGATAAGAGACATTGTTTCACCACTTGAAACTGTATGAACAGCATAATCTGTTAAACCAATTCTATTTGATTCGTCAGTAGGAGGATTAACTTTTACTAAATATCCTGAATCATCACTTATCAGCACATCTCCAGGCAAGGTGTAAGTTGAAAGATAATCACTTGAATAAGCCGTATCAGCAGGGGCGAATGTGCCTCCTGTGGTAAGTGAAGTTACGAAAAGAGCTGAAGTAGCAATAAATATAGATTGAGCTAGAAGTTTTCTTTGAGGAGATACCGGTAAAACACCTGAGAAAGCCGTTGTGGCCACTCCCAAGGTCTTTTTTGCTACAATGAAAACAGGATTATTAACAAGCTTTTTTACTGAATTCAGAGCACTAGAGAAGAAATAACCAATATTCATTCTCACTAGACCTCCTCTTGAGAAGATCTTTAAGTGTCTATTTCTACGTGCGAATTCATTTACCTGTAATGTCTGTTCGATAATCTCCATTCGGGTGTTTAAAAAACTATCAACCACTCCTTATAAAATCAACCTAAACAAGACGTACTTCATTCACTGGACTAATTATCTCCCAAAAGACGGGGATCTATCAAGGTCCATACATTGACAAATCGCGATTCATATTGCCAAAATAATCTATTTAAGTCAAGCCTCTGAGGACTTATTGGCTCAATTAAGCCAAAGTATAAGGATTGATTAATTGATTACTCCAAGGTGAAGGGAAAAATAAGAACTTGACTATCTAGACGTAATATTGTCTTTTTCTATTGCCAAAAGAAGGCCCCTTTGTTAATGTCCGTCTGCAATTTCTGCTTTGTTTACTTTAAAACAGAGCTTAGATCCATATTTTTAGATCTTAATCCAAAGAAACTATGGGAGACACATCTGTACTAACAGTACAAAATTATGAATTAATGGTAATTTTCCTCCATGATATTGGGGAAGCAGCCATTAATAAGGAGCTCGACGAGCTCAGAAAATACATCTCTTCTAATGGAGGAGAGGTATTGAACGAAGACGCTTGGGGTATTCGCGATATGTCATATCGCATCAAGAAACAAGACAAAGGATACTATTATATCCTTAGTTTTTCACTTGATACACTCAAGTTAGGTGAAATGCAGAGAGCATTGGTTATTAACCCAACTGTTGTTCGCTCACTAATCACTAAGTTACCACTCAAGTTCGTATTCAGAACTTTTGCTGAATACCAAGAAGAAGAAGAAAAAGCTCAGGCTTTAAAGGAAGAAGCTAAGCGCGAAAAAGAAGCTAAGAAGAACCAGTCTGGTCCAGGCCCAAGAACTCCAAGATTCGAAAAATCTGAGAGAAAAGGAAAACCTGAAACAAAGACTTATACTCCAGCTGCAAAGCCAGACGCTCAGCAGAGCGCGCCGCGAGGCGAAGTCAAAAAGGCTGAAGTGGCAGTAGAAGAGCCAAAGAAGGTTGAGAAAAAGACAAAGAAAGCAGCTCCTTCAAAAGTAAAGCTTGAAGAAGTTGACGCTAAATTGAAGAGCATCATCGATGATCCAGATATCACTCTATAATTCTAAATTATGAGATCAGTAAACAAAGTAATTATTATCGGAAATTTGACTAGAGATCCTGAATTAAAGCAGACTCAGAGTGGTCAGGCTGTTGCTACATTTGGCATCGCTACTAACCGCGAATGGGTAACAACTGCTCAAGATAAGAAAAAATCTACAGAATTTCATGAAGTGGTAGCTTGGGCTCGTTTGGCCGAAATTTGCCACCAATATCTCAGAAAAGGAAAGTTGGTTTACCTAGAAGGTTATTTAAAGACCAGAAGCTGGGAAGCCGAAAACGGCGAAAAACGTTTCCGTACAGAAATCGTTCTACAAGATATGATTATGTTGGAAAAACGTTCAGGTGGAGACGATTCAGCAGTCCTACCAGAGCCTGAGGCAGAATCTGCCGGAATGGATGCTTATCCTGACGAAGCGGGAGAAGGCAGTGCTGAAAATATGTTCTAAATTTTAATCTAATTTATTATGCCAAGTTACAAAGGAAGAAAATGCCAATGCTGTATTGATCAGATGGATCAGATTGATTACAAAAATCTTACAGTTTTGCGCAAATACACAACTCAGTATTTCAAGATCGTTCCAAGATACTACAACGGAAATTGCATGAAACACCAAAAGAGAATAGCTCAGGCTATCAAAAATGCTCGTTTCATGGCTCTAGTTCCACACACGAAGTAGAAAATCATTCAATAGTTTGTCCACAGATTTGTACTAAGACCCTTCAAAAGAGGGTCTTTTTATGGTATAGTAATGAGATTTAAAAAACAAAAATGCTTCACAAAATAAAAACAAAATATCAGCAGCATCGATTAAAAAGAGCGCAAAAAAGAGAAGTAAGAAAGCGCCAAATTGATCAGATCAGAAACACTCTTTCTGCCTATGACGACGCCCAGATTTATTGGAATGCATCTGAAGCTGTTATTCACGAGCGTGGTCCTACATGGAAAGTGGTAATGGGAATCATTATATTAGCTAGTATTATTGGTGGAATTTATTTTGATGCATGGACTTTTTCTCTTGCTGTAGCCGCTTTGGCCACTGCTTATACAGTGGTTCACTTACAGCGTCCTAAAGCGATTGATATTAAAATTTCCGATATTGGTATTAAGGTTGGTTATCGCAAATATGCTTATAGTCAGATCAGATCTTTCTGGCTTTTATATGATCCTCCTTATTTGGCTACCTTGAATATTCGTGTAAATGGTCAGGTAATTGATGATATTACTATTCAGCTTGGTAATCAGTCTCCCGCGGAAGTTCGCGAGTTTTTGATGACAAAAATTCCAGAACTTGAGGGGCAATCTGAAAAATTAAGCGATATTCTTTTAAGATTATTTAAAATTTAAATATGACTAATCCAGAGAAACAACCAGAAAAAGAGCCTGAAAAAAAGCTCAATGAACCTAAATTGAAAAATGCAGAGGAACAGTTACAAAACTGGAGAGAACGCACTGCTCAAGCTGTGGGAGATGTAGATGCTGCTTATGACGAAGCTGAGAGAAAAATCCGTACTCCATTGGCAAATTTTGAGAAATCTGTCACTGCACGTATTTTGAAATTGCCTTTGCAGCAATTAGGTAAAGAGGTAGAAGCGGATATTTTAAATCAAGAGGGAGGAATGCTTGATCAGCCAAAAGTTGAAGAATATGGCAAACGCCTTACTAGGGCCTTGGATGCAGCAACTTCCTATATCAATACAATGGCTAAGGAAGGTGGTTTAAATGCTGAAGCTCTGACAAAAATGGTGAATGACCAAAATCGTAAAGCTAGTAAGTTTATAGATTTATTTCTTGAGAAAAACTTTACTGAGATTGAAGAAGCAATGTTGTTTGCCGTAGGGCCTAGGGGAAAGAGTTCCTCTCTATCTGAAGCGGGAAATCAAGCTAAGATAACAATTCTGAAATATCTGAAATCCGATTTTGATAAAGCTGATAGCGTAGTGATGACATACATTTGGAGTATTTTTTCTTTCATGGATAAAGACACACGAATCAGTGTGGCAAAGGATTACATCAAAGGAAAACCTAAGGATAAAGTAGAAGCCTTTTTAGTAAAAGGTAATTGCATGGGGGTATTTTCTTCAGCTGAATTAAAAATTCTAAATCCATCAAAAAAATATTCCGATGATGAGGTAAAAGCTCAAGATCTCGCATGGCAAGGTCAGAATGATTTCAAGATGGAAGCGGCCAAATTGGGAATGATTCCCTATGGTACTGAAAATGCCGCCGGAAATATGATTAATATTCGTAATGCTCTTATGACTTTTGTAAAATTTGGTGCCGGATTTACGGTTATTGGTAACTTTGTGGCCGGTGCATGGCAAGGAGGAAAATTTAGGGGTTTTGGAGTAGCTGTGAAACGTCTTTTAAACCGTCAATCTTCACTAGCAATAGGTACATATGCTGCAATTAAGATGATAGAAAGTGATAAAACTTTGGATCAACTCTTTCATGGTAGTAAACCTGAACAGGAGGCATCAGCAGATTTGAGAAGAGAAGTTAAAAACAATTCCGAGTGGGATAGATTTTTCAAACAAAGCGATTACGCCGGATCAAAAGTATTCTTTGAATTTGTAAGAAGTATTAAAGGAAAGGAACCTGATATTAGTAAGGTTTCTCAACTACTAACTCCTTCCCAATTCATAGCATACTTGGATGTGAAAATTGCAGATAAAAAACCAAAAAAAGATAGTTATGAAACTTATGACTATGCTGCTATTAAAGAATCTTTTGAAAAAGTTAATCCAAAGGAAATTTATACTTTGGCTAGAGCTTTTGACGTATTGAATATTGGTGCAAAAAACGCCAAAGACAAATACGAGCTTTGTTCAAAAGAACCGCCAACAACCAATACAGATAAAAAAACAGCCTAAAAAATGGACGCAAATATCGAAAAATACAGGGGACTATCTGGAATTGTAAAAACCTACACTAAGAGGGAGCTTTTTGGTCCTACGGGACTATTTGGTGACCCGGAAAAGAATCCTAGACCTTTTGAGCTTTTCAGAAAGTGGATATTGAAAGTAACAAGAGTTGATAAAAATCAAATTGCGCATAATTCAATTAATGCTCAGAAATTTGTTAAATTTTTGAGAGATACGCAGGAAAAAGATGAGAATGATGATTTGATTAAGAAGATAGAACAACTTCACACCTCTAACATCATTGAAGACAGAACACCGGAAAAAAATACTCTATTAATATTTGCCAAAGAGCTCGATTCTCTAAATCTGATTAACGATGAAAACAACTATTTAAATAATTACAGAATTGCTCTTAGAAGTGCCCGTTTTATTGAACCTGTTAAAGAAGAAATTGCTAAAATCTCCAAGGTAGCTGCTGAGCCTAAAAAATCAGAGGCAGGTGAATTAAAGAAAGAGCCTTCATTAAGCCCTGAAGGTGGGACAGTAGACTCTGGTCAATCGATTAGAGCAGCTGGTTTTAGTGAAAATAAACCGGAGGAAGAAACCTTGAATGCCAAAATAGAAACAGTAAATACTGAAACAGTTAGTGATCAAACAGTTACTGATAAAAACATTATTGATAAAAAAGTTCCTACGAATGGGGAAAAGATTGATACCAAACCTGCTAACAAGGAAATTGGAGAAATAAAAATTCCCGAACTTGCTGAAATTCCTACAGAAACTCTATTTAAACCTAAATCAGAAAAATCTACTTCTACTGATTTTATAAAAGAAGAAGAAACTGAATTCAGAGAAAGTCTCAGCAAAAGTGTATTTGCAACTAATGAGGAAAGGCCTTCAGCTGTTGTTTTAAGGAGACCTATTCGCAAAAAGGTACTCAGAGTGAAAGGTACAGAGATGAGATCTTCTGTAAAAGATAAGGGTGTAAGAAGAGTTCAAGAATTACAAACTTCTCATGATGATCAGAGAGCTCAATCCGGATCTAATCAGAATAATCAAGAATCTGAACAGTTTTACGATTACCAAAACGAAGTGGCACGTAGGGCTCAACTCGCTCGAATTCAGCAAGGAGGAAAAAAGAAAAAGGGATTCGTTGGTAAATTTATAAAGAGAGGAGCAGTTGCAGCTGTATTGGGTGGAGGTACATTTTTAGGGTTACTTGTTAACTCCGATGATACTACTGCCAATGCTGCAAGCTTCATTACTACACATTCTATTAGTGCATTTGATTCAATAATTTCTCTTATTCATCTGTTTATAAAATGAAACATATAAAACAAAAATTAGCATCTAGAATAATCTGCGGATTTTTAATTCCCGTGGTCTTAATTCTCAATACCGGAGTAGCTAAAGTAGCCTATGCGGTAGAACCGGATCCTGGATTGGATTGTTCTACAAATTTCCAGCCTGGATTTATTGCTTCAGTTGATAACAAATTATGTATTAAGGAAAAAGACTATGATCCAGTTAAGGATAGCTGTCCGTCGCCGGGTTTCGCACGAGATAATCCAGTCAGTGAAAATAGATTAGTATGTGCCAAGGTAACTTCTGCCGGTGCATCACCTCAGGAAGCAAAAACGCTTATGAGCAGCATTGCTGTAATTGGAGGTCTTCAAAGTGGTTTAAACAGATTGATGTGGCCAGTTCTAGTGCTCATTGGAGGATTGATGGAAAATGATCTTCTATATGGCAATGGTATGGAAGAGAAACTACGTGATATCTGGATTCCAATTCGTAATTTGGTAAATATTTTATTTGTAATAGTTTTGGTCGGTCTTGCCCTCTACAACGTACTTGGACTTAGTGATGACAATAGTTCTATTAAGGCAATGTTACCAAAAATTGTTATTGGTATTATTGCGGTAAACTTTTCTTTCATTGCAATTAAAGTAGTGCTCGATGGTATTAATGTCCTGAATACGGCCATTTTTGCGCTGCCCGATCAAGTGAGTCAGGATTTAGGAAAAGTAGGTGATAATATGACTGCTGAAGATCAAGCAAGACTTTGTGCAAATTTTAACGGAAGTTCATATAGTCAATATATTGAACAGTCAGATGATAGTATTAAAAAAGCGGTAGAATTAAATATCTATAGAAATGTAGGTGTGCAGCCAGATTTTAAAAGTGCAGGAGTTCTTGCTACAGATTCTATATTAGAAATAAAGGAAAAAATAAAAACACTTGACGGTGGAACCGGTGGAGTTCAAAAATCATTCGATAACAAAGTCGCTGTTTCTAAAGGTGGAGGATGGTGTGATGGAAAAGTGCTTAGCGCAAACGGTAGATTATTTTTGAGTCATTATAATTCCAGAAATGCTGCTTTTGCCCTCGCTCTTAACATGGGTAAAATAATTTATTACCAAGATGTAGATCCTAAACTCGCCAACAGTACTGCGGATGGAGTAGAAAAAGTTTTTACAAATAGTTTATTCTCGATGCTGCTTTATATTGTATACGCCGCTTCATTTATTGCTCTCTTCATTGTCTTGATGGGAAGGTTGGTAGTGATGTGGTTAAGTATTGCCGTTTCCCCAATTTTATTACTCATGATTGCTTCACCACAGGTGAAAGAAAAAATGGGTGGATTAAGCAAACTTTCTGAAAATTTTACAAAAAACGCTATAGCGCCAATCATAATTTCCTTAGCTTTGACTATTGGATGGATAATGCTCAAAGCAATACAGGGAATAGAAGTGAGCGCACAGCCAGGTTCTTTTGCAGGTAGCTCTGTCCTAAGCACTAATCCATCAAATGGTATTCCTGTAGCAGGATTAAATACCCTACAAGACATCGTGGTAGCCCTAGGAGTAATCGGAGTGGTGTGGGTGGGAGTATTTGCCGCTGCTGAAGGTACAATTGCTGATTTTGCTGTAAATTGGCTCAAGGACCAAGTCACTTCAGCCGGAAAATTCCTTGGAGCTTTACCATTCAAGCATATGCCAATGTTCCCAGTGGCTTTACCAGATCATCCACACGAACATTACACTGCTACATTGCCTGAAATGATGCATTCATTGAACAAAATTAAATCCAACATGGAAAACGCTGGAGGACTATCTTCCAAGCTTGGTCTAGATAATATCCAATCACCTGATGATTTGAAAAAGGTTCATGATAAAGAAGGACTTCTCAATTATATTAAGCCTTTAGATAAAGATAGATTGGCAAATAAAGAAAATAGAGCAGCCTTCAAAAAGTGGATTAGTGATACTGAACATGGAAAGCTAATAGAAAGGATGAAAACCGATAAAAATGATGAAGTTAGAAGATTGGCTACACAAATTGAGTTTCTTGCCAATGGTGATGATGGAAAAGCAAAAGACGCAGCAATCGAAATTAAGAAGCTAAAGATTGCTCAGGGTGATACTACTGTACCTGCTCTTGATGACAAGAAAGCAGCTGCAACACCTGGGGAAGACAAGGTAGTTGATGATAAATTAAAAGATCCTCAAAGAATTAAAACAAAAAACGATAGTAAAACAAAAATTGAGGCTGAAATTAAAAAGGGAGCGAAAGCAGATAAAGAAGCGGTAAAATCACAAGTAGCAGTAATTGCTAAAACTTTATTTGACGCCACAGGAGCTGTTGCTCAAGATAGTGATATGCGAGTAGTTTTAGGACCAAAATATGCTGAAACAGTAGCTGCTTGTGGAGGAGATGCAGCGTACGTTGAAATTTTGAAGAAGAATGGACCTACTCCACCTGCACCAGCAGCAGGAGCTGCACCGGCGCCAGCGCCAGGAACACCACCAGCTGTGACACCTCCTCAACCGGGAGCTACACCGCCAGCGTCACCGGGAGCCCACTAAAATTTTCTCAACCACTTGCGCAAAAAGAACAATAGTACTACGATTAAATGTTTAAGAAATTCTCACAAAAATTTCTATGAAAGATCCAAGATTAGAAAATAAGAAAAAATTAAAAAAACCATTACAGGATCGTTATTCTCCTGAGTATAAAGGTTACATAGAAGAGCTCTCTAAAATGGAGCCAAATACCCATGCTCAGAAAATTGCTAAGTTAGCACGTGATGGAAAAATTGAACCTGAAGTTTTGAAACAAGTGCGCGAGACTCTTCGAAATCCAAATAAGATGGAAAAGAAAGAGTATCAGCATTTCATGAAAGCTTTGAGTCAGGGTAAATTTCCAAACAAAGCAAAGTATGCTTTACGTTTCTTGCAAGCGCTGGAAGGCACAGAAAAAGAAAGAGAATATACTATAGATCTATTTAAAGATTTAAGTGAAGAAAGCAAAAGTCCTCTCACTGAACGTAGTGAAAAAGATGCCCTCAAAAAGTTGAGTGATCTTCGCGAAGAAGACCTAGAACAAAAAACTATTTCCGAAATATCATCTGCGGCTAAAGCTATCACGGAAACTGCTGGTATTAAGAATATGGTAGAAAAAGCTGCGAGAACTACACCAACTAATTGGAAAGTGGAAGCTGCTCCTGAAAAACTCATTGAAGAATTAGATCGTCTAGAAGAAGCTGAGGCTGAACTTGCCGAGAGATCTAACGAAGTTGATCGTCAATTCAGACTCGCAAAAGCCGCACCAAAGCCAGATGAAAATTTAATAGAACGTCTCAAACAAGAGATCATTAAGCTCGATGAAGAATTCGATAAATTACATAGAGAATTAAGCAAACCACGTCTGGAATATCAGAATTATCTCGCTAGAAATTTGGCTAGATATAGAGCCTTAGAAGGATTCTTCAAAAAAGCTGGTGTGGACGTAAGAACTGCTGAAAGACTTCGTATGTGGTTCTTTGATTTAACTAGCGGCAAAGCCAAAGAAGGGGATAAAGCTTCTTTGAAATTGATGGGAATGGAAATAGATCCTTTAAGCGGAGCAACAAAAAAGAAAGAAGTATGTATTGAAATTACCGGTTTAAGATTTGATACTAGTGATCGTAGTCACATCGAGGCTGATGCGGCAGGTGAAATGATTATTGAATATAAGGACCAAAATGGAGATTCGAAAATTGAAGGTTATAAAAATTTCTTACAATTGCTGACAGCTTTTGAGGGTTATGAAGAAATAGATTCTCTTGATGATCTTAATGAACGTTCAGCCGAAGAATTTGGATATGCCGACATAGCAGTGGGTCAGGAATTTAATGCTGAGGTGCTGGTGGGTTTTGATAAGGAAGGAAAGAAAATTACTGAAAAACATAGTTTTAAAATAGAGGGAATAGATGCCGGTAAAAAGACTATTACTCTCGACCAGTCAGTAACAAAAGTACCACGCGAATGGATTGAATTTTCCGTAGATAATTCTTTGTATTTTGATAGAAAACAACGCGAATTTAGCTTCGGCGAATTCGCTAAATTTCTCAAGCAACACAATTACCAAAGAAATGTTCATATTGATGAAGCTGAAGCCGTTTGCGAAAGTGCTAAGGCTAGGGAAGAAGCAAAAATTCAAAATTTCATGAGTGGTTCCAGTGAAAAATCCAAAGAAAGATTTGATCGATTAAATAGAGGTGGCATTCCAAAGCTAGATCTTCCAAAATCCGGTGAGGAAAAAGAAATTCTTTTCAGAGATAAAAATGATTTGCTTCGTTGGGGTAATTTGAAGAGAGAAAAATCTGCGAATGGAATGGAATATTATGTGATTGAAGAAAAAAAGAATCATTTCAAAAATGGTGACGCTACAGTTACAAATTTAGCAGAAGCAGGAGTACCTATTGATATAGCTTTTACTAAGAGAGCTAGCAGCGGTTGGGAAGAAAGTGGTGGAGATGGCAGAAAAGTTCTAGAACCACTCGAATTGGCTCGCATGGTGAGAGATGGATCAATTCTCAATGCTCCAGCTACTCGTCCGGCCGGAAATGGAAAATGGACAGTAAAAAATCAACCAAGTCAGAGAGCATATTTGGAATCATCTCAATTACACGCTTTTGAAGAGGAGGAAGAAGAGGCAGCTGCCCACGAAGCTGCTCATGGCACTGACGCACATGCCGCAGACGCTGGACATGATGCTCACGGCAAAGAAGCTGCTCACGGAGATGCAAAACATGATGCAAAACATGATGCCCACGGTGGTGGTCACGGACATGAAAAAGCTGTTAACTATAATGATGATGTCGCTTTACCAATCGATCAGGTAAAGAAAGCTGGTGGTATGCAGCATACTGAAATTAGTTATCTTAAGGCACTTTGGACAAATACTCGTTTCCTTAGTATGAACGATTGCTGGAAGATGGGTAAATCTATGTTCGAATATTATGAACGTCGTTGGGAGCGTAAACAAAAGGATAAATTTTCAAGAGTTGGTGAGGAATTGCCATACTTCTCTCCGGAAATGCGTCGTATTGTTGAGGCCACTGAGCACGAAGAGGTGCATCAATATCAAGAAGCTTTCGAACATAAAGGTATTTATGAAATCCAATATCGTCTGGAAAATACCAGCAATAAAGATGAGTTGAAAGCCACGCTAGTAACCCTTTCAGATAAAGGACAATTACGTTTGGATAGTATCCCATTTTGGAAGAATCTTAACAAATTTGTAAATTCAGAAAAAAATAGAATTCCTATCCCTTCCAATGGTGATCCAAGTACTATGGTAAGTAAAAATGATCCAAGAACTGGTTCGGATTTCTTGAAGCCCGCTATGGATTCTATCTGGGGTGAAGGAACTTTCGATGGATTCTATTCAAAAAACAAAAGTGCTTATGCCAGCAATGCTAAGGGATTCTACGAGGAAGGTAAACAGCTCGAAGGTTTAGATGGAGGACATTCACGTAGACTTGGAATTCTTTTACAACAGCACAAACAGGGTATTTATGTGAATCCACATGAGTACGAGGGATTGATTCTTCATTCAATTGAAGCTGGTAAATCCAGTATGCAGGCAAAAATTTATTACATGATTGAAGGAGTAGCCGCAGCCAATCATGATGGTCGTACTATTATGCCTTTCGATCGTATTGCGCATATTAATTCGGAAATGCTTGCCCAATTTCCAATTCTCGAATACATCACTGCTAGAATGCCTCGTAAGCCAACTGGTGAAGTCGCTCGTTTCAATTTGGAGGATTACAAACAATGGGTACATTGGTTTGATAATGGTCACCCGGCAGATCCGGATAATCATTCTCCTAGTCCATTCGTAGATGAATTTATGTGGAAATACGTAATCCCTAGCGATGAGACTGAAAATCGTATCAATAAAGCCATTCGTAATGGTGAAAAACTTGATCATGATGATATGTTTGCATACCTTCCACCTGCCAATTACCAGGTAGTAAGTGATGCGTGTAAAGCCACAACAGGTAACAAGAAATTCTTGACCATTGAGGGATATGCGAATGTATTTCCTGGATTCAGTCAGTACATGCGTTCTACAGCTGCCATGGGACGTAAGGTGAAATTAAGAGAGGCAATTAAGTCCTATGTACGTTTTGAAGGTATTATGACAAAACGTTTTCAGAAAACTGATGACGCCAAGGATCCATACCAACGTATGAGTAGATCTACGCTTAATGGCCCAACAATTGTTACTACTACTCCACCTCAGGCCTTTATTGACCAGATAACTCCAGCAATTAAGGAAATAGCCAAGGCCTATAACGATCCAAAATTAAATGCCATTGTTGCTCAAATCTTTTCAGGTGAGGTGGCAGATATTTACAGTGATGCAGGAAAAAAACAACAACAGCAGGTTAACCTAGCTTTCGAAGATTTTAATAAAGTTTTCGATGACGTGGTGAAAACCGATAATGGTGAAAAAATGCAGGCTATCATTCTTGGAAAGAACTTCGAAGGTATGCCGGAGGGCGTGAGCGACGAAGAAAAAGCTAAACGTAAAGCCGCCTTTGTAGACAAGAGTAAGCTTGATTAGTAGATTTACAGCGTATTGACGCATCAGATTGAAATGTTATAATAGACGTCTGAATATAAAACAATTATGGGTAAAAAAAATAGCCAAATTGAGTTTGAAGCCTTCGCTGATGAGCAAAATGGAGCAGCTCCGTTTAGACATACACTGAGAGGTATGGGACTTAATGGTAATCCCACAAATGGAGACAGTCCTGAAAAAAAACTAGATTTATTAGTAGGTGATGTTGGGGCAAAAGTGGAGGCAGTGTTGAGGGATAGATTGGGATCTTTAGAGGGTATAGATCTTCCAACGCTACGTACTCTTCTTGCTGCCGACATAAAGCCTTTACTTAAGCCATTAATGAAAGATGATCAAAAAGGAGCCATCTCAATGTTGGACGTGGTAACATTAGGGCTTACAGAAACTCCAGAAGTGAAAAAGTTTTTAAAGAGGCATGGATCGGACCTGGATAATCCTCGTGATTTTAAATATGTAGATGAAGTGCTGAAGGAGGCTATCGTATTTTTTGATGAAGTAATAGCGAGGACGCCACAAGAAAAAATTAATCCAACCCTTAGAAATACCGGTAATGTTGACGGTATCACTGACATTTTTAAAACTGCTGCGGGGAAAAAACAAAAGCGTCTTGTTCCACAGGCTTGTGGACTTTTGAGAATAACCGCTGCTATAGACTTTTTAAATAGAGATCCATTGCTTGCGGTATTACCTGAAGCTCAAGAGGAACTTAAGAAGATATGTGACAAGTATTTTCCAAATCAAAAAGGAAAAACTTATTTTAGATCGGGAAATCCCGGGGAAATTCCAATGGAAATTATAAAAGCTGAACAAAGAGTTAAAAATAGGACGAGAATGATCGCCAAGTTGCTTCACAAACCACAAAATAGTACTCAGGAAGTAGTGGATCACGTAGGAATGAGGGTTACCACTAAATCCGCCAGTGATGCCTTGAGATTCTTGTATTATGCTTTCTTTAAGCAAGATACAGCTATGTTCCCTGGAATGACATTTCGTATAAAAGAAGGAAAACAGTTAATTTTTGATGAAGATAAATTAATGGAGGCCTTGAGAAATCCTCGTAAAGCAGCCTCTCTTGTAAAAGAACTTTCTGCTCCAACTTCGGATCACAGCGATCTCACAACCGTAGGAAGTGAATCAGATGGTGCAAATAAATTTTCTTCTAAGAAATATCGTGCAATTCAGCTCACTTTTGATTTACCAATAACAACTAAAGAAGGGAAAAAGGCACATTTTCCGGTAGAAATTCAAATTGTTGACCAAGCATCAAAAGAAGTAAATGAACAAGAGGCTCCTCATGACGATTATATGAAAAGACAAACAGCCGCAGTACGCGAACGATTAGGATCGAACAATTTGCTAACAAGATATAAAGAAAGAGAAGCAAGAAGAGATGCTGATGATGAATAGATAACTATCTATTACATCAATTCAAGAAACTTCTCCACATCCATAACTTCTTGTTTTTTAGTCGCGTAATCTCTGACGGCAATATTCTTTTCCGCCACTTCTTTTTCACCGACGACTATCATGTATGGCACTTTTTCCATTTCTGCATTACGGATTTTTTTGCCTAGAGTTTCATTTGAATCATCAATTTCAAAACGTAAACCTTTTCCAGCAAATTTCTCTGCCACCTCCTTAGCATAATCTAGGAATTTATCAGAAACAGGTAATATTTTTGCTTGTACCGGCGCCAACCACGCAGGGAAAGCTCCAGCATAATGTTCTATCAATATTGCCATAAAGCGCTCCATTGAGCCAAAAATAGCTCTATGAATAACTACCGGTGTATGATTTTTTCCATCAGCGCCTTCATATTCCAATTCAAATCTTAAAGGCATTTGGAAATCAATTTGGATTGTCGCGCATTGCCATTCACGTCCCAAAGAATCCTTAATTCTAAAGTCGATTTTTGGTCCATAGAAAGCTCCGTCTCCAGGATTAATACCAAACTTCATTCCAGCTTTATTTAACGCATTCTCCAAAGAATCTTCAGCATTTTTCCATTGTTCTGCCGTACCCATAGAATTCGCTGGGCGTGTAGAAAGAACCACATCATAAGTGAAATCAAAAACTTCAGTATAAACATATTTTACGAAATCTATACAATTGATTACTTCTTGTTGAATCTGATCTGCGGTAATGAAAAGATGAGCATCATCCATACAGAATTTTCTCACACGAGTCATTCCACCGAGAGCACCACGTAATTCATTTCTATGTAACATCGCAAAATCCGCTATACGCAAAGGCAATTCGCGGTAGCTTCTGTTTGTCATTTTGAAAATCAGCATGTGTGAAGGACAGTTCATTGGTTTCAATGAAGCCTCTTTTTCATCCATAGTTACTTGGAACATATTTTCTTTATAGTGTTCCCAGTGACCACTTTTTTCCCACAAACTCTTATCATAAACTAGGGGAGTGATAACTTCCTTGTACCCACGTTTCACATATTCTCTTCTCAGAAAAGCCTGTAATTCATTAAATACGATTGTTCCTTTTGGTAAAAAGAAAACAGAACCAGGAGAGATTTCATGGAATTGAAATAATCCCAATTGTACTCCGAGTTTTCTGTGGTCGCGTCTTTTGGCTTCCTCAAGCTGTTTTAAGTGTGCATCCAATTCTTCTTGAGTTTCGAAAGCCGCGCCGTAAATACGTTGAAGCATAGGATTTTTTTCATCTCCTCTCCAATAAGCTCCAGCAATTTTCATCAACTTAAAAGCACCACATTGACCAGTATGTTCTACATGTCCACCACGGCACAAATCCACAAACATCGCCTTGCCATCAGGTCCCGGCATTACATTCTCATAGAAAGTAATTTCCTTTCCTTCTTCGATGAACTCTTTTGCCAATTCCAATTTATATTTCTGACCTGTTTGTTTAAAAAACTCCAAACTCTTTTCTGCAGGTTCATCCTTACAGATAAATTTCTGATTCTGTTTTACAATCTGCTTCATTTTTTTCTCCAAAATTGGCAAATCCTCAGGAATCAAAGTTCTTGGTAATTCAAAATCATAGTAAAAACCATTTTCAATGGTAGGTCCAATGCCTAATTTAGCTTCCGGAAACATCTGTAAAACTGCCTGCGCTAGCACATGTGCACATGAATGTCTCATGGCCTCAATATCTATTGGTTGCTTCTCTTTTGACATGTAGGATAAAATTAAGATTAGAATGCCCACGAAACATATAATTTTATAGAGAAATTTGCAATAGTCACTTCCCATGAAACTAACGAATCTAAAACTCGAAAATTTCCGCAATTACGCGAAATTTAATTACGATTTTCCTAAAGATAAGGAGTTGATAGTGATTATTGGTCCAAATGGCACCGGTAAGACCAATTTTCTTGAAGCCATTTATTTACTTTCTCTGGGAAAGTCATTTCGCTCTTTGGTGCATGATGATCTTGTTGGTTGGGATAGTGAATATCTTCGCTGCAGTGCTAATGCAATCATTGAAGAAGAAGACTGTCATTTAGAAGTTTTTTATTCCACCGCTCCTACTCGTCGTAAAAATTTTAAAAAGAATGGAGTTAATCTGAAAAACAGCGAATATCTCGGCAATCTACTCACTGTACTTTTCCATCCGGAAGATTTGAATATGCTTTATTTGAATCCATCTTTGCGTCGTCGTTACATGGATATTGTGCTTTCTCAGACGGATAAAAATTATCTTCTGGCCCTTTCTAAATACAAAAAAGCTCTCAAACAACGCAACGCACTTCTCGGTCAAATGAGAGAAGCCTATTTTAATAATGTAAAAGATTCCTCTCAAGAAGCTCTGAAAAACGACCTTGCCGCTTGGGATCAAGAGATCGTAGAATATGGCACACCAATTATTTCAAAGAGATTGGAGTTTACCAATTTCCTTAATAAGCATATTGAAGATATTTACTCCTCAATTTCAGGAGAAAAAGAGAGAATTTCCATCGAGTACATGAGCAAAATTGTCACCGCTCTTGATCTGGCCAAATTTCCTCAAGAAAAGTCTCTTACCACCCTCTACGAAGAAGCCCTTTTTTCTCGTAAAAAGCACGATACTTTCAAAGCCGAAACTTCCATAGGTCCCCATCGTGAAGATTTAGTTTTCTTTATTAATGGAAAAAATATTTGCGCTTCGGCCTCACGTGGAGAATTTCGCACCCTCCTTCTCGCTCTTAAGCTAGCCGAAATTGAATACATCAAAGAAAAAACCGGCAAAAATCCAATTCTTCTTCTAGATGATGTATTCTCAGAATTAGATCGTAAACGCCAAGTCCATCTCCTCAAATCTATTCAAGATTGCCAAACTATCATCACTACTTGCGACACCTCCAGTCTTGATGATTTACCTGCTAATAAAGTCGTCTTCTTCGCCACAGATTGCCAAGATTAGATCTATATGGCAAAATATCCGCTCTTATCTAAACTTAACTGATGAAAGAGCAATTCGACGCAGTAAAAATGGAAGTTCCTTTTGCGGATTATTTAAAAATCCTTAATCTCAGAGGATTACAGGGTGATCCCGAATTAGGAGGCGATTGTGTTCATCAAATACAAATTTTAGCTGAAAAATTAAAAGCCGCAGGTTACAAAGTTTCTTTTATTCCAGATTCAGAATCCAATCATTGGGCTTTGCTAGCCAGCGATGGAAAAAGAGAATTTTATATGGATCCATATCTTTTGCATCATGATCCGGTGGATATTAGTGACTTAAAAGAAGTGGGAACAAAAACCGTGGAGGCTTTGCCAGTAGTTGATGAAAAGCCTACAAAAATCATTTTAACAAGAACTAGAGATGGATTTAATATCTCAAGTCATATGCACAGATCCAGATTTCTCCAATATGAAATGGTCTGGGAATCTAAATATGATTTAAATAGACGTTCAAAAGAAATTTATGCAGGGGAAGATGGCAACCCTTATTTTCATCCCCGCAGGCTATTCAATATCAGGGTTCCTTTCGAAAATGGAGAGGTAATGAAGCTTACTTGGATGATTGCCAATGGCGCTCGAGAAATTCAAGTGGGAGTTATGGGGCCAGATCCAAAAAGTTCTCGCACATTTCATGAACAGGACAAGTTTAATTTGGAAATGGAAGGGTTAGTGCAAAGGATAGGAACCACAGTACCAAGGCTTATATCCACGCTCTCGGCTGCTAATGATTTGTATCAAGCTGCGGATCCGGAAATGATCAGGGAAAGGATGAGGAAAGAAGCCCTCGGTATACTTGAAAAATTATAGTGATTGTGTTATAATATACAAAAGGCCATTCTGAATAAAAACAAAAATAAATGCCTCAAATAGTTCAAATTATCGGATCAATCATCCTGGCGGCAGTGCCGGCTATAATCTGGGGTAATATTTTTTATCACAAAAGTCCTGAAAAGCGCAGCTTTACTATGCTCACCTTTATTATGGGAGCCTTGGCGGTTTTTCCTATCCTGATTTACAAGTTTAGTTGGCAGTTTTTTCCTTGGATGAACGCATTTAAATATGCCAATAATTATAGAGATGATGTAATCGGTTTCTCTCATGCAATCATACTTCCTTTGAGTATTATTATTACTTTTATGATTGTAGGTATTATTGAAGAAGCCATGAAGTTTTTTGCAGTGAAAATAGTGGATGATGAAGAGATTAAAAACATTGATGATTCTATGGAGTTTTTTATTCTCGCAGCCTTGGGTTTTTCTTTTACCGAAAATATTCTCTACTTTTACAATATTTGGATTATAGAGGGTCCTTCTCATCTGTTAATGCCTTTCTTGTTCAGATCTTGTTTTTCTACTTTTGCGCATCTTCTTTTCTCCGGTTTGCTTGGTTATTATTATGGCGTTGCCCATTTTGCTACACCAATTTTGCAGGAAGAAATGCGTGAAAAAAATAGCTTCTGGGCACGTATTCCACGTAAGCTTTTATTTTTCAAACGTGAAGTTTTATTCCATCAGGAAAAAATGTTGGAGGGTTTAATTCTTGCGATTGGACTTCATTCTTTATTTAATATTTTCCTCGAAATGGGTATTACTTTTATGATAGTTCCTTTCCTTGTTGGAGGATATATCACTCTTACTTATTTGCTTGATCTTAAAGAAAACCATAAAAATTACGGAAAATTATATAACTATGTTCGTAATCATCCGCATAAATCCGGAGTGTACTTCAAACGTAATCCTGTAACTGAGGCACTGAGAGCAAATTAGAAGTTGAATTTTAAGCACTTGAAAAAGCTTTTGTGACATGTTAAACTCTCGGCTTGCGTAATAGCGTAAAGCCCAATTTAAATATGTCCCACGATAAAATCATCGTTACAGGTGCAAAGTTGCACAATTTGAAGAATATCAATGTTGAGATTCCAAAAAACAAGTTTACTGTAGTGACCGGTCTTTCCGGTTCAGGCAAGTCAACTTTGGCTTTTGATACCATCTATGCTGAAGGGCAAAGACGCTATGTAGAAAGTCTTTCTACTTACGCTCGTAATTTTTTGCAGTTAATGGAAAAGCCGGATGTGGATAACATCGAAGGACTTTCTCCAGCTATTTCTATTGATCAGAAATCTGCTCCAAGAAATCCACGTTCTACTGTGGGTACTGTGACTGAAATATATGATTATCTTCGTCTGCTTTTCGCTAAAGTTGGTACTCCTCACTGTCCTGAATGTAGTCGCCCAATCGAACGCCAGACTGCTCAGCAGATATTGGAAGACGTTTGCAGTATGAAAGAGGGAACTAAGATTTTAGTAATGGCTCCAATGATCAGAGATCGTAAGGGACAGCACACTAAGATTATTGATAAGATTAAAAAAGAAGGTTTTGTGCGTGTAAGAGTGGACGGGGAAGTGATTTCTGTTCTGGAAATTCCCGAATTGGATGAAAATAAAAAACATAATATTGAAGTAGTTGTAGATCGTGTGGTGATAAAGGATCTCGAGAAAAAATCTCAAAAACTTTCAACCGGAGAGGTCATTGATATTCCAAATCCAAGCCGTACACGTCTTGCTGATTCTATTGAGACAGCTCTGAAATTTGGTGAAGGGTTGGTAATGATAGGCAATCACGATACCGGTAAAGATAAGATTTACTCTGAACATTTTGCTTGTCCTACCTGTCACGTAAGTATTCCAGAAATTGCTCCAAGAAATTTTTCTTTCAATAGCCCACATGGTGCTTGTCAGGAGTGTCATGGTCTTGGTACTAAACTGGAAATTGATCCTGAATTGGTAATTCCAAATCCAAATCTTACTTTGGCTGAAGGAGCTATTATGCCTTGGTCCACAACAACATCTCATCTTGCTTGGTATAATAGAATTCTCGAAAGTGTAGCGAAGGCTCACAAGTTTTCTATGAATACTCCAATCAAGAAGCTTTCACCTGAAGCAATGAATATAGTACTTAATGGTGATAAAGAGAGAAAATATACTGTTGAAATTGGTAACTCAGAGCCTGATTCGGATGAACCACCTACAGGTCATTTTAGTGGTAAATATGAAACTAGTTTTGAGGGTGTAATTCCAAATCTTGAGCGTCGTTTTTTGGAAACTGAATCCGATTATGTTCGCAAGAAAATTGAGGGATATATGCGTATTCTTGAGTGTCCATCATGTCATGGTAAGCGTTTGAAACCAGAAATTTTGGCAATTACGATCGCTGATATGTCTATTATTGATGTGACAGAATTATCTGTGATGAAAGCTCTAAATTATTTTCAGAGTCTCAAGCTTAGTCCGATGAAGCAGGAGATTGCTCGTCAAATTACTCATGAAGTTTGCAATCGTTTGCGCTTCTTGGAGAATGTAGGACTTTCTTATCTTACTTTGAATCGTACAGCTAATACTCTTTCAGGAGGTGAGGCTCAGCGTATTCGTCTTGCTACCCAAATTGGTTCTCGTCTTTCAGGCGTAATTTACGTCTTAGATGAGCCAAGTATTGGTTTGCACCAAAATGATAATGATAAATTAATTAAAACTTTGATCTCTCTTCGTGATCTTGGAAATACTGTAATCGTCGTAGAGCACGACGTAGATACCATGCTTGCAGCTGATTATATTCTTGATATTGGGCCTGGTGCCGGAAAGAATGGAGGAAATGTCGTTGCTGCCGGGACTCCCGCAGAAATAATGAAAAATCCAAACTCTATTACCGGTAAGTATTTATCTGGAGAAATAGAAGTGGAAGTGCCAAAAAAACGTCGCAAAGGAAATGGTAAGAAGCTTACATTGTCAGGTTGTACGGAGCATAATTTGAAAGATGTTACGGTAGAATTTCCATTAGGAATGTTTATAGGTGTTACAGGTGTTTCCGGTTCTGGAAAATCTACTCTTATCAACGATATCCTAGTAAAACGTGTTTCTAAGGAGGTATATGGCTCAAAGGCAGCTCCTGGAGCTCACAAAGACCTTAAAGGAGTAGAAAATATTGATAAGATTATTAATATTGATCAGTCTCCAATTGGACGTACTCCACGTTCAAATCCTGCTACATATACCGGTGTATTTACAGATATACGCGACATGTTTGCTCAGACACCTGAATCTAAACTTCGCGGCTATAAATCAGGTCGTTTCAGCTTTAATGTAAAAGGTGGTCGTTGCGAAGCTTGTGCCGGTGATGGTATTAAAAAGATTGAAATGCACTTCTTGCCTGATATTTATGTTCCTTGTGAATCATGTAAGGGTAAGAGATACAATAATGAAGCTCTTGAAATCAGATATAGAAATAAGAATATTTACGAAGTTTTGGAGATGACTGTTGAGGAAGCTTTGGAATTCTTCGCATCTATTCCGTCTGTTAAAACAAAACTTCAGACTTTGCATGAAGTGGGTCTTGGTTATATTCATTTGGGTCAATCAGCGACTACTTTATCGGGAGGTGAGGCTCAGCGTATTAAGCTCGCCACTGAATTATCTAAGCGTTCTACTGGTAAAACACTCTATGTTCTCGATGAGCCGACCACAGGTTTGCACTTCGAAGATGTGAAGCGTTTACTTAGCGTATTACAGCAGTTGGTGGATAAAGGTAACACTGTGCTCGTTATCGAACACAACCTCGACGTAATCAAATCCGTTGATCATATAATAGATATGGGTCCGGAAGGCGGGGATAAAGGTGGTCAGGCTATAGCTAAAGGCACGCCAGAAGAGTTGATTAAGGTCAAAGAATCTTATACTGGTATGTGGCTGAAGAAGATTTTGAAATAAAAAACATTAAAAGAAAAAGGCCTCCTATTTCTAGGAAGCCTTTTTTTATTATCTTTATTTGAGTTTTCTAATTAAAGAAATGATCTTTAGAAACTCTGCTCTTGTTATCATCTGATTTGGTCTGAAAGTACCGTCTTCGTATCCAATTACTACATCTTTTTCTTTGGCGAAATTGATGTATTTATCATATCTGTCATTGTAGTCCTCATCAGTGAATTCTGCGTCTGGCGCTTTGGTGATTCTTGTGTCTGAAGCTAAAAGTAGTATTTTCAAGGCATCTCCTCTGGAAATCATTTCGTTAGGTTTGAATGTTCCATCCTTAAATCCCTTGATGAAGTGTGCATTTTTTGCAGCCTCAATGTAGAAAGCGTATTGATCGGTAATTGCTACATCACTAAAGGACTTTTTTTGTAGACGTTTAGGTAAAGGTTTCTTGTAATAGGTCATGGCAATTTTTACCAATTCTCCTCTAGTGATCTGTAAATCCGGTCCAAAATTGCTATTTCCTAGACCCATGATAATACCTTTTAATCTCATGTTCTCTATATATTCATTTGCCCAGTGTTTTTCTGAATCTGTGAAAGGTTCCGCAATCTTTTTAGGCAAAGGCTTTTGAGCTTTTGCAGGGGTAGCTTTTTTAGGAGCATCCAAGGTTTTTACAGTGTAAGTGATACTTGTAGTACCATCTTGAGCTGTTACTATTAGTGTGTTTCCAGTTACAACCGGATCTTGAAGTCCAGTATCAACTAATGTCTGAGTAGGCTCGTCTTTTGCGATGTTTAGTAGAAAGTTAGCCTTAGAAGTAGCAAATGGCACATTGCTAATTGTTTCTACTGTGTTTCCGTCTGCGCTCACGATATACAAACCAGCAGAAGATACTGATGCCACAGAACTAGGTGATTGAAGTACTTTTAAAGTAAATACTTTGATGTCGGTTACTGGGCCTTTTTTGATTGTTGCAAACATTGGTACAGTCACGTCTCCGGCCAAATATGCCGGTCTAATAACTGTTTGACCATCATTGCTTACTACAGTGTAGTCTGATGATGCCCATGTGATAGTTGATCCGTTTGGACCAATTGAGGGTAGGGGATTTGTAAGTGAGGTTGTTACATTGTTTAGGTCGAGATTTAAACCTTGGATCATTGAGTCGACCAAAGCTTCCTTATCAGCTGCTACGAGCTCGGCATCTGTAGCCGTAGTTATTGTAGTAGTAGGGATTGTTGTCTCTAAGTTAGCTGGAGCGGGAACAGGGGCCTGAGTAACTGAATCAAGGCTGTCTGCCATTGCCATAGGGGAAATACTTGTAAGCACCATAAAGGCTGCAAGCATAGAGCTGGCCAATTTTTGTAGGTTGGACTTCATAAGAAGATATTAATAAATACAGGGTCGAACTATAATACTTTTATAAAAACTGGCAAGGCCTCGGGGCAGAATTAGGAGACATCCAACTTGCATCTATTGGCTCTTTATTTTACAGATCTATAATGCCTCCATGATTACATCTTATTATAGGAAAGTATGGGCTATTGAGATTTAGTAATGTCGCTCTAAATTTGAGAAATTTTAATAGAGTTTAATAAAGTTTAATGCTTTTCGTTTAAATTAGTTCATTCGCCTTAAGCGGAAGTTACCAGTCTCACTGGTTGATAAAGTTTAATTAAATTAAGTAAAGTTTAATTAAATATAATAAATTAGAGTAGCTTTAGGTAAAATGTCTATAGTTTTAACTAAAGTTTAATTAAATATAATCAACTTGCCAAAACTCTTGCAAAGTTGCCTAAGTTATGGTAAGTTTGCCGCACGAAAAAAGTTCATTGAAAACAAGAAGAATATTGAAAACTGCCCTGAAAAGTGCTAGAATTTAAATAGCTTTAATAAAGTTTAATAAAGTTGCTTAAGTTTTAATCCACTCCGGCCGCTAGGCCGGAAAAATCAAAAATTCCTATGATTGAGAAATTTCTGACGACAGAGCAAGTTGCAAATATTCTTCAGGTCCATCCCTTTACCATTTTGAAATTTCTCAAAGCGGGTAAGCTCCGGGGTGTGAAGCTTGGTAGAGTATATCGCATCAAAGAAAGTGACGTTCAAGCGTTCCTTGAGTCTCGTATGACCAGGGGAGCTAGACTCAATGAGATGTCGGAAATCACTCAGCCAGAGACACAGCCGGAATTACACAACGCTGAAGAAGAAATTTCAGACGATCAAAAACTCTATACTCTGAGGAAAGATGATAATGGCGAGGAAGGACTGCCTCACTACATCATCTAAAAAATTTACAATGATTATTCACTGCCTCTCCTGTGGAAAATCAATCTCGAGTCACGGTCACAATTGCCCATATTGCACGTCTGAATTGAGCGATCTGACCTATGAATTCAACGGGATTGAAGAGAAGGCCAACCTCAAAGAACGAATGAGGAATATGGTCTTCGGATTAGTACACAAATAAAAAAACGCCCTAGAAAAGCCTTTAGTACTAAACCTTGAGAGGTTTTATGGCCCGGTCAGCCTCAAATGACTCTAAACACGTTAATAAACCTATTTTAAAAAACTCCAATTGCCCTTTAGTTCGTGCCCACGAACTATCCTAGAAAAGCCCTAAGAACTCCCCGGTCTTGCCAGGGGGTTTTTATTTTGTGTACCTATTATCTCTATTCATTGACCTACTGCTTACATTGTCTATCTTTGATCTTTGTTGTAAGGCTAAGAATTTGATTTAGAGGCGAGAACGTAGTGTCAATGATTTCCAGTGTGCCATCATCTGCTCCGCCTGTCTGGCGCCCATCCAATGCATTAATAAACTCTTCCGTACCTCCATCAGCAGCGGACTTATATCTTGCATCAAAATTTGCTCTAATTTTTGAAATATCCTTCTCCATACTGTACTGCTCCTGGGCACTTGTAGTTATGGATGCAAATTGACTTTGAGTTAGGCCACTTCCATTTGTTATATGTGTATCAATATAATTTTTAGCTTCATCCAGCGCATTTGTCGGTGTCAGATTATTTATATTCACTTGTCCCAGTGATTTTACGTAATCAGCAACAGCACCCTTAGTGTCAGCAGAAGTAAATATTTCCACAAATTTAATAGTCTTCATCTCATTTAATAAAGAGGGACCTTTCCCATCTTTTCCACCAGTTAACTTGGCACCTATTGTTTTTCCGGCATCCTTCAATCCGGCAGCATCCTCTTTGAAAAATTTCACAAATTCATTCCATTTTTTCCCCACTTCTTCCCATGGACTCTTTGTGCACTCCAAGTATTGAGTTTTTCTGTCAGAATATTTGCTCTCAAGTTTTAAGAATAATAGATCAAATTCCGCCTGCGACATAAAACTTTCCTTGATATATTTTTCAGACATATCTCTATATATTTGATCTCTACTCACCACGGCTGCATCTCTAAAAACAGATGTATGAGCCGGTACTGGTAATCTGCCTAAGACTCCAGTATCAACTACGTGTCTGACATAATAAATTTCTACCATCAATTTTTGATAGGACTTCTTTAGCTGAGGTACGGCTTGATTATTACATGTTAGGAAGGCATCTCTAATTGCTGAGCGAATTTTATCTTCCTGTTTTATCAAACTATAAACATCGTTACTTTGACACTGATTTCTACTCAATACGTCATTCCAAGGCTCTATAATTCCTTCTGTAAAACTATCATTATAAATCATGCTGCTTAAGAAAGCGCCAAACTCTATATTCCCTTTCTGGATACAGCGAATTACACTCAGATTTCCCTCACTATCCTGAGTTGTCGGATCGGCATAGGCAACAGCGTTGTTTAGCAACAACATTAAACCGATACTAATTATAATTCTGTATTTTTTCATTTAATTAGTATTAGGTTTACTAACTGTTTTCTGTAGAGCGTCAGTAGTCATTTTACTGAAAGTGTCCTTGAAATTTTTAAATAGAGAATTCATTTGATTCATCTCTTGTAGAACATTTCGAGAATAGATCATGTTGTTATTGATATCATTTGAAAGATCATCACTTTGTACATTCGAATTAGCTTCAGCTGCTGCTTTAGCTTTGATTTTTCTAATTGAATCTCCTCTTTCAGATTGAGTTTGATTTTGAGCTCCAATTTGTTCTTGTAACTTGTTATTGAAGCCATCTGTTAAGTCAGGCCTATTTGGGCTATCAAAACTTAATTTACTCACTAATTCCGGTTCATAAGTTTTAATATAATTATTCCATTCCTCCAAAATATTTCTACCAAAAATTAACTTATCATTTGATGGTGTAGGAACCGGATTCCAAATAGTAATAAACTGTAAATTAATCAGTGGCACAGATACAGACTGTTTACATTTTGCTGATTCCATAAGATTACCTGTGGCTTTATTTGGAATTAAAGTATGGTTCATGGTTTTTGCCATATATTCATTTATTTTCTGTATTTCACAGAGAATACAGCTTTGATCCTGCATATAGCTGGAAACTACCTTCGGAATTAATTTTACATCAAAACATACGCTGGCCTTGGTATTCACAAGGTTGCTTGAGTAAGTAGAATCATTACCTCCAACAATATAATTATTCTGAGCACCTCCCAAGGTACCAAATCCTGAAGCTCCTATTCCGGCGAATACACTTGAATCATTAATTCCGGCACACCACTGGCTACCCCAGGTATCTGCAGGTGCAGGACTTACTCCACCAGTAATATTTTTGGCAGCATTTGCAGCATTTTCATTATTATTTTTATCATTCTTGTCGTTTTTATTATCTGCATCTCCATTATCATTTTGAGCATCAGGATTTTCACCGCCAGTACCACTGATTTTATCGCCAGTATAGTTATTTAAAGCGTTAGCCAAGCCATTATCCGTATCACAAATATCTTGTATTAAAACTTCAGGTTTTATTTTTTTCTCACTACCTAGAGCAATCTCCTTTTTTGTAATATCAATAAATCCGCCATTCACGTCAGTTAATGGCAAATATGCTACTTCAAATTCATTTGGTACATAGGCATTTTGTTTGGTTTTTAACTCAACCGCAGGACTCAATGGAGCAGTGAAAGCATCCTCATAAACACCACCAACCGTTACTGGAGATTTTTTCAAAAACAGAACATCTTCAATTAGTGAAAGGTCATAGACTAAATCAAACCCAGAATCACTCAAGTCTCCATTTGCAAACATCTCGGTAGGTGCCACCTGCGTTTCAATTTCTTTCTGTACTTGGAATAGCTCAGCTAAATCGGCAAAATTAGTTTGAATTTTTGAAATAACTCTTGCCGCATCTGCCTGAGTCATTTGAGAGTGTTTGGAGCTATTGAAAACTGTTGCCAACGTTCCATTGATAGCAGCTCTAGCTTGTTCCGGAGTCATTCCAAAGTTTTTTGCTACTTCCTTTAAAGCATCCTTACTGGAATCTCTGGTAACCTTTTTATAGATTAAATTATATAAATTTTTACCTTTCTTTGATGGATCTGTAGGCGCAAAAACCGTACGCCAATCAAACAAATCATTATCTGATCCAGCCACAAAGCTATTCCACCAACCTACGTTATCATCTCCGTAAGCAACCTGTTCATTATGGGAATAGATCAAACCGGCGGATATACCCACTCCGATTATCAGACCTATAATGATTGGTAAAAACTTTTTCATTTTTATTGGCATTGACTGGTACTGGCATCTACAAAGCGCACTGGGAATTCAGCTACGCGTAAACGAACATCTTTCAAAACTAATTTATATTTAGTTAATTTATTTAACATTTCTTGATATTTTTTATGCATAGGATAAGCCATTCGGAATTCGTTGTAAGCGGCTACGCTAGCCTCCAAAACTGCTTTGGCATCTTGAGATTCTTTATCTATGGTATCAGCCTTTTTATACTGTTTACGTAATAAATCCGTAGCAATAACTCCTCCTTCAAAAGTACTACCTTGTCCCCATGGACTAAAATCTAAAGTTCTCTTTAAGTACTGAAGCTTGGTCAAATATTCAGAATATATTTGTAGTGATCCGATTCCGACACAGTAACTGCTAAAATTATCTTCGCCACATGCCTTCAGAATTTCTGATGTGGTAGCGCTGTCTGGAAGTCCTGATGGTGCTAAGAATTTTTTTCTTTTTTCTGCATCTTGGTAAAATCCATCGCTATCAATCAGTACCAACATTTTTTCAATTTTATTGTTGAAATAGGTATTCATTTCTCCATGATATCCATCGAAGGCATCATAGAAGTTATTTGCTGCTCTGAAGTTTATTTTTTTCTCACCGGCAGCAAAAATTGTATAACCGCCATAGAACAAAGTGACAGTCATTATGGCTGTAAAAAAAGTTATCAAAATTTGTTTAAAAAACTTCATTTTAACCTGATGTTAAGCATTGCTCTATGAATCCAGGGAGCATTTTATTGAAAGACATAAAGTATCCATACATCTGTGAAATAGAGGTGTTCATATCTCTCAATTTACTATTAATTCCTTGGTATTTTTCAAGCATAATTGTCGTTGTTTTTACTGCAGCAGTCTTCTTTATATGGTCAATCATTGTTTTTTTAGCCTGTGAAAAATATTCATTTTTAATATTTGCACAAAGCACATAGGCATTTTGTGCCGCCAAATAACTCTGGTTAGAGCCATTGATACTAACTTTGGCAAAAAGATTATTCAAATTCTCTTTGAAGTCCTGATAGCGCGCAATTGCAATATTTGTTAATGAACTGGTACTGCTTTTATTTTGGAAATTTTTCTCTAAAAATTCCATGAATTGCTTTAGCTCTATATCGTAAATAGGTGTTAAGGCAGACTGACATTGACTCATTTGCGCTGAATCAAGAATCTTAATTAGGGCTGCCTTATTTTTGTCATCTTCTGCAGAAGCAAATGCTGTTACAGATTGCATGATGAGAGTTAAGATAATCCCAATTATAAATAAACTTTTTTTCATTTTATTTGTTTATTGATTGTATTTGAACCTCGTTACCTTTCGTAAAAATATAGGTTTTATCGTTTGGTTTGGTGTCATAATACTGTGAATAATATGTGCCAACAACTGAGAAGAAAATATCTCCTGGTATTAGTTCAGCCTTATGTAGGAATGTAGAGATGCAAGGACAAGTATTACATTCTGCAGGTACAATATAAAGTCCTGGAACGCTTTGATTTTTGCATGCTAAGGTTTCTTTATCATCGATCTTATCTAATGGGTCTCCACAGTTTTCTACTTCTTTGCCATCTGTTTTTCCACCACCGTCTGTATCCGGATTATTCGGATCTGTATGATAAATATTAACTTCATCATAGTTAGACAATCCATCATTGTCATCATCTAAAGCATCGTCAGTTGGATCTAGTGGATTTGTATGAGCAGCTATTTCTTTGCCGTCAGTCACTCCACCACCATCAGTATCTGGATCCAGTGGACTTAGGTTATCAGCGCATTCCAATGCATTATTAAGACCATCTTTGTCTTGGTCAGCTTTTGGATCGCTAATATCATATTTTGCTTCGCAGTAATCAGTCAATCCATTACTATCACTATCTTCTTCAAAACAATTATAAGTTTCAAGAACTCTCTGTACCATCATAATCAATTCACCAAAAGTCATTAGTTTATTCGGATCCTTCGCTTCTTCAGCTGTAATAATAAAATTATTTTGAAGTGGTTTTAACCCTTTTAAATATGGAGTTAAGTCTTGTGCAGCTTTCATATAATCGCCAAACCATGGATCGCCTTCTTTCAAGCCACTGACATCTACGATATTACGATATTGTAGAGCTTTTAGAATAATTTTTACTGCCTCAGCTCGTGTAATATTATTTTCTGGTTTGAATGGGAACAGTCCTTGTTCATTACTTTCTCCTTTATATCCATCTACAAATCCAAGCAAAGTAGCCTCTTTAATGTCTGGATGGTAGTCAGCAAGTATATTGTTATCGGCATAGCCTGCACCAGATTTAAACGGCTCATAAGCTTCCGGCCTAGGAATAATACAAATCATTTTTAGCAGTACTTTTACGAAGTCCTTTCTTTTTACTAGGTCTTGTTGTGTGAATTTAAATCCTGGATCAAAAATCAAGTTGGCAATATTAAACTTGCCGGAGCTAATCTGCGATCCTTGTAGTACTCCTTCGGAAGGTTTTCTAGGACTCATAAAGGGAACATCATCAGGTCCTATCACAAGAGCGGAATTTGTAAGAGCAATATAAACTTCTCCTACAGCTTTTCCTTCAAAATTAATCTGAATAATTAGAGGGTCATCTACATGATCATTTGGCTTTTGAGTGAGAGTAATACGTTGATCAATCACTACGATATTTCCAGTACTATCAATTGAAGCCATAATCTTATTTTCCACAGTATTTTTGAGAACTACTCCACCTGGATTATCAGGATCATTACCAGGTAAATTTTCAAAAATGAAATTATCAGCTTCGTCTAAATCGTCTACGTTTGTGCCATGTATGAACTCAATATTTGCAGTATTGAATCCATAATTTTGATATGTCTGTACGTCCGAATTTGCATTTGAAACCAAATAGATCGTACCCAAAATCTGATTGTTTTTGTCCACAACGCTTACGCTGGTTGGTATATTTGGAGGGAGAGCCTCATTGGTAATTGTCTTATATCCGGTCTCTATTTTGCCAACATTTCCAGTCTTTGGATTTATTTCAGCTACAATTTTTCCTTCAGCATTTTCCACCAAAATCATATCTTCCAAATCGAAATCTGAAATATTGTATGAGCCATCATCCCTGGTAGTTGATTCTCTCACTTTATCAATTCTTGGAACCAAAGTGAGTTTACCTTTAATAACTCTTTCAATATAACGATTACGCATTAACCAGAATGGGAATTGAGCAGTCATTGGAAGTGTTGTTCCGGTAGCTACTGATGTTGTAGCAAATGATTGATCCAGGCTAACATTTGGAGCCACTACATGTACAACAAATTGTAAGCTCGCATCCTTGCCAGAGGCATCCACGACATGAAGCAAGAATTTGTGATCACCAATATCTCCTTCATTTAGGAAAGGACCAATATTGAAATTAGGATTAATTCTGTCATCAAAAGTAAATCCATTCCCATCTTCATCCACCATTGCGGTCAAATCACTCCAAATTATTTTTTTTATTGGTGTAGTTTTTAATTTATCCTTTGTTATTGGATCAGTTTTATCTGTTTCAAATGGAACAGTTTCCAAATAATATTGTTCCACTTCTCCATCAGGATCAAACGACGCGCTGGCATCAATCTGCAAATTCTTAAATATAGGCAAAGTATAATTTGTAGTATTGATTACAGGCATTGGCGCATCATTATCTGCACAAGATTGGGGAGCGGCAATTATTACCTCGGATTCTAATGATTTATTACCTAGAGAATTTACAGCAAAGACACTCACGTAATAATTTCCATTTGGAATCTTTTCGGAAATTCTAGGAGCTGATTTATCACTTAAATCAGTGACATTTATTTTAAATGAATATGCTGCATCTTTAAATTCATCATAAATAGATTTTCTTAAAACTACTTCATATGAAATTGCATCTTCGGTTGCCAACCAAGAAATATCAATTTTACCTGTTCCAATATATGGAACTTGCACTCCTTGTACACCACCTCCACCTGCATTTACATAATCCCCAACAGTATTTTTGGTGAAGCCAACAATCAAATCTCCCTTCGCCAAATTTGGAGTATTTTTGTAGTTGGTTTTCATATAAACATCTCCACCCATTGAATAAATAATGTCCGTATCTTTATCATGGTCTACATCACTAAAAACAATATTGGTACGGCCTTTTAGTTCTGTAGCATAATTCAGTACGCTCTCGTTTGTTCCACCGGCTGATACAGAGAATCCTGCAGGGGTAGTAGCTGGCGTATTTGCGCTTTCTACTGCACTTTGTGGTGTGAAATCAATTGCAGAAGCGATTAAGTTTCTCTTGTCAGGTAAGTTGGCACTATTGGCTGCTTGATTAATAGTATTTTCAATATCCTTTCCTAGGAAACTGAAGGCTAATGTTTTGCCTGATACCGTGTCGCTAATATTGCTTAGGCCAAGGTCACTTACCGTAGGATTAGCGGCAATAAGATCAATACGTTGATCATTATTATCAACAAGGATTTTATTGAATTCATTAAAGTCTTCAATTTCACTTAATATGTTGGTAGAAGAATTCAATGAATCCACTGAAGCAATCATCTGATTTCTAATTTCAGCTAATTGTTTTAGATTTCCGCCATCAGGCAGATCTTCAAATTTTATTCCGGCTTTTACATCAGCCAAACTTCTATTCAATATTGGGTCTGTGGAATCAATGAAATGTTGAGTTGCTACTAAGTGATATACGTCTGGTGTTGTAGCTTCAGCTTTCACACTTGCAACATAGTCATCCATTTCTTTCTTGAAACTCATCATTTCGGAAGTATCAAAACTGAGTGGCAACGCATTATCAGCAGCGTCATTTACCGTGTTTGTTCCTTCATTTATTGATTTCTGTGCTTCTGCAGCCGCTTTATTTATTGCCTCCTGAATCAAAGTATTTAATGCTTGTCCAAAAGGTATATTTGTAATTCTATTAATGCTTTTCACAAAGCTTGTAATTCCCTCATTCCATATTTGAGCACCTTTATCCGCTACGACATATATAAGATTAGTATCGACATCAAAACTCAATTTTCCAGTGATTCTGATCTGGTCAACATAACTATATTGAATAGGTGGATATTGCATTCCGAGGTTCTTGATCAAAGGCAGAATGGCATCCACGCTAGGCTGAGTAAGAGTTTCAAGTTCTGTATTCAAAGTTGTTTCCGGAATTGGAATAAATCCATTTTTTAATAAGCAAAGAATTTTGAAAACAACTTTTAAATTTGCCATCAATTTACCAACTATTTTTGGTAGACCAGGAATTTTTGGAGGTCTAGGTAGGTCTGGTAATTGAGGAATAGGAATTTGAGGTAGATCCGGCAAAGTTGGCAAAGAAAACTTGGATAGATCAGGTAAATTTACATTGAAATTTAAGCCCGATAAATCAATATTCACATCTGGAAGAACTTCCGGCAAAGTGATGTCAGGTAGATTTGGCAAAGTAATTGGCTCAGGTCGGAAAACTACATCTGGCCAAACAATTTTAATGCCAGTTTTAATTTGAGAAAAATCTACAACTACATCTGGCCATTTTGGTAGAGGAATAATTGGAATATCCGGTATTGCCACAAAAAGCTGCATCAATAATCCCAACTTGCCGAATCTATCACTCTTACATTTGTCACATGATTGTTGATAGTCCGCTACCACATCGAGCAAGACTTTCCACTCCTTAAATGTGCGAATTACATCTTGGATAGTTTTAATCCATGACTCTATAATCTTTTGCTGTCTCTTGATATATCCACCAGTGTAATTTGTTATTGCATCGAGATAACAAATTATCTGGGTCGCATATTTAGACTGCATATTTTTAAACTGCAAAATATCTTTTGGAAGATTCGCAATCTTATCCAGCATATCCATTGTCCTCTTCACTGAGGCCATCAAATTCTGCATGTTCACCATTATGTTGTCACAAATGGTCTTTCTATTCTCATTTGCAGAACAATTCCACGCATTATACTTTTGTAATTCGTTCTCCATATGCTTCAACCACGCATCTGCTTGGATCTTATATTTAGCTATTTCTTTTGGAGAAATGGCTGGAACCTTGATTAGAATTTCTTTTCCTTCAAGCTTCACGAATGGGAAATTACTAAGGCTTGTAGCAAAGTCATGGAAGCTCGAAAAACTAAATTCCTTACCTGCTAATTTGCTTTCTTGAGCCACTTTTGAGAAGTCTGGCAAAATGAAATAGAAGGTAGGGAAGCGCAAAAGTTTACTGTAAATTTCATCAATTTCTCCATCCAACCAATTTGTAACAACACTTGGGAATCCAGGTATTTTTATATTAACTTTTGCATTACCGGAAAGTGGACTGTCAGGACTACCAAAACTTCCACCCATATTTACTCCCTTAGTACCTCCAGTTCCTTCGCCATCCGTAATGACAGCTGATTGACCGGTAGCTGTATCCACAACTGCGCTCTTTGCAGAAGATATTGCCTGATCTACGCTAGCCTTAATGGCACTACATGCTCCTGGAATACCACCTGGTGCAGCAAAGGCAAAACACATTCCGGCGGCTGAATTAGGACCGGAACAAATAGCAGTGCCAAGTCCCATCGTTAAAGTAGGAGAGAGATAAAGTCTCAAACTTGAAATTGTATAGCTTGGTAAAAAGAATCCGAAGAATGGTGGATTAGGAGTACCGGCAAGAAATGCTGGGAATCCAGGTGTTCCTGGGCCCATAGCGTTAGGAGTCAGCAGAGCAATATTATATGGAATAGGCAGACAACCAGCCCCGGAACATCTCATCGCTCCAAGAATATTTCCAATTCCATTGGCCACTGCTTCACCTGTATCTTGTGCATTTGTGAGAACAGAATTCCATGAATCAGCACAGCCGTTATAATCTTTATCCGAATATTGAGAACCGGAAAATTTTTGTAATGATGCTTTTACTTCGGGAGATAATTCTCCATTGGCATTCTTCAATAACTCAGTTGGACTTGGTAAACCGATTTTTTCAAAAGCATCATCTAAAGCATTTTTTGAATTATTAGCGGGATTAACATCAAATTTTTCATAAGTTTTTGCGCCGGTTGAATATAGGTAAGTAATAATTCCATCTGGATTTACCTCAGGTCTAACCATTATATCCTGATATGGATCATTGGCATTGGATGGATATTTCACAAAATTATTTCCAATATCAAAGTGAACCTTAGGAGTTAAATCCACTGTCATCTGATAACTAATTATTCTCTTTCCCTTAGCCGGAATACTGATGTTTTTAATGATTGCGGACCTTAAGCTTGTGCCTGTATCCAGCCACTCCAATTTATCGCTGCAACCGGCATCCAAACACTTCAAACTACTCTGAATAAGTGTCATTGAAGTAGGTGTGGCATCAGAAAGCATCAGATTATTTACCGCTTGATCACTATCATTTTGAAGGGCAATTAAATATTCAATCACGTCTCCATTTGCTACGGAACCACCATTTAAATCTTTTGCTTCTTTAACAGATTTACCTTTAAATCTTCCATCTTCAGAAATATGAATGAAATCATAGTTTTTATTGAAAGTTTGTTGAGGTACATCTTTTGTCGTTATTTGACCACTTCCCAAAATTGTATTTTGTAAGTCAATTCCGTCCTTAGCGTACTGAGCACTACTAAAGGCCGGATCTTTTTCCTTAGGATTTACTGCCGGCGGCTGAGTTGTTGGTAGACTAAATTGAATGAATTTATACCAGTTGGATTTACCTGCCTCACTTCCATCTGCATTAGCTTTATCCTTTCCATCGTCAGGAGTTTCCATGCCCGGATAATTGAGGAAAAGATTAGCCACTTCATTCAAACCACTCTTGAGTGTAAAACCAAAATTCTTACTATATCCATAATTTGTTTCTAAACCATTGCAGCTTTTTCCATCAGATTTATTGTAGAAAATGCTAATGCTACCGGATGAATCGCTGGTTACCAAATCCTGGCAACCATCATTATTCATATCTGACCCCTTCATCTCATAAACTTTTCTATCTTGAAGAGCTAAATTCAAAGGTTTTCTATCAAAGTTACCATTAGTATTCTTAATCAAACTTACACATTGCTCGCCGGCATTACATGGCTGCTTCGTACCTACGGCCAAGTCATCATAGCCATCATTATCCACATCAATTTTCGCAATACTTTCTATGCCTCCATATATATTCAAAATATAACCTCTATCACGGAATCTTTTATTGCTGATCTCATTCTCCATCAATCTAATAAGTCCACTCTCATACACCAATAATAAATCTTCATAGTCATCCCCATTAGCATCAAACTCAATCATTTGTTGAATAGGCTCTTGCCCGCTGAAAATAGATTTGCCAATATCTTTGCTGTATCCGGTATCTTTGCTTACCAAATTTCCATCCACCTTCAACTTAATGGTTGGATCACCATAAATAATTCCAGAATCAGATGCATAAGGCACAAAAGAAGCTCCCACGGAATTTCCAGCTGCAAATAAAAGCATATGCTTATTTGAACCTTGAAAGCCCAAGCCAAATTCTTTTTTAGCCCCATCCAAACTACTATATCCGAAGCCTGGAGCTTGATTAGTATCTATCTCTTCTTCATTATCAATAAAATAAATTCCCTGAGGTTCTGCAGTAGAATTGCCGCTATATGCTGAGGTAAATGAATATTTATTTTTTGTAGTAATTGATTCTACGTAAATACCCGGAGTCAAATTTTGAATATTTTCTCCAAAACTAATAGTATTAACACCTTTGCCAAAATTCTGATTGAATGAAATCATCGCTATATCGGAACCACCTTTTGCAAGGATGAAAGCGAAAGTGCTAACATCTAGCTGATCATCTTTTGTAGGAATACGAAGTTTATAAACCTCATCATTGATAAAAATTCTTCCATATTTATCTACTTTCATTTTTGTATCACTTCCCACCTTCACGTAAACTCCATCAGCGTCCTGACTGAACATGCTCTTATTTGCTTCATCCAAAGTCTTCACAAAAACACCGTCCTTGTCCGGCATATTAGTTTTTTCATCAACCAGTAATACCGGAGAATCAGTCTTCGGTACCAGGAAAACATTAGCCAAATCATCACCGGCTATGTCATCAGAAATTGAAACCTTTTGATATGGGAAGGAATTAGTAGCACCAATTACTTTTCCATAAACAGTGCTAGTAAGGAAATCAATTTTACCATAACCATCAACTGCAAACATGCGCTTCTTTTCGCTTTGTGTAGCGGTGACAGTGCTTATTGTTTCTACCTGCCCTTTTGAGAATAGGATAGAATTAGCCAAATTATTTTGATCTCCCACTTGTCCATAAGCTCCTCCAAGCAGTGAAACATACAGTGACCTTGGTGAGAAATTTTTCACGATATCACTCGTGACATGCTTATTTATTTTTAACGGAATTTTTCCATTAGTGAGTCCAGAACTTTCGGCAATAATATTTGCACTGCCGGAAATATTCTTTCCTGTAATTTGTACTGTTGCCACACCATTCTTTGTAACAGCTTTATTTGCTGAGAAATTTATTAAATCAGTGGTAGCTTTTGAAGCATAAAAATTGATTACAGTACCATTATCTCCTTCTACTATGTTTCCATTTTCATCCAATACCTTAGCAGTCAAAATTACTTGTTTGGCTGAATTTGTATCTACGATATCTTCGGATCCACTCAGCATTATCTGAGTAGCTTTATTTGCTTTTACTTTGAATTTAAACGAATCACTGGCGAAACCGGGAATACTTATAAGAATTTCCTCATCACCGGTTACCTTGCCGGCTTTAAAGCTAATATTTGCTGGGTTTAATTCTCCATTTACCAAGTGAGAAGGAGGATTGGAGACAAAATTTCCAAGATTAGTTTTTAGGACCGTGAATTTTACCGGTCCATTAAAAGCCTTAACAATCTGTCCATTATTTAATAATTTTACTCCTAACCTTACGATTGATTTACCATCTGCCGGCAATTCGCTAATTGCTTTGAAATTCTCATCAAATATCTCTAGTGCCAAATCCACCTTATCCAGGATTTGGAAAGATTTTGTAGCACCAACATACTTCTTGAAATCTATGCTGCCAATGTTGTTTCCAGCTTCCAATAATTTATCCTGTAACTCTTGATCCATTACCACTGCCACAACGTCAGCAGAGCCAGATTTTATGCCCGCAAAGAGTTCTACACTTGCGCCTCCATCTAGGGTGTCTAGTTGTGTACCAATAAGTTTGTTATCACTGTCGTTTTTTTGATCAATTTTCACTTTATCGTTTACAAAAATTCCTATTTTTTCAAATGAATTATTAGCTACATTTCCAAATTTATCTTTCAACACAACATTCAAAATCATCTTGGACTGATTGTTTGCCACCAAGACTCCAGAATCAGATTTAATATCCACGCTGGCGGGTTCTCCAGCGACCAAATTTAAATTTTTTGTAACAACCTGATAGTTTGTGTCTACCTTTCCATTATCTTTTAAAACTTCTGCTTTAATGTAAAAATCTCCGGTAATTTTGCCTGCTTTTATATAAACTGTTGCAATACCATTCTTGCTATCAACAATATTATTTCCCTTGAAGCTGACTAAATCTGAAGATATGGAGAATTTAACTTTATGACTACCATTGATCTCCGCATTTCCTTTCGAGTCAAAAATAACCGCCTCAATTTTCATCAGAGAGCTGTTATCAGCCACCATTGAATCATTGCTTTCTACGATGTACTTGCTGAAATCATCAGTTGAAGCATTAACAAAAGGATTATCTGTAAGAACTTCAGCTAATAATCTACGAACATTTGTCTGTGGTCTCTTTGGAAGAAATTTTTGATAATATTTTCCACCGATAAAGTATTCTTCCCATTTCTGATTTGGCTCCGGTTTTATCTCTGGCTCTTTTTGAATTTCAACTGGAGTTTCTACCTTCTGGATTTCAGCCGTTTTCTGCGGAGTTTCCACGGGCTTAGTCTGAGGGCCTCTGGATATTGGAGCCTTGTCTTCTATCAGAGTAGACTTTAAAATTTGAAGATCTTTTTCGTTCTGAGTAGTGTCACTTGTAGCGTTAGCTCCACCACCAGCGTCTCCAGTATTTCCGGTTACCCCATTATTTTCAGTTGTTGTTACAGTTCCGTTTAAGCTATTCCCTGCATTTTTTAGTCCGCCATTTCCAACATTAGATACAGATGTATTTGAAGTCCCAGCTCCATCTGAACCAGAGTTATTTATAGTACTATTTTTCTTTACTATCCCAGCATCTTTGCTGATATTATCTAGGATTTGCTGTAAGCCTGTACCTTGAGTAGAGGTGTTACCAACAGTGTTATTTACATTAGTAGCTCCATTTTCACCGGTAGTTCCACTTCCAGTTCCATTATTTTCTGCATTTACTACTCCCACACTTCCATTCTCAGAACTCGTAACAGGAGCATTTTTTTGAGCTTCAATTTTTTGAAGAAGATCATCATATCCGGCAATTTCATGATAAACATAACTATTTATTTGAACCTGATTGGCATTTGGATCAGGAACATTTGTGTCTATGGCGGGAGCACTAACATCTCCGGTTTTAGCAGGACCTACTGGCAATTTATCTTTGTAACCAGGGTTCCATGATTCTGGGCTAAAACACTCATTAGTAAATTGAGGCTCTGTTTTCAGAGAATCGATAAACTTCTTCATTTCTTTTAGAAAATCTTGTACCCAGACAAATTCAAAATCTTCACCATCTTTTTGCGCACCTTGATCGGATGAATCACTTTCTTCTCCCTGTCCCTGACCGCCATTCGCACCACTGCCTGGGTTTGTTATCTGATATATAGGATCAAAAACATTATCTTTTTCCTCCGGTACTGCTTTATTGAAATTCATATCGAACGAACTCTTGTCCCCATCAAGCACTAAGTATGCCGCCTCGTAACCAAAGGCCGCTTGAGAGCCTGCAGGAGACGGTAAGAGCGTACGATCTGCAGCGTAACCATTGTCACCACCACTCAAGTAATACTGAAGTATATACTGATGCTTTTCATCAATACTCATCTTCAGCCAACCCAAGGCATCATAAATCTTTTTGCTAGAAGCTTTTTCTAAATTAAAACCTGAAGCCGGACTGTCGGAATCATTATTATTTACTACAGGGGACAAATAGTTATTTAGAATTGCATCAATTATGTCTTTTTGAGTGTACTTATCGGGTGCAGCATTTGTATCAATAATTCTGTAGCTACCTGGCAATGAAGCTAGCTCTGTTGCTTTAGTAATTATTGCAGATTGCAACTGAGCCATATTAGAAATATCTGAATCAAAAAGATTTACATATTTTATCTTTTGAATTTGACCAGGATAAACAGGTGGATTTGTATCGCCCAAGCTATTAATAATTGCTTGTACATCAAGATTCGGTTTGCTTGGCTGATTTTGATCAGCTGGATAATCAGGGCCTTTTTTAGGTGCAGTTTGAAAAGCTACATATCTCGGATTATCAATAGGTAGACTAAATGCAGTCTGAGATTTCATCTGCTGTGAAATTGTATAGTCAGTCGGTTCATTATGGAGAATTAAGCTAGGTAGTTTTTTTACGCTATCCGCTTTTACGGTAAGTGTTACATCCTTATCAAATTTTTTATTAGGGAAAGAAGGTACTCCATATGGAATTGTGTAGCTGGCATCATGAGATAATAATTTTCTAGCAATTTCTTGAATATCCCAGCTCGGTATTCCATATTCTAAATCCGCTTCTTTAAAGTCATAGTACTTTAAATCAAACACTCCATCATTATCGCTATCTATCCATTTGTAATCTGTTAAACCATTCCCGTCATTATCCATTCCATCAAAAAGTCCATAATAATCGGAGAAATCTTTTAGAGTAAGTTTCGGTTCACTATTTAGAATGATTTCGCTTGCATCCACTTTATCACGGCCAGCCCAAATAGAGGTTTTAGGATCATAAGTGCTACTTTCTGCAGTTCCATTATTGGTGGAATAATCAATTTGCTTAGCTGTTCCACTATTAATAAAAGTCTCAAACTGTTTCATTAACTGACCGTAGAAATCAGGAGCAACATTATGAATAGCATTTGGATCTGTCTCAATTGTTGAAGCATCCAAAACAAATCTATAAGGATTTGAATCGACTGAAGTAGCCGCTACGCTTGGTAAACCGGTATAGCAAGAATTGAAATAAACCTGATCCACGTCATCATATTTGTGGTAGTCAGTTTGCAAACCTCCCGGGAATTGATAGCTATCTACATGTTTTGTGTAATCGTCTTCTTCGGCAGAATTTTGTCCAAGATTATTTCTTTTTACTTTTTCCGGGAATTTTAAACGATCTCCCAACCCTGGAATTGTCATTAAAATTGGAGCCAAGCTTCCGGCAGGATCAAGCACGGGAATAGTGGCTACCATTCCCAAACATCTATCGCTATTTTTGCTGGTAGAATTTGCATTGCAACCTGCAGAAGCATCATAGGAGCCGTTGTTATAACCATCATTTTTATTTCGATACAAAGTGAAAATAGCACCTTGGCTGCGACTATCATCGCTATAAATACTGGCATCATTGAAGTTAATATTTGTAGGTGTATCCAAAAGAACGTAGGCTCTGGTATCACCTTGAGGAGGGTAATCACTAGTTAGGCCTTTGTCTGTTGTAGAAGCATTCCTAACTGTGAAGGAGAAATATTTTTTTCCAGCTTTTCCATTTCGGTAAAAATCAACACTGAAATAACCAACAACTGCAGTTGCATTACGCTTAACATCAGGATTGTCACCTGGTCTAAATTTGATTGGATATGGAAAGTTCTTGAATTGCTGAGATGGCGTAACATTATTATCGTTAATTGTATCAAGTACATATTTCACCGACTGATATGAATTCTCAATTGCCTGATCAAAGCTGTAAGCATAATTCAAATCTTGACCATTCACTTTTACAATCACATCACCTTTTTGTAATCCCTGATCATCTATCTGATTCAAATTCTGAGAAGGGATATTCTTCACATCTCTCTCTATGGGGCTTCTATAATTTGTACCCTTTCCAGCCAATGGGTTATTTATGAACGCTGAAATTCCATAAGCCGGATTATCCTCAATGATTGCTCCGGTATTGTATGTGCCATCACTGTTTGCCTGACCGGCATAGGCTCCACCGGTAGCAGTAAATAATTCAGAATCTTTAGCACCTGCGGAAGAAGGAGAAAGCATTCTTGTGTACACTCCTGCAGTATGTAAATCAGTACCAGTAGCTCCATTATCTGATCTCAATGAGCGAGTGAGAATTGAATATTCACCGCCAACCGCCTTAGGATTAAAGGAGAGATTCTTATCAAAGTAGCTGGATTTTGTAGATCCAAGTAGCGGCACGCACTGTTTTGGACTTTCTAAAATAGCGGTATCCGTACCATTGATGTACCATTTTCCATCTTGTTCATTCTTATAATTAAAGTTGTAAAACAATCCATTTACATTAATTGGCACACCATTGTCAGAGGCTTGAATAACAAAATCTTGATTGCCAATTTTACCTGTTAATTTTGAGTAGTCGACAATATTTAATGGCTCTTGAATCTTCGCAGCCACCTCGTTAATTTTTTTCTCAAGTGCTTCGTTTACGCTCTTGAGATAATATTTTGTATACTCGTCTTTTATTCCAATAAGTCCTACAACGCTATCGATATTTGGGCTGCCATTAGTGCTTTTTTCATAACGTGCCGTGTTGTACGAGAAATCATTTGTGCTGCCAATATATTTGCTTAAAACCTGATAATAAGGAATTAAGTTTTGATCAATTATAGATTTAGCGTAAATATCCGGCACATTTTCTAGAGGATTTGTGTCTTTTAAGAAATCTTGTAGTGCTTTGTTCTCAGTTTTTGGTTTTATTTCTGCAGGTATATCTTTTAGAACTTCCATACTTTGACTACTCAACTCTTGCGCCCAAAACTTGTTGTAACGCATGTAGGCAAGGTCTTCGAATGAAGTAATGTACTTCAAATACTGTTTGAATGAATCAGGATTTAGCTGTTCCTCTTCATGCACCAAATCTCCGAAGAACATTCTCCTATCAAACTTTGAGAACATTTCCACGCCTTCGTAGTACAAATGATTCTTATCAAAATATTCTGCCAACTGTTCACGGCCAGCAAAATCATCACTAGGAGATCTGATTACCCCATGCCAGATTTCTGGCTTAGGAAAGGCGACAGATGCATTTCGCTCAAAGCTTTTTGTTTCAGGATTATATTTGTAAGCCTGATCAGAGAAATCGGTATATGGGAACATGCTTATGTAACGATTTCCTTCTTTGTTAACTACCGGCAGAGGAATATTTCCAACCAAAACCACACCAGCTAATCTATTTTTATTAGCACCATCTCCATTTAGGTAGAGGTTTTCCAAAGCACTGGATAAATCCTGCACTGAATCTTTATTTTTATCGTAGAAAACAATTTTTACATCTGTGAGATCATTGCTTTTACGTACATCCTCTGCATATCTGAGATCATTGTTTTTACGTACATCCTCTGCATATCTGAGCACTC
>CALRGJ010000008.1 GCA_943357285.1 Candidatus Peribacteria bacterium | reverse complement strand
GGAGAAACACTTGGCATTGAAAATGGCAAAGAAGTTGAAGCGGTAGTTATAGTGCTTCCGTTACCTGAATCTGAAACTGCTTTTACCGTGACAGTGTAATTACCGGATTTTGTGTAATTGTGGTTTGTAGTATTTGTAGGAAGAATATCATTGCCCCAGAACCAATCCTTACCTTTTATTGTGCCCGTTGATGCATCACCAAAATCCCAAATTACTTTATCAGAAGGTTTTAGTGTACCGGTCAGTGAAAAATCAAAACTCACTTCCACGTAGCTTTGGCCATTAATAGTCGTAAGTTTCCCTGTTTTAGTACCAGTTATTTTCAATTCAGCATTTGAAACAGGTGTAGTGATTGAAGCTGGCAGGCTGGTGCCATTTTTTATACAATACCACTGTTCACTGAGTTGAGGCTGCTTACAAGTATAATTAGAATAGTTACATTGAGTGCTGCAAGTGTTCACTGAAAAATAATCCGGTAAGCCCGTGCCGAGAGGTGCGGTAGGTGCAGTCTTTAATGGAGGATAAGGAACGCCTCCGCTAACAAAACATCCAGTAGAATTAAAGCTTCCTCCAGTCGTATTGCAGACATCTACTCCGCTTGCCACACCACTTCCAGCAGTTGATTTCTGGCTAAGGCATCCAGAGAAATTATAGCTTCCTCCTGTTGTATTGCAGTAATCAGTTTTTCCAGATGACATTGCCGTCGCTGGATATGGAGTACCACTTTTGGCGTAGCATCCGGAAAGATTAAATGCGCCTCCTGTCGTATTGCATGAATCAACTCCGCTGGCTACACCTGTGCCGGTGGTTGCGGACATATTGCAGGTGTATCCACCCCAGAAAGGGATGCAGCTGTGGCTTGTACAAGATGGATTCTGTTCACAGATAGTTTTTTGAGGATCGGTTTGAGTCTTTATTGGATTAGCATATATTTCCGCCCAAATCATGCGATAGTTTCCATTAGTCGCCAAATTGCTGATATTAACTTCTTCAAATTTGAACCCTTCGTCTGTCTGAACCCAAACAGATTTAAGATTATATGGGGCAATTGCATTTTTTATAGTGCTAGCGTTTGAACCATCTTTCCATCCGCTGAAAAGAATCCAGTGAGTTCCACTATCTGCCTTGCTAAAATTTGTTGGGAAACCTGTACCATCAGTTCTTTCATCCAAAACCTTATAGATTTTTGTATTCTGGCAGGAAAAAATTACAAACCCTTCGTTTGCCGGAATCTTATAGTTTTCAGGAGAAAGAATTTTTTTCTCTCCTTGAAGATCTGTAGGATAAACAGCAAAATTTGTGTTGCTGTTCCCGTTTGATGGATAGTAGGCAATCATTATCTTGTTGCCACTTGTTGGCTTGATGCTCTTTAATATCCCACTTACTGTCATTTCCTGATTAGCATGGTAAATGTGAATACCTTCAGAAAGAGTTTTGGCATCAGCGTCAGTTGTTCCGGCAGGTTTGGTGTAATTAGAAACTTCGGAATCGCTGAAGCTATATAGTCCAGGTATCTTACAAATTACATCACCTGAAATTAGCTGACCTTTGAGAGTTTGTTTAGGTACATGTAAAAATGGAGGATTGCCAGTGCTTGTGCCAGCCTGAAGCCAAAGATAGTAACCCAATGTCCCAACAACTAATAAGGCAATTATTGCAAAGGCGAGAAAGCTTGTCTTTTTACTATTAGTTTGAGGGATGGCCATATATTAAAATTAAAAGTTTTGAAATACAGGTGCTATCATTCCGGCTATAATTGCCAAAAGAGAAATTAAAGCTAGAACAGCGAATAGTTTATTGGATTTTTTAGACATTATTTTTCGGTTACAGTTATTGTTACTTCTGATTTGCTAATAGTATTTTGAGCATCAGATAACTCTAAAGTTACTTTATAGATTCCAGCTTTCACAAATGAATGACTAGGTTTGACTTGTGTGGAAGTTGTACCGTCTCCGAAATCCCAAGAGTAACTTGTGGCTGTACCAGTGGAACAGCTAGGATCAAAACTAGTGTTCAAAGGTGCTGGACCTTTTTCAAATACTGAAAGAAAACAAGCGCTTAATGGAATTTCACGAACGTTGATAGTTACTGATTTCGTAGCAGAACTATTATCTGAACCAAGTACTGTTACAGAAGCCGTGAAAGTGCCAATCGCAGTGTATTTGTGTGTAAGAGTAGCGGACCCCATTTTTACCGGCGTGCCGTCTCCAAAGTCCCATTTATATCCGCTTATTTGACCCTTTGTATAACTAGAAGCACTTGCATCAAAATTTACACTTAGTGGAATATTTCCATCTAGAATATCTGCCTTTAGACTTGGCATAATTCCTTGTGGATCAACTTTTACCGTCATTGTAGCGCTACCAATATTTTTGTCAGAATCAATAACATTTAATGTAACATTGAATTCACCATCCTCTGTAAAGATATAGCTTGTAGTTGGACCGAAGGCATCAAATTTTGCATCACCGTTAAAATCCCATTGGTAATCCACTATGTTGTTGTCGCTGTCTGTACTGCCCTTAGAATCAAAGGCTACAGTGAATGGTGCCTTTCCTGTTAGAGTACCTGTCTTGGAATCAAAGGATGGATTAGAAGTAATTTTAGCCTTTGGCACTCCTTTTGGAGCATCAATTGTAATCACTTTCTGGATCTCCCCAACTTTGCCTTTTTCATCAGTGACTTTCAAAGTTACTTGATGTGTGCCAGCAGTTTTAAAAATATGAGAAACCGTTTTTGTAGTCTCAGGTTTGCCTGCAGCATCACTGAATAACCATTCATACTTAGAAATTTTTCCGTTTGGAGAATTGGAGTCGTCACCATTGAAAACATAGCTTTGCCCCAAGCTAAATACTTTCGGTTCATCAACAACTTTTATTACGGCTAGAGGCGTAATTGATTCAACTACACTGATTTCTTTTTCGGAAGTATTTGATCTTCCTGTTGTGGAAGTGACACGAAGAGAAACTTTATAAGTTCCGATCTTTTCAAAAGTGTGTTTGATGGTTTTTCCTTTACCGTCTTTGTATTGTCCATCATCACTAAAGTCCCACTCATATTTCTCAATTGTTCCATCAGGATCAGCGGAAGAGCTAGCATCAAAATTCACTTCCAAAGGAGCTTCTCCAGACTGATTATCAACTGTAAAAATTGCTGAAAGTTCCAAATTCTCAATTGAAATTGTTGTGTGATATTCTCCACCAGTAGAAAGTTTTCCGGTACTTTTTTCTTTTACTGTTAATAATAATTTTGCATCATAGGTTCCCTTCTCTTTATAAATGTGAGAAGTAATTTGTCCTGTTCCTGTGGACTTGTCTCCGAAATCCCAATCGTGAGAAACAACCTGGTAACGATTTCTATCAACAGGTACGTTGCTGGCATCAAATTTAATTTCTATAGGTGCTGTAAGTCCAAGTGTTTCCTGTGGAGTTGTTACGACTTGTTCGCTGTATTCAGGTGCAAGTTGTACTCTTTTTGAATCGAGGTAAACATAAGTAAATCCCCAAACGATTAAAATAAAGAATAATAAAACTCCAGAGATAAGGCTTGTACGTAGAGCTGCCTTTCTGCCATCCTTATCATCACTTCTAACCATGCTAGCCTTGAAAAGACCGACCATGGTAAAGACGAAAGCAACGAGTGAGACAAGAATGAAAATAATATGAACAAAAGTAATTAGTCCATTAATAAACACTCCTTCATTGATGCCGAGAAGTTTTGCGATTGGGCTAGTACCATTTCCAGTCTGAGCCAAGAAGACAAATGACAAGATTAAAAAAATCAACATTAGGCCCCCAAAACCTCCGAGACATCCGAGAATAGCTTTCTTCTTTGCAGCTGGGTCAGGCGGGACTGGAACGGTTTTTGTTACAGGTGTAATTGGTTTAACAATAGGAGTTGCCGGTGGCACGGGAGCTTGAGCAATTGGCGCAGGTCCTGTCGGATCTACTTTTGCTGGCTGCACTGCTGGCGCCGGTGGGGTTGAATTCGGTTTTATATCGTTTGTGTAGCGCTTAATTGTTGGGGCGGATTCTTCTGTCTCAAAGTCCTGAATCTTTTTTGGGTCGCTTGGATTTGTTTCTGCCATATAATTAGTGGTTTATTGAAATTTAATTTCCTGATTTGCGAAGCTTTTATTTCCGTAAATATCGGTTACTGTTAATTTTACTACAATTTGTCCCCAAGATTTATCAAAATTAGTTGACCAAGTACCCGGTAAGCTGGTCTTGAAATCTTGATCATTGGTCTTATCTCCATCTCCATCGGTGTCAAAATAAATATTTTTATCAATGATGTAATACTGAACAGCTCCCACAGATTTAGAAAAATCAAATTTAACAGTACCACTCTTTCCAATTAGATAAACAGCTCCATCTAGTGTTGGCGCTGGATCACTAACTAGGATAGCCTTTAATACTCCGCTAGCAGCTGCACCGTCCTTAACTGCGGGCTGAGTGCCTGCAGGCTGAAGAGCATCGGCCGAGAAGGACACATCATTCACCACAGAACTCACTCCCCCTTGGTTATCTATTACCGTTAATTTTACTTTATAAGTTCCTTGTTTTGGGTAAGCAAAAGTTGGATCTTTTAATGCAGAATCATTGTCGTTATCTTTTTTTCCGTCTCCGTCTGAATCTGTGGCTAGATCAAAATCCCAAATATTTTTCGTGATAATGCTACCGCTTGCTACGTCACCTTTTGAAGTATTAGTGAAAACAACTTGCCCACCTTTATTTGTAGATGTAAAAGAAACTTGAGGAGGATTTGCCATTGGAATTCTAATAGCAGTAGTAACGTCATCTTTGTTTCCCTGACTGTCGGTTACGGTCAATTTCACTTTATAATTTCCCTTTTCTCCATATAGACGCTCAGGGTCTTTGGCTTGAGAATCAATATCATTATCTTTTTTTCCATCTCCGCTACTATCCGCAGTAGTCAATAAGGAATCAGCATCATAATCCCACTGATAACTAAGAATTTCAGCACCTGCTTTGGTATCAGCAACAGAAGTATTAGTAAATTTAATTTTCAAACCATCGCTGCCCGGAACTGAAGTAAATGTAAACCCGGCAGTAGGAGGTTTGGCCAAAGAATCTACGTGTACCTTGATTGGTTCAGAAATTGATTCACCACCTTTATCGTCAACAACTTTAAGGCGCACATCGTAGCCAACCTTATTTATTTTTGTGTAAACATTCTCAACTGAACTCTTTTCTGTCGGATCGTCGTTAAAGAAACCATCACCATCAAAATCCCAAATATATTGAGCAATCTTTCCGTCTGGATCAGTTGAGCTGCTTGTGAATGTAACTTTGTCTCCTGCAAATACGGATGTGCTGTTTACACTGAATTTTGCGCTAGGAAGAGCATTGGAACCATTCACAACATCAAGCTTAGCTACTTGGCCTTGCTGAATTGCTTCTTCATTTGAATAAGTAAGTCCGTCTGAATCAGTAACCTCTAAACCAAAACCATAAGTAATTTCATCACCTTCTTTTCCGCGAGTACCAATTGTTATTTTTGAAGTTGGGGAATTAGTAATTTGAACGCCGAATTGTTGATCCGGATTTTTAACATCAAAATACCACCATTTGTATTTTACTATTTGGCCATCGGGATCGTTTGCGCCATATACTTTCATAATGGCGGAAACAGGAGTTACAAGCGTATTATTTACTGGCTGAGGCACAGCAGAAATAGAAGAAAATGAAGGTGGCATATTAACAACCTCAACTTGGAATTCATCAGAAGCCATTTTCTCAGTATCTTTACTATCATATACACTTAATTTCACTTTGAAATAACCCGGATCCTTAGGACTTAGTTCTCTATAAGTGTGGGTCGCTTTCATTTTGGAACTGTTCTTTTCGTCACCAAAATCCCAGCTATACTTCAAATTTTTCGTACTACCATCAGCATTCTTTGAATCCAGTGCATCAAAAGTAAGAACGTCCTGCTTACTAACTTTTATAGGCTCGTATAAATCTTGAACCTCTTCGCTATTAATAAAAAATCTAGCCTTAGCTATTGGTTGATCACCGCCACTAATAAATATTTTCTTATCTATTACATTCTCTTTATCACTTTCATCATAAACAGTAACTTTGGCCACATACTTACCAGCCTTTGTATAGACGTGAGTAATTTTATCGCCAAAATCTCCGTTACTAGTTTCACCGTCGCCAAAATTTATTTCATAAGTTTTTGCAGTATCACTAACCAATTCAAATCTAATTTCAGCCTGGCCACTGTCATCTATTACTGCCGTCGCCTGTTGATCAGGATCCCAAGCGATATCGAGAACGTTTTCTACTTTTATAGTCTTTGATAATTCCGTCGACTCCTTTGGGTTAATTGGATCAATTACTTTAAGTGTCACGGCATAAGATCCAGGTTTTTTGAATTTTATAATTGGAGACTTGCTGATAAAAGTATTACCAGGTTTATCAATAAGCTTACATGTCGTAGAGTCGCAATTAGAATTTACAGACCAAGAGAATGTAAAATCCTTGGTACCATCCGGATCATAACTCTTCGTACCATCAAAATAGAATGTACCTGGTTGAGTTTTGTCCTGAGCCTTGAAATCGAACTGAGCAACTGGTGGCTGAGAACGAACACGGAAATTTTGAATAAAGGCCTTAGCGCTATTATTTGCATCGTCTTTCACCTCAACAGTAATGTCATAATTAAGTGGATACTTGAAAGCGTGAGTGAGAGTCTTCAAGGCAGCTCCCTCGTCAGTAAATGGATAATCTTTACTAATCTGATCCTGCAGTGACTGAGGTATAGCCTGACCAGCACTTGGAGAAATAGTCCATTTGAAATTGGTAATTTTTCCAAGATCTGATTTTGAAGCACTAGCGTCAAAAAGGACGGTGTCATTAATATTGCTACCACTGGAAGGATTAACCTTGAGCTTAGCCGCAATGGAAGAAATTTCCAGAGTAAAAATCTTACTGTCTTTTACATCCAAAATACTTAGAACCTCCAATCTTATCTGATATTTTCCAGGCTCTTTATAATTATGAGTGATTTTTCCGGAACTACTAAATTCGCTTGTTTTACCATCACCAAAATCCCACTTATATTGTTTTACGTCCTGAGTCTTAGTGGCATCAAAAGTAATGCCATTTTTCGCATCGGTAGCTGTAACTTGTACAGTTCTTAAATCATCAAGGAGCACATCGTTTTCATAATGCATTACGGTGTGAGCTTCTTGCTCGCCGCTGGCCTGAACAGTTAACTCAATCTTAGTAGTTGGTGGTCTAACTTTAATAGTCAAAATGCTAATTCCAGGAGCAAATTTAGTAGGATCATTGGAATTGATTTTTACTGCCGCTGTGTAGGTACCGGGTTTATTGTAAACGCATCTCTTAGAAGTTGCTCCAATAAAATCCGTAGCGTCTTTTCCAGCCGGAGCAAATGTACAATCAACAGAATTATCAACAGGAGAAAGCATATTGGTTCCTATCAAAGTAGCCGTCTTCGTATTGTAGTTGCCACTTGTTAGATTGGAAACTGTTTGAGTACCGGCTAGATCCCAAACAATGTTGTCACCCTGTACGCTACCTCCAGAAGGATCAACAGTAGCAAGGGCATTATAAGTAACAGTCAAAGGAGCAGAACCTTCAATAGTATCAGCCGTAAGACGGGCTTGTACAAATTTTAATTTTTTTAATTCAGTGTAAAGAATCGCCTGTTGCTTGAGACCGGAAACCATCAGGGACCCAGTCTTATCAATTTCAGATTTGATACTCCAAGCATCAACGTCATGAAGGAATCCACCGTTCTGATCGGTAACCTCCGCAGAGCCCGGAGGGTTGAATGCATATCCATAACCATTAGTATCACTCATCATCAACTTGTAAGCTCCTGCCGCCACACTACCCTCACCACCTATCGCACTGATGTTTGAATAATTACTATAAATATCCCTAAGCTCAAGAAGAATTCTGTGCATGTCATCGTGATATGAAGCAGAAATCTTGGTAATAATTCCGTTGTAGAAATTAGAATCATCTTCCTTAGGATCGTGATACTTAGCATAAATTGCAGTCCATGATTCATGCAAACCTTCTGCATAATAATGGTCATAATTAATATCACTTTCGTTGCCGGCTCCCAACACATCGTCATTAGAACAAATTTGCTGATCAGAGTATGCCTGCACTCCCTGCAAGAAAGCTCTCTCTTTCTGAACATCACAGTAAATCGGCTTACCGCTGGAATCCAAAGTCATGTATTTTTCAGACCCAACGTTATTAATTTTATCAATATCTTGATCTAGTTCTCTCAAGGCCTTATTAATACTCGCTTCGGCAACAGAAAAACTAGGAAGCTTAGACTTCATTGTGTTTAACTTGCTACCAACGCTACCCAAGAAAGTTAAAATAGAATTTTTGCTTGGAAAATTATTCGGAGCAATTGAGTCCTTGCTAATATCATTCTTAATATTCTGCAATTCGTTAGTACTTTCAGCCAAGAAAGAATATCCGCTATAAATCTGAGCAGCGAGTGCGCGGACTTGTTCGGCGGAAGCATTAAACCCTGAAGTTGCGGTAATAGCAGTGGCACCATTCCCTTGATCTGCACCGCCGGTTCCTCCTTTTATAATAGTGTTAACAAAAGCATAAGAGCCCATAACTATAAGCAATCCTATTGCTGCGTAGCCAATGGCTTTTTTTCCTTTTCCAACTTTCTCATCTTCTCCGGCGGCCGTCACATATAGGACACCTCCATAAATCACAATCAAAACGGCGATCAACCCAAGAAAGCCAAGAGCAAAATTTACAACCTTAATAACGAATTCTTTAAGGTCAGAGGAAGAAGTAAGTGCTGGGTCATAACCTTCATTACTCAACTGAGCCAATTGCCCACTATACTGGGTAAATGAAATTGCATTCTGATCACCTGCACTAAAAAGCTTACCCCAATCACCTCCGCTAGAAAAATCGAAGGCTTGAGCCATAGGCAACAAAATTACCAACAGAAGGGTGGTAAAAAATGAGACTATGATGGACTTTTTGAGGAATTTTTTCAAAAGTACGAACGACATGTTTCGCGGAGATTATATGGGTTATCTGTCGTTCTGGCAATGCCTTTAAATGTTTTAGGGAACATTTGTAGTAGAAGTGGGAGGAGTGGTCGTACTAGAGGCGTTTTCCGGGTTATCAAATTTTATAAAAGTATTCACTGCGGCATAGGCTCCCATTGAAAGAATCAGGGAAATCACCGCACCCATAATAATTTTCTTAACTTTGTCTTTAACTTCTTCATTTCCTCCTGATACAACATAACTATATCCACCGTAGAAAAGCATTACAAACGAAGCGATGGCAACGAAACCAACCAAGAAGTTCGTGATGTTAAATAAAATCTGCATACCCATTTGAGTACTCGGCAATTGACTACCGTTTGCAGGGAAAATCACTCCCCTTACCACAACTTCGGATAGACCAACTACTATTAAACCGGCCATTGCGTAGAGAACTTGTTTTTTTGCCTTACCAATATCTTCTTCGTTGCCGGCACTGGTGATAAGAGTGAACCCTCTAACGATAAGCACAAGCACGGCAACTGCTCCCAGAAAATATTCGAAAAAGCCAACAATTCCGCGAATTTGATTAACCGTTTCGGCAGCATAAAGTTTTGTAGTGGCAACGTCCTGAAAGGCTTCGCCCTGTTCTCCAAAAAATGCTTTTTTCACAGCAATATCGGCCAATTGAATAATGAGGAATCCCAATATCGCCATAATAAGCCCATCCTTTACCTTACCTGCATCTTCTTCGTTACTGGTAGAGATAAGCTTGACTGCGTAAATAATGATGTAGATGAAAGCAATCGTACTAATCAGATATCTAAAAAGATCGATAGCAAAATAAATAGGACTCGTAACAGTAGCTACTCCGGATTTTGTTTCAGCGGCTGCGTCAGGATGAATACCGGTATCAACGTAGTTCGGAAGTTTGGTGTCCGTGCCAATTTTTTCTAGGTATTTTAATGGCGCAAGTAATTCACTACTAGTCGGAGCGGTTGGTGCTGCATTCGCGATCGCCATGTTTATAGTTAACCCAAGATTAACAAACATAAGGCATAAAACTAATTTTTTGATAAAATTTTTCACATTATTGAGTTATTGATCCCATACCTTGCAATTTTCCTGCAAGAACTGTGCTAACAACAGCAAAAGCTCCAAAGATGATTAGTAGTCCTACACCGGCTGTAATCAAGATCCTCTTAGCCTTTTGCATTTGCTCGTCTTGTCCCCCCGCAGTAGCATACATAACAGCTCCAACTATCAACATTAAGACTCCTACTGGACCGACAAAAGTAACAACTAAATTCGTAATACCCACAAGCTGAGAAACACCCTCTTTAGCATCTGCATATGGATGAACTCCGGTAATTCCTGAGTAAACGCTTTTGTCTACTTTATAGAATACCTTATTTATTGCGATATCTCCTAAATATATAAGTAGAAGGCCCGCAAGGTTAAACAAAATAGCCTTTTTTCTCTTACCCATTTCTTCTTCATTGGCACCGGCGGTAACCATTTTGGCCCCATGCCTTACGATCTGAACAACAGCATATGTGCCGATTACATACTTAACAAAAGTAACGAAAATTTCGGTTTGCTTATCGAAGATGTGCACTCTATTGAGAATCTCCTGAGGGCTTCCAAGAAGCGAGCCATCGGACATATCAAAAATCTTGGCGATGTTTTGAGACATACTTATCATAACAAAGGCTACGATCGTAAAAATCATACCCTTTTTTGCCTTAGTCACATCCTCTTCGTTACCACCATTGGTAACTAGCGTGTAACCCATAATTGTTATAAAAAGAATTCCCACAACAACAGTGAGAATTTTTACGTATTGAAGACCACCAAGCACGGCTTTTTTCAAGATAGCAAAACCGTCATCTCCAGAGAGATTGGCTTCGGCACCAGGAATTTGCCCACTGGTATAGACCTTCACCGCCTCACTATTATCAGGCAGGAATGAACCAGCCGCAAAGGCGCTTAAATGGAGGGAAATACTAATGAGCCCCATAACTACTAAAAACTCAAGAACGAGTTTGGCAAGTTTTTTTGTTTTTGTGTGTTTCATTGAATTAATTAATCCATATATACTACCATATTTCAGGTTTTTTCTCAAGAAAATAGCTTGCATTGTCGGAGGTGCAGGTGCTATATTTCTCAACAGAAGCGCAAAGGCTTTTTAGGTTTACATTAATTTATCCCAAATGAACGCAATAACTAACTACATCAGAACAAGTTTTGAAGAATTGACCAAGGTTGTGTGGCCTACTAAAAATCAGGCAGTAAAATTAACTATAATCGTATTGGTATTCTGCGTTGTTATGGCAGTGACTCTAGCAGTAGTAGATTATGGCTTCAGCTACCTCTTTAACTTAATCATTACCAGAGCTTAAATATGGCAAGACAACAAGAAAATACAGGTCGTCATTGGTATGTAATTCATACTTATTCAGGTTACGAAGATGCAGTAAGAGAAGCTCTACAGCAACGTATTGAATCTTTAGGAATGCAGGACTTGATTTTTGACGTTGTTGTACCTAAAGAAACTCAGATTGTAATCAAGAAAGGTCAGCCTGTAACTGAGGAAAAACGTATTTTCCCAGGTTATGTATTGGTTGATATGACAGTAACAGATGATAGCTGGTATGTAGTAAGAAATACTCCAAATGTAACTGGATTCGTAGGTTCCGGTACTATTCCGGTTCCTGTTTCCCCTGAAGAGTGGAAAGTTATCAAGAGACATATGGGTCAAGCAGAACCAAAATTCAAGATCGACTTTACTGTTGGAGACAACGTTATCGTACTTGATGGACCTTTCGCTAATTACGATGGTCTTATTAGCACAATTGATGAAGATAAGGGACGTGTTAAGGTGCTTATCACTATCTTCGGACGTGAAACTCCAGTTGAACTAGAGTTTACACAAGTGAAGAAGAAATAATTTGGATCCCATTCCTAATTTTTCTATGAAAAAGTTTACAATTTTTACTGTTATACTTACGATTGTCGTTGTCGTTGTTTTAGCTGAACTAATGGCAAAAGACTATATTCCTGGATTCAGTACTGATAAAAATGTGGCCGCTGAGGGTGAAAACATGAAGCTTACTCTTCCTGATAGCCTAGACTCCAAAAGAAGTATTGCCACTAACGTTCTTGGAAGCGATGGCATGGATTTCAATAAGCTCGGAGCTGATAATACAGTTTTACCCACTGTCGAAGAGGTGGAGTCCCCCATAGCTTTGCCGGTTTTAGATGAGGATGGTGCGGATTTCTTGGATCCAGATAATTTCACTGATCCTAAAAATGTGACTACTCAATCGCCTACTCAGACCACAAATACATCTGGAGTAAAGGATTTCGAGGACGAAAATTCCACACCTACAGTTTCAGCTAATGTTTACCTAAGAGAGGAGCAAATTAAGAGCGCCGGTTTTACTGGCGGATATCTAGAGGATGAACCTTTGGATGGCAGATTATTTAAGACTATTGATATTAGCGACTTAGAAGATGCGGAGGTGACAAAAACCGACATTAGAACTATTGATGAGATCCTAGCCAAGGTTTATATTTTTAAAATTGGAATTAGCAGCAGCGCCAACGATGTTTATCTGAATTTGAAGCTAAAAGCTTCTCAAGGTTTGAATGTGAAATTGAATGAAACAAACGAGTTTGGATCAGCATCATTCTTTATAAATGATCCTGTTAGATCTGAAACTGCTTTTTTGATAGTAAGAATCTCAGGGTTGGTTTATGGATTCTCTTATCCTAAAACTTATCACTCACAAGTAAAAAACCTCATCCAGCTTATTTCTTGGGAATTAGGCTAAAGCAGATTGACTTTCACCACAGAATCCGTAGAATACCGCGTGTTACGCACTGCTCATGGCTAAAGCCGTGAAATCAGTACATTTAAAAAAACAATTAATATGGCAAAGGAAATCAAGACAGTCATCAAACTGCAGATCCATGCCGGCAAAGCTAATCCAGCACCTCCAGTTGGTACGGCTCTAGGCCCTCATGGTGTGAATATCCAGGCGTTCTGCGTGGAGTTCAACAACAAGACAAAAGAAAAGGGTGATATGATCATTCCTTGTGAAATTACGGTTTACGATGATCGTAGTTTTAAGTTCATTATGAAATCTCCTCCAGCTGCGTTTTTGATCAAGAAAGCGGTCAAAATTGAAAGCGGATCAAAGGTTCCTCATAAGGAAAAAGTTGGAACAATCACAAGAGCTCAGCTCGAAGAGATTGCTAAGACTAAGATGGAAGATCTTAACGCAAATGACCTTGATGCAGCAGTGAAAATTATCGCTGGTACAGCAAGAAGCATGGGCGTAAAGGTTGAAGGATAATTTTAATTTATTTCGTGGGAGGGCCGCCTTGGCGGCCCGAAAGAGAGCGCTTCGCGCTCTGACCACTAACAACTATATTTATGAAGAAACACGGAAAAAAGTATACTGAATTGTCAAAATTGGTAGAAGCTGGAATGGCTTATACACTTGATGAGGCGGTGGCCCTAGTAAAAAAGACTTCTCCATGCAAGTTTGACGCAAGTTGCGAGGTTCATTTCAATCTTGGATTGGACACAAAACAAGCTGACCAAAACATTCGTACAACTGTGAGCTTGCCTCATGGTACAGGTAAGGATGTGCGTGTAGTTGCTTTCGTTGGTGAAGAATCTGCGAAAGAAGCTAAGGCAGCTGGTGCAGTAGAAGCTGGTACAGAAACTCTTATTCAGAAAATTGAAAAGGGTTGGACAGACTTCGACGTAGCAGTAGCTACTCCGGATCAAATGAAGGCATTAGGAAAAGTTGCTAAGATTCTCGGACAAAAGAGACTTATGCCAAGTCCTAAGGCTGGTACAGTTGGTCCTGACTTTGCAAAAATCATTGCTGACTTGAAGAAAGGTAAAGTAGAGCTTCGTGTTGATAAAGAAGGTAATCTTCACAATATTTTCGGAAAAGTTTCTTTCACTGAAGAAAACTTAAAGGGAAATTTGAAGACTATTATCAAAACTGTTCTTGATGTAAAACCTGCGAGTTCTAAAGGTAACTACATGAATAGTTTGACTATCACAAGCACTATGGGCCCTGGAATCAAAGTGGACGTGAGCAAAGCTGTAGCGGAGAGCAGATAATTATACAAATTGAAAAAGCCCTATCGAAAGATGGGGCTTTTTTTGTGATGATTATTATTTATTCGCGAAATCTTTTCTTCCTAAAATCAAAAGAAATATAGTAACTACTGAGACAGCAATGTTTACTACATTAAGTGAGCTATACTTTAAATACGTATAAGAGTTAAGACAAAATAGTGAAGCTATTAATATGAACGCTAAAATGTATGACCACTTCTTACCTTTTGATAAAAAAATTGAAGTTATGAGAGAGGCAATACTCCAGATTATTACAAAAATGTATAGAGGCTTCATATCAGCCTGGCTAGGTAGAAGATTTTGAAGTACTTTGACTGTATCTATAAAACTAAATAATCCAACCACAAAAAATACGGATGAGGCCACCCGTGTAGGACCAGAAGTGAGGAGTTTTTCCATAGAGAAATATGGTTAATTTATTTTTTCCATTTCCAATGCCGCCTGCAATGATTGCAATCCCACTTCCAATTGTTTTTCATCAGGTTCCTGAGTGGTGAGTCTTTGGAACCATAGTCCAGGTGCGATCAGAGCCTTAACAATTGGGTTATTAGCGTGTTTGGCACTGAGTTTGAGATACTCATAAGAAATACCTGCAATGAGTGGCAAGAGAGCAAGTCTGAGGCCAAAATTCATCCAAAAGTCCGGCTGCTTTGGTACAAAAGTGTAAAACAAAATACTGATAAGGAAAACTACAAGAATAAAACTTGTTCCACAACGAGGGTGAAAACGAATTTGCTTCTTGGCGTTGGCTACATTGAGTGGCTCATGAGATTCATAATTGAAAATCGATTTATGTTCTGCGCCGTGGTATTCGAAAATTCTATGAAAACTTTTGAAAAGAGAAAGAACATAAATATATGAAAGAAAAATTGTCATTTTTATCACTCCATCGATAAGATTAAAAATGATGTAATTATTATGAATATATGCGCTTTGTGAATCTAGCCAAGTAGTAATCCAGAGTGGAATTATCTTAAAGAGACTCAAGCTCATACCAATTGCGAGTACAAAAGAAATTACGTACATAGCCACAAAACCAATTTTTGCGAAGAAAGAGGATATTTTATTTTTGGCTGGCTCGTGTGCAATCGTTTCGCCGTCAAAGGATTTTTTACTATGATCAGTCTTGGGTTTTTGAGCTCCTTCGTCGCTCTGTTCATCCATAGATTCAGCAGCGGAATAATTAATAGCGTCGCTACCCACATACATCATTTCAACAAGATTGATTACTCCCCTAACGATTGGAACATTCAGCCATTTATGTCTCTGTGTGAAAGTGCGGAAATGTCTTTTCTTTACTTTAATTGTGCCATCAGCTTTGCGCACAGCAATAGTCAGATTATTTGGAGAACGCATCATCACGCCTTCAATAACCGCCTGCCCGCCTACGGCAAAATCAATGCCTTCAACTGTCTGTTCGTCAGAAGTTTTGTTCAAAGCCTCGACCGTCCAACTCATGACTAAAAAATTCACCTTTTTAAATATGTTCATAAGTATTATTTTATATTCATCGTCCGAGGGTATAATTTATTCTAAATCAGTCCAATATGAAAGTGAAAATCAAACGTGTCGATAAAACTTTGGCGCTGCCGGTGTATGAGACAAGTGGATCGGTGGGCTTTGATATGATAGCGCGAGAGACTGTAGAAGTAGAGTCTGGGAAAGTAGCGATGGTGCCTGCCAATGTGATCGTAGAAGTTCCGGTTGGCTACATGCTAATTGTGGCTTCTAGAAGCAGCACGCCGTTGAAAAAGGGTTTACTCCCACCGCATGGTTTTGGAATTATTGATCATGATTATTGTGGACCGGCCGATGAAATTCGCGTGTTGGTTTACAATTTTACTGATAAGATGGTGGTAGTAGGGCGTGGCGAAAAAATTGCACAGGGTGTGTTTGTAAAAATAGATAAATTTGAATGGGAGGAAGTGGAGGAAATGAGTCGCGAAAGTAGAGGTGGGTTTGGAAGTACGGGAGGAATGGGGTGAAGTTGTTGGATGCTATTTTAGATAGTGTTCATGTGAACATATAATAAAACTGAGTTCAAATATGTCAAAAGGTAAACTAATCACAATTTACGGAATCAATAATGTCGGCAAATCTACTCAGACAAAAATTCTGGTGGAAAAACTGGAGAGTGATGGCCACAAGGTTAAGTTTCTGAAATATCCAATTTATGATTTGGCACCGACAGGACCTTTTTTGAATTCAGTTTTACGCAGCAAAGATGGTCAGAAAATTTCCGAAGACGAATTGCAGCTTTGGTTTATTTTGAATAGATATCAGTTTCAACCGGAATTGAAGAAGTTTTTGGATGAAGGCTATATCGTTGTGGCAGAAGACTATGTAGGCACAGGAATAGCTTGGGGAACAGCAAAGGGTCTCGCTCAAGAATGGCTGGAAGAAGCAAATAAATTTTTGATCAAGGAGGATTTGGCTGTTTTAATTAACGGAGAAAGAGATCCAAAAGTGATAGAAAAAATACATGTGCATGAGCAAAATCCAGAGCTGATAATGAAGTGTGCAGGGGTGTTAAAAATGATGGCGAAGAAGTTCAACTGGAAAGAAATTGAACGAAAATCAACAATTGAAGATACGTCAACAGAGATTTGGCGTGTGGTACAGGATTTTTTGCAAAAGTGACCAAAAAATGATAAAATTGGTCGTAATTTAAAATAAGAAAAACAATGAATGACGTTGTGTTTGAGGTTTTAGTAGTTCTTATGCTTATATTGTTGAACGGCTTTTTTTCCGGCGCCGAATTAGCATTTATTTCTCTAAGAAAGTCCAGCATTCAAGGACTGGTTAAAAAGCATAATAAAAAGGCCCTCTTGGTAGAAAGAATGCTCGAGAACCCAGAGAGATTTTTGGCTACTATACAGGTGGGAATTACTATTGTAAGTACGATTGCTTCTGCCTTTGCTGGTGCAAGTATTGCAGGAAAACTGGCACCATATTTTGAAGACAATTCTTGGATACTAATATCTGAGAATGCTCACATGTTGAGTTTTATTATTATCGTTCTAGGCATTACTTATTTTTCTATTGTACTTGGCGAGTTAATACCAAAATCTTTGGGAATGAAATATTCAAAAAAATTCGCTTTTTTTGCAATATATCCAATTTATTTCTTGTCAATTATTGGCTCCCCTGTTACTTGGTTTCTAACTGCATCGAGTAATGTTGTTTTGAAAATTTTCCACGATAAAACCAGCTTTAGTGAAGCAGCAATTACTGAAGAAGAATTGAGAGCAATGATTTATGAGAGTCACAAGGCCGGCGTGATTCAAAAACATGAAAGAGAAATGTTGGATAATATTTTTGACTTTAATGATATTGCCGTAGGCCAAGTAATAACTCCAAGATCAAAGATATTTGCAATCAATCTGGAGAAGGCCGATAAAAATACTATAAAATTGATAATAGATTCTGAATATACCAGGGTTCCTTTTTACAAAAAGTCTTTGAATAATATTGTGGGTATTTTGAATATCAAAGATTTATTAACTGAATTACAAAAAGATCCTAAATTCACTGATCTTGAAAAAATATTAAATAATGCTTGCTTCATTCCAGAAGATAAACCAATAAGCCAATTGCTCAAAATTTTCAAAAAAGGGAAAATGCATATGGCGATAGTAGTGAATCAGAAAGATAAGGTAGTTGGGCTTGTGACTATTGAAGATTTGTTGGAAGAAATAGTGGGAGATATTGCTGATGAAACAGACGATCAGAAATAGTAGATTTGACGCTAACTCCAATCAGATATATTATTGAAGCACATTGAGGATATGTCCCCTCCCAAAGAGGTAGCACATATTCTCTATTATTTTTTTCTCTCAAGAATATGGAATTACTCGACGGACGCAAAGTCTCCAAAGAAATTTTACTTTCACTTCAGAAGGAAGTTGTTGAACTTGAGAAAAAACATATACATCCAAAGTTGGTTGTGCTTCTTGTAGGTAAAGATCCAGCTTCTGTTTCTTACGTTTCACAAAAGCAAAAGGCTTGTGTAACTACAGGAGTTCAGTGGGATCAAGTTGATTATGAAACTGACGTAACGACAGAACAGTTGATAGAGAAAATTCAAGAATTGAATAAAGATGAAACAGTGCATGGAATACTCGTGCAATTACCACTACCTAAACAAGTGTATGTACCAGATGTAATTCGGGCAATTGAGCCAAAAAAAGATGTAGATGGATTTACGGCTTATAATCTTGGAAAATTATTTCTAAGTACAGAATTTGAATATCTTCCACCTTGTACACCGGAGGGTGTTATAAAAATTTTAGAGCACTATAAAATTACAGTTGAAGGAAAAGAAGTGGTGGTAGTGGGTCATAGCAATATTGTAGGAAAACCATTATCAATTATGCTTTTAAATAGAAATGCGACAGTGACAACTTGTCACGTGTTCACAAAGGATTTGGCGAGCCATACAAAGCGCGCGGATATTCTTTGCGTAGCAGTGGGCAAACCAAACCTTATCACAGCCGATATGGTCAAGGAAGGTGCCGTAGTAATTGATATTGGAATAAATAGAACTAAAGAAGGAAAACTGGTTGGAGATATTGATTTCGAGAATGTTTCCAAGAAAGCAGCGTATGTGACTCCGGTTCCAGGTGGAATGGGGCCAATGACGGTTGCTTGCTTGATGGACAACACAGTAAAAGCAGCTAAAAGATTAAATAAATTAACCTAAACATATATGTGTGGAATTGCAGGCATTTATGGTCAGGACTACGTGGCACAAGACGTCTATGATGCGCTTGTGACATTGCAGCACCGTGGGCAAGACTCAGCAGGTATCGTGACTTACGATGACAAGTTTCATACTAGAAAAGGTATTGGTTTAGTGAGAGATGTTTTCCATACCAGACACATGCGTGACCTTACAGGTTATGTAGGTCTTGGGTTTAATCGTTATGCGACGATGGGAAGTGGATCCGTAGATTCAGTGATGCCATTTATTAGTCCTTCAGCTTTTGGAGTAACTTTGGTTTTCAATGGAAATGTTTTCAATGCGCATGAGTTAAAAAAAGAAATTTTTGAGAAAGATCATCGTTTGGTGAATTCAGATAGTGATGGCGAAGTAATGTTAAATATTTTCACTAAATCTTTATCAAATCAGAACCCAGATAAGATTGGAGCTGAGCACGTTTACAAAGCTGTAGAAAGCGTACACAAGAGATGCAAAGGCGCTTATGCGGCCGTAGGCTACATTGCGAAACAAGGTATGTTTGCTTTCCGTGATCCTCATGGAATCAGACCGCTAGTTTTTGGAATGAAAAAGGATGGTTTGCACCCTAGTTATATTTTTGCTTCTGAATCAGTAACTCTAGATATTTTGGGTTATGAATATTTAGATGAAGTGGGACCAGGTGAAGCAATTTTTATTGAAGAAAACACAAGAAAAGTTTATCGCAAAGTGGTAGGAGCGAAAAAGTTCTCTCCATGCTTATTTGAATACGTATATTTTGCTAGACCTGATTCTATTATAAACGGAATTTCCGTTTATAAATCTCGCATGAGAATGGGCAAGAAATTAGCCAAAACAATTAAGAAAGCTAAATTAAAAATAGATGTGGTCATGCCAATTCCAGATTCGTCTAGAACTGCGGCTTTTGCTGTAGCTGATGAGTTAGAACTTCCCTATCGCGAAGGTCTGGTGAAAAACAGATACATTGGTAGAACTTTTATTATGCCAGGACAAAAGATTCGCAAGAAGTCTATTCGCTACAAATTGAATCCTATGCCTTTGGAAATTAGCGGGAAAAATGTACTTTTGATTGATGACAGTATTGTGCGTGGAAATACTTCTAAGCAAATTATTGATATGGTGAGAGGTGCTGGTGCGAAGAAAGTTTATTTTGCTTCTTATTCTCCTCAAATCGTTAGTCCAAATTTATATGGAATTGATATTGCTTCTAAAGATGAGCTAATTGCGGTGAATCATAGTGATGAAGAGATTTGCAAAATAATTGGTGCGGATGCTCTTTTCTACGGAAATTTGAAAGATGTTTTTGATTCATGTGTAGAAGGAAATCCAAAGGTAAAAGATTTGGATATGTCTTGTTTTGATGGACGTTATATTACTGGTGACGTGACAGAAGAAATTCTAAAAAATCAGGCTGCATCACGTAATGCAGAGAGAGGTGGAGAAGTAGAAAGAGATATGGAAATGGATGGTGATGGTTCAAAATCCAGATCACAATTGAATCCATTATAATTTTTGTGCATGAAGAAAATTCTTTTAATTGGAAACGGCGCTCGTGAACATGCAATTGCTGAAACTTTGCAAAGAAGTGAGGCCGTGGAGATTTTTGCAGTAGGAAAAACGAAGAATCCGGGAATTTTCGGATTATTAGGTGGTGGAGAATATTTGATGAAAGACGTGTGTGATGCGGATGCTATTCGCGAATTAGCTATACGCGTAAAACCGGATTTTGCGGTGGTGGGGCCAGAGGCGCCGATCGCTGCTGGAATTGTAGATATGTTGCTCGATCTTGGAGTGCATAGTGCTTCTCCCCTACAGACCGTAGGAAGATTGGAATCATCAAAAGCTTTTACGAGAGACTTAGTGGAAAAATATGGAATTCCAGGAAATCCTGAATATAAAGTTTTTTATGACGAGAATGGATTAGCTGAATTTTTTGAAAAATTGGGTGGAGAGTATGTAGTGAAGGCCGATGGATTGAAAGGAGGAAAAGGTGTAAAAGTAAGTGGTGATCATTTGAATGGTGTGGCAGAAGGAATTGCTTATGCTAAAGAATGTTTGGCCGATTGCGGACGCGTAGTGATTGAAGAAAAATTTGTTGGTCAGGAATTTAGCCTCATGAGTTTTTGCGACGGAGTGAACACTGCTGAAATGCCGTGTGTGCAAGATCACAAGAGAGCTTATGAAGGAGATAAAGGTCCAAATACTGGAGGCATGGGAACTTATTCAGATGCCAATCATAGTTTGCCATTTTTGAAGACAAGCGATGTAGAAGAGGCAGCTGATATTACCAGAAAAGTTGCGGCTGCTTTATTGAAAGAAACCGGATGCGAATTTAAAGGTGTGATGTACGGAGGATTTATAGCGGTAAAAAATGGTGTGAGATTAATTGAATACAATGCGCGTTTTGGTGATCCTGAGGCGATGAATGTGCTATCTACTTTGAAAACAAATTTTGTGGATGTGTGTGAAGCAATTATTCGTGGAGAGATGAAAGGAATGAAAGTTGAATTCGAGAACAAAGCTACTGTCTGCAAGTATTTAGTACCAAATGGATATCCGGATAATGCGGTGAAGGGTGTGAAAATTGAAATTGGAAATTTACCGGCTGGAGTGAAAGCTTATTATGCTTCAGTGGATGCTCGCGAAGATGGGTTGTATTTAGCGGGCTCTAGAGCGGTAGCAATGATTGGAATGGGTTCTGACATCGCCGAGGCAGAAAAACTCGCAGAAGAGGGCGCAGCTGCAGTCAAAGGGCCGGTGTTTTACAGGAAGGATATTGGAACTAAGGCTTTGATTGACGAGAGAGTCGAGATGATGAAAGGTCTGAGAGGATAATTTATTTATCAAAGAGATTGGACCAATTTATATTTCCCAATTTTTTAAGGATAAAGTCAGCATTTGATCGTTTTACTGCCTCAGCCATAGCGGGCAGGAATTTTTGTCCGTACCAAATGTTTTCATCTATCAATTCACCTGCTTGTAGCTTTTGACTTAATTCTGTCGCTACTTCTTGGGCGGCAATTTGAGCAGCCTCATAATTTAATTTATTTGCTGGACCGCGGTGATACCTAACCTGTCCCAGGTAGTACATTACTAGAAATAAAACGCTGTAAGTTGCATATAGATTGGCGACGTTTACTTCGTGTTGCTCGGTATTTGATTCATCTGGTTTCATGGCCCAATTTATTCCTAGTTCGGAGAAAAATTTAGAAACACTATCACCAGCTCCGAAGCAGGTAAATTGCTCACAGGTCTTGTGTCCTTTATTAATAGTTTTAAATATTCTACATTTAAAATCTGTTCTGTCCGCATCGGGAGTAATCTGTAGATTCTCACATGGCTCATAGGCTTCCTTGTGATGAGGGAAATAACCTCTGTGTGGTTTTATTTCCATAGCCACGCAGCATAATCCCTGGCATTCATGACAGTCGTGAGTAAAACCTTCGGGAATTTGAAGTTCGGACATTGGTTTATTTTGAAAATCTAAAAATACTTAAGCCTCTACGAACGTAATCCATAATGGCTTTTTCACTTACCTCCGCTTCGGCAGAGGCCATTGCAGGTAAAAAATTTTTGGAATACCAAAATGCAACATCCACTTTCTTGTTTGCAGTCAAATGTTCACTAAATTGAAGGGCGATTTTTGATGCTGCAACTTTCGCAGCGATGACTTTTTTCTCTCTCAACGGATCAAATGTGTGACCAATAGCATCCAAGTGACTCAAAACCATATACATAACTTGGAATCCTAGATTAAGATTTTCAATCATTATTTTATTTTGATCTTCTTTTAAATCATTGCTTTTGATAGCCCAGCTGACACCGAGCTCTTTAAAAAACTGTGAGATTGTCTGGCCAGCTCCGTAACAAGAAAATGACTCACATTGTCTCCATCCATTGTAGGAGCGATCTTCATATATTTTGCATTTATAAAGATCTTCTGGACTCGATGCGTCAGTTTCGAGGTTATGACATGGAACTCTAGCTGGCTTGTCGTTTTCCAATGGAAATCCATCAATAATTCTGTGCTCCATGGACATACAGCACATGCCCTGGCAGTTGTCACAATCCGGCTCTAATTGGTCTGGAATCTGAAGTTCTGGCATAGGTAAAATAACAAGAATGCTATTATAGCAGATTTTGCATATGAGGCAAGTGCGGGTGGAAGATAAGACTTATCTGGAAAGATTTGGTTCGAGAAATCAAAAAAAATCTTTGGGAAAAGAAATGTGTGAAGTGCTCAAAATCCATGATGACCACTTATTCCCCGGAGAGACCAGAAAAGGTTTACTGCGAGGAGTGCTATTCAGTAATTGTAAATTAAGCTAATTAGAAATCTAATAACTTCCTAAAATTTTCAACTCTGCAACTTTCTCAGCTACGGACTGAAGAGTTTTTTTGACGTGTGGATCGGAGAGGTGGCCGTTAAAATCAAGATAGAAAATGTAATCGCCGAAGGATTTTTGGGTTGGGCGAGATTCTATTTTAGTGAGATCTATTTTGGAGTTAGCGAAATCTTGGAAAACCGTAAAAAGAGTTCCAGGAGCATTTGCGCTGAAGTAGAAGGCAATGAAAGTCTTGTGTAGTTTAGAATCAGATTTCGCAGACTGTTCAGAGAGAGAAATTCTTCCCTTTTTAATTGCAATAAAAGTCGTAGCATTGTCTTCTTTATCGGCAATATTTTCGGTAAGTATTTTCAATTTAGGATTGTGAGCAGCGATGGCTGGAGCAATCACGGCAATGGATTTGTCGTTAGACTGAAGCAATTTCTGGATAGCTGCACCTGTAGAGCTTACAGCTTCATTTTCAGCATTCGGGAAATTCTTATGCAAATATTTTTTGCACTGACTCAATGCCTGTAGATGAGAGCTGACGATTTTTATATCAGATTTTTTTGCGTGTGCTAAACAAACCAAACAATGATTAATCGGAATAGTAATTTCCTTGTAAATATTAACGTTTCTCTGGAATAAAGCATCTAGAGTTTCGCGTACACTGCCGTGAAGTTTATTCTCAATTGGCACGAGACCTTCTTCCACAGTCCCCTTTTCCACTAGCTCAAAAACTTCATCAATATCATGGGCAAAATATTTTTTTGCATCACTGTATTTATCAGCAGCAATATGTGAAAAAGTATTGGCCGGACCAAGAATTGCCAAATCATTTTTATTTGGTTTTTGTGGAATGATTTTTTTCTGACGAACCGTTTTTAATTCCATTAAACGATCAATCAAGTAAGAACTATCACTGTAAGCTTCCTTCAAATATTTTCCGTAAAACTTTTGATTCTTTTCAAAGTATTTTTTGAAACTTTTTAGATCTTTTTTTTCAACAATTTTAATTAACTCTTCAACTGATTTTTTAAATTCCTTTAGTGATTTAAGGGCGTATGGATTTGAAATTTGAATATTCCCGTATAGGCCGGAATCCTGAGCAATAAGCCTTGCAGCGAATTGCACTTTCATCTCTGACGCCTTGCCGGTGTAGTGAAAAAGCTTCTCAACCGGCATGCCACAACGACGTAATGAATCGGCAAAAGTAATTTCCGCGAAATGAATAAGTCCTTGAGCTATGTTCATTGTTTGATCGTGTTCCTTTGGCGTGAGTTTTTCTATTTTGGCACCATTTTTGCGAAGAAAATTTTCCATCCATTTGGACCAAGCTCCGGATTTTTTTGTTTCACAAAGAATAATAGTTTGTCCTGGAATTGGATTAGTAGAACCAAACATAGGATGCATTCCCATTACCTCGCAATTGCCCTTTAGCATCGACTTCACGGGATCTTCTTTGATAGAAGTTAAATCCATAATTGCAGAGTCTTTTCTTATATGAGGAAGGACTTCATTAATGACTTTTTCTGTATTATTTATTGGCACGGAAATAATGACAATATTGGAATTCTTTGCTAGTTCCTTGTTTGTCAGTTTAGTGCCTAAATCAGAAATTAAAATTTCTATTCCAAGTGTACGGAAGTAATCAGCAAATAGGCGGCCCATTTGTCCTAGGCCACCAATAATGCCAATAATCGGAGTGTTATTTTTTCTTGCCTGCAATTTTGCTCTTTAGGTTGTTGAAAACTTTCTTTGCTTTTCCTTCCGCTTTTTTAAAAACTTTTGCAGCTTCTTTTTTCTTGTTTTCAGGAATATTATCGTAGCCTTCCTTGCATGTATCACCAATATCTTTGCCCATATGAGTCAAAGTCTCTTTTGCAGTAGAAAGTCCTACTCCACCACCTTTAATTTCTTTCTTAAATTCTTTGCGAATATCGCTACCTTTTTTAGGAGAAAAAAGTACGCCAACAGCTGTACCGGCAATAATTCCGGCGAGTAAACCTTTGAGTGTTTTAAACATTTTGAATGAGGGTTAAAATGCTTATTTATAGTAGCAAGATTATTTTCAAAGTGGAAGGAAATATTTGGAAAAGAAAAAGCCACCTTTCGGTGACTCCTTCTACCCTCTAATATTCTTTTGACCTTAAATTAAGATCAAATGATTAATTTAGTTCGTATGAATTTTGATAGTACTTATACAACATGTCAGCCATTTCTGCTCTAGTCATTGGTGCTGTCGGATAGTAATCGTTAGATTCAGGATAGTAAACACCTTTTGAATTTGCAGTTCTGAACAACATGATCTGTCCTTCTGAGTGGTTTACAATTTGGTTTGGTTTAAATGTACCATCTTTATATCCGTGAATGATTCCAAGAGCCACACCGGTTTTCACATAAGTTCCATACCAGAGACGAGCATCGGTATCTTTGAATCCAAGTCCTGTGCTACCTGGAGAGATGAGCTGAATTTTCAAAGCTTTTAGAATTACTTTTAGAGCTTCGGCACGATTGATAGCTTGGTTTGGTTTGAATGTACCATCATTGTATCCTTGGAAGATTCCTTCAGCAGCAGCCCATTGAATAGCTTTGCAATATTGATTGTAGCTATCCACATCTTTGAATTGGCTACATTCACCAGTGATAGGATTTGTAATGTCAGATTTCTTTACTGTAAAGTTACCTTCTTCCACTTCCTTACCGGCATTATTTTTAGCAGTAATTCTATACATGTACTGACCATCGTCAGCAGCCTGACCGTATTTATCTTTACCGTCCCAGTAAATAGTTTGGTTACCTTCTGAGAAAGTTGAATCTTTAGAAATTGTGGCTACCAAATGTTTTTCATCACGAATTTCAACTGTAACAGTAGCGTCTTTTTCGAGTGTAAAATTAATAGCTTGGTCACCATCTTTTGTAGTGTAGACAAGAGAATCTACATAATCTTTGAATACGTTGGCTCTGCTCGTATCGCTTCTATCTTCAGAGACTGCTATTTTACCTTTCTGAGTATCTTCACCGGCAGTATTTTTAGCATAAATTCTATAAGTATAAGTAGCATCTTCACCAATCACTTCACTACCATCCCATTGTATCTGGTAAGTCTTAGCTTCCTGGTCTGGTTTGCTGAATAATTTCTTTACTAAATTGTCGTCTTTATCGTAGATGGAAACTTGCAAGTCGGCCTTAGCAGTAAGATTGAAAATGATATATTCCTTTTCCTTACGACCTGGGTCGAATTCCTCTTTAGTAGCGTAGAAGTTCTCAATACGAGGATCTTCAGTCTGAGCAGTCTGATTATTATAACCTTTCTTAACAACCAATTTGCCAGTTTCTTTAGCTACAGATTCACCATTAACAATTTTGATAGAATAAGAGTACTCGTCCTGAGCCACCTTTTCTCCTACATCATCTTCACCGTTCCAATAAGCTGTATATTCACCTTTCTCGTACCATTTATTATCGATAACTTTCAAAACTTTGAGATTATCGGAATCATTAATCTGAAGAGTTACATATCCGCTCTTAGCGATAGCAAAATCTATTGAAGCTTTCTGACTATCCCAAGGGTCAAAAATAGGGTTGTCAACCTGCACATCGATAAATTTAAGAGTACCGTGGCTTGGAGTATCACCTACTGATATCCAATCCGTAGAAGTTGTCTTAGCATAGGCGTTTTTGGCCTCAATATAGTAGAAGTATTGACCATTATCGACGATTTCTCCAGGAGTACCTACTTCTGTAGAAGCACCGTTTTTACCATCCCAAATCACACTATAACAACCGGCATTTTGAGCTGTGGCAGGGGTCAAAATAGCCACTTTTTGTGAGCTAGTACCGCTAGGCATGAAAATACCTACAGTTAGAGTAGCTGGAGCCGTAAGACAGTAATTAATGGCTACAGTTTCGTTTAAATTAGGGTCAAATCCGTCTGGAGAGACCGAAGTATTAGTAATGGAAAGAGACTCTGATCCTATCAGAGTAAAGGCCTGAGCTGTCTGGCCGAATATCACGATAGCCATCAGGGCTGTACCTAATATCAAGTTTTTTATAGTCTTACACATAAATTTTAGAGGGGTTATATGTGAAATAAGCATGCGACTATAACACGTGGCTATATTTTTGTCAAGGGGCTTGTTTTCTATATACTTTATGCGATCTAAATTTATCCACTGCCCTGATTCGAAGATTTGGGAAGTTAAAGCTTAAGATGTAAGGGAAACCCGCAAATTGCAGATTGGGATCCTTGGTGCAGGCTAAAGTGGAATGATCGTCGTCCTCCCCAAAATACTCCTGAAAACTCTGTCCTCCGGGAGTGTTTTTAAATATAGTATCTTGATGAGGATATGTGCTGATATCTGTAAATCCACCTAGCAACCACAACATAATTCCACCTGGTTTCAGAACTCTATATCCCTCTTCCAAAACTCTTAACGGATCACTGCAATAGCGCATAAGAGCAACTGAATAGCCAAAATGGATACTCTCATTAGCTAGAGGAAGATTGTGAGCATCAGCTGACATGAATTGCGTTCTAAAATCCTTCCCTTCTAAAATTCCATCAGGTATGCGATGTGGAAGAGGATTTCTGTCTATACCAATAGTATTGAGGGCTTTGTTTCTTAAGTTTTCCCTATTCCCCATCACGCGCAAAAAATGCTCTATGGAGGATCCGGTTCCACACCCCACATCCAGAGTAACAATTGTACTATCGGGAGAATTTGTTACAACTTGATCAAAAGCGGATACAAGATCTACTCCTGCCTCATGAAACATGGCTTTAACATTGTCAAAATCACGACCAATTTCATTTGGTTTCAGGATTTTTTGAAGATCTGTTAGTTCCTCTTTATTTTTTCGAAACATAGTTCGAGACTGTACGACGTATAGTGCCAAAAGTCAATATTACGCTTTTACTCACTCTTCTCGTAGACCCTGTGCTCTAAAAATTCGTCAGTGAGCTGGGTCTTTATGGTTTTTGGAAAAGAATTGGAGAGTTTGAATGGGAATTTGGAGAATTTTGAAGATGATTTTTTTGTGCAGATTAGGGTACCGCGCATGCGACTCCATCCGAAACGAAGCTCGAAGGTGCCTGAAGCAGATAAAGTTTCTGATAAGATTTTTTCGAGTGTGGGTTTTGTACTTACGTCTGTATAGCCACTCAATAACCAGAGAAAAACTCCACCAGGCTTCAAGATGCGATATCCTTCTTCCAAGGCGCGAAGAGGGTCCTTTAAATATCGCAAAAGTCCCACGGAGTAAGCAAAATCTACAGAATTGTCCGGAAGAGGAATATTTTCCGCATTGGCCTTAATAAATTTGGTTTGAGGTTTAGAGGTAGTCTTGAATATACGCTTGGGAATCATATTTGGAAGAGGACTCAAATCTATTCCAATTGTATTGAGATTTTTCCCATGGAGTCTACGTTTGTAGCGCCAATTTTGATTACTCATTTTTTGCCAAAAATCTTCGATGGTAGTGCCAGATCCGCATCCCAGATCAAGAACAGTTATCTCATTATCTTTGGAACGACGAACAATCTTCGAAAAAGTCAGCAGCATCTTCACATCTGTCTTCCTAAACATTGTTTTCACCTTTAATAAACTACGATTGAGGTAGTCTTTGGGAAAAGATTTTTGAAGAGGTGTATGGGTCATAATAATCAAATAAGTTTTTTAATACCAAACTCCTTTAAAAGTTTCCTCAATCTGTACATGGGCAGGCCAACTACATTGAAATAATCACCTTCAATTTTCCTGCAAAAAAGGCAGCCCAATCCTTGAATTGCATATCCACCCGCCTTATCATCCCCTTCTCCAGATGCCACATATGCCTCGATATCCGATTCCTCAAGTTTTTCCACTGTTACAAAAGTAGTTTCAATAGCTGTCACATTCTTTTTGCTGCGAGTATCTATTATACAGATGGCACTGATGACTTTGTGGGTAGTATTACTCAGGATTCTCAAGATGCGTTTGTGGTCTTCTTTATCTTTTGGTTTACCCAAAAAGTGCTCATTAAAGGCTACAACCGTATCTACTCCAATAATTAGGGCGTCTTTGTAGTGACGACTGACCTCCTGGGCCTTACCCATAGCATTATGGAGGGCTAATTCTTCTGGTGTAATATGGGTCTCTTTTTCTTCGAATTTGCTTGGATGTACTAAAAAATCTATGCCAATTCCTTCGAGAAGCTCACGACGACGTGGACTCTGGGAAGCGAGGACAATTTGCCTTGGAAGGGTCACTTTTTGATGGACTGGTGCAGATTCGCTCATTTTTAATTGACTTAAACTGATCATTATCTTAGAATCACGGGGCTTATATTATATTAATTACAAGAAAATGCCAGTTATACAGTCAGCAAAGAAACAGATGCGTCAGGCCTTGAAACGTCGTGAACGTAATGCTCCTCACAGAAACGAATTGAAAACAGTTTTCAAGAAACAGATGAAATATATTACTGATGGTAAATTGGAAGAGGCTGTGAAATTCATGCCAACTGCTTTCTCTGTAATTGATATGTGTCTGAAGAGAAATCTTATTCACAAAAATAATGCTGCTAACAAAAAATCACGTTTAGCATTAGCTCTAAGCAAAGCACAGAAAGGTGGAGTAAAAGCTGAAAAAGCAGAAGCGAAGGCGTAAAAATTCTAAAGAATTTTTTAATCATAACCCCTCTCTAAATGAAAAAGTTCCTAGCAATTATGGCTGTGAGTGTTTTAGGTTTGTCAGCTTGCGGTGGCAGCGCTGTAAATGACCCAGGTAAGCCTATTAGTATGGCAGATTTTCTAGTTGAGGTTGGCTGTTCTACAGCTAAATATGACGGAAAAGTTCCAGAAGCTGAGCAAAAGGCAATCAGCGCTAAATATGGATTCAAGAGTGATGAAGAGATTAAAGCAGCATTAAAGGCTGCAGTTCCAAATAAAGATGCTATTGAAGCAGAAGCTGTGCCAAAGATCGTTGCAACTTGCAATGAAGATTTCGTAAAAGGCGGAGTGGATCCAAAACAATTCTTGGATATATTGTTTGAGTAAGAACCATAAACAGAAATTTTTAAAAGCCCCGTAAATGCGGGGTTTTTATTTAGAAATAAGTTCGAGCTTCTCCTGGCGGCTCAGTTTTTTCAAGGCATGCTCTTTTTTTCTTGCTGCACTCAAAGACCTTATTTTCTTGGAATAAACTAGCTCAACAGGACGGCGTATCTTCGTGTAATGCGCACCGGATTTCAAATTGTTGTGTTGGTGTAGGCGACGTTCCAAATCATTGGTAGAGCCAACATAAAGAGTGTCGTCTTTGCATTTAAGAATGTATACAAAGAATGGCATTTCTATTTTTGATTATCAAAATCAAACCATTCAGGAATGCCAAAAGATTTTCGTTTGTAATCACCCATGAAGGTAACATTTAATCCACCACATTTATAATTATCTTCGACGTGAACGGTCGAATCAGACTTAAAAGTTACATCCACATGACATCCCTGGAATTCATCAGCTTTCCTTGGATCGTAGACAACAGCTGGATGATTTGGGACGTAATCAACAGGAGTTTCCCAAAGCTCTTCATACACAGCCTTTCCATCCTTAATAGGGATTATTCCGTTTATAACACCTGTATGCACATTGTCAGGATTTACACCTGTCCAATAAGAGAAGGCCTGAAATTTAATATTTTTTTCATCAACCATTTGCACATCAAAATAACTTTGTTCATCATATTTGTTTGTCTCGATTTGCTTTATGTAGTGACCGTCTATATATCCAACTTTGGAAAGCATTGAGATAATTAGGAGAGAAGCAATCATGAAAGAAATGGTTAGGTTTATTTGATATTAAAACTATGTGAGGGAAATGTCTAAGGATGAATTTGTGGAAGCTTTGCTTTAGAAGTGTTTTTATATTAAACTCACTTCCGATGCTTTGCTTAATCTGGAAATTGTTTGCTTGGCAGTGTTATTTGAAAACGTGGGTCTGTAGCTCAGCTGGTTAGAGCAGTCGGCTTAAGGATAAGATGCTAAGTCGTGCAATATCACAATATGCATCTGTATCAATGGGCTGCTCGGCACGATTGCCGAGTAGAACCTGTCAAATTCGGGGAAACCTAAAATCAACATGATCATGGCAATCCCGAGCCAAGCCCCGCTCAGCGGGGAAGGTGTAGAGACTAGACGGCAGGGGTTCGATGCAAATCGAATCAAGGGATAGTCCAGCTTACGAACCTGAAAAGGGTCACTAAAGTGATAGTGAGACGCATAACCGATTGGTCCCTGGTTCAAGTCCAGGCAGACCCACCAAAAAAATCAATTTCTTAATTTCATACTATGCAATCACAAGTGCTCAAGTATCTCTTGGCTATTATTCTTTCAGCCGGTATTGCTGGAGGGGGTGTTTATTATTGGCAACAAAGTGAAGTAGAAGTGATTGAAAAAAAACCAGTAAAAGAAGTGACGAAAGAGGCACCTGCTTCAGATCTTTTTGAATTGGCAAAAACAACTAAAGATGAATTTACTTACATAGTTTCATCATCAAAATTAAATGGAGACTGGAAAGTAGTTGTTAATAATAATTTTGAAAGTTTACCAATGCGCTTTTCCTTTAAATATCAGGGTATTTCTCCTTGGGGAGAAATTAGATATACGAAATCTGATTTAACTGCTTCAGATGGAGCAGCTTTTAATGAATTACAAGGAATATCCAGCTATGATTTTTGTGCAGGCAATTATTACTGCGATGACAGTAAAAATGACGGAATGGGATTCAACCTAACTTTCTGGAATGCTGAATATAAGGGAAAAACTACCGATCCAAAGTTTTATTTGAAGGGCGGCGAGACTTTATTTAAAGAAACAGACAAATACATAATCACATATAAGCCTTTTACAGGAGCTAAAGATGTAGAAAAAGAAGTTGCTAATATCATGAGTACTTTTGAAATATTCTAGAGTGGGTGTGAAAATTAAAGACAATAAAAAAATCCCTTCGCGTTGAAGGGATTTTTATTTGTTCAATTTATTCTACTATTAGATCTTTGACTTCTTTGCCTTTGGCTTAGCCTTTTTGATTACTGACTTTGTCTCAGTCGGAATAGCTTTTTCAGCTTTAACAACTTTTGACTCTTTAGCAGCTTTTGGAGCTTCGAAAGTAATCTCTTTTACTTCTTTCACGACGTCTTTCACTTCTTTGTGTGATTTAACAGAAGCAGTAGCATCTAAAGCTTTCAAAATTCTGTCTAACTTGATGTTCAACATTTCGAACTTAGCATTGAAATCAGCAGAACCTTTAGAGTCCTTACCTTTTTTATCAGCCTTTGGCACTTTGTCGAAACAATCATTGCAGTAAACCGGCTTATCGCTTGATGGTTTGAAAGGTACTTCACAGTCCTTATTACATTCGCTGCAAACTGTTTCGTGCATCTGCATTGGAGGTCTATCAGAGAAATCTCTGTCTCCGTAGCTTCTGCGTCCACCACTTGATGATTCACGTCTTTCGAAATCTCTGCTGCTTCCGCCGCCGAAATCTCCACCACGGTCTGATCTACCACCATTGTCCTTATCTTTTGATTTGAAACAATTGCTGCAAAAAACTGGCTTTGAACCACTTGGTCTGAAAGGAACTTCACAAGACTTACCACAGTCAGCACAAGTAGCCTGGTGCATTTCCATAGGTCCTCTGCTTCCTCTGTCTCCACCACGACCACCACCAAATCCGCCTCCTCCTCCGAAACTTCTTCCTCCACTTCTTCCTCCACCAAAACGTGGACCTCCGTTACCTCTTTGACTACCTCCTGGATTATAAGCCATTGTAATTTTTTTAATAAATGAGCTGCATTCTATACTATGAATCTTTAAATAGCAAGGACTAAAGCCAGAAAACACAATTAGTGACAAGAAACACCTAATATTGTGAAGTTTAAGTTGGCTGCTATAATGGGTTACAATTAAAAAATTATATGGAAGGAGAACAAAATGTAGGAGTCCCAAGTGATCGATCAATAGAAGCTTCTAATGCGCGATTGGCAAAATACTTGGAAAACATATTAAAGGAGGTAGAGGCAGGACGTTTGCCAGTAAGCGTTTCACCAGTAAGGTGTGAGCGTTTTAACTTTTTACCACTGGAGATTAATGCCAAACATGAAGCAGGAGACATTGCGGGTATACAAGCAGTCGTGAAAAAAATAAATTTATTGCTGGTACAGATTTAAATTTAAAATTATTTAACAAATGGTTGCAAATCGAAACCAAGTTTATTTCCGCGTGCCTTAAACAACCTTATCAATAGCTTTAATCAATTTTTCTAAATTAACTTTCTGGTGAGCGGAGACAAAAATCGGCTGAAATTCTTTGTATTTTTTCTTGAGATCGAGAACCAGTTTAGCAGCCGCAGAATGCTTCTTATGGTCAGTCCAGCCCAGCATATGCGAAGCATAAGCACCGGCCTTCACTAATCCCCCTTCGCGTTTCATTTCTGGAACTTGCTCTTCATCTTCAAAAACAATGCGGTGAGCGAGTAAATCTACTTTATTAAAAACGTACATCTTTTTTCTATCCTGAAGTCCGAGTTGCTTCAAAATATCTTCAACCACATCAATTTTTTCAAATACGTCTGGATCGTTAATATCAATTGTATGAAGAATCAGATCGGCTGAAATTGCCTCCGCGAGAGTAGATTTAAATGCTTGAATCAAATCCGGTGGCAAATCCTGTATGAACCCTATCGTATCTGAAAGCATTATCTCACGACCAGGAATATAGGTACCATCTTCTGAATGAGTTTCAGGAGGAATATAAATTTTTGCCACTCTGGTATCCAGCGTCGCAAAAAGTTCATCAGCAATATAAAGTTCCTTGCCGGTCAGTGCATTTAGAAGAGAACTTTTTCCAGCATTGGTATAACCCACAATCGCCACACTCTGAAAATTCTGACGTTTGCGACGATCACGGTGACCTTTATTAATTAGCTCGTAGTGCTCGAGTTTTTTGAGAAGTGTAAGCTGATGACCTTGGAGATGACGTTTCATAATCTCAATATTCGTTTCTCCGCTTCCTCCGAGAGTTCCGCGAGCACCAGCCTGCTGAGACAGATCAATACCCATATTGTAAATGCGTGGCCCCATGTGCTTAATAGCTGCTAATTCTATCTGTAATTTAGCTTCAGTAGTAGTGGCGTGCTTATCAAAAATCTTCAAAATCAAATCTACTCTATCCCAAGATTTCATATTCACTTTAACCAAAGCCTCATCAATATTAAAAACCTGTTTCGGCTTAAGAATGTTATTGATAATCAAAATATCTGCACCAATTTCTTCACCCATTTTTATTATTTCATCTAACTTACCCTTTCCGATGTAGGTGTCATAATCCGGCATGCCGCGTTTTTGGATAGCCTTCATTACCACAATACCTCCATAAGTATTAACGAGGTTCTCCATTTCGATGAGTCTTTTTTCAGCATCAGCCTTTGGCGTGCGACTATCTATCACATCCACAAGAATGGCGCGCATTTTCTCTTTTACTTGGTGTGTTTTCTTCATGGCCAACAGATTAGCAGATATTGCGGAAATTTTACAGATATGATATTGGTTAATCAATATTTAACCTCAAAAATATGAAAGGATCTAAATGTCCAGTATGTCGCTGGTTATCACCATTAATTCTAGCTTTAACAGCTCTATCACTACTTCTAGTAAATCTAGGTGTAGATATGGGTGTGTATGGAGATTGGATAATGAAATGGTGGCCTGCTGGAGTACTTCTCTACTCTATCAGTGGCTTCTGCCCATGTGGTGGCTGCGCTTGCAAGAAATAACATTTGAATTTAAAAAGGCCCTGGAAATTCTGGGGCTTTTTTTGTATTGTGTCGTCATATGAAAAATATATTAAAAAACCTTAAAGAAAACTTCTCACTTTGGGCGCTAGGAATATTCTTCGTGGTGGACCTTTTTAATCCGGTGTTTAAAAAATATGATTACGGTGCAGAATATCCCTTAGTTTTAGGATTTTGTGTGCTTTTGGCGGTTTTAGCGGTGGTGGAATATAAAAAAATGCGAGAACAAATTTCTTGGGAAAAAATATTTTTACTTTTGTTTGGACTACTCACAATTCTATCTTTTTCCTTTTCTCAAACAAAGAATCTTGGTTTTAGTGAGGTGATAGCCTTCTTGTCTGTGGTGGTTCTATATCTTATATATGCGAATCAGCAACTAGATTGGAAAGAAAAATTCTTGAGAATTGTGAAGATGTCTACTCTCATAGCGGTAATTATGGGCTTCTTGAATTATTTTATGTTAGAAGAGGTCAGGATGTTTGGACCATTCTTTAATATTCTTAGAAATGGCAATGTGTGGCCAAATGCTTTTGCTCTTTTTCTTTTGATGACTTGGCCGGTACTTTTATTAAAAAGCGGAGAAAAAGTAAGCCATTGGAGAAATGTAGTTATTAGTCTTACCATAGCGGCTTTGATGCTCACCTTCTCAAGAGGTGCCCTATTGGTATTTGGCGGACAGATAGTTTTATTGGGAATTTATTATTTCCGTAGAATAAATAAGAAAAAGATTTTGACTGCGTCGGCAGTTTTTGTGGCAGCTATTGGAATATTTTTTGCGAGTAATTACGCACGAAGCACTGAACACAAAGTGATCAACGTCCAAGAGAGAGTTACTTTTGGTAATGATGAAAGCGTGACTTCTAAGCAAGAGAGAATTGAATTCTGGAAGGCGGCTACGCAACTATCAATGCAGAAACCTCTGCTAGGATGGGGACCTTTTAGCTTCCGTTATGCTTATAATCCAATTCAAAAAACTTTCTTAGCTAATTCAGATCACCCTCATAATATTTTCTTGAAGATTGCGGTGGAGAATGGAATTCCAGCAATGATTTTCTTCCTTGGTTTCTTAATTACAATTTTAGTTACAGTTTTTAAAAGATTTAAATTACTCGATCAAAAATCAAAGGATTTGGTTTTCATTTTGTGCTTGGCGGTAACGGGAGGAATCATGCACAACATGATTGATTACAATTTTAATTTCTTTGCGAATCTTCTTTTACTATTTATTTATTTGATTTTTATACGCTCGGTAATGGTGAAAAAAACTGATGAAGGTAAAAATAATGCGACTGTGATTTTCTCAGTAATTTTGGCGCTCATTGCTTTGTGGGAAGTCGGATTTTTATTTGCTAGTCACTTCAATCACAATCAGAAAGCTTTGGATTATTCTCTTTATCCAAGAGATCATTTTCAGGCTGTGGCCAAAGATCAACTTGCAGAAAAAAATTTCCAGGATGCAGTGGCAAATTTGGATTATGAATTAAAACTCAATACTCTTGATGCGGAACCATGGTATTTGAAATCAAAAATAGATTGTGGTGAGGAATATGCATTTAATAATGCTGATGATTGTGAGACGGATGTACTCAATTCTTTGAAATTAAATCCGATGAATGAGTTTAAATATTACATGGAATATTACAAACAAGTATTCAACGGCAAAGTAGAGGTTGTTAAATCTGAAAAAAATGAAGGAATGGATTTCTCTAAATTTCTAAAGAAGACTTTGAATCTTTTGGATATTTACACTGGATACGTAAATATGAATGTGCATTTCACTGCCTATACAATGAATGTGGAAACAGCTGCTGAGCTGATAGATTTATTGGCTGCTAAGAGTCTAAGTAATCCCCCACTTTTTGATAAAGAGGATTTGGCTAAATTAAAAGATTTGCAGATTAAAAAAATCAAGATGCTTCAAAGGATGAAAGAACTAAGATCAGAGAGAACATTCTAAAAATATGATGAATTTTAAAGCGGCAATGTTTGATTTCGACGGTACTTTAACTGAAAAAGGACATCATAGTCCTTCCAAGGAAATTGCTGATGCTTTAGTAAATCTTTCACAAAAAATGCCAATAGGATTTTGTACAGGCAGACAATTGGAATCCTTTGAGCGCAGGGCTTTATCAAAACTTTTAGAACATGTAAGTGATGAGGAGAGACCACGTTTTATGGAGAATTTATATCTGTTCTCTGAAAATGGAGCGATTGGTTATGACTTCAATCCCGCCATCAAAGATTTTGAGGAAATTTATAGAATAGAATGGCCAAGCGAATTTATTGATAGAGAAAAATTGAGGACTATTTTGAATGAAGAGGTAAAAGAATATGGAGAGATTTTATACAATGCTCATAAAATTGTAGTGGTAATGGGCACAAAATTTTACTACGAGGACAAACCGGCTATAGATAAAGTTTATGAGCTGGCTGATAAAATTTACGATGTGGTGCTTGGAGTTTTGAAAAAAATAAATCCTGACTACTTGAAATATGTGCATGTGGGAAATTCCGGAATTGGAGTAATTATAAGTCCGGCAAATGGAGATAAAGACGAGGCGGTAGAACAATTTGGAAAGTTTTTGAGTGAGAATAGAGGCATGAAATTTGACTCTAAATACAGCGAAATTTTGACTGCCGGAGATAGTGCACAAGTTGGAGGAAATGATTTTTATTTTTTGAGCGGACGCTTTGGTACTCCATATTCAGTAGGAGAAATTTTACCAGATAATCCAAAACTTCAATCTGTTAAAGATGAGAATGGCAAAAGAATTTTGCATTCAAAAGGCACTCTAAAATTGATACAAACTTTACTTTAGTCTTGGCTTAGCGCCTTAGAGCCCTTGACTTTATATGGGCTTATTGTTTAGTATGGGCCTCCAGTCTTTATATTAACCTAAAAAAATATGTTGAAGAAATTACTATCTGCACTTTGCCTATGGGCAGTACTTGGTTCTGCAATTACTTTACCGGCTTATGCTGCAACGGTACCTGCAACAATTATTCAGAGCTTTAATTTGTCAGTGGCAAATTCTGCACCTCAAACTTTTAATCCAAGTGCGGGTCAAACATTGCTTACAACTGTGACTTATGATGCCACTAAGACTGCGACTTCAAATGGTTATGTGAAGGTTATACAGGGATCAACAGTAGTAAAGACATTGGCAACTTGGACTAATGCAGTACCAACTGCCGTAATTCCAGCTTGGGATGGTAAATCTGTGGATGTGACTGGACAAGCTTTATGTGGTACAGCGGGTGCGGTATGTCCTGCGGGAGATTATCAGATTGAAACTGAAGTAGACTATGCAGTTGCTCCAGATACTCATCAAGATAAACAAACAAAGAATTTCACAATTACGACTACACCATCAACATTGCAAATTATTTCTCTTGATATAAATCCTACGCCTATTGCCGGTGGAAATTTTGACCCTGCTAAAAAAGGAGGAGCTCAAATTTTGGAAATCAAATATGCTCTAAACATTACTCCGGACAATGTGGAGGCAGAAATTACAAATTCAAAGGGAACTTTAGTTAAAACTCTAAATTCAAATACAATTTCAGGTACGCTTGCCTGGGATGGAATTAGCGCTACTAAACTAGTCCCAGCTGGAGACTATACTGTAAAACTTATTGCTTCAAAATCCGGCACGACATCAGCTACGACTTCTAAAGTAATCAAGGTTGAATATGGCAATTCAGGAAAAGGAGCTATTAATGGTTTCACAGTTTCACCATCAACATTTAATGTTAATGATGCATTTACAGTTATAAAATTCACAAATACTCTTCTAACAAATGTTACCGTAGAAATTCGTGAAGTAAGTACTGATAAGCTTATTCGTAGTTTTATTAACTATGAAGATAATGAATATGGATCAAATACAGTGAGCTCTATTAGTTGGGATGGTACTGATATAAATGGATCAAGTGTAGCATCCGGTACATACAGAGTAGTAGTAACATTGCGTAATGACTACGGAGTGGTTACTGCTGAACAAAACATAGGGCTTAGCAATTCAGGTTATTCATCATACTCATCTGAAAACGTACAGATTGGAGGCATATCTTTTAGTCCTTCATCAACTTTTGATCCAGCTAAAAATGATCAATTGAAGATAGACTATGATATTAAACAAAAACTTGATTCATTGAAAATTTACGCCGTGAGAGGTGCGGAAAAAATTGAAATACAAAGTGAAACAAGCATTGATAAACAAAATAATATTGAAGTGGATTGGGATGGTACAGATGAAAATGGTGACTACGTTGATGCAGGTTCTTGGAAAATTCAATTTGAATCTAAAATTGGATCTCAAACTTTGACTGCTGCTAAAGCAATCAACGTTACTTATGCTAAACCTAAAATTGACGAGGTGTATGTTTCAAAAGCAAAATTTGATAACGACCAAGGAGAATTTACCTATATATTCTTCCGTACCGATATTGAAGCAGACATTACAATTCAGCTTTTACAGGATGGAAGCGAACAGGATACCATAACTGAAGATATGGCTGTAGATGCCAATAAATGGTATGCAGTGAGCTGGGATGGTAACGGATACAGCTACGATGATAATTTGGACATTAGAATATTAGCTCAAAATTCAGTTAATCATAATGTTTTCAATAGCAAGAAAGTGAGTATTGATTTGGCTGAAGATAAAGTATCCACAACAAAATCAAACGTTACTCAAGATTATATTGATGCAGTTGCTACCGATGGAAATCAAGACATGCAATTGTTTTACAATCTTTCTGCAGATGCTGACGTTATAATTACTATTCACCGTGGAAAAATTAGCACAGGTAGCGTTGTTCGTACTTTGCTCGACGTAAATGATCAAGAAAGTAGTGATCACGTTATTACTTGGGATGGAAAAGACGATAACGGAAATAATCTTTCAAAGGGTCTTTATACTTACAAAATTATTTCTACAACTTCTACTAGCGATACTGAGACAGGACTATTTGTTGTCGGTAATGTAGGTGACGTAGAAGGCAGCGGAAGCTCAAGTTCTGGAGGTTCTTCATCTGGTTCAAGCAATGGTGGAAAAGTTGGTACAGGTGTAGTGATTGACGGAAAGGGTGGATCTAACGTTAGCACAAGCAAAGAATGTGCAGGATTCAGCGACGTGAAGACTACAAACAAATACTGTACAGCTATTCAGTGGGTAAAAGACCAGGGAATTTTTGCTGGATATGAGGACGGTACTTTCGGAGTTAGCAAGCAAATTGAGAGAGTAGAGTTATTGAAAGTAATTATGGAAGCACTTGGAATTCAAACTCAAAACGCTATTGGCACTTTAGGCTTTATAGATGTAACTCCAGGCCTATGGTATATGCCATACATCCAGGCGGCTAAAGGTCTAGGTATTGCGAATGGTGATGCAGGTAAAAATACTATTCGTCCATATGACTCAACACAGAGAGTAGAAGCTTTGAAAATGATTTTTGAAGCAATGAAATCTGCAGGCGCTATTGGTCAGATTAATGGTCAATGTTCTGGAACTTATCAGGATGTTTTAGTTAATTCTTGGTACGGAAAATATGTATGTGAAGCTGATAGCTTAGAGCTATATGATAATGAAATAGGAGGGTACTTTGGGCCATCTACTTTATCAACAAGAGGTGAAGTCGCAGAGGTACTTTACAGATTGCATTTGCAAGATTTGTTATAATTGCCAAATCGGAGCTTGACAAATTTTAAAATTCGCGTATCATTCATGTCTTTATTGCCCTTCATATATAAAAGCTCATAAATAACTTACTAAAAAATATGTTTAAGAAATTCCTAGCAGCTCTAGCTCTAGTCGCAATACTTTCTACAAGTATGGCATTTGCTTCAAACACTGGTCCTAGTGGAACTCAAGTTCCATCTGACGGTTCTTACATCTCTAATGCTAACGCTACTTACTCTTTCAACCCTACAAAAGCTGAAACAGCAACTGTTAGTTTCACTTTGCTACAAAATGCAGAGATTTTAGCTTATGTAACTAATACTAGTGGTGTTACTGTTGCTACCTTTGCAGGTACAGCTGTGAACTATCAAGCTACTAATGCAGGTGCAGTAGCATATACATGGAATGGTAAATTGAACGGCACTGCTCTTCCAGACGATAAATATACAGTTAATGTTTTTGCTAAAGCAAACGGAGGAATCGTTGATTCTTTTGTACAGACTGTAAAAATCTCTAATGTAAATAAAGTAGCTCCTGTTATTTCTGGTCTTAAATTTGAACCAGCTACTTTCTCACCTTCAACAGGTGGAAAATCTTATGCTTACTTTACTACAGATAAAAATGGTTTCATTACTGTTAAGGTAATGCAAGGAAATACAACTATTCGTACTTTCTCTGAATACTCAAATTCATATTTCGATGCTGATACATTCTCAATCGTTTGGGATGGTACAGATGATGATAACGAAGTAGTTGAGGAAGGTACTTATACTCTGAAGGTTACTACTTCTATAAATGGTGGTAATGATCCTGAAGTTAACGTTGCTACTACACCTATCACAGCATTGACTAGCGGTCCTGCAACTGGTGGTTCTGTAAAGAATTACTATCTTGACCCAGCTGGTACTTGGAATCCACTTAAAGGTGGTTTGGATATTCATTATCAATTGAAACAGAAAGTTAAATCATTAAATATTCAAGCGAAGAGAATCGACGGTAGCATCACTAAAGTTATTAAAGTTCTTAGCGATAAGAACATTGATAGCGGATACTATACAGAGACTTGGGACGGTACTGATGACGTAGGAAACTACATTGATTCAGGTACTTGGACAATCAATATTATTGCTGACGGAGTTACTGTTTCAGAGAATGTAACTGCTAAATATACTCAGCCTGCAGTAGTAGAAGCTTTCGTAAGCAAAGACGCTTTTGATCCATCAATGAATGAAATGCAAAATTTCGTTTTCAAAATTGATGCTAAAGCTGTTGTAACTGTAGAGGTTTACAAAGGTTCTCAGCAAAAAGAAGTTACATTGATTAGTGAAGAGACAGTTCAGAAAAACAGCTGGTATACAGTTTCTTGGGACGGTCGTGATAGCGATGGTGCTGTGGTTGACGATGGTTCAGATTGGAATTTCAAAATTACCGCTAAAAATGAAACTGCTCAGGATTTACTAGCTAAAAAGAATGTTTCATTCCAAATCACAGACGATACAGTAAGTGATAAGAAAGCTAACGTAAGCAACGATACTACTAGTCCAGTTGTATACGATGATAGCCAAAGTGATGCTATCGAATTCTACTATTCTTTAGATCAGGATGCGTCAGTATTTATGGCTGTTTACGAAGGTAACTCTACAGGTGGTAAAGCTAAGGCTACTCTTATGGATTACGTTGAACAATACTCAGGAGACCATGATGTATCTTGGGACGGTCGTGATACAAATGGCAAGATGTTGAAAGACGGTATTTATACTTACAAGATTATTGCTAAAGTTGGTAACAACTATAAAGAAACTGAAACAGGTACATTCGTGATTGGAAATAATGGTGAATATTTTTCACCAACAAACCCACCGGTGAAACCTCCAGTTGTTCCACCTGTTGAACCTCCATATGTTACACAAGATTGTGGTGGATACGTAGATACTAAGTACGTTATTAACCAGAATTACGAAATGTGTCAGGCTATCGCTTGGGTAACACAGCAAGGTATATTCTCAGGTTACGGTGACGGTTCATTTGCCCCAAATACAGCTATTACAAGAAGTGAAGTACTTAAAGTAGTTTTGAAATCTTTCCCAAATATAACTCTATTACCTAGTGATGGTTCAAACCAGGGATTCTGGGATGCTGATCCAGTACAATGGTATATGCCATACGTGAGAACTGCTAAGTTCTACAATATGCTTCAGGGTTATAAAGATGGTAGCGCAGGTGTAATCAAACACATCTCTAGAGCAGAGTTCTTGAAATTCGCTCTTAAGGGTAGTGCAGCTTTCACAGGTTACCAGGTTCCAAGTTATTCTTTCTCATACTACGCTGACGTAGATGCAAATAGTGCTTGGTATAAAGATTTCGCCGGAGTTGCATACGATATGGGATTCTTCGGATATAACTATTCTAACGGTTCTAAGTCTTACTTGAACCCAGATAAGGAAATCACAAGAGGTGAGGTGGCTCTAATTTTGTACAAGATGTACAACAACTACCTTTTAGGTTATGGCCCAGTTGATTACAACTACGGCTACTAGTCTAAGATTCAATTTTAGTACGAATGACATTTTTCATAGGAATGAGGGGAAAAAGCCCGCCGCAAGGCGGGTTTTTTCTTTCCCAAAATAGTTTGTAATGTAATCTGGAAGCCAACGCAGACCTCGTTGACAAATGCACGATTTTTATGTATTGTCACTCTCTAATCTTTACTGTCCATTGGCCTGCCCGCTTAATGCGATCGTTCATGGACCTCTGACGAGGTCAATTCTCCCTGTCTTATCAAAAATCTTTGAGACGGGTTGAGGACTGGCTGAGTAGTTAAGGTTAGATGTTCCTTAACAACTCGCAAGGTAATACAGTGCTTTAATGCGCTGTAATTTGAATTTTATATTTTAGTTTTTATGTTTCGACTCTTCAGGACCGTCGATCATGAAGGTAATGTAAGTTTCAGAATCACATTCAAAAGCGGGCAGTTTTTGAGATTCTAGACTTTACTTATTGCCTTCATGTCGACGGTCCTGAAAGTTGGTAACAACTGAAGAATCCGTAAGTGTCTGGTGAGGTGCATGTAAGTTGAGGGTAGTAGCTAAACCCTCAAAATATCTGCGTCTACCTAGAGGCGAAACGGCTAGCATAGCGAATGTTTCGGAGGCATGTGCTTCTGATCGCTGTGGCTAGGCCAACCATTACCCCACGCGCCGAAAGGGCTGGGGTTTCTCGGAGGCAACATGCGCAAATCGCGCTTCAATTTGATCAGCAGTCTCATGCTGGTCGCGCTCCTGGTCCTTGTGGCCGGGTGCGGAGATGATGGGACGACCCAAGTATCGGACGGTCAGAGTTCCGATGCAACCGGCGACGCCAGCAATGGTGGCGACGGCAACAGCAACAACGCCGACGGCAAGATCGATGGCGATGGTCAGGATAGCGTCGACGGGGCAAGCAAGCCCTGCGACGACCAGAACTCCTGCACCATCGACATCGTGAACGCCGACGGCACCTGCTCGCACTCCCAGAAGGGGGACGGCGAGGCGTGCGACGACGGCAACAAGTGCTCGACGGGTGATCTCTGCATCAGCGGCATGTGTACGGGCTCCGGCTCTGCATATTGCGGCGACGGCAATGATTGCACGACGGACGCTTGCGATCCGCTGCAGACCGGCGACGGCTGCAAGCACGTGAACAATCTCCTGCCGTGCGACGATGGCGATGCGTGCACGACGGGAGACAAGTGTACGGCCGGGGCATGTTTGCCCGGCTCGAGCAAGAAAGACTGCGATGACAAGGATGCCTGCACGACCGACACGTGTGACTCGACTCTCGGCTGCGTCCACAAGAAAGTGGAATGCAACGATCAGAACGGGTGCACGACGGACATGTGCGATCCTGCCACCGGCAAGTGCAGCTTCATGAACAACGCAAAGTCCTGTGAAGACGCCGACATGTGCCACATGGGCGACGTCTGCGTGGCTGGGGCGTGTGTCCCTGGTGCGATTTCGAAGGACTGCGACGACATGAACAGCTGCACGAAGGACTCGTGTAGCCCCGATGTCGGCTGCAAGCACGCGGTTCAAGCGGGTACGTCGTGTAATGACGGCGACTCGACTACGAAAACCGACATGTGTGGCGCAGATGGCGTGTGCGCGGGGATCAAGCCCCTCACGCCCTGCGATGACAACAATGCCTGTACCGATGACGCGGGTGACCCGGCTAGTGGCGTGAAGTGCACGTACACGGCGGTGAACTGCGACGATCAGAATGGATGCACGAAGGATACGTGTGACAAAGCCAATGGCTGCGTCCACACCGACACTTCGGGCATATGCACTGACGGCGACGCGTGTACGGTCGGCGATAAGTGCTCAAGCGGGAGTTGTGTGGGCGGGGTAGCTCCCGTCTGCAACGACAACAACTCCTGTACGAGCGACACGTGTGACCCGACAACGGGCTGCGTGTTCTCTCCAATGGCTGGCGTGGCGTGTGACGACATGGATTCGTGCACGACCGGCGACCAGTGTGATGCCGGTGGTACCTGCGTGGGAACTGGCATGAAGAATTGCGATGATGGCAACTCCTGCACGACGGATACGTGCGACAGTATTATGGGCGGCTGCCTAAACCTCGTGCTCTCGGGCTCAATGTGTGATGACAGCAACCCTGGTACGGTCGGCGACGTTTGCTTCGCGGGAGTGTGCAAGGGAAATTCAGTCGCGTGCGATGACGGCAACAAGTGTACGTTCGATACTGGCGCAAGTCAGCCGAACTGCACTCATAGCAACATCGTCTGCGATGACAACAACCCCTGCACAACGGACTCGTGTGACCCGACCAAGGGCTGCGCGTTCGTGAACAACACCGCGGCATGCGACGACGGCGATGTCTGCACCAGCGGTGACGTCTGCTCGGCCGGTACCTGCGCAAGTGGGACTGGACTGAAGTGTGACGATGGCGATCCGTGCACGACGGACGCCTGCGATAACACCGGCACCTGCTCCCACACGACAATCGTGGGTTGCGGAATCGGTGAGATCTGCGGCGACGGCGTGGACAACGACGGCGACGGCAAGATCGACTGCCAGGACTCTGAGTGCGGACCGAGCGACATTGCTCACCGCCTCAAGATGTACGCGCAGTACGGCGGTAATGGATGGCTCGTGACGGCGAATGCGCCCAATCAGTCAGTCCAGATCACCCTCCCCCCGGATGGTCCAGGAGGTGTGCAAAAGCCTCAGTACGTGGAGGTCTGGTGCAGCGAGGTGCCGTACGTGGTCAAGATGGAGAGCAGTAGCCAGTTCGTTGGCTTGCTGAAGGCGTACGTCGTCGGGGTAGACATGACCCCCGCGACTGCGCCGGCGACGTGGTACTTTGACGTCGTCTCCCCCGCTCCGTCGAAGCCAACGTTGGGCGCCGTCCCCAACGTGAAGAAAGTGAACGCCTATTCCTCGCCGCAGGGAAACGCGTTCCAGGTCTCTTGGCCGTCGTCCAAGTGACCCTCGTGGCTCGCTCCATTTCTTCGGAGCTTGAGCTGCAAAGTCAGGAGTGTTGGTGACTCACACCAAAATAGCCAGCACTCCTGAGCGTGAGAGCGAAGAATGGAGAAGGGGCCGGCCGCATCAGAAGCGCCCGCGGCCGGCCCCCTCGTCCATTTCCCAAAATTCATATAAAATTCAAAAACTTTTTCTCGGTCGTTCGAATTCGGACCCACTAATAAATCGGGTACCTCATTCGACAAGTACCCAGAAAAAGCCATACACCTTGCGAGTTGCTTTTTCTTTGCCACATTTTTTTCGTTGCGCCCTCGCGCCGTGCGCTCAGCTTTTTAGCGTGCACGTTTTTTCGTGCCTCTATTCCTCAGTCTCCTCAACAGGTGAACTAAAATAAAACTTCGAGCTAGCAATCAAATCAATCATAAAAGCTTCCCAAGTTCTAATTACTCCATATACATCATCTTTGATATTTCCACTTTGCTGCAATGTCGCAACTTTTTTGCTACCTAAATCGTCTTTGTATTGTTCCCACATTTCCAACCACTTCTTGAAATCCTGATCAATCAATTTATCATTTGTACTCAAGTTAAATTGTCCAAGTGCTAAGTGTCTGATTCTTACAAAGACCTGACGCATTTGGAATTCAACTTCCGGAATAGTATCTGTATCTTCAAAATTAACCTTTGGTTTAAGATCCTGAATAGGTCCTTTTAGAGCGCTGAAAATCTTTCTCTGCGCATTTGGTTTGGCGAGATCTGAAACAACGGCTGCACCGCACTTAAAAGCTACGGCATTGAGTGCCAATTCCCTACTTGAATCTCCCGTAGAATTACGCTTATTTGCAACCAAAGGATCGCTACCTCCTAGGTCCACAAAATGATCTTTCATGACCATTTGATGAATACCCAATTTGAAAATATCATCACCAAATAATTGATGCAAACGCACATCCAATTCTTCAGGCGTAATTAAATTTGGACCAACATTTTCCAATTGAATTTCTCTATTAGGAGTAATTGTTGCATTCAATTTTCCATTAGCGCGAAAGTGTGGACTCATAACCATTTTAACAACTAGTTCTCGGAAATTATATTTATTAGCTTTCAAAAATTTCGCCATATCTCTAAAAAATCCGCTCTCGGCATTATATCTTAATAATTTATCATCATAATTTGCTTCACCTGCAGCTGGACGGATAAGTGGCTCATTGTGAGTAATCATTCTATAAGTCATTTTTGCCATTGAACGAGCAAAAGGATACTGACGATCTGGATTAAAATCCGGAGCACTCTCGTCCATTTCAGGATCCAATACTAACAATGTCATCAGCTGTCTGGCAGAGTCCTTGGCATTGATATTAATTTTATGTCCATTGTAACTAACTACAAGTTGATCAGGAGGAAACTTGAAATTATCAGAGCTATCAAATTTTCCATCTACATCTGGAAATCTAGACCAGATAGGAGCGATTTGATCCATATGACCTTGTCCATTATGACATCCGGCACAATCTGGATTATTAATAGTTACCGGATCTTTATATTTTTTATTATCGCTAGGAGTCATCTGGGATCCCAAAGATAAAATATCAAAATCGATTGCAAATCTAAGTGCCCGAAGAGTGCGTCCCCTGTCTTGATTGGACTCAGTGGAATTATTTATACGTAACCATGCCGGATGAGTAAACATTCCCGCAATTGGTGGCTCGTTCACCGGGACCTTAATTAAATGTGCTGCAATATTAAAATTAGGGTCATCTTTATTCATTTTTTCTCCAGGCAAAACAATGTACTGAGCCTTGAGCAATTCGGTAAGAGGCAATTCATTAAAGGCAATGTACAAAAGTAAATCATTCAGACTATTGGCAACATCAGCATTCTCAGCACCTACCAAATTAGCCTTCAAGCTTGGAATCATTTTTGTCAGTGAATCGATCGCTGTATTTTTATCGCTTAAACTCCTAGCGTGAGTAATATCATTGAATTCATTCTCCAACCATTTATAAAAAGCAGGTGTGTGAGTAGCTTGACGAATGCTTGCAGCTAGCATTTCGCTAGAGTCTACATTCGGAATACTTTCAGGTAAATTTGGCGCGAACATTCTCAGGAATTTCGCTAAAACTTCTTGATTGGACAACATTTCAACAGTCTGGAAAAATTCTTCCTGCGTAATGTGCAATTGTCCGTCATTACAATTTGTATTAATGACAGGCAATTGTGCATTCTCTCCACCATTTGCAGCATCGTAAGTTGCTAAAGAATCGGAATAAGAGGTTAGTAACTGCTTATCTAAATCAGACAAATCTCTATGACCACCTTGATGTTTTTTCAGTACACCATCTACGGTAGTTTGTCCTTGTGGAAGTTCAACAATAAAGGGCTGTCCATTATCAGCTTTCATACGAGCAAATTTACTAAAGCCTTTCATGGAATCTTCAAGCGCAGCAGGAGAACTAGTATTCCATCTCCAAGCACCATTTACCGTATGGCAACCTTTACATTGTTCCAATGTTTCACTTAATCCCAAAAACTGCTCTGTAAGTGCATGCTGCTCATCACAAATTACTAAACCCGTTAGTGGATCTATATTTGCATCAGTGTCTACAGCTGTGTCCGTGCCATCACCTCCGGTATTATCGGCAGACGTAGAATCCTCGGGCAAGCTATCACCCTGAAACTGCGCGCTATCACCGTATTTATCAGACTTCTCATCAGTTTCACATGCAGCAGCAGAAAGACCTATTGTTCCCACTGCAGCAATCATTCCAATAGAACTACGAAGTTTTCCAATGGTATTCATAATGCCAGAATTCCAAGGTCTATTTGGAGCTTTTGATGGAATTCTTTGAACGTCTGGTTGTGATCTAAAGTCTATTTTATCCATAAAATTTTATGCAGCTTTTAAAGCTTTTCTTACAGCATCCTGTGTGCTGACTGTAGTTAAGGTGAGATCATGTCCGGGAAGTTTAGCATTTTTTGTTCCGGCAATATCTTTTTCATAATATTTAGTATCTGTGGCATTCACATTTGTTGAACCAATAAGATTCTTGTTTGCATCAGTCACTCCCACCACTCGAGGACCATTCATATATGGATGCATAATCATTGTATGTCCAATTTCGTGATGAGACGAAAGACCGCTTCCAGATCCCATATTGATACGACCAAAATCACTTTCCACCGTAATACAAAGTGGAATGCCCATAGCTGCGGCTTCTTGTTTTAACAAATGTATGTTCTGAAACAAAATCAAATTTCTCTGAATTGTCTGAGCACCAGCCGGATCGCCATGGGTATCATAGCCACCCATTTCAAATTTTGCAGCGCGAGTCTGTCCTAACTGAAAAAGATTCATGGCAATCACTCCACCAGCCACCATTTGGTTATTATTATATTTTGTTTGAACAGTCCCAATAATATTTAAAAATTGATTCATCTTGTCTCTAATCCCCTGCGCAGTAAAACGTTCACCAGTACGAGCACGAACTTTTGGTAATAATTTTTTATTCCCCCGTTGTTTATCAAATTCATTTTTACGTCTCAAATAGACATCTGCCAAAGATTTATCGGCGAGAACTTTAGAATTCAAGTTTGGATTTTTTGGATCGATTTCATTTGGATCAGCGAGAGCTTTGAAAGAATCTAGATTACTCAAATCACTTGGCGCAATAATACCTGCCGGAAAAGTGGTCATTCCACCTCCAGTAATGTAAGCAAGAGCTGAACCTGGCATATCTTGAGCCGCTAAAATTGCCATATTATCCGGCATACGAGTATCAGTAGTACTTCCCACTGCAGCTTCCATCTGACCTTGTTGATGACCATTAGTAAGCTGATGCTGACGAATAAGCAGCATTTGCTTAGCATACATATTCAGAAAATGATCTGTCGGCGTAGCGCCTGGTGTAACAGGAAAATTAAATGCCCCTGGAAATAGATTTGATGGAACTCCTTTTAACTGACCTTGTTGAATGTTTGAAGCTGCATTCCACCCATATGGTGTGTAAATGTGATCCATTCCTCCTACCGCAGAAATTGTAATATGAAAAACTGATTTAGGATCGTAGTCTGGACCACCAGTGCCAGTATTGAGAGTGGCTGGTGCGTCGGCATAGGCTGGAACTGATCTGAGCATTGTATAACCGGCCGCAGCTGCCATCATTTTCAAAATAGTACGTCTGGAAACTCCGGAATCTTCGAGAATTCTCTCATTAGCTTCGCCATTTACTTCGGCAGCAAGACGATCTAAATCGGCACCTGCCAAATCTGGCATTTGCTCAAATGGAAGATCCATCCCTTTGGGGAACCAGATTTCAGATTCGGATTGTGGTCCTTCTAAAGCCATTTGATATCAGGATAATTATTGTATGAATTGGCTACACCTTAACGAAATTTCATGATTAGTCAAACAAAATGACCCTGATTAGGCCAGGGTCATTTTGTTATTTCCTATGTAGTCGTATTTCTATTAAATCTCAGAATCGTTTCCGGCGTCTTTTGCGTCAGAAGTAGCATTGCATGTTTTTCTTTCAGCATTGAAAGCTGACCAAGTGGATTTTTTTGCTTTGCTGAATGTAGCTCTGCTTGATTTGTAGGAAACCTTGAAATCACTCCAAGCCTTTTTCACGGCTTCTTTACGAGCAGTGGCCTCTGTCAAAGTCCAAGCGGCTTTTAGTGAATTGGTTCTAGTTGTCAGAGCAGTTTTTAGAGCTGCATTGTAAGTATCTAAAGCAGTCATTACTGCGGCTTCACGAGTACCTACTGCTGTCTGCATACATACAAGATTCACTTCTTTTTTTGCCTCCTTCTCTGCATGTTTCTTTTCTTTCTCTTCCTTATTCTTTGCCTTTTCTACTTCTTTCTCTGCATGTTTTTCAGATTTTTCTACGCTTGTGGTAGTTGTAAGTGGATCGCTTGATGTGCTCAAGATGGTATCAGCGAAAGCTTGAGCCATGTTTGTAGCCATAAGGCCTAAGATCATTACTACAGAAACGAAACGCTTGGTGTTCATAAATATTTTTGTTAAAAATTAAGAACTTTCGTAGTGGTATACAATTGGCAAAGAAAAATATTACATAATTTTAATTTGAGCGTCCTCCGTAGACTAACCCGCCCAAGTTTGTGTCGTACAATTAGTGCGACGCCATGGCTTAGCATGGGGTAGATGGGCATCTCCATTGAGCGGGGTCTACGAGTTTTATTTTCTGCGTATTTCCTATGACGCGATTCACTTGTAACAAACAAAGTTAAAATTTTCTTAAAATTTTTCTAAATTCTGGACAGATAGAGTTGTGACGATGGTATTTTTATGGCGAATTGCTATAATGTGGTCATCATGAATTATGAATTATCAGTACAGCAAGCCGAAATCCATACAGCTGATGGCTTTGGTAAAAGTAAATCTACAGATGGAAAAACTTTAATTAAAACCTGGATAAAGGTTCGTCGTGATAGAGAAATTCCGGAGTTTGATGCTATAGAAGAATTCAAATGGAATTTAGAAGGTGAAGATGATTTACGAAAATATACTGAGAAGCTCGCAGAGATGTTAAATGAAAACGGAGGAATGTTTATAGAAGATGCGCTGAAATTAAAAGAAAAAGACATTCTATCAATGTTGAATGAAAAAATTCATCCTCAAGATGCCTTCCCTATTCCTGCACTGAGAGCCATGAAAAAAGCGATAGTTAATTATTTTGAAAAGACATCTCAAAAAGAGCGGTTAAGAAAAGCTACTGAAACCGTAATTTGCCATTGTCGTCATGTGACAGACTTGGATATTCAAGAAGCTATTGAGAAGGGTCACAACACTTTAGAAGCCTTGAGCGGAGTCACTGGTGCCGGAACTGGCTGCAACACCTGTATTGGGAAGGTGGTGGAAATCTTAAACAGAAGAAAAACTGCGTTTGGGGGAATAAAATAGTTTTCCAGAAGTGGCTATTTTGCATATAATGGTCGGGCGAACTCATTAACTTTTATTTTATGTACGATTTTATTGTTGTTGGAGGAGGATGCAGCGGACTTTCCGCTGGAATGTATGCAACACGTTTAGGTTTAAAGACTTTAGTTTTTGCTGAATTGCCTGGAGGACTTATTACTACTACTCATTTAGTAGAAAACTGGCCTGGAATTATTAGTACAACAGGTCCAGATTTAGCGATGTCTCTCTATTCACATGCTGAGGCAAGTGGCGCGGAAATTAAAGGTGAGATAGTTTCAAAGATTGAAAAATTACCGGATGCGAATGGATATCCTCAATTTAAAACAACTACCTCTACAGGCGAATATATTAGCAAAACAGTTTTAATTGCCACTGGTACAAAACATAAACATTTAGGAGTTCCTGGTGAAAAAGAGTTTGAGAATAAAGGTGTTTCATATTGCGCACTTTGCGACGGTGCATTCTTTAAAAATAAGGTTGTTGCAGTTGTTGGAGGTGGAGATAGCGCAGCAAAGGAAGCCATTTTCTTGAGTGAACATGCGAGCAAAGTTTATTTAATTGTGCGTAAAGATTTCTTGAGAGCCGAACCATTGAATGCTCAGAGAATAGCTAAAAATCCAAAAATCGAAATTCTTTATAAGACAGAGATAGAATCCATTTCCGGCACAAAGAGTATGGAGAAAGTGAAGTTCAAAGCTGGCGAAGGTACGATGTCAGGAAAGGAAATTGAGATGCAGGGAATTTTTATGGCGATAGGTCAGGATCCTCAGACAGAATTGGCTAAAGATCTTGGAGTCGAATTGAATGCTAAAAGAGAAATCATTATCAATCGTAAGAGCGAGACAAATATTCGTGGAGTTTTTGCCGCTGGAGACTGTTGTGATTCAGAATTCAAACAAGCCATCACGGGATCTGCTGAAGCTGTGACTGCGTCTTATCACGCATTTCATGTGTGCACGAGCGGAGATGGATTCTAAAGGTTTTAGAGGTTCTCAATGAATCTCAACAATAATCTTAACCCATGAGCAGTTGCTCCCATGGTTTGGAATTCTTGTGGGTCGCTGGTGAAAGCTGTGCCTCCAATATCGATGTGGCACCATTCTTTTTTGCCGTAGAAGTTAGCGAGGAATGCTGCTCCCTTTGCAGTTCCTGCAAGACGGAAGGTAGCTGGATCTCTATTCTTCAGATCGGCAACAGTGCTATTTAATTTCTTTTTAAAGTCTGGGTGAATTGGCAAAGGCCAAACAAGTTCATCAACCTGTTTTCCTGCATTTGAGAGCATATCCTGCAATTCTGTGGAATTACCAAGGATACCGGCATATCGATCGCCTAGAGCAATTGAAACAGCACCTGTAAGGGTTGCAATGCTAAGCATGTACTTTGGATCGAATTCCTGACCATAAGTAATGGCATCAGCAAGAATTAGACGACCTTCTCCATCAGTATTGGTAATCTCCACGGTATGACCGGAAAGCATTGTAATAATGTCTGATGGGCGGAAAGCATTTTCGTTAATCAAATTTTCAACAATTGGCGTAATCGCTACAACATTTTTCTTAATTCCAAATTTTTTCAATAAACTCATCACTCCATATACCGCAGCTGCACCAGCCATATCTTGATGCATGGTTTCAATACTACCGGTGAGCTTAATATTATATCCACCGGCATCAAAAACCACACCCTTTCCAATAAGGACAATTGGTTTCTCCTTTGGGTTCGAAGCTCCGTTATATTCCATTACCACGCATTTAGGTTCATTATCAGAACCTTGATTTACGGCTAGTACTCCACCCCAGTGACTCTTGGTGAATTCTTTAATTCCGAGAATATTAATTTTATATTTGTTATCCTTAGCAACTTTCTCAGCTGCCTTAGCCATGTAATCTATGGTCACAACATTTGAAGGATTGTTCACCAAATCTTTTACAAAAGTAACTGCCTCGTCAATGCTTTGTGCCTTTGAAGCTTTTGATTCTAAATCTTTACTATTCCCCGCTGTAACAAATTCAATTTTCTGTATAGCGGTACTTGGCTTCTTACTCTTAACTTTCTGAACACCCACATCATATTGGAGGAACAGTAAGCCTTCTGCTAATTCCTCTATAAACTCTTCTAATTTTGGTAGTAATAAGAATGAAAGTGCTTCACATTTTGTCTGTTTGGCAACCTTCGCAATTTTAGCACCGAAAATTCTAGCTTTATTTGCAGTAAATTTCTCAGCGCAGCCGGCACCAATTATTAAAAGTTTTCCTGGGAAATTTTCTTCATTCACATGCGTAAAAAAAGTTTCACCAAAATCAGCTTTGAAGTTTTCAGATTTTATTGCGAAAGAAAGAAAATCTTTAACAACGTGGGGATATTGAGCGTTGGTTTTATTCAATTCCTCCTGAAAAACCGGAACAACAAATATTCCCTTGTTTAAGCCTAATTTCTTATTAAATTGGATCTTCATTGTCTGCA
>CALRGJ010000007.1 GCA_943357285.1 Candidatus Peribacteria bacterium | reverse complement strand
GTCTTTTACTCACTATGCTTTTTCGGACGATTCTAATCATCAAGAAGGGAGGTTTAAAAGTTTAGCCCTAGTTTCCTTAAAAGAGTCTGATCTTGAGCTAATCAATGAAAAATTGAAACAAATATTCGATGATTCTGGCGTGCACGATGAATTTAAATGGGAAAAACTAAAGAATGCAAAATATAAATTTGTAGCAGAGAAAATTATAAATTTTGTGTTTGATAATCTCGATAAAATAAGGGTCGATATCCTTATTTGGGATATGGATGATAGTAGACACAAAGGAGTTAAATGGCGAAATGACAATGAGAATCTAGTTAGAATGTATTATCATTTGGTTTCAACTACCTTGAGTAAAAGATGGCCTATAAAAACTAATTGGCATTGGGTTCCAGACAAACAATCTTCTGTGGATTGGAAAACACTTCTGGATTGTATTTCAAGTAAGAAGCATTTATGTGTAAATGATCTTTTTGGAGAGAATCCTGAGTTTGAGAAGATTAATTTAGGGAAAATAACTCCGGATTGTTCAAGGAAACATATCTTGATCCAGTTGGCTGATTTTTTTGCTGGACTGGGGGCTTATTCCTATGGACAATTTGAAAGGTTTAAATTATGGGAGGTTGAAACTAATAATCAAATATCTTTATTCTTAGATAAGGTTGAATCTTTTAGTAATACTGAAAAATATAGATTTGAAGTTCTCGACATTCTTCATGAAAAATGTGGGGATAATCATTTACAAATCTCTTTTAATAGTTCCAAAGGGTTTAAATCAAATAATCCAGAAAGTCCTATTAATTTTTGGTTATACATGCCACAATGTAAGGAAGACAAGGCTCCAAAAAAAATAAAATGTAATTAAATAATTCCCCATGTCCCAATACTACAAACCACAACGCACACGGAATCTTTATAATCCGACGGCTACCTCGCCTTTTCGCCTGAGTCGGTCGAAGATTGATTTGTTCATCAAGTGTTCGAGATGTTTTTATCTAGATCGCAGATTGGGTGTGGGGCAGCCGCCGAGTTTTCCGTTTTCGTTGAATTCGGCTGTGGATACGTTGCTCAAAAAAGAGTTTGATAGCTATAGGGCCAAAGGTGAGGCTCATCCCCTAATGAAAGCGGCGGGTGTAAATGCCGTGCCGTTCAAACATGCGCAAATGGATGAGTGGCGCGATTCCATGCGCAGAGGTATCACCTATCAAGTGCCGGAAACAAATCTCCTAGTGACCGGTGGCGTGGATGATGTGTGGGTGGCTACGGGAGGCGAGCTCATAATTGTGGATTACAAAGCGACTTCTAAGGATGGTGAAGTGAGTCTTGATGCCGAGTGGCAGGATGGTTACAAGCGACAGATGGAGGTGTATCAGTGGCTCTTTCGTAAGAATGGATTTGCGGTGTCGGAGGTGGGATATTTTGTGTATTGCAATGGTGTGACGGATAAGGCGGGATTTGATGGAAGGTTGGATTTTACGGTGAAGCTGATTCCGTATAAGGGAGATGACTCGTGGGTGGAGGGAAAGATTGGCGAGATATATGAGTGCTTGCGGGGTGAGGAGATTCCGGGTGCTGGTGAGGCCTGTGATTATTGCGCGTATGTGGCGGCGGTGAATGGGAAAGGGGCGCAAGGGAGGTTGTTTTGATATGACCATTTACTGAGCGCCAAGAAAATGGTTGCTTTTCGATAATTCAATATATAGACTATTAAGTACAAAGACCTGTATTCTGAACTGTCACCGGATGGTGGCGTGACTGGGACAACCAGCCTAGGAACGTGGTCGGGAGTAGTCCGCTAGTCGGACTATTTTTTGTTATCTAATTTGTTGACGGTGAGTGTATGCTCACCTATAATAAGCATGAACTTGTAAGGATTCCTTACAGGTTCAGAAATATTATTATTCGACTAAAATGCTAAAATTTAGTGATGAGCAATTCAGAGAAATAAAAGAAAAGGGCGAAGCGCTATACAAATCTTTACTGGAAGTCCATTGTCCTTATTTTAAGGAAAAAATATCCTTTGGTTCACATGGATTAGAACATCTTAAGTTTAAAAGACGTGAAAAGGCTCGCTCTGAACAGGATCAATACATGAGATTTAAACTACTCAGTCTTGTGCCGGAAATTTTAAGGTGTTCTCATACTTTGCAAGGAATACTTGAAACTAATAAATTTGAGAGAATACGAATGCATGGTCGAACTGAAACAGTGATGAAGCCAGTAAAATACTATGAATTTATTGCAGTAGTTAAAAGAAATCGCGTCAGAGTAATTGTTAAGCAAATAGATAATGGGCATAAGTTTTTCTGGAGCATTATTCCGTTTTGGGGCATGAATAAAAAGACTATGAGTAGATTGCTGCATGATGGATTGCCAGAAGAGGATTGAAAAAAATCCGCTTCTATTGAAGCAGATTCTTAGTTGGCGCTTGGCTACAGCTTAGAAGCCGTGAGAGGGCGAACCCTCCAAACGCCGCACTTATTGTATCAAAGGTTTAATAAAAATGTCAAAAATTTAGACTCTACTATTCCAACTTATTTAGCTAAATTATAGCTCACCTCTTTTGAGTTGTTGTTCTCGTCACCTTCGGCGATGGCATTGTCTGTGTCTACTACGACTTTTGCAGTGCCGGAGTCTGCGTATTGGTATACAGCTTTTGAGATTGGGTAAGTGAAGCTGAATGAATCACCTGCTGTCATTGTGCTGTATGAATCTGTGTTTGAGAAAACTTCAGTTTTGTTGATGTAGACGCTGTATTTGAATGGTTTCTTGCCGTCGATATTGCCTGGACCTTTGTTTGAAATTGTTACCTTTGCGCTGATGTCTCCGCCTTTTTCAGCAGGAGCGACTATTACTAGGTCTGCTGTCAAATCAGGTGTCTGCACAGCTGTAGAATCAGTAACTGCAGGAGCGGCGTCCCTCTTAATTAATTCACCTTTGAAAAGATTTGGATTTGAAGCTTGTAAGCTGTAAACGCCAACAAGTGCGCCAACTAATAAAACAGTAACTAAAGCTTTTGTGCGGACTTCCATGGGATTGAATTAAAAATTTAACTTTTATATACTATTCCACCAGGATGATTTGATGCAAGAAAATTTGTTTTTCTTTTTTTGATATTAGAGCGCAAGCGCCCGGTTATCCTTCGAGGGATGGTTTGTCTATAAGTAATGCCTCGGCCTTGCCGCCGACGTCGCCATCAGTGATGCGGAAAATGTCTTTGTCAATTTTGCGGAATTCTTTGTAAGCAGAGTTGTACATATTTACTGTCGTGCCGAGATGGCCGCCGAGTTTTTGCAAATATTCTTCGTAGCTCAAGACGTGTTTGCCGAGCTGTTCTACATTCTTGCGAATTTCCTTAGCAGATTCTTCGATTTGGAGAGCCTTGAGGCCTTGGAGCACTGTCTGCAAATAAGCCAAGAAAGAAGTAGGAGACACAATAATCACGTGTCTTTCTTTGAACGCATATTCGATAAGGTCGCGAGTATTTACCTTGAGCGCACCGACCTGGGATACTAATAAATCATAATAAATTGCTTCATGTGGAATAAACATAAAAGCGAAATCCATAGTCCCCTCTGACGGCTTCACGTACTTTGCAGTCTCATCGATACGATTTTTGAGATCGGCTTTGAAAAGTTTTTCTAATTTAGCGTGTTCGACAGGATCTTTTTCGGCCACTAAGCGATTATAATTTTCGAGAGAAAATTTGGAATCAATTGGGATCACCTTCTCTTTCACAAAAACCACAGCATCAACGATAGTTCCATCCTTAAATGGATATTGCATCTGGAAAGATCCGGTTGGGAGAACATTCTTCAAAAGAGTTTCGAGATAATATTCCCCAAGAATACCTCTTTGCTTAGGATTCTTGAGAATGTCTTCGAGATTTTGCATTTGTTCGGAAAAACTTAGTACTTGTTTATTGGTCTCGTCCAATTTTGTAAGTCTTTCGGTAACGTCAGTGATTAATTTCACGCTTTGCTCGTATTGTTTCTGGGAAGTCGTGGAGGAATGTTCTAGTCCTTTGGCTAATCTTTCGTGGATTTTATCGAGTTTATCATCGGTCTCACGGCGATTGATGTGTTGTCCTTCGCGAATTTCCTTGCGAAGTGACTCAATATACTCAAAAAGCATCTTATTCTCTTGCTCGTCTGGGGCGATTTTCCCACCTTGCTGTTTGTAGATCATATAGATAAGGGCAGCGAGAATGCCTATACCTATGACGATAATTAAATTTTCCATGGAATTGTAGGGATTATGTATTAATGAAAATACACTAACTCTCCTTTACTTTGAAACTGTTTTTGCGTAGACTTCAAACGTTTTTTATTGTGTTTACTTATATTCATCAATGTCCACAAAAATTGCCGATTTGGCTGAAAAGTTAGGAATTAGTACAAAAGAACTAAAAGAGAAGCTCGCGAAGCTTGGAGTAGAAGTAGCTCCGAGAGCGCGCGTGATTGAAGATGATATCGCGACTTTGGTGGAAGATGAATTGAAAGCTAAACCAGAAGTGAAAGAAGTAAAAGTGGCTGCAAAGCCTGTAGCAAAAGAAGAAATTGTGGATGAACCATTGATTGATGCAGAAAAAGGTCCTGATGATATTGCTGGAATTTATGATGAAATGATTTCTGAAGAACGTGAAAGAGAAATTGTAAAAAGTCAGCGTAAAAAAACTGCCGGTAAAGATACTGGAAAAGATAAAAAGCCTGAACATAGAACTTATACTCCGGTTGTTGCTCCTAGTGGTCCTATTGGAATTCCAGAAACTATTTCCGTAAAAGAGTTTGCGGAGAAAACTGGTATTAAGGTAGCGAAGATTATTGGAGAATTGATGAAAAATGGAATTTTGGCGAACATTAATCAGTTAATTGATTTTGATACGGCTCAAATTATTGCTGACGATATGGGCGTAAAGCTCAAGAGAATCAGAGAAATTGCTGATGCTCAAGAGTTAATGAGTGGAGATATTTCAAACTTAGTAAAAGAAGATGATTCTGCGACTTTGAAAGAACGTCCTCCGGTTGTTTGTGTAATGGGACACGTAGATCATGGTAAGACGAAATTGCTTGATTCAATTCGTGAGACAAATGTAGTTGCCGGTGAATCCGGTGGTATTACTCAGCACATTGGTGCTTATCAGGTTATTAAGAAAGGAAAATTGATTACTTTCTTGGATACTCCTGGTCATGAAGCGTTTACAGCGATGAGAGCTCGTGGTGCTAAAGTTACAGATATTGCGATCTTGGTGGTAGCGGCTGATGAAGGTATGAAACCTCAAACTATTGAGGCTTTGAATCATGCTAAGGATGCTGGTGTGCCAATTATCGTTGCTTTGAATAAAATGGATAAGCCTGATGCTAATCCGGAACGTGTAAAAGGAGAATTGAGTGAACATGGACTTCAGCCTGAGGAATGGGGTGGAACTACTGTGGTAGTGCCAGTTTCTGCTGTGGCGAAGACAGGTATTGATACATTACTAGATATGATTCTTTTGACGGCAGAAATGTTGAATTTGAAAGCGAATCCAGATCGTGAGGCTATTGGTACAGTAATTGAATCTAATCTTGATCATAATTTGGGTCCTATTGCTACGGTGCTCATAAATACGGGTACTCTTAAATTATCTGATAACGTGATTGTGGGAAGTACTTATGGTCGTATCAAATTGATGCGTGACCATACAGGTAAACATATTACAGTTGCTGGTCCATCTACTCCTGTACGCATTGCCGGTCTTAGTGAGACACCAAAGAGTGGAGATATTTTACAGGTAGTAAAAGATGAAAGAGTGGGACGTGCTAGAGCTGAACAAATTAAATTGTTGAATAAGACTCAGACGGAAGAGCAAATGTCTGCTTCTAATCAGTTGATTTCTCAAGTGAAGGCAGAAAAAGTTCTCAAAATTATTATCAAGGCTGATACTAAGGGATCTCTTGAAGCTATTAAACAATCTATCGCGAAGATTAAGAATGACGAAGTTGCGGTGAAGATTATCCACAGCGGAGTTGGTTTGATTTCTGATTCTGATGTGATGATGGCGGCAGCGAGCAAAGGTATGATCGTGGCTTTCCATACTGATTATGATTCTGCGAATGTAATTAGAACTGCTGAAAGAGAAAGAGTGGAAGTGAAAAAATATACAATTATTTATGACTTGCTTGAGAATATTAGCAAGATTTTGACTGGATTGCTTGAGCCTGAGGTGGTGTCTGTAACTCTAGGAAGAGCGCAGATTAAACAGATTTTCTTAACAAAGAAAAAAGAAGTAATTCTTGGAGCACGTGTGCTCTCTGGAAAATTGGTAGTGAAAGCAAGAATCAGAATTATCAGAGGTGTTACTGCCGCTGATGAGGATAATATCGTGGGCAAGGGTGTGATTGATTCTCTACGTAAAGTGGATGAACAAATCCATGAAGTAAAAGAAGGAAATGAGTGCGGTATTAGATTTACCGGCGATCTAGATGTGCGTGAAGGAGATATTTTCGAGGCTTACAGAGAGGAGAAACGTGAAAGAAAACTTTAAATTAATTTTGAATGAGTGACGCTAGCGCAAAAGTTCAGCAAATAAAGTTAAAGAGCTTTACGGATGAGCGCGGCGTTTTGACGGCGATTGAGATTAAAGACTATGTGGATTGGAAAGTGGAGCGCGTTTATTATCTTACTGATGTGACGAAGCCGCGCGGTGGGCATGCCGTACGTCATGAGAAAAAAATGTACATTTGTCAGAAAGGTACAATCAAAGCTCGTCTTCACGATGGTGAGAAATGGAATGAGTTTTCTTTGTCCGGACCTGACGATGCGATTCTAATGAACGGCATGTGTTTCCGTGATTTTTATGATTTTTCTCCTGATGCTGTACTGATGGCAATTTCTTCAGTAAACTATGTTCCGACAGATTATATTTATGATTTAGATCAATTTATTAAAGAAGCAAAATGAAAATATTAATTACAGGCGGCGCCGGATTTATCGGCAGCAATTACGCCCATTATCGTTTTGAAAATCATTCCCAGGATGAGATTTATGTTTTAGATAAACTGACTTACGCAGGAAATCTCGATAATATTTCTGAGCTTTTGAAAGAGGCGCGTTTTCATTTCGTCCAAGGAGACATTGCCGATAAAGCTTTTGTGGAAGACCTTTTTGCGAAAGAGAAATTTGATACTGTGGTGAATTTTGCCGCTGAGACTCATGTAGATAGAAGCATTACTGGTCCTTCGATTTTCGTGCAGACTAATATTGTTGGTACTCATAATTTATTGGAGGCGGCGCGTCTCAATGGCGTGAAGAGATATCATCAAGTTTCGACAGATGAGGTTTATGGTGATCTCGGTACTGATACGACGGATTTATTTACCGAACACACACCTATCTCTCCAAACTGTCCTTATGCTGCTTCGAAAGCATCTGCTGATCTCTTGGTTCGCAGTTATTTTGAAACTTATGAAATGCCGGTGACTATTAGTCGTTGCAGTAATAATTATGGACCTTATCAATTCCCAGAAAAGCTAGTTCCCTATTTCTTCCGTCTAATTTCTGAGAATAAACCGGTGCCAGTATATGGTGATGGAAAAAATGTTCGCGATTGGTTGTATGTGATTGATCACTGCCGTGCGATTGATATGATTCTTGAAAAAGGAAAAATTGGAGATGCTTATAATATTGGTGGAAATAATGAGAGAACTAATCTGCAAATCACTAAATTCTTACTAGAGTTTTTGGGCAAGGATGAGAGCCTTATCACTTATGTGGATGACAGACGTGCTCATGATAGACGCTATGCAATTGATTCAACTAAAATACAAAATGAATTAGGTTGGAAACCATCTGTGAATTTTACAGAAGGTATTCAAAAAACTTTTGACTGGTACCAAGCTCATAAAGAATGGGCGGAAAAACTAATGTCAAAAATAGAAGAGAGAAAACATAAAGTGGTCAGCAAGACCCCATTAACAACAAGCAGATAATATGCGTTACTCAAAATTTTTCGGTAAGACTCAGAAAGAAACTCCAAAGGAAGCTGTGGCCGTAAGTCACAAATATCTTCAGCGTGGTGGCTTTGTTCATCAGTTGGCTGCAGGTCTTTATGAATTTTTGCCGCTTGGTTTCAATGTGCTTACAAAAATTGATAAAATTATTAAAGAAGAGCTCGCAAAGAAAGGAGTTCAACATTTATTGATGCCGCTTGTTCATCCGGCTTCTCTTTGGAAAGAGACTGGTCGTTATGACAAAGTGGATGTGCTGCTAAAGTTTACTTCTGCTCGTGGAACAGATTGCGTTCTTGCGCCTACACATGAGGAAACTGTGACTGACCTTGCTCGTAAATACATTCGTACTTACAAAGATTTGCCGGTGACTTTGAATCAAAATCAATGGAAATATCGTGATGAGATTAGAGCGACTGGTGGACTTCTTCGTACTCGTGAATTCTTAATGCAAGATGCTTATAGTTTCGATAGAGATAAAGCAGGTCTTGATATTAGTTTCGATAAAATGGTGGCTGCCTACCATGCAATTTTTGACCGTATTGGAATTGATGTGGTGGTTGTAAAAGCTGATAGCGGAACTATGGGTGGGTCTGATTCTCAAGAGTTTGGGGTAATTTCTGACGTGGGTGAAGATAAAATTATGATTTGTGATAGTTGTGATTACAAAGCAAACATTGAGAAAGCTGAATCTAAATTTGAAGCACAAGAACAAGATAAGGAAATGAAGCCGATGGCTAAAGTGGCCGGTGAAGGAATTATTGGAGTGGAGGCTTTGGCGGCGCATCTTGGCGTGCCAGTTCATAGCACTACTATGACTCTACTTTTCCAAGCTGATAAAGATGTGGTGGCGGTGATGATGCGTGGTGATTACCATGTGAGCGAGACAAAACTTCGCAATTATCTAGGCTGCAAAAATTTGAATTTAGTTTCACCTGATATGGTGAAGAAAGTTACAGGTACTGAGGTAGGTTATGTAGGTCCGGTGAATTTGCCTGCAAACGTGAGAGTGGTGGCGGATTTGAGCTGTAAAGATCGTATAAATTTTGAGGCTGGTGCGAATGAATTGCATAGCCATAATGTGAATGTAAATTTCGATAGAGACTTCCCTACTCCTGAGTTTGCGGACATTCGTGAAGCAAATGAGGGCGACACTTGTGCCGCTTGTGGCAAAGGAAAACTCGCAGTGAAGAATTCTATTGAGATGGGTCATGTATTTAAACTTGGAACTTGTTATTCTGAATGGATGAAAGCAAACTACGTAGATAATGACGGTAAGAGCAAACCACTAGTAATGGGTTGTTATGGAATTGGTATCACTCGTCTTATTGCCGGAATCGTAGAATCTTCTCATGATGATAAGGGTATTATTTGGCCTAAGGCGGTCGCACCTTTCACGGTTGAGTTAGTTGTGCTCGGCAAGGATGAAAGCGTTGTAAAGAGAGCTGATGCACTCTACGAAGAATTATTGGAAGAAGGTGTGGAAGTTCTTTATGACGATAGAGATGATAGCGCCGGCGTGAAATTAAACGATGCTGATTTAATTGGTATTCCTTTGAGAATTGTAATCAGTTCACGTACGCTTGAGAAAGAGAGCGTGGAATGGAAAGCAAGAAGCGAAAAGGATGCGAAAATTGTGGAGTTAAAAGATTTGAAAAAAGAAATCGCGAAGTTTTTAGCTGCCTAATCCTTTCGATGGAAAATCCACGTATTAAAATTATGCTTCTGGGTAAGTCTGGCATGCTTGGCTCATGCTTCATGGATTTTTTTGTGGGGATGGTGGGTTTGAATTTGCATGCCTATGGGCATGCGGATTTGGATATCACTGATGCGGTGAAATTGAGAGAGAAGTTTTTGGAAATAAAGCCGGATTTGGTAATAAATTGCACGGCTTATACTGCAGTAGATGATGCGGAAAAGAACAGAGATGCAGCTTTTAGGCTTAATGCGGAAGCGGTGGGAAATGTTGCAAAATTTTGTAAGGAAATTGATGCGGCGCTGATTCATTTCAGCACGGATTATGTTTTTGATGGAATGAAGTCTGCTGGATATGTGGAGGGTGATGCTGTCGCTCCGATAAATGTCTATGGTGAATCAAAATTGGCCGGAGAAAAATTGATTAATGAGAGTATGGGAAAATATTATATAGTGCGCACTTCTTGGCTATTTGGAAAAAATGGAAAGAATTTCGTTGATACTATGTTGAAGTACGGTGCAGCGGCCATACAAAATGGAACAGAGATGAAGGTGGTAAATGATCAAATTGGTTCCCCTACTTATACTCATGATTTAGTGAATGCGGTAATTGGCCAGATTGTAGAACCTTTGGAGGACGGCAAACCTTTGCCTTTTGGAATTTATCATCTGACTAATTCTGGCGTGTGCAGTTGGTATGACTTTGCGAAGAAGATTTTTGAGATAAAAAAGATGGAAGTGAAAGTTTTACCGGTAACAACTGCTGAATTTCCTAGACCGGCGAAGCGACCTAATTTTTCAATTCTTTTGAACTCAAAAATGCCTGCCATGAGGTCGTGGATCGAGGCGGTTGAGACGTATTTGAATAATTAAGCTTTAGATTTGTGCTCGAGTTTCTTAATTCTATTTTCGTGCTGGGCTACCGTGTCATCGAGATCCACAAATTGTTTTTCAAATAGTAGACGATTTTGGCGTGCGTCACGCATTTCTTGCAGAAGGTCGTCGTATCTGTATGTCCACTCGTAAAACTCTTTTTTGCTGAGCATACTATCAAACCTTTGATGTACCGTATCAAATTCCTCCTGTACATAAACTAGGACGTGATCGATTCTCTTGTCCATGGAATCGAATCTTTGATCTATAGCATCGAATTTCTGATCCATGGTGTCAAATTTCTTATCCATGGTATCAATCTTATTTAGAATCTGATCCACTTTTGCTTCTAGTTGTATTTTTTTCTTAGCCATAAGTTTGTTTGGATTGTTATATTATTATTTTAAAAATATTTTTTCTATTCATGCGCCTAGACAAAAAATCTATTTCTGCCAAATTTATATTCTCCAAACCTAAAATTTTCTTAAATTCCTGACTCTTTCGATTTGATAAAATTGCCCAAATGTGGTATTATATATACAAATAAAAACCAAATAACAAAAAATTTATGGCAGAAACAAAAAATGCTCCTGAAGTTGAAAAAGACCCCGCAGGGTTGCTTGATGGTATTTACGAGGATTTTAAAAAGACCCTTGATAAATATACTAGCGAAAGACAAAAAGCTGATCCTTCTAAGGACTTGGTTGTTTTGAAGGACAAAGAGAAGAGTCCATTTGAAGCACCACGATCTGTGTGGGCTCAAAATTTTGAGCTTGGTCAATATCTTGCAGATAAAAAGCCGGAAATAAAAGCTAAAGAGGCTGTCTACTTCATGACTGGTGGTGTTGATAGAACGGTTTTCAATAAAAAGATTAAGCGTGAAAGTGTGGTTGCATATAAATACAATGATAAAGAAGGTAAGGAACATAAGGTAAGTTGGTATGAAGACGCAGCCGCTACAGCTCAGAATTTCGTTGCTTTCTCTGATCGTATTGATGCTGATGGCTTCTCTACAATGGAAGATGGAGAAAAAAAGGAAAGAATGACTGCCATTATGACTGCCATTGCGGGGATGACTGAATTTACAGATGCAGCCTGGGCTAAAATGATTGAAGAAAATAAATTCACTGAAGAGGAAATTTATGGACCAGAAGGAGCTTACAATCTTCTTTTGTCTTTCAATAGAGCTGTTGGAAATATTGACCTTACAGAGGATCCTACTATCGCTATCGGCAAGGACGTTGATGGAAATGATGTTGAGGTTCCAGTGATTTATAAAATTAAGCTAAAAATTGCAAAAAAGAGTGGTAATAGAAAAAAAGATAGATTTGGTAAAGTTGTTGAAGTTAAGGTAAAGAAAGTAGAAGAACCTAAGAAGAAAGAGGAGACTAAACCTAAACCTGTTGAACCAGTAAAACCAAAGGCTGAACCAGCTAAGCCTGCTGAACCTGCTAAACCTGTTGAACCTGCTAAACCTATTGAAAAACCTAAAGAAAATTTTGCTGCTATGGAGGGTGAACTTCGCTCATTAAATATTGTTGTTAATAGAATTCCAACTAAATTTGGTGAAACAGTTTATGCGCAATATGGTGAAAAACGCTTAAATGTAACATTTGAATCTCCAGGCGTTTACAGTTTTAAGATGGTAAATTTACCAGATGGAAGACCGGCGGTGGAGGGTAAAAACGTAAATGCAATGAAAATTAAAACAGATCTAGATGCAGCTATTGCTGATAAGTTGAAAGCTATGGTGTCTGATCTTGCTAACGTGGTACTTAAAAATCCTGGTGCAAATAACCCTAGTCCTACCATAGAATTGACACCACTTACTGGTATCGATCCTATAACTAATGCAGCTTATGAAGATAATACTTATAAGGTTACAGTAAGAAATTATCAGATTGAAAGTTCAAAGGATCATTCTATTTCTGCACCAGCTAATTATACTTTCGAAATAAAAGTTTCTAAAGATTTGGGTTATAGTGGTGAAACAGAAGGTGGCCAGGTTCTAGTTGGAGATAAAAATGATAAAAAGAGTGTTAACCCTGATCTGTTTTTAAAGGCTTCTTTATCACAAGCCTACGAGGAGACTCTTGGAAAATAGATCACGGTGATTATTTAAATTTAGATTTGTGAAAAAGGCTCTGGGTTAGTGAGCCTTTTTCTTTGAAAAGCTATGTTGGTGCTTCTCCCCTAAGTCTTGTAAAATTTATAAAACTTGGGGGAGAAGACAACTGGTACTCATGGGTTCAAGTTGCCTCCTCCTTTTTGGGATTGGAGGAGAGGGAGGAGGAGAAGAGGGAAGCGAGGGCACGCCGGCGAAACGTGCCCTCGCCTACTCTCAGTTCGCGAGTGCCACAGTCATGCCGACCGTGACGATCATCTTCTCGGAAGCGGGACGGGCGAGGCAGAGGCCCTCGCCAAAACTGTCGATGTCCAAGACTGTGAGCGATCCCACCATCTTTCCTTCGTCATTTCTGACGTTGAGGACATCATCAAACTGTACACCGCTCTCGAGTCCGGTTGCTACGAAGCAGACCCCATCGCTCGAACGAATCGAAACGATGCGGCCATGGGCGGCCGACTCTTTCACGTTTTCTTCATCACGACGAGGAGCTCCGAAGAACCACCCGAAGATAGAGAGAATGACGATCAGAAAGTCGATCACGCACACGGCCACGATGGCCTGCCGCGCTGAACCGGAGTGGACGCTGGTGCCGGGAATGTCAGTCCCGAACCAGTACTGCGAGCTGAGGTCCGACGGGGTGGGCTCCGAAAAGACCACCACCGACGAGAGCAGGTTCTTAGCCCGAGCCGCCTTGTTCAAGCAGTTCGAAGCCTTGGAACCCGACTCCTGGAAGAGCCGAGCCGACTCGACGAGTTCGCTACGATCAGTTGCCCGACCTGCGATCTCGGTAGCCATCTGCATTCCCTTGATGCTTTCGCTGTAGGGGTTGTTGACGACGTCGTCCTGCCGTTCCGCGAACATGCGACAGGTCGCCTCGCTCGCCGCGAGGTAGTCGTTTTCCGCTTTCACGAGGGCGCTCTGGGCTTCGGCGAACCGAGGCCCTTCACTCGCCACGAAGTACACCTTGCCGAAGCTCAGGTACGCCGTAGCGGCCGCGAAGAGTGATCCGAACAGCACCAGGATGGCGAGAACCGCCCCGTGGTACCGTCGATGGAAACACGCTTCGAGGATTTTGCCTTCGATCAAGTAGAAGACGACAGTGACGCCGAACCCGATGCCGATGGCCATTGCCCGCGAGCTCACCGAAGTGTGCCCGTTGGCGTAGGCGTACCCGGACCCCACGATCCATCCGACGAAAACCGAGACGATGGCGGCAACGGACTTACAGGCCCGTAGCCACTTATCGATCTTGGACAGCTTTTTGCTCTCGCGAGCGAAGAGGCCGGTCGAATGAGCCGCGATGTGCTGGGCTGCCCAGTTGGCGATCATCGAAATCAGGAACATAACCCCTGAGAGGAGCATGCCGATGAGGACCTGAACGAGGTAGCGGGGGGCTGATGATGACGCCGAGTCGGAGTACTCGTAGAAACCGGCGCCGATCAACCCAAGGAGGAAGGAGGTGATGTAACCGAGGGCCACCTTGCTACGAACGTTGGTGGTATCGGTCCCCGCACGCTGTTCCGTGAGGAGCTGTCGAACCGATAGAAACGCACCCTGAAACAGCAGGGTGTAGCCGAGGAATGCACCGATCCACATCAGAACCTGAGCCCAAGGGGCCAGACCCGACGGAAGACCGAGGGATACCACGAGGGCCGAGATCGTCGCCGCGAATCCGAGACTGACTCCGAACGAGTGGGCCGCTGCGTGCGGTGCCACCTGCTGGGCCAATCGAAGAATCTGCGGCGCGAAGAACGCGAGCACTACGACGATGCCGCCACCCAGGCCACGCACCAGCCACGTCATTTCCACCTTGGCAAGATAGAGAATGACGAAACCGATGATGGTCAGGATGGAGACGATCGAAGCGACCTTGAGCTGCATCCAGAACGTCTCGCGACTCTTGACGCTCTCTTCGGCCTGTTTTCTCTCTTCTTCGTCCTCTCGAACCTGCTGCTCGTGCGCGAGTCGCTGCTGCTCGGCCTGCTGCCGACGCTTCTCGATCTCGGTGGGGTCCAGGGCGGCGATCCGCTCCTGAAGTTCTTCCACCTCGGTTTCGAGTTCAGCGATGCGACGCGCACGGGCGTCGGCTTTGGACTCAGCATCCTGCCGAGCGGAGCTCTGGGTCCGGGCTTCGGCTTTCGCCTTGCCCTTCTCCTGCTCCTCTTGATCACGCTCTTTGCGGAGGCGATCGATCTCTGGCTGAAGGTTGTTGTCGATGCGGAGCTGGAGACTTGCGCTCTCCTGCTCTGCGGTCCGCGCCCTTTCGAGCGCCCGATTCAGTTCTAGCGACATACTATCCTTTTGAGCCTGTGCCAACCTTGGCCAGCTCTATGTGTGGGGTGTTAATTTTGAGAACGAAAATGAACTGGGTGGTTTCTTTACCACCCTAGGTTCCTTAATATTCTCCTGTAGAAAAACTTGAATTTCTTGAGGTAGCTCCGACTTTCGGATTACCCTTTGAATTGTTGAGTACCAGTTGTCAAATATCGTTGACTTGGAACTTGTCTCCTTCCGCAACCATGACCGGTCGGGGAAGATGACACCATCCGAGTCAGCGATTACTGACCTTTAAGTACCATCCTAGCAACCCTACTAGGTCTTGGTTTGTGCTGCGGCTGAGACCGTCACGCAAATCAAGCATGGCAATGTAACATATATGCCATATTTTGTCAATGCCTCCATGTCTAAATTTCACCTTATTCATGCCTCTTCTTTTAAAACTTGCTTTTTCTCCAAATTTAGTGTTTAATCTGGCCTATGAAAGGAATAATACTAGCTGGAGGTACGGGTAGCAGACTGTTTCCTCTGACAAAAGTCACAAATAAGCATTTGCTTCCGGTTTACAATAAGCCGATGATTTATTATCCGCTTTTTGCGATGAAGGAAGCTGGTATCACAAATATCATGATTGTATCTGGTATTGGCCACGCTGGAAGCTTCTTGGAACTACTTGGTTCAGGTGCTCAGTTTGGTTTAAAGATCTCTTATGAAGTACAAGAAAAAGCCGGTGGAATTGCTCAGGCTTTGAGCTTAGCTGAAGACTTTTCTAATAATGAAAAAATAGTTGTTATTCTTGGAGATAATATATTTGAAGACAATCTTGTTGAAGCGGTAAAAGACTTCAGGGCTTTACCTCGTGGAGCGAAGGTTTTATTGAAGCCTGTAGCAAATCCAAAATCATATGGTGTGGCCGAGCTTGAAGATGGAAAAATAACAAAGATCGTGGAGAAACCTAAAGATCCTCAATCTGATCTAGCGGTGGTTGGGTGTTATATGTATGACCCTCAAGTTTTTGATGTGATTAAGGGTCTAAAACCATCTGGTCGTAATGAATTGGAAATTACTGACGTAAATAACTTCTATCTAGAACAAGGAACCCTAAAGCATGAAGTTTTGAAGGGCTTCTGGGGCGATTGTGGCGAATCATTTGATAGTTTAATGGAGAGCGGCAAACTCATTCAGAAGAGCCGTTTGGCGCATATAGATGAGGCTCTCGCTATTCCTGCTGATAAGGTTACTGAATCTACCGATCGTCCACACAAGAATCTACTAGATCGTGAAGAAGTAGATGTTTTCACTAAGCAAAAATGAAAAAAATTCTGGTAACGGGATCCATTGCCTACGACCACCTGATGACCTTTGATGGTGAATTTTCCGATTCGCTTATTGCCGATCAGCTTAAGAATTTGAGCGTGTCTTTTTTGGCAAAAACTCATGACTATGAATTTGGCGGATGCGCAGGAAATATTGCCTATAGCTTGAAGCTTTTGGAATGTGAACCTGTCATTCTTGGCGTGGCGGGAATGGATTTTGAAAGATATAAAAAATGGATGGATGTGAATGGAATTTCTGCGAGTCAGATTGCTGTGGATGGTGGGAAACTAACTGCTTCGGCCTACATTTTGAGTGATAATAAACAGAATCAAATTTCTATTTTTTCTCCTGGAGCGATGGATAATTTGGAAGATGGGCTGGAATTAAAGGGAGTAGATCCTAGTACTATTGATTGCGCAATTATTGCGCCGGAACCTCCTAAAAGAATGATGCACTTTGGCAGATATTTTAATAGTGTTGGAATTAAGTTTATTTTTGATCCCGGCCAGGCAATTCCGGCATTGAGCAAAGAAGAAATTTTGGAATTAATTGAGAAGTCTGTGGGCATGATTGCAAATGATTACGAGGTAGAAATGTTGATGAAAAAGCTGGATCTTAGCGAGGATAAATTGGCTTCCTTATGCGGCTTCCTAATTAAAACTACTGGAGAAAAAGGCTGTGATATTTTCGAGAATGGAGATGTAATAAACGTCCCTGCTGTTGCCGGAGTGAAGGTGGTGGATACGACCGGTTGTGGAGATGCTTTCCGCGCAGGATTTTTGAGTGGATATGTGAATGGCATGAATATAGAAATGTCATGTAAAAAAGCCAATAAAATGGCTGCCTTAGTGATAGCAGAAAGAGGTACGCAGAAGCACAAAATTACTTCAAAAGATTTTTCAATTTAAGCTCGGCTGATTTTAGTTTTTCCAAATTCTCACTATTTAGAACTTGGAGTTTTTCTTTTACATTATCCTTTTTTCCATCTAAAGAAATAAAGTGTGCTTTGAGTTTATCGAAGCTGATATCATTGTGGCTAATGATGTATTCTCCCAGGTCAGAATCCTTTATCAGTGAATCGATTTTCTTGGAATAACTGATGGCTAAGAATGGTTTACAAGTTTTCATGGCGCAGATAGTGGCGTGCATTCTCATAGCAAAAACAAAACTCGCTTTTTGAAAATGATTGAAAAGTGCCTCGGGATCTATCGCTGGATTTATATTAATTACTTTGTCTCTTTGATTAATTTGAGAAATTACTTTTTGGTGTAAATTTCTGTCGCCTTCACTTCCCTGTTGAAATTCCATAAATTTCAAAACGCACTTTCGCTCTTCAATAAGCCAATTACAGAACTTTGAAAATTCCTCGATGGATTTATCTTTTATGTTGCTGAGCTGGCGAAGAGAGATAATTACAGTGGGAGTAGTGAGTACAGGGGCAGGCTTGGGAGCTGGCACAGGTACGCGGAAAGCTAGGTCCGGAGTTACGGTAATTTCCTTTGTAATTCCCAGATTTTTTAATAGGGCTGCTGAATCCTCATCTCTTACTCCAATAAAACTAGCCTTGGAAAAAATCCTTCTGACGAAAAATTCTCCCATACTGCTAAGTGGTCCAATGCTTTGTCCGTAAATGATAATAGGTTTATTTTTCCTGAGAGCCTGGCGGGCTTGCATAGCCCAAATAATACTGGCGTGCCAATTTAAATTATTGAAAAGTCCACCACCACCAAGAATAAAATAATCGCAATTATCTACCGCTTCCTTTGTAGGCGAATTTGGAAAAATAGATTTCAAAAAGCTTCTAATTCCTGATGGAAACTTAGCAACTGCCTCCATGCCATATCTTGCCTTATAGAGCCATTTTGTCTCCTTTGGATTTCCGCTCATGACGGTAATTTCTGCATCGGGAGATACAGCTCTTAGAGTTTCGAGCATCCCTTCTAGAATGAGTTCATCACCCAAATTCTCGGCGCCATAATTACCACATATTACTATCTTCATGTTTCAATAATTGAAATGACTTTCTATGAATAGCACAAATTCCGTGTTTTGCTAAGCAGGATCGATGCAGTCGTGTACCATAGCCCACATGTTTCTCGAAACCATACTCTGGAAATTCCTCAGCGTAGCGATACATAATGGCATCTCTCACCACCTTGGCGAGAATGGATGCTGCAGCGATAGAACGAATATGGAAATCGCCTTTTACCACCGTGATAAAAGGAATGTCGAGGATTTGGCTGTCATGACCGTCTATCACGGCAATGTCCGGTTTATGGCTTAATTCTGAGATGCAGAGGTCGTTGGCCAAGCGTGTGGCGTGAAGGACGTTGCACTCATCCACCAACTCATGAGAGACAGCGGCGATTGAATAGTCGAGGCAGTTATCTAGAATTAGATTGAAGAGAGTGTTGCGCTGTTTAGCTGAAAGTTTTTTGCTGTCATTTAGTCCCGGAAGTTTAGCTTTATCCTTGAGAATTACTGCTGCGGAAACGACTGGTCCGGCTAGGGGTCCACGACCCACTTCGTCCATACCAGCAATCAGATTAAAACCCTGCTTTTTGAGCCGAGATTCTAAGGGGAAAAATTTGTGAGGTTTGGAGCTGGCCATGAGATGAGGTAATGACGTGGCGATATTAGCACAAAAAAGACGACCTTTCGATCGTCTTTATAATTTGAATTTATCGGCCTATTGGCCACTCTTACTATGCTTCTACTGTTGTACCTTCTTCGGCAGCTTTTTTAGCTTCTTCTTTTGCAACTTTTTCAGCTAGGGCAGCTACTTCTTTCTCCATTTCGTTTTCGCTAACAAAAGTCTCTTTAAGTCTAGCAGACTTACCGAATCTCTTAGCCATATAATAAAGTCTAGCGCGACGTACTTTACCTTCTTTTTTCACCTGAATCTTTTCGATTCTTGGAGAATAAAGAGGAAAAATTCTTTCAACACCAATACCTTCAACTACTTTACGAACTGTAAAAGTCTTATCAGCACCATGTCCGCTACCAATAGCGATAATTAGTCCTTCAAAAATCTGAACACGTTCCTTTTCACCTTCTTTAATCTTCTGGTGAACTGCAACAGTGTAACCAGGTTTCAAATCTGGAACCTTCTTCTTCATTGCTAATCTTTGTACGTCTTGTAATAATGTCATATGATGTATTTGGGATATGGTGTTTTGACCTTAGTCAAAACTTTTTGCTTATCTGACACTGCACTTCGCTTGTGTCTGCTAGCTCGAGCAATATATATAAGCTCAGGTTATTTGGCAAGTGATTTTTAGGCTTCTTTTAGGTTACAAACGCACATCCACATCTGCAAGTGTCATTTTGTTGATTGCGATCTGATTATCTTCGTCATTCATCAGATCAGATACAAACTTATCCTTGCAGCTCTGTCTGTAGCGATAGTCCTCTTCATTCATCACTGTAAACTTGATTGGTCTCTTAGTTCTAAGCTCATTATTGATATATTGAGTGAGTCTCTCTCTGTCTACATTGCCCACAATAAGCATATCTACACTAGTAGTAGGTCTATCAACGAATTGGCCAGATAAGGCTAAAACAATGACTTCACCCATCTTCTGTATATCCTTTATAAGGTTCTCATTAGAAGAGACTGCCTTGATGATAATGCTCTTTAATTCTTCATATATAATGAAACCAGTATTAACGTAGTAATACTTTTTTCGGTTTTTTGTACGGGTTTTGAGTAGTCCCACACGTTTCAGATTATCCAACTCACGACGAATTGAATTAATTTGTTCATCAAGTTTACGAGTCAATTCCCTAATAAAATATTCCTCTGCAGGATTCATTAAGAAAACTGTCATCAGCTTGATACGCGTATTGGACGTAAAAAGTCTTTTTAACATGCCCTAGTTTTAGTTCGTGCCCAGAGGTAATGTATACAAATTGTATACGCTTGGCAAGTTTTTGTTACAAATTGTTGTTCAGTGAAATAATTCTTGATAAATATTGAGGAACATTCTATGATGTCATCAGTAGTGTTTACCATCATTTCATGAAAGGTTTTTATTTTGGAGCATCATTCTTTTTGACCATTGTAATTCTCATTATTGCGTTTGAGAATATTAACTCTACACTATCAAAATCAGCATTTTTCTTTGCTTCCATGGATGGAACCAATATTTTCTTCGTGGTAATTGGCATCGCACTTATTGGCTTTATAGCTGGTTTTTTCGCTACAATGTACGTTACAACCCCAGGCAAAAAAGAAATACCTGAGGACACAATGTAAACCTTAGAATGTTTAAATCATCCCTATGAAAAAATTTTATTTATCAATTTCTGTCTTGGCGATTTTCGCAATTTTGATTTTGGCTTTTGAAAATATTCCGGCGACTACCCGTGACTTTCTTCTTCTTTTCACAAATGCTGATGGTTTGAAACCATTCTTCATAATCCTAATAATCGCCCTTCTAGGAGCGATTACCGGATTCTTCTATGCGATGTCGCTTTTGGCGTTCATTGGCAGTAGAACTGATGATGGATTTTGATCTCTTAATTATTCTTCTTTCAACACTTTGTCGAATAGCTTTCTGATAGCCATTCTGTTTGCGATTTGAGTAGATAATCTACCGCTTGCAAAGTCTCCTTCAATTTTTTTGTGTTCAGCTTCCGGATACATTGCTTTGATTTTGTCTAATTCAGCTTGTAGGTCTTCGTCGCTTACTTTGATTTCTTCTGCCTTGAGAAGGAATTGAAGAGCGAGACGGATTTTTACACGTTTCTCAGCTTCAGGAGTGTATTTCTTGAGAATATCTTCTTCAGAAGTTTTAGCCTGTTCTAGAAATTTGTGGAATTCAATTCCTTTAGATTGAACTTCCTCTTTAATTTCGTCCATCATGAAGTGAGCTTCTTCCGTGATCATAGCTTCTGGAATTTCTGCTTCCATAGCTTTGATAACTTTTTCGATGTATTCGTTTTCTTGTTTTACTTTTGCTTCGTCTTCTTTTTTATTGCGAATGTTTAATTCGAGTTCTTTTTTGAATTCATCTACTGAGTGCTTTTTGCCTGTAGCTTTTTCGATAAGAGCTTCGTCCAATTCTGGAGCGATTGGCTCTTCCACTCTCTTCACTTCGATCTTGAATTTCATCTTTTTCTTCTGGAAATCTTTTTTGTGATAGTCTTCAGGGAAAACAATGTCGAATTCTTTTTTGTCTTCTTTCTTTAGACCGATAAGATTTTCTTCAAAACCTGGAATAAGAGTCCCCTCACCTACGATAAGTGGATGATTTGTGCTCTTAGTATTTTCTACAGATTTACCTTCTTCGTCGAAACCTTCGAAATCGATTTCTGCTCTGTCTCCTTTTTTAATTTCTTTTTCAGCATCGCGGAAAATAGTGTTGTGCTTTTTGAGATCGTCAATCACCTCTTCTACTTCTTTTGGGCTTACTTCTATTTTCTCTTTTTTAACTTTAATAGATTTGTGATCTTTGATTTCAACTTCTGGCATTACAGCTACAGTAGCTACGTAAGTAAGTGGTTCTTCTTTTTCGATTTTCACTTCAGGGCGAGTCACAACGTAAAGACCTTCTTTTGTAGCAACTTCAGAATATGTTTCGCGAACAGCTAATTCTTCAGCGTGAGCTGTGATGAATTTTTTATCAATGTGCTGGTCGAGAATGTGTGGAGGTACGTGACCTTTACGGAAACCTTTGATCTCAATGTCCTTAGCAATTTCTTCTGTCGCCTTCTTCACATATTTCGGCATTTCCTCAGCAGTGATAGTAACAGTGATTTCTACCAAAGATTTTGGCAATTTCTTGATCTTGTAGTCCATGGGGGTTGTGGTTATGTGTAGCTGTTTATTGATGATTTGAGTCTTGCTTATTTTCCCTTTTGGAGTATATTTGAATACTCGAACTGCGAGGATTTTACAGGCCAGAAACCCTTTTGGCAATTGTTTTTAAGCCACATTTGTGATAGAATATCCAGATAAAATAATATATTTATGGCTGACGGAGGTTTGGACAAAAAAAGACAACAGTTCGAAGATGCTCAATTAAGTGCATTGGAAATTCCAAATGAACCCAAAAATATTGAGGAAGTTTTGGCGTCTGCGGAAAAGATTGGAATGATCTCCAACGACGTGGTTGAAAAAATAAAAGGCGATAAAGCTTTGAGCGAGGCTCTCGGTACTTCCTTCAAAAAAACTTTTGATAATGCAAAGACTGCAGCTTTAACAAAAATGAAGGATGACACCGAGAAGACTGCTGAAGATAAGGAGAAAATTGCCCGTGCTAAAGCCTTCCGTGAAGCATTCAGAATGGTATATGGAAGATTTATGCTTGAGGGTAATGATGATGCTTTGGATACTATTGGTAAGTCTAGTGCTGACCTTTTGAAAGGTATTTTGAAATTCCCTATTGAGGATAAGGATAAATTAAAAGGCAGGTCAGAATTGAAATCTGCATTTAGTAGACTTAAAGCAGCTTCTGAATCAGATACAATAGGAATTAAGCCTAAAATTAAGGCAAAAATTCTCGCTGCTGAGGACGAATATGCCAAAGCTAGGGGTAAAGTTGCATCAGAAAGTGCAGTTCTTTCTAGCTATAGCAAAGCTGCCGAAGATTTTAAAACTTTAAAGCCGTTAGGTTTAAAATTCCTTGAAGCAAGTGGCTTGAGTCAATTAAAGAATGATGTATCAAAACAAGAAAAGCTGAATAATCTTTTTCTAGATGCGCGTGACCATTATTTAAAGTCTGAGAAACAAGATTATAGAGCTACGCTTGCATACGTAGAAAGAAAAATTGCTTTAATTGCTAAAGATGAAAGTTTTGATTCAAACGTAAGAAATTTGTGTAAGGTGCATTTGGAATCTTATAGAAACTTGCATGGAGATGCTGATGCTCTTGAAGAATTTTACAGTGATAAACTTGGAGATTTTTTAACAAAATTGGAGGCAACAGTTGAAGAGGTTGGTGGCATATCAACAGATAGAATGCAGCTAGCCAGTGAGATTGAGGAGAAGGTGTCTCACCTTAACGATAGTTTTAGCGAAATAGATGCGAGCAATGATGAAAATAAAGCCAAGTCAAAAAAACTATGCAAAGATTTTTTGGCTAAATTTAAGGGTTCAAAAAACGATAGAGAATTGCTTGAATTTATCACTGCTGGATTTGATGTTTTCGTCAAAGAGTTTGAAAAAATACTACAGCAGCCAAAATCAAATCTTGAAAAGGTAAAAGAAGAAGAGGTAAAAGCAAAAAATGAGCTTGAAGCAGCAAAAATGGTTACTTTTGAAAGTTGGATTATCAACGCTGCGTTCCCTAAAAAGAAAAGTGGAGCTGAAATGAAGCGTTTAGAAAGATTGCATCATGAAGCTGAGCATAAAGAACACGAACTACAGGATGTTTATAAATATTTTTCGAGTCATGATAGTTTCACCAATGTAGTGGAGGGTGGAAGCCAGTTGGCGGTGGCAATTGGAGACTGGAAGGCAGAGAAGGATAAGGGGGCGAAATCACTTCAAAATAGCCTTGATGCAAAGGAGAAGGAAATTGGGAAGGAATCTGATCCAAAGAAACTGGAAAAATTAAAAGAAGAGAAGGCCTCATTACTAAAGCAAAAGGAAAAATCAGGTTTGGGATTAAATGCTAGAATTGCCTATTTAGATGAACAAATTTCTCTTAAAAAAACATCCATTAGATCTAGCGATTCGATAGAAAGGGCGTTGAATGAAATGGGTAAGCTTAAAAAGGATGATTTTGTTCGCGAGAAAGAAAGGGAAATAATGGAGAACGAGAATGAAAAAAAAGCTGAAGACCTTGGTGCACTAAAAGACGAACATAAACGTTTAACTTTAATTGCTTCAAAAGCAAAGGAATTTAAAGATGAATTAACAAAATTAGTTATAAAGTCTGTAAAGGCTGAGCATTTGGATATTGATATTGGTAAGCATATTGGTGGTGCTCATCATGCTAATGCAGAACATGGCGGTCATCATGGTATTGCAGCTTCAATTTCTTCAAAGTTACAGAAAATCAATTTGGATAATGGCAATTTTGATCCTCAAGACCTGATCAATTTATATGGAGAATTTCATGGCCTGTTTGGAGATAGTGATAGGGTCCAAAGCTTGCTAGCGGACTTCGATGCTGCTTCTGCTGAAAAATCAAAAGCGACAAAAGATGCAAAGAAAGAATTGGACAAAGAAACAGCCAAGTCAGAGAAAGAAAAAAACTTCACTGATGCTGATGCTGCTAAACGTATTATTGGAGCTCTAGTTGGTGAGCAATTCCCAGACATGTCCCCTATGGATCACAATAAGCTTGTGACGATGATTCTTGCGGAGGATGTGGCGACTTTGCAGACGGATGAAGGATATGCGGAGTTGGCGCAACGTGGAACTGCTGAGGCGATGGAAACGGCGAAATTTGCAAATGTAAGAAAGAGACTCCTAAACTTTAAATATAAAGAAGGAGATAAAGTTGTTCAGCCGTTAAAAGGCATCAAGCCTGATGACTTGAAGGATTGGGAAAGTATAGAAAAACTTTTCACATTCGGTAAATTAAACTATAAAAATGCTTTCTTTGTATTAGTGGCGTTCCAAGATTTTGATGGAGACGTTAAGTCTATTCAATCTGTGAAGCTCGAGAAAAAATTAAAAACACTTTTGGCTAAACAAATGGGAGTGGATGCGCACATGGATAAAGCTGGAATCAGCAAAGTCGTAGATGATGCATTCAAGGCTCAGATGGAAAAAATTAAGCCAATAATGAAAGCGCATTTTTCAATAGTGGAAACTAAAGGAGGGAAAGCGAAAGAAAACAAAAAGAAGGTTTTAGACATGAAATATGAAGATCTGAATGATCAATTTAGATCTGGAAAATTTAGTTCTGAAATATATGATCATAAATTGGAATCTTTAATTAAAGAGGCAAAAGAAGCCGAAGTAGACGTAGAATTTTCTGCAGACAGTGCTGGTGCCAAATATTGGAATTCGCCATATGCTCAATGGTTAAAAGATAAATTACATGATGCCGGTTCATTCGTAGGCAAAAAGGCTCTTGCGGCTGGTGTATTCGCACCGCTCAAGATCGCTGGTAAAGGCGTCTGGGGCGCGACTAAGCTCGGAACGGCTCTTGGTTTCCAAACTGCCCTACTACCTGTGAGAGCGGCAAAGTATCCCCTACTTTTAGCTGCGAAACCATTAGTTGGTTTCATTAACTTATTCAGAGCTAATAAATGGACTCCATTGCCAGGGCTTAGAGATTCAGTGAAAAATGACACTGCAAGAATCATGGGCTATGCGAAAGAAAAAGCTAGCGGCGTAGCGAAAGGTACAGCAGAAACGGTGACAGGTACTGTGAGTGGCGAATGGGGCAAAGTAAAATATGCAGATACTAGGTACGCAGATAGAAATAAGAAAAAAGCTGATGAACGTGCAGAGTTAATGAAAATTCATGAACCTAAATCTGATTTAGAAGCGATTGAAGTTCCGGATTCTCCATTTGTTGATTTGGCTAAATACAAGAAGCAAATTGATATGGTCGCTACGGCACTTGGAATTAAGATCGATGCTCCACATGGAGCTGAAGTAAAAGTAGGTCATGAAGAAAAGAAAGATGATCATGCTAAGCCTCATGATGCTGCTCATGGTGCACATGATGCGCATGGTGAGAAAAAGGACGACCATGCTAAGCCAGATGCGCATGCCGCGAAAGTAGATGATCATGCTAAACATGATGATCACAAGAAAGCTGCATAATACTAAAAATTCAAATGAATAATAATCAATCACAACAAGACGCTGCAAAAATATTTCAGGATGCTGATAGTTTGTACGAAGCTGTTGTTGCGCAGCTGAATATTGACCCTCGCGATGAGGTGTATAAAGCCCTAGTAATGGGCATGCTGAAGCGTCAAACTAAAGATCACCTAATTTTCAGTATTTGGAATAATCTTGATGACGAAATGGCGAAGCGTTTGCGTGAATTCATAAATCAGACGGCTGTAACAATGCCATGGATGAAGCATGAAGATACTTTGATTGAATTTGCGATGATGTATCCAAATTTGATGGAAAAAATTTATGCCGGAATGACGGTGTTTTTCCAAAATTTTATTAAGAAATTCAACGAAATTCAAGCATCATAGACTGAATTTCTGTCAACTGAATGTGTGTAAGTATATGACCCCCCAGGATTGTAAAAGGGGGCGTTTTTTGGTATAATGACTTGATACAAAAATAAAAATTGTACAAATGGAAAAGAAAATATTGCACACATTTAGGGTTTTAAATTCGCTCTTTCATGAAGCGAGATTTGTTTATAAGACTGCGCCAAGAGGCGCTGAGGATGAGACAAGAACAGATGATACTGACGAAGACGATAAAGATGGAAAACCAGACGATGCAGAGAAAATAGAAGTTGGAGAAAAGATTGGGAAAGCAAAAGTAGAAACAAAAATGGGCAGCGTGAAAAATGTAAGCGAAAGAAGACGTGAACAATTGAGAAAAGCTGAAAGACTTCCTAGACGTGGTATAGAAGTTGATACTGAAGAACAACGTAAACAGAAAGCAAAAGATGAGGAAGCTAAGAAAAAATTTAAAGAATCAATCGAAGTAAAATTGCCGGTTAAAGAATTCTTGGAAAAGGATGCAACTGAGCAGACTAATAAACTTGATTGGTTGAGAATTGATACTTCAAAAATCAATGCTCAAACATGGGATCACTCTACTACTGAAGGATTGGATAAAATCAAAAAAGATTTTGTGAATCTAGGTATTATGAATTACCCGAAGGATGCTGAATATTATGGTACAATGTTTGCCGTTCTTTATGGAGCTGCCGATAAAAGTAATCCATATTTTGCAGAAAATAATGGTGAATATATTGTAGCATTTAAAGATTCTCTTTCTGACAAAAGCAAAGCAGACATTTCTGGCTTAGCTGCTAAAGGAAACTTCTTGGGTGGTGAAGCATATTTAAAAGCTTTCGAGTCATTGACTCAGGTAAGAGCAAGAGCGATGGTTCAAGATACAGGCGCGAGAAATACTCGCGAAACTCAATCAAAACAAGGAGTGGATCCTATTGGAACTACAGCTGTGGATTTTGTTAAGAGTAATATTTCAGTTTTACAAAAAGCCGCAAGAGATAGAGATTATTCAACACTTGGTATTTATGCCGTTGGTGCATATGCATTATGGAAAACTGTTGGTGCCAAACTTTTTGGTGGCGGTGGACATGGTGATGCTCACGGTGCTCATGGCGGTGGTGGCGGATTTGATATTAAGACTTGGGCAATGTGGGGTGCCGCAATTTATGGGGCTGATAAACTTTTGAAAAATGCCGGTTACGATGTATTAAAGATGGCTGGATTTAAAGATATGAATTCTGAAGTAAAAGGAACTCCAATGGAGTCTATGCAAAATATTTTGAGTCAGAGTGCCGTTGCTAAGGAAACTGCTGATTTGGATTACGGAATTGTACTTAAAATGTCTGAACAAAAACTTACTGATCTTGATAGCTTTTTAAAGAGCTCAAAGACAAGTGGAGTTGATAAATTTATTCATCCTAGAGAATTTCCGGATTTATTCCCGGATCTAAAAAATGCTTGGCCTTTTAAAAAAGATCAGGATATTAATAAGCCTGGAGATGCTGTTGAAAGAGAATACGCGCGCGTTGGACACCAGTTGTATAAATTGGCGTTGGCGTTGCCTGTGGTTTATGAAAAGACTTTGTTTAAGGATCATCCAAAATATACAGGACTTACTTACGAGATGATGCTGACAGATCCAGGAAGAAGTGACTTGAGAGTTTGGAAACTTTTGGAGGCTGCTAGACAGTACGCTCCAGAAAGTGTTGGTTCCGGATTCTTGTCAGGCAAAAAACCACAAGAAATTAAAGATAAAATGTTGGCTGGAACTGATAAAGTTTTGGAAAACAATGGATTTACCTTAGATAACACTACTGAGTTGAAACCTGGAAGTGGCCATATTGCCGGACATTTGAAAGGCTTCCCTATCGTGGTTGTTGCCGTGAAGGAAGGTTACAGAATTTATTTACAGAGCGATTACAATGACAAGCTTGGATACAATGCTACACCTGGTACTAAATTTAAATTTATTCCACTTGAGGGTGGAAAGAGAGGTGCTGAGGAAGCAGTGAAGAAAGTTGAGGATAGGATGGGAGAATTATTGAAGAAATTGCAGGAGAAAAATAAAAATATCGGTGGCTTGACCTATGAATCAGGTGAATGGAAGGCAACTACTAAGTTTAAAGGTGCAGCGGATTTGGGTGTTACTGAAAAGGAAAATGCATCGACGATTGTGAAGCCTGATGAATTAGGTCAGATGTTGATTTTGGATGGAGAAACTTCTGCTGAGAAATATGTTGAGAGAAATGTATTGGGAAGATTAATTGAGCAAAGAGAATTTAAGGCCCTTGGATATTTTGCTACTGCTGGAAAATTAAAAATTGACGAAGGAACTCCAGAAGACGGATTATTTAAAGTAAAAATTGGTAAAAAAGGTATTGAAGCGGTTATAAAATATGACAAGGACTCTAAGCAATTTAGCTTTGAGCCTTCTTCTCAAGAACAATCACTGTTAAAAGGTGGAAGTGGATTTGCAGAGGAATTGGGTGATGTCATGAAAGATAATCAGGAGATGGTTAATGTTACTGATTCATGGAAAAAATTAATAGAAAATGCACCAGAGTCATATTTCTTCAATTTATTCCAAAATATTCCTGAGTGGTTCACGAAGGCTACATTAGCAGATCCTACTCGTGGATTGGGATTGAAAGGATTTACTGGTTCTATTCCTAAAAATTACACATTAGGATTAATTGAAACTCAGAAAGCTTTGGTTATTTCAAAGTTGGTTGGATCTATTGAATCTACAACTAATTTGGGAGAAGTAGCAGATAAAATTAATACTATTTATACTCCGGCTCTAAAAGATCTAGAACAACAGAGAGATATATTCAGTGCTCAGATCACTCAGAAACGTGCAGATGGAGATCATTATACGGGTGATGATTTTAAATCAGGAGTGTTCGGTAAAATCAGTGAAATTGGAATTCAGAGCAATGATTATAAGTCATGGTACAGACAATTTGTTGACCAAACATATGCTCATTATGGCATGGATGATTTGAGAAAAGGAAATGCTGTAAAAGCTGCGGACTTAGTAAAAGTATTTTCTTACTATACATCGGCTGTAGATGATCCAAGTATGGATGGAGCAAATTTGAATTTGAGCTTATCCTCAACGGAAAAGGCAAATGTAGATATTTTGACTAGAGCAAAAAAGACTTTGGTAGATTCTGGCAAAAAGAATCCTACTAGTGCGGAAATCATTGCGGCTTCAGGTAGTACTACAATAACTGAAGACTTTGTTAATACTACTTTCAAGGAATATGAAAAAGCAGAAAAGTATAAAAATCATTCTCAATATGTTGATTATGTTGTTGGTCAGATTAATTTGAAACGTAATCAAGATTTATTGAATGTTGAGACAATTCCTGCTCCTGGATCTTTCTGGGCTATTACAAATTTCAAAGATTGGATTCCTAAGCCGTCAGCTGAACAATTTGTGGATACAAGAGAGGTTCTTACAAGCAAAAAAGACTTTGTGGAGTTTGATGAATATTTGAATAGATTAGCCGACACTGATCCATCCAATGATAACGTTCCTGAAGATAAAATTATATTGCCTAGACATAGCTGTCCTTTAAGTTTACCTGCTGGATCTCCACAGAGAGCTTTGTTTAAAAAATTATTAACAGCCGATGGTGTCGAGAAGAATGATCCAATAAAAAAATTAACCAAATTAGAAGAAGCTTTCCAAAACAGAATGAGGGATGCTCTTGATCAGCTAGAATCGAAATTCAAAGGTAATTTGAAAGACGGTGCATTCAGTCAGCTTAGGCTGCAATATCAATTGCACTATAATGCGAAGGGTGACGATACCAATACTGATTTAATTCATTCCGAATTTGGTCTTCCAGATGAAAGTGGCACGACTTTCCTTCCAACAAGTCTTGCTGTCGAAATTCAAGACATTGAGAATAAACTTTCTGGAACAAGAACTGTCACTAGAGGTTACCAGGAGGAATTAATAAATGCCAGAATCTATAGAATACTTGAGCAATCAATAACTGATAAAAATAATTTTGATACTTACTTTGAGAGAACTACGGTTCCTGGTTGGGTAAGTGAAAAATGGGACGACTTTAAGTTGTGGTTATTTGGTTAATAATTATAAAAAATGCGAAACAAAAAATCAGTTTTACAATGTTTACACAAGTCTGATTTCTCTATTAAAGAGAATAGGTTTATTTTTGATGGACCTGAGGATTTAGGAGATAAATTAAAGGCAGCAGGTGTTGAATTATTGGATGCTGCTACAAAGCTTGTTACTCTTTCCACAGATATTGTCGGTAAAGCTGTACACTTAGTAGAAAAGGGATTCTCAATGGGTGAAAGCGGGGTAAGAAAAATAACTGAATGGGTAGAAAACCCTGGCTCTCCAGAAAAGCTAGAAGAATATTCTGAATTATCTAATTCAAGTAGTCCAAATTACATTCCAAAAGCTAATGATACTGGTGATGCAAAATTGAATACAGCAGTTGAGGGATATAGAAGAATGGCTTTTCTTGAAATTAAGATAAAGGAGTTAACTGCTTTCAATCAACCATTCTTGAACGAATTTCAAAGAGTAGAATCAATGAGAAAAGAAATATATAATAGAAATAGACAATTGGGAGACAGGTTTATTCAGCTAGACAGAGATGTATCTAGAACAGAAGCTGCATTGAAGGGAAACACGCTTTTGTCAAATGATCCACGTAGAGCAAAATTAGTTTCTGATTTGGCTAAATTTCGAGAAGCTAGGGATCAAATGAAGGCATATCTTTCGTATATCGTTGATTGGGATAAACCACAGATTCAGCCAACAGAATATCCAAGAGCCTCCGGCATCCCCTGCGATCGTTTTCTTCCTAATACAGGATTAAAAGTTAAATTAAGTATAAGAGATTTATATAATTGGATGAAGGATAATGGAGAAAAGAAATACGCTATCTTGATCAAAAAATATGAGAAAGAAATGGAAAAATTAGATTATCATTCTCAAAAATTATTCAATGGTTTGTCCCCAGCGCTTCAGTTGAAAGGAATCGGACTGAAGAATCAGATTGATACTAAGGCTAAAGAAATAAAAAATGGGATTAGTACTAAAAATTTCAAGGCATTAGGAGCACCAAGAGATTTAGTTGGTTTTGATTTTGTTGATAAGACAAGAGTGCAGCAAAATTCAACCAAGAGTAGAAAAGCTTTAATTGACTCACTATAATTTATGGAAAATAGATTGATTTATAAAAATAGACCACCTGAATCTCATTCAGAAAAAATTGATGCGATTGATAACGGAAAAAAGGCTTATGAGAAATTAAATGCAAAAATTGTTGCACTTGATGATAAATCAAAAAAAGATCCTTTAAAGTTGCAACAGATTTTCAAGGAAACTTTAAAAATTTATGAGGATTTGAGCAAGAGTCAGAATGGTATAATTGCCTCATATGATGGAGGAAATTTCTTCATGAAATTGTTTCAGAAAATGCGTGATACTTTTGATTTAAAAACAATTTCTTCAATTGATAGCTACCATGCTTCAATTGTTCAACGATTAAATCTTTTGGCTGATCCTGTTGATTTTGCAACACGTGTTTTGGCTGATGGTTCGATCAAATGGGATGAATCAGCCGTTAGGGCGTTTGCAAATGATATAACTATCGTTGCAGATTTTTATGCTTTTCAGGATGTAAATAAATCCGAGGAATATGCGCAGTATTTTTTAAGAGCAGTGAGTTCTCAGAAATATTCATTAATTAGTGGTAGTGAAATTAATGATAAGGAATTCCAGAGATGGTTAAATTATAATAAAGATCATTATGAAATAGAGACAAGCAATAATCTTGTTTCAAATTTACCTGAGGGTTCTAAAAACCGATTAGGAACTATTTTAGCTGAACTACAGTCTCAAGGAGCTTCATTAAAATCCAGGTCTGAGTTTGAAGATGTTCTAAAAAAACTTGGAACTAATCCTGAAAATAGTAGCCTTGTTAAAGAAATTCTTATGGCAGGTAATTTAAATACATCTGGCTCAGTTGATAAAGATGATCCACTGTATTACGCCCCACAAGGTATCTATATGGCCCTAGCATGGTCTTTTTATAAATCTCTTACAACAAATATAAATCAGGATGTTGCTCTACCCGCAGCAAAAATTGTTCATGATGCTCATAATGATGTTTATGATAATTTTCCTGAATTAAGGCCAAGCGATGTTTCTCAAATAATTGAAAGATCAAAACTTGGGGATGAAGCTTCGGAAGACATCATTGATGGCTCAAATGTAACTGGTGAAGCGGATAAGATTGCAAAAGAAATGTCTGCTGATACCAATTCTCATCTTCCTGATTTTAAACTTGGAACTAATCCCTCAAAAGAGTTGGTTAGCACTGCCGGAAACCTATTTACGGCAGAATCTGATATTCAAAATCTAAAGGTAGGTATCATAGAAAGCCTAAATGGTAACGATCAGAGTGGATTGGATGATCAACTAAACGCTAAGATGGATGTTTTGAGAAAGGAGTTAAAGTCTCTGTACGGATTTGATCAAATTACATCTTTAAATCCGACAATTAAAGATAGTATAAAAAAATCCATTAATTACTATGAGGCTTTTGCCGTTGCACTTCAAAATACTCTAGTTCTTGCTACGTCTGAGAAAAAAATAGATGAGTCTGCTGCTTTGAAAGAAAAAGATTGGGCAACAGATTTCAGTGAATTGAAACATACATACAATGTCTTGAGATTTTGTTCATATTTACCAAAAGAGGCAGTTGGAAAATATAAAATCACCTTGGAGAGGGCGAGAAAACTCTATTTAGATAGAGCTGTAGCTCTTGGAATTCCACCGGTTTCTACTAACTCTTCGTCTCCTTTTAGGTTAAAGGATGATGATACTTTTTATAGAGAAGAGGCAAATGAGTATCAGTATTCTCCGATGATAGATGTTGCTGAATCTAAGGATGAAGCTAATGAATCTTTCGAAATACCAGAGGCGATGAATAGACAATTAAATAGAATTGAAGTTATTAGAAGTTTGGCTACAACTATATTGCATACTGAGAATCTTGATGATGAAGATAAATCTTATGCTGATCCAATAATTAATGATTTGAATGCCGTTCAATCTGATATGTTGAATTACTATAAACATGATAGCTACGATGGTGTGACTCCATTTAAATTAGATGAGAATCTCAATTCTAAAACTGCATTTAAAAACTTCTTGGTTGGATTAAAAAATCTACTTACTCCAAGCTGGTCAAAAAAAGATTTCCCTGTGATTAAAAATGTTGGATATTCTGAATTTGAGCGTTACGTAGATAAAAATGGAAGCGTACAAGACTTAAGATTGTTTTCATCACAAATCGCAAGAGACGGAAATAAATTCAAGGGATGTTATGATTCGTTGATGCAAGTTCTACAAGGAGGAGACAATCTAAGCATGGAGACAATAAAATATGCCGGAGTTATTGTCGTGAAACTTGAGAGAGAATATTTTAAGGATTACATCTCTTCTAGAATTTTGATGGCAAAGTTGTTGCAGCCTCACATGGCTAAATCCAGAGATAATTTGAGAAACAGAAACGAGTCACTTACAAGATCTGGGCATGAGAAAGCACATCAAAGAGCCTCTCGTGATGTAAGAAATTATCTAGGCAGTGGCAACAATGCGGATAAGTTAATTTATGGAATTAGAAATTCCATTAAGCAAAACAGTCCTGATATTAAAGATGTGGATTTGGACAAACTTGTTGGGTCAACTTATTCTCAATTTTACGATGCGATGATTGAGCAGCAAACTGAAATTCTGTATAAAACGTTTTTAGATCATACAGCTCTTTCGTCCAATTATTTTGAGTTTTTTGGTCATGCTGATAAAGCTGATCAATTTATTAAAGCAGATTTTATGGATTCCATTGATCCAAACAATGACTCTTGGAATTGGAGCGATGAATCACTTTCAGCATTTAAAACAATTGCTAAGGAGTTGGCAATAAATGGATTAGCTATGCTCACCGGTATGCTAGCAGGTGCTGCTGTTGCAAGAATCCTTAGATACGGAAAATTGATTTTAAATTTAGATAGATTTGCTGTAATTGCCAGGGGTTTAGAAAGAGGAATATCCTTTACTAAGCTTGGTGCTGAAGCCTTTGTTTTTCATGATGTTGTTGCCGGTTTGAGAGGAGAAAAAACTTTAAACAATTTATTGGAAAAGGGTGAATACAAAAAATTCGCTCAATTGCTAGGTGGAGAAATGGCTTTCTTCGGAATTGCTCATGGCGTGAGTTGGGTTAATGGTTTTATGAAACAAGGGACAGTTGGCAGGGGCTTAATGAAGCTTGCTGTAACTAATCCTGAAATGGCCGAAGCGGTGGAAAAAACTATTGCAGCGGCAGCGGCTAAGAGCCCAGAAGAGGCAGTAAAGGCATTAGAAATTATTATGAATAGAGGTGTAAAATTGATGGGAAGAAAAACCTATCAAAAATTGCCTGATGAAGTCTCTGTGTTAGTAAAACAAGGAATTGGTGATGTGAGTCAGATGCGTGAGCGTTATGCAAAAATAATTCAGAAACTTCCTGGTCAACCTAATTCACCATTGAAGAAAGTGTGCGAATTTTTATTGCAAGATTTGAAGTTTGATGTACTTTCAATGATATTGGGTAGCATTGCAAAAAACATGATTGTTCCAAAGGATTTGGAGACAGAAATGGATTTAACAAGTGCTAATACTTGGATGGAAATGATTACTATGGCTGCTGCCTTTAGAGGTGCATTCACTGTAGTTAAAATAGGTGGTAAATGGGTGCACAAGAAGATAAATGCAGATACTATTGAGGAGACTCTTCCTGCACTAAAAACTAATGAAGTAGAGCTAGTGAAACATATCGAGGGATTGAAAGATTCCCCTGCTATGAGAGCTAAGGTTGAAGCTAAATTGACTGAAATACGTGCTGAAATTGCGAGAATTGAGCTAGAACTAAGCGCTCCACGTAAGTTGGGGGATTTCCTCGTTCCATCAAAAATTGCGCGCTTAATGCCTAGATGGTTGAGACAACATTTCTATAATCACTATGTTGATAAACAAGGTAATTTCTTAGGCTCAGATGGTCTGAGAGATGTACTTTTGGGAATGTCTAAAGAAATGAATTTCAAAGAGGGTGTTGGGTTAATCAGGTCTTCCAAGCGATTACTTTTATCTGCCAATCAGGTTTTGGTAGTGGCTTCTAAGTTGACGGACATTGAACGTGTAGAGTTTTTGGAAGCATGTGCTCCAAAAATGACAAGACTTCAGACAAGATATTTCATGGATACTGTTGGCACTATGGGAATTAAAGATGTGCCTGATAGTTTCAAACCAAAAATAGATACAACTAATAATCCAACTGTTTTGCAAAGAATGAGAGTAAGTCGATGGCAAGATGCTCTTATGGGCCCACTACAGGCTTTAGCTTTAGCTTCAGCGCTAAATGGTGAACCTAAATTTTTGGATAAGCCAGTTGAAAGACCAGGTATTGTGAGTACTATTAGTGCTAAAGAATTCAATACTATGCCAGAACTTAAAGATGGTTCTCGCTTTGTGGTAACTGAGGGAGCTCAAGCAAAAGAATGGAGTGCCGAAAAAGCTAAAAATATTTTCACAAAGGATGCTAATGCTGACCAATCAGCAATTATCAGAGATCTTGAAAAAGCTAATGCGCCAAAAGATGTTGTGAATAATATCAAAAATAGTTTCGACAGTTTACCTGATGCGGTAAAACCATATGTAAGAATTTTTGCTAATGCAGATACTAACAATAAAACACCTTACGTTGTAGTTGATCAGGAAGGGTTTATGTCGGCAGCGAGAGTAGAAGCTGAAAAAATGTTTAGTGAATTTAGTGAAATTGGTCTCGTGAAAGCAAGTGATCATGATGCTATAATGGCTCAGGTAGTACCTGGAAAAGTGATGCAAGCTGGATTTCCTATTATAGCTATTTTAGGAATGATTTCGGGATTATTTAATGTAATGAAAAGACCAAGCAGTAATGCTCCTGGAATTGTTTTAGCTCTTTGGTATGCAGCTGCACTAGGTCATACTCCAATACCAGGCTGGGCCGGAGATATATTGGATTCTATTGCTGGAAACGTAATTCCCTACCCTCACAATATGGGAATAAGTTGGCTTCTTCCTCTTTTGATGATTTGGCGTTCAAAAAAAGCATGGGAACTTTCTGATAAATATGGTTTAACTGAAAAATTAGGTTTACCAAAAGATCCTAATAGCGAGTCTGGAAAGACTGGAAAGGGTGAGAAACCAAAAGAATTAGATCATAAGCCTGGTGTACAGGTTGATAAAGATAAGCTTCCTGGGTTGCTTGGCAAAGGAAATATACTAGCTGATGGGTACCCAGGTTTAGAGGATGTTTGTGCTGATACGTCAATTGATTTAGCAACTCGTAATGCCTTGAAAAGCAAGAATGCTGAGAACCAAAAAAGTTTGTCACAGCTTCATGAAAAATTGAGAGATCTTTTCAGTACTCGTCTCAGATTTAATACTGAAACAGAGGCGCAAAATATTCTTTCTAATTTAGTAAAATGGGAATACGCCAACTTGAGAATTAAAGAATTAACAGACGTATTGGAGATACAAACTTTAGATCCAAAACTTAAAACTAAATACGAGCATGAATTGAGTGCGTTATCACAAATAAGAAACGACCTGAAGCCGGAAATTGCTGCAATTCCTGAATCAATTGCCTATGTGAGCGAGGCTGGTAGAGTTGATATGTCTAATTTGGCACAGAGCTATATTGATGTAGAAATGAGAGCAAAAGGTTTCAATGCAAAAGAAATTAAGCCTGTAAAAGCTGCAATAGGAGACATAGTTAATTTGTTACATAGATACCCTGAGATAATGGCCGACATAGAAAGTGTAAGAGTAATGAGTCAAAGGCTTAAGGCATTAGAACCAGCTTATAATAAAGCAAAAAAACTTACTGAAACTCCTTTGGCACCTGATTCGCCACTGATTGAAGTGAAGGCTTTTGAAGATGCAGAAACTACAGTTAAATTATTTGAGGGATTAAAACAAAGTCATGACAGAGAAGCTGGGGACGTGAAAGGAGTAAAAAATAAAATAAAATTGTCACTTTCTAAGGCATTACCTTCAAATCCTACAGCTAGGAAATTGGTGCTAGGTGCAATTGCTGCTACTTTGGCTGCAAGTATGTATTTTGGATGGAAAATTATTAATCCAGAAGTACCAAAACCTCCTAAGCCACCTTCTGAGTCTGAAAAACAAAAAGAAAAGGATGATAAAGACTCTGAAGATGAATCCATGAGGGCAATTGAAAGTATTATGGATGATGAGCCAGCTCCTACTCCTGAGGTGGAGAAAGAAATGAAGGATTCAGACTATATTGATGGAGAGACACCTCCTAAGGCTGAGAACGAAGAGGCTACAAAAGAAAATAATTCTAAACCTAAGGTTGTTAAACCTACCGGTAATAGCAAAAGGGACTTACTTAATAAGTTGTAATACTAGTTATCATCAAGATCCTCAATTGCTTTTTGAGACTTATTGAATGAATCCTCTTTGTCTTTTAATTCAAGTATATCAGATTCCGATGGGCCATTTTTATTGGGAGTATTTTCCTTAGGAGGTAAAATAGCATCCTTGGCCGCTCCTAATCCTCTGGCTACCCATGTTGCTCCATATATAGCTCCACCAGTAAGTGCAAGCTTCATAAATGTACGACGTCCTGGGCTTGTAGGTAGCACTCTATCAATTTGTTGAATAGCTTTTTCGTGTAAAGCTCTTTCATCTAATTTATCGCGCAAAGCTAATTGTAAATTTTCATAAATTGAAATGAAAGTCGTAGCTTGCTTATATTGTTGCTGTTCTACTGCTGATGCTACTATCATGATTGGTGCAGTCCCAGGACCAGCGAGACGTAAATCTGCTTCGTAGCGTGCCTTCCAAATTTTGAGCTTGGCTTCCAAAATACGAATTTCTCTAATATTGCTCTCCATCTTATGCAAACGAGGGATCATAATGATAGATTCAACTCCCCTGTTGGATTCATTTATTGATGTTGTTGTTCTACCTGCGTTTCTCATTGCGTCTCTTACTCTTGATTGAAGGCCTCTTGTTAAAGATTCTTCTTTGCCATTACGCACAGAAGAAATTTTAAGTTCATTGGCTGCCACTTCTTGGGCTATGTGCCCTTCCTTAGTGATAAGGTCGGCTAATTCTGCTTCTATTGAAGCAACGTCGGCAGGGGCTAAAGCGGCTACTCCTGGACCACTAAGCACATCTTGTAATTCAGTTAGTCTTAAATCCAAATAGCGTTCCTTTATTGCCAATTTGAAAATTTCTAAACCTTCAGCTTTATCCTCAAATCTTAGATTATCAAACTGGGAAACTATATAAGTATAGTGATTATCTAGATTTCCTTTATTGATCGGCGAAAGTGCGGCTAATGCTACTGCTGGATCAGCAACCAATTCTCCAAGTACTGAATTCATAGCTGGCAACTCCTTCTTTGGAATTATTTCTCCTAATTCTTCGGGTTTCTTTTTATTTCCTGCCTTATCAAGGCTCCATTTACCAAACTGCAAACCCTTCTTCAAAACTGGTCCAATTCCAAATATGTACATCAAGATTGCCACGACAATAGTACCTTCAGATCCAAGTACTCCATAAAGTAGCTTCAAGAAAGCACCAGCAGTTTCAAGAATAGGTGTTAAAATACTGGCCTGTAAGATCTGGGGATGTTCGGCCTGAAGTAAGGCATATAACTCAGGTTCATTTTGGGCCAACATGCTAGCGTGATCTGGACAATCCAGTTGAATTTTAGCAATGAGGGCCTCTGTAGTTTGAAGAGAATCATCTGATTCAGTCTGATTTGTTTCTTCAGCAGCTGCAGTCTTAATTTTATCACCAATAATATCCTTAGATTTTGTGATTTCCGGGGCTGTAGCTGTTGGAATATCATTATCAATATTATTGCCTCTTTGCCCATCTAATTTGGATCCATCTGGAGAGCTACCCAAAGCACCAACTGTCGCTAATGCAAGCCCTAAATTCCTGATATTCATATTGTGTTTATTATGAGTTCTTCATCTTGCCCTCATTTTACAGTTTTGTCAATACTACTGGCTGACATTTTAAGGAAAGCTAGCTTTTGCAAAAAAGACTGAAAAATGGTATAATTATAGATATAAAAAACAAAAATATGGCTGGAGAAGAGCAAAAACAAACAGCGTCGCAAGAAAAACCAAAGGAAGAAGGTAAATTGAAAATTGAAAAAATACCTGGTGCTTTTTCTAAGGCGTTGGATGAAGTAAAAAAATCTGGTGACAAGGGATGGTTTGAAAAAATCAGTATTTTTGCGAAAACATTTTGGAATGAAATCCATAGTATAGAAGGAGAAAAAAAGGAAACTTCTGAGGCTGCTAAGGCTGATGCTGCTAAAAGCATAGATGCAAAAATGGCCGACGCCAGAGCCGCTGCAAAATTGGATGAAAAAACTCCGGCGGCAGATAAAGAATTTTTTGATGAAGCTCTAGCTATGGGAGTGACAGCAGGAAATGAGTTGCCTATCGAAATGAGAGATGCATTTATTTCCGGCAGAGGAAAATTGGAAAAAGCTGTTAAGGGTGAATCTGTAGAAGACTCCACTCTTGATGAAGTAAAAGCTCTGGGCTCTACTACTCTACTCACAATATCAAAACTAAAAGCAAAATATAATGATCCTGTGAAATTCAAAGAAGCTCTCGATAAATTGGATAAAATTTCCGACTCATCAGCCTATCCTTTGAAAAAACTTTTGAGCACACCGGTTCTAAAAATATTTAAAGTTAAAATTGATATGGCCGGTGAAGGTATTCAAGCAGTGGGAGATGCCCTTGGTATATCCGAAAAAGGTGATGGAATGAAACTTCTCGATAGCTTCAAGCTTTCTATGGGAGATGCGCTGAAGTTAAAAGGTCTCAAGTCTCAACCAATAGAAAATGAGGCGGAGATTGCTGCGATTATTAAAAAATCTATATTCCCAAATACTGAAGAATCAAAAATTAAGAATGTAATGAAAATTGCAAATAAGTTGATAGTCGAAAAACCTGATCATGTAGATAATCAAACTTTTACCGACCTGGTATTCAACATCGACGACAGAGATATGAAATTTTTGATTGAAATCCTCACAGGAAAGAAGGCTGCGTAAATTTATCTCATGAATAAGGAGGACTTACAACAAGCTATATTGAGATTTATTCCATCTTCCTCTCTCACTGATCATCAAAAGAGTATGATTCAGATTCTTTTACCTGGGATGAGCGAAGTGGAGCTTGATACTTTATACAAAACTCTAAGTACAGAGCACGAAAAAATGGAAAAGCTGAATAAAAAACAAGAGCGGGCTGAGCTCAAATACAAGATGATGGTGGACGGATTAGCTAAAGCTAAAGGAGATAAATCCCCTTCCATTTGACATTATCCATCATTGTGTTATAATTAGGGCTTAGCTTCCTTCTGTAACTATTCAGGAACTTCGCAACAGGAAACTAAAGTGGTTAATCAAAATAACTTGCACGAATAGTCGGGATTAAGTATATTAAGTGATGCTGATCAAAAAAGCTGGGCCACGGGCTAATAATGCAGGGCAATGAGTATATCGATAGCGGCTTGCCGTTTCGAATAATCTTGAAGGATTAGGTTACAAAGGCTTTTCTAGGGCGTTCGTATTCCTAAGTCTATACAAGGGCTCTCCTCCAAGTGGGGAGGGCTTTTTTATTTCTTGAATTTTTTAGTATACCTGTTAAGATGCTGAAGCGATTTTAGTGATCGTCAAACGTGGTGGGCTTAGCTCAGTTGGTTAGAGCATCTGGTTGTGGTCCAGAGGGTCGTGGGTTCGAATCCCATAGCTCACCCCAGAAAATCTTCTTTCTATGGAAAGAAGATTAGTTTCAATACAATCAAAATCGAGATTGCCACCATGAATCTCTTGATGATTTTATCTCCGTGTTTAATGGCCATGTGGGAACCGACCCAAGCACCAATAAAATTTGAAATTAAAATAATCAAAGGCCATTCCCAGCTAATAGTAGATTCTGAATAAAGAATCGCAGCAGCTACAAAGGTGCCAGGAGTGCTAGCGGCGGCGTAAGCTATCCTTCCCTGTATAAAGCTCTTTCCGAACATGTGAGCGATTATAAGTAGTGCAAAAGTGGTACCAGCGATAGCAATGGAGCCATCCCACATTCCCCCGAGGAAGAGGCAAAAATATCCTAGGGTCATTTTCCAGGGAGATAGCTTTTCATGTTCATCTCTATGCTTTACCGGCTTTAGCATGAAAAACATTCCAATAAAAATTCCAACAAAAATAATGTTCTTCACTATTTCCGGTGGCAAAGAAGTAATCAACTTCGCTCCAACAATTGAACCAACAAAAGAAAAAACTAAAATTTTGGCAGCAAACTTCCAATCAATTTCCTTACTTCTAAAATAATTATTCATAACCCCCAAAAGCACACCAACATCTGAAATAAGATTAAGTGCGAGAGCGTTAGCCGGAGATAAACCTAGAGCAAGAAACACAGGTAGCGCGAAGATGCCTCCCCCACCAGAGATCGCGTTAACAAGACCCAATCCAAATCCGAAAATGCTTAATAAAAAAATTTCCATAAATTGCACCAATAATACATTTGTGATAAATTTTTGCCATGGAAAATAAACACCTCATAGACCTCAGCGTGAAGTACGGGCTTAGTTCTGAAGATACTTCTAAACTCGTCAGTATGATATACCAGGTAGGAATAGACGATATGGATTCACCTCAGTTTAAACGCGTGGCAAATTACATCTGTGAATCGAAACTCATTGATATGCCAGCAGAAGATCTGATTGAAGAGTTGAAAAGAAAAGGACTAACAGAATAATTAAGAATTAAGCAATTTTCTGTCGTCTAAGTTTTCGCGTGTCTTGTTCAAAATTCCAGTGATAATAAACTTTGCAAAGTCGTAAAGTTTTTCAAATGGCTCGGTAATATTATTCTGTTCGAGAAATTCGCGCATAACAGAAGTAATAATTTGAACCAGAATTGGCTGCACACGCTCTATTCGCTCGTACTTTGGATCTTCAAAATCCCATTCTTTTGGCAACTCTCTCATTTCAATTTCGTAAGCGGTCTTAATTAATTTCTGGGGATTTTCTTCAGCTTGGAGAAGCAAATTTTTCATCCAATTATCGAGAGCAATTTTTACTTTTAGAGGAAGAGTGTCGTCGTTGGAATTGAAAAACACGAGAGCGTTTTTCTGTGGAGTGGCATCATCGGTACCAGCTGCAGATCCAGCGTGATCAAGCACTTTGAAATGCCCCACTTCGGCATGAATTTCAGGATTGCTCAGTACAATTATTGATAAGATAAAATTTGCGGGAATGTTTTGCTCTAAAACACGACTAATAAGCAGAACTAAATCTGTCTTACTGCTGGTCTTCACGAATTTCAAAAGAATTTTGAGTAACTCATCTTCCTGTTTCTTTTGTTTACCTTCCTCTTTTTTAATAGCAGCAATCTGAGCAGCCGCAGCTGCCATTCTTTCTCTCAGGGCTTCAAACGCCGCTTCGGACATTCCCTCTCCCTGATCCGGACTAATAAATTGCTCTAATGACATAGGTATATTATAGCACTAGAAAAGGCACAAAAAAAGCCCCCAAGCGGGGGACTTTTTCAAATTGTTGTTTAGACTAAGCTACTGGGAGAATATTCACAACTTTATCCTTGAATACACGTCCGTCGAACTTCTTCATCGCTTTCTGTGTAAAGTGAACCTTTCCATCAATCAAAGAGAAGATTGTGTGGTCTTTACCCATACCAGCATTCTTTCCAGGGAAATATTTAGTACCTCTCTGACGAATAATGATACCACCAGCTCTTACTGCTTGATCTCCATAAACCTTTACGCCAAGGCGTTTCGCTTGCGAGTCTCGGCCGTTTTGCGTGGAACCGGCTGCTTTCTTATGTGACATGTTGTTTGAGTTATTGCTAGGTGATTTTAGGAGAATGTGTCTATAAATGCAAGTCTTTTTTGAGATTGGATCCAGATGGAGCTGGGTCTGGAGCGAAGGGCCCAGCTCTCCCCTGTTGTTTTCAGATCTGTTTCGTGCTATAATAATTAGATATCGTCGAACCCAAATATGAATACTAAAAACAAAAAATACATCAGAATTCTAGTCGTTTTAAGCCTCTTGGTGGCCAATACTGCCATGGGTTATGCTGATGAAGCCGCTCCAGGTGCCATGCCTCAGATCGATAAAAACGCTCAGTTCCTCGATAAGGTAAAGCAGCAAATTGAGCTTAATAAAACTGATTACAAACAGCTTCTGAATAATGTTTCAGATACGAAGATGCGTCTGGACCTTGTTACAGAAGAGAAAGTCACTCTTCAGCAACAATTAAAGAATATTGATGAAAGGGTCGATTCTATGGCAAAGCAGCTTTTGAGCGTGACCAAGAATGTGATTGAAAAAGAGAATGAGATTTCCCTACTCTATGAACAGATTGAGATAAATGAAGTTGCAATGAATTATCAAGCGGCGCAGCTGAAAGATTATGTAAAAACAATATATCAGGAGGAAAACAAGATGCTTTCTCATGGCGAGGATGGATCTGTCGATGCCTTTAAGCTTCTGTTAACGGATGGTTCCGTGGGCGAAAATATGCGCCAATTGGATTACTTTAATGTTCTAGATGCAGCCGGGAAACAGATGGTTGAAAAACTAGATGAACTCGGTAGAACCATGGAAACCACGAAAGACTATCTGGAAAAAAAGAGAATAAAACTTGCCAGCTTACAAGCCGATTTGGCTAGCCAAAAGAAAGATCTAGATCTCCAAAAACAGTCAAAAGAGGACTTATTGAAGATTACTATGGGGCAGGAAGATGTGTTCAAGAAATTACTTGAACAGACTATTCAGCAACAAGATGAGATGGTTCAAGACATCAAGAGTTTGGGAAATGCTCTCACCTTCTTGCAAGATAAGATTGCGTTGGAAGGAGATAATTTTGATATTTCTAAATACAAATCGATTTTAGATTATAGGACTCAGGCTCTATATGCGTTCCAAATGAGCAATATGAACGTAAAAGGCGGACAATTTGCTTGGCCGGTAGATCCAAATCGTGGTATCAGTGCTTATTTCCATGACTCTAGATATGTCGGTATATTCGGAGTTCAACATAATGCTGTGGATCTTCCTCAGTATCAAAGTACTCCAGTGCGTGCTGCGGCAGATGCTGTGGTGTACGTGGCGCGTGACAATGGTTATGGCTATAGTTATATCATCTTGTCACATGCTGGTGGTTTCATGACAGTTTACGGGCATATGAGTAATATTCTTGTAACTTCAGGACAAAAAGTAAATCAGGGAACAATAATTGGTTTAAGTGGTGGTATGCCAGGTACTCCAGGTGCCGGATATATGACTACCGGACCTCACTTACATTTCGAAGTTCTGTTTAACGGAAAACATGTGGATCCATTAATCTATCTGCCTTTGACTATTTTGGATAAAGAGCACATTGGTACTTTGCCTCAGGAGTATCAGGATTTGTGGAGCAAACAGATCATGCAGGAGATTAAGGCTGATACTGCTTCTAGCGAAGTGCTGAGATAATGCTAGAATGTGGACATGAAGAATTTGAAAACGCATGCGGCGGAAATTATCAGGATTTTGAAAAAGAAATATCCGGATTCAAAGATCGCGCTGGATTATGGCAATCTTTTTCAATTGGTTGTTGCGGTGATTCTTTCGGCACAGTGTACGGACGTGAGAGTGAATAAAGTCACACCGGCTTTGTTTAAGCGCTTTCCTGAAGTAGAAGATTTTGCAGAATGCGATGTGCACGAATTAGAGAAGCTGATTTATTCGACGGGATTTTATAAAAATAAAGCAAAGAATATAAAAGGGGCGGCGCAGAAAATCGTGAAAGATTTTGGAGGGGAAGTTCCTGGGAATATGGAAGAATTATTGAGTCTGCCGGGCGTGGCGAGAAAGACTGCTAATGTAGTGTTGAGTTCTGGATTTGGGCGCAATGAAGGCATTGTAGTGGATACTCACGTCGCTAGAATTTGCGGACTACTCGGATTAGTTCCGAAGAAAATGAGTGATGCGAAGAGTGCGGTAAAGATCGAGCAGATTTTGGTAAAATTGCTTCCTCAAAAGGACTGGGGAATTTTTTCTTTTCTCATGATAGATCATGGTCGAGCGATTTGTATCGCAAGAAGACCAAGGTGCGAAATTTGTCCGCTGGAGAAGATTTGTCCGAGTGCGAGGATATGAAAGTGAGTGGTGTTGAACGGACCTGTTCAACACTTTTTTGTGATGATAAGTATTGATTTCAAATCGCTTCTTTTGTTATAATATAGACGAAAGTATGGACGCTGTAAGTTACAGCCCTTCTAGGTGTCGCATTAGATCCTTTGTCAAAAGAGGATCTTTTTGTATGCTTAAATAGCCTGGTGGAGTCATGGGGCTGTAGCTTAATGGTAGAGCGTCTATGCTCGACACCTAGAAGGTGCGGGTTCAAATCCCGTCAGCTCCACCATGGCCTAGTAGATTATGGCAAAGCGATAAGCACTGATTTCACTTCTTTATTTTCAGTGCAACCAGGACAAGATGTGTACCAAATAAAAAACTGGGCAGGTTTTTTGCCAAGCTCTTTGGTGAGCTCATCAATATCCAATTTGATTTGATTCCAAGGACGGCGAGAAACTTTAGTGTAAACTTCTTTTCCTTCTAGAGAGAGAACGGCTGGATCATTAGTATTTGCTCCAGTAACTTCTATCATCGCATTCCCGAGGAACATTGCTCCATCATCGAGCACCATTCCATTCTCCACCGGCTTGTAGCCTTTCGCGATCGCAGCTTTCTGCGCGCGAAGTACGTCAATCACGAAGGAGAATGGATAATAAAAGATGCGAGGGGAAAAAGCTTTAAAGAAAACTTTATTAATAATTTGTTTTTTCTTGTCCCAATCTGCGGCATTTACTGTAGGACACTTGCAGGTTTTTGGGGTTGGCGCAGCGGCTGCTTGAGTGACTGGTGTTGGTGCTGGAGTAGTCGCAACTGGCGCTGGAGTTTGAGAAACTGGCGCAGGTGTTGGAGCTGAATTTGGCTGAGGATTAATTGGGTCCATAGGAGTTGTTATTTATCAACGACTTATTCTAACCTATTTACGATATAAATTACAAATTGACTTAAAACTTCTAGATTGCTAAATTTATCCAGTCTTCTCTGGGGTGTAGCCAAGTGGTAAGGCAGGAGCCTTTGAAGCTTCCATTCGGGGGTTCGAACCCCTCCACCCCAGCCAAATTATTTTAAAATTGTGGTGGCTATCTGTTCTCTTCCAGCCAATTATTCAACGCTTCGTAGAACTTTCCGCTCTTTCTAATATCTTCTAGAAACGCTTCTTCGCTAGCGCTGTGCACGACTTCCCTGCCCTCGTCTGGAGGATAAATTTCTATGGGTGTGACTGCTAGCTTGGTGTTTGTCTTGTCGTCCCATTCGCTAGTAGGCATGATGTTTTTAAGCTTCTGATCCCAAGTTGCGTCGAGGGTGATCCACTCATCATTGAGTAAAATTTCTAAATATAAATGTTCGCACTTGTCATCGTGAGGTATTGATAGAATTTCTTTTGGAATTTTCTGATCACTCCAAAGAAAAGAACAAATTCGGAATCTAGCCTTATGGCCTTCATTCGTCAGTGCATCAAAAAGCATCTTGTGCTTGGTGAGGCAATCAATTGATTTATCTTCTAAGGACAAAGGTATTCTGAATGGAATATCTCTAATTGAGTTGAATATTAAGACTAGGTCCATAGCTTGAGAGTTTAGTGTGAGATAAGTGTACGCGATTAGCTCCATATTACTCAAGCTTTTATAATCTCGCTTCGCTTCTACTTGAGCTTCTGGTGAGATTTTTTCGTATTAGGAATAAATACAGGTGTAAATGCAAGATTTCTAGCATTGACCTATGGGTGATTTTTCGTATAACTAGTTCATGCATTCTGAATTGATTCTAGATATTGATGTTCAAGGACATGACTCTCCAGAGTTAATTATTAAAAGAAGAGCAGTAGTAGAAGGCGTAGTGAATGAGCTGCTTCAAGGTAAGTATCATTTCTTAAGCATAGAGGGAGTTCCTGGAATCGGGAAAACGTATTTTGTAGAAAGAATAATGGCGGAAATAGCCAAGCGTGGAATTGGAGTTGCTCTGGCTACTATGGACATGGATGTTTTGCCAAGATCGGAAAGAAGAGATTTGGAAATTACCGATTATCATCCAGGAGATATAGCAAGAGAAGCAGTCTTGAGGCACAAACAAGGAACTGTCAGTTCTTTTGATTTTATGGAATATGATGGAGCCACCGGGGAACACTCGAAAAAATCAAGATTAGTTGTTCCGGGAGATAATAATGGACTGTTAATAGTTGAGGGATTTACCTCTTCTTTATTTATTGAATCAATGGTTGGCGCCACCGCGGATCGTGTTTATGAAATTCTTTTGACTGGCCAAATGGACCTGGTAGAACAACAAAGACTTGATAGGGATTTAAACAAAAAAGGGCTTCCTCTTGAGGTGATGTATCAAAGACTTGAATCCCAACGCCGAGCACTCACGGTATTTGATGCGGATACTCAAAGGAGGCTAAGTGTTTCGACTCCTGCTGTGAATAGAAAACCCACTCATGTTAAGATGTAGTAGTAGGATGACCGCGGAAAAGTTTTCGCATTTTAAATGTGCCAAGAATTACCATAGTGAGCTCTCCTGCAATTGCTCCAAGTAAAATCAGGATCATTTTTTCTGTCATATCCGGTGTAAAATAGGAAGCTATGAAAAAGATGAGGCCAATACCGAGACCAATAAATTCACGCCACATGAACCACACATCTTTTCTTGCGGCGAATAGACTGAGCATTACCAGGTCGTAGCCATAAGATATGGCAGCGAGAATCAGCATCATGGGAAGTATGAAGCTTAGCTCGGGAATATTATATTTTGAATGAGTGAGGAAAGCGATGACATAGGGACCAAAAAGTGTTCCAAAAAGCACTAAAAGCAGACCTGCAATTAAAAATATTTTTTGTAATGAGAAGAAAAGTTTTTTTGCTTTCTCGTAATGCTTTCCATCAATATATTCAGTAAGTCCCGGTAAAGCTGAGAACATTATAAAAGTGGAGGCTAGGCTTAGTACTTGGCTTATCCTAAAGGAAATATTAAAGCTGGCAAAGTGTGCATCGGTAAGTAAATTGTTAGCAAGATAGTCGGGAATAAATCTAAAATAGAGAGTATTTATTAGGGAAATTATTCCAAACGGAAGACTTCTCTTAAAAAAAATAACCATCGTCCCCCACTCAAGTTGCCAATTTATTTTTATTTTCTGAGCAACCAGTATAAGGCTCATAAAAAAAGTGAATAAACTACCAATAAGAGTGGAACCTAGAATCCAGAAATGTTCCATGGAATTTATATTTTTGACAATCCAAAAAATCACGGCTACCTGCACTATTCTTCCAAGTAAAAGAGCTGCGGTAGCACGTCCCATGAGGTAGTTTGCTTGAAGCATTCCATCGCAAACAGAAGTCAGAAAATCGAAGAGGAGAGCACTGCAAAAAAGTGCCGTACCAATTATAAAAATATTGCTACTTCCATTCAAAAAACAAATGAGAATTGCTAAGGCGAAGAAAAATACTCCGGTAATTGCACGAACAAAAAGAGCATGAACAAATATTTTTGAATCGTCCGGTTTATCAGACATTAAGCGGATCACATTCCCAAAAATTCCGAGATTTGCAACTGTGGCAAAAAACAAAGCGTACTCGGTAATTGAAGCATAAACTCCATAACCTTCTTGAGTAAGAAAATTGGAAATAAGTTTAATACTGACTCCCGCAAGCACAATCTGCAATATCTTTCCAATTAACTGAACAAATGCAGAAAATGCTATTTTTTTACCAAGGAGGCTGAGGCTGTAGTTTGGGAGGGTCATTTTTCTGATGGGGGTAGAACTTCAATCATTAACTTATCGCCATTATTAATGGGTGTAGCGTAGTCGTGGTTGGCACTTGAAATCGTCTTCCAAGTGTAAACATAATTCTCTCCGTGCTGAGTGCCGACGTCTGAGGTAATAACTTTTTCACCCTCTTTGTAACCTTTAATTACCAGCACATGGTAATCAGGCCCGCCATTTGTAAAAAAAGGATTTTTCAATTCTCTGCCCGCAAGTGGAATTATTATAAGATGACCTTTATCTAAAATGGTTTGAACGTCGGAAAATGTCGGATTTTGGTGAATCACAGTTTTGAGTTGAAGGAAATCTTCTAAGATTTTAGTCATCTGCTGAGTGGTGGTGCTTTTGTAAAAGCCAAATGTTTCGTTTTCCCAATCTACCAGCTCCAAAATCTGATCACGAAAATTTTCCTTAGTCCAACCATGTTTGTAATAAGTATTTGCAACAAGCAGAATACTCGCCTCTTCACAGGCATTCTGCCATGGCTCACTCCAATCAACAAAAGGTGCTTGAGAATAAAAAGTCATAGCAAGATTTAGTTCTTTTGGCAGTGGCTTGATACTAGCTTTCGGTACATTGCGAAGCACAGGAGTGCTAATAGTGGGCTCAGGGATCTCAGGAGCCTTAGCTTTCTCTGGTACTTTAGCGATAGTCTGAATGTTAACAGCTGCCGGAACAGATTCTTTTAGATAAGCAGGACTCTTCATGAAGCGATAAACTCCCATAGCACAAATAGCTACTATTAAAGTGGCTGTCGCCAAAACAATTTTCCGTTTTGATTTTCTTGTGAATATACTCATGTGGGCATAATACAAGATTGGGAAGTTTTTGTCTTCTTACGGTTGTAAAATATCTTCTGTCTGTCCGTTAATTGAAATCACAACTTCTTTAACTGATGAAAACTGTTTTAGAGTCTGCGTAATCTGTGCGATGATGGCAGAAGTTTTACATGAACCTCCCACCTGATATTGTAGCTGATCGTTGAAATCAACTTTTGCTACAGAATCCTTAATAGTAATCCCTTGAACTTTTACGTCAGCGTTAATATTGCTCACGTATCCTTTAGCTTTTTCTGCATCAGTTGGACCTTTAAGCAATTCTGTCAGCGCTGCTGCAGCTACTGACTCAGTTTTAGGAATTGTTCTTTCTACTGCTAAAACGTTGCTACATTCAAAATCCCAATTCGGATCGATTTCCGGATTGTTAAAATAAACTTTTACGATCATGGTGCTGACAGATGTTTCCTTTGATGGTTGAGTTAACGGCTGAGGATCGCAAATTCCATTTAATTGAGACTCCGTGAAGCCAAATTTTTCCATCTCTTTACAAGAAACAGCTGCATTTCCTTCGTAAACGATTTTCCAAACTTCTTTTGTTTTGAGAGCCAAGAAGAGTCCTGAATTTTCTGAACCTCCTGGTGCTATAGAAATAGTTCCTCTTACATGAGTCTCGTCATTTTCCGTAATAATAATGGTGATATCCTCAACAGTTTTGCCGTGATTTTGGGCAAATAATTTCTTGAGTGATTCCTCCAGTGTTGTTACCTTAGCATCCGCTTGAACAACTTTTTCATCTGGCGGGATGGGATCAGGTGTAGGTGTTGGTTGAGGAGAGTTACAGCCAACAAAAATTAGAGCACTAGCGAAAGCGATAGCGAAATTTTTTGAATATTTTTTCATAAGTTCAGTTTATCACCAAAGTGATTAATCTGCTAATCTCACATGGATTTATTGGCTTACTTATGAGATATATTAAGATGAGATAACGTATAAATATGAAGACATCTTTTAGTCAGAAAGTTTACGAGATTGCCAGCAAAATTCCTGCAGGAAAAGTTGCGACCTATGGTCAATTAGCAAAACTAGCTGGAAGTCCTCGTGCAGCCAGAGCCGTGGGAATGTGTATGAGAAATAACACTGATATCAATCTTATTCCCTGTCATCGCGTAGTGGCAGCAGATGGTGCTCTCACGGGATATGCTTTTGGTGGAGTGGATGTAAAAAGAAAACTTCTATCAAAAGAAGGTGTAGTTTTTAATGGAGAGAAAGTAGACCTCAAAGTTTCGCAGTGGAAAGCCTAATCTATTTCTTCAAAAATCCGGCGAGATCCAGAGTTTCATTGAAAGTAATTTGTTCAACGAATTCCGGCATATGAGAAACAAGAATGATTGCTCCATCGTAATCTTGGATCGCTTGAGCGATGATAGGAATATGACGGAAATTAATATGATTTGTCGGCTCGTCGAGAATTAAAATTCCCGGCTTCTGAAGTACAAAACGAGCGTAGCAAAGAAGACCCTTTTGTCCTTCGGATAAAGAGCCAATTTTATTTCTAATCATTTCCCCAGTAAGGAGAAAGTGCGCGGCAGTAGCGTAAATTCTTTCATGTGATGGATCATCACTAATCTTGAGAAGTGAGTCATATACAGTCTCATCAAAATCTAGACCGGCAAAATCTTGTTGGTAGTAACCTACTCTCACGCCTGGAGTAATAGAAGTTCCCTCGTTTTCGCCAAGTGCTAGCTCTCTTAAAAGAGTACTTTTGCCTATACCATTAGGTCCGACAATTTGCAATCTTGTACTATTGAAAAATTTAATTTGAACTTTTTTAGCTGTTCGTTTGTGATCATGAATGATGCCAACAGATGAAATTCTAGCGACTACTTCTGACCATGGTTGAGCTGGAATAACAAAAGGTCTAATAGTCTTATCATCACGTCTTACGTCCACCATATTCTCTTCATCTTCAGCTACTTCATCACGAAGTTTACTAGCGAGACGACGCATTTTACCTCCTTTATTGGAGAAGAAATTCACCTTATCTTTACGATCTTGAATATTTCTTTCGAGCTGAGCATTCTTTCTTTGTTCACGTTCAATCTGCTGAGCAATTTGTTCAATTACATCGAAGTAATCCCCTACATATTGTTCTACTTTTTTAGTGTAAACATCTAGATTCAAAACTCCGTCCGTAAATGAATTCAAAAATCCAGCATCATGAGAAATTACAATTACAGTCTTTTCATAACCCATGAGAAATCCAGTAAGATGGTTAATTCCATCAACATCCAGATTATTAGTCGGCTCATCAAGTAGAAGAATATCCGGTTCCTGAATAAGGGCATATGCCAAAAGCAATCTAGCTAATTGACCTCCTGAAAAATCTTTAATTTTCTTATCAAACGCAGTTGTAAGATTTACCACTTCCAATACATCTTTAACTCTTTTTTCTATATCATATTTTTTCTCATCAAAGGCAGTTTCAAAATATTCAGTAACCGTTAGGTCAAAATACTTTTTAGGCATTACCTGAAGACCAATGGCGATGGAAGCCTTATTAAGAATATTTACTCTACCTTCTGTTGGCTTTAGTTCTCCAAGTATCAATTTGAAGATAGTGCTCTTACCTGCACCGTTCTGTCCCATGATGGTAATCTTAGCGTTTTCACGCACAGTGAAGCTACTCTCATTGAGGATTGGCTTGTTGTGATCGTAGTAAAACGATACCTCGTCAAAGCTGATTATTACATTTCCGTGATTCATGATGGATAGTATAGCACATAAATTAAAAATGTAACGGCTTTGTTACTTAAGTGGCCACATAGGACTATATTCCGAGAAAATTTCATGTTAGAATTTGCGGGATTTTTTAATATAAACATATGATTCACGATAAGATCCAATTGGCCATTAAGGAGCTTCGCAAATTTGAGGAGGAGCTAAAGAGTGTAAAGAAGGATATTAAAGAAGAGGAAAAAATTGAAGAAGAGCATTATTTGGAATTAAAGAAGGCTTTGAAAGAGTTAAAAGCTCAGGTGAAGGATTTTGAAGAACAAGAATTAGGAGAGCTAAGAAAAACTGAATTCTACGCTAAACTAAGAGAGATGCAGCTAAAGACTACGGAAGATTTGGCTTTGGCTAGAGAGAAACTATTCGGTCTACTAGCTGAGCTTCCTTTGAAACCATTTGAAATGGATCTAAGAGAAGAGGAAACTCTTACTAAGCTTCAGGCATTACCGGAAATGAGACTTTTCTTGAATGGAAAAGAGATTAGAAAGGCTCAGTAAAAAGATTAATCACAAATATAAATGAGGAGTCCTAAAGGCTCCTCTTTTTAGTTGTAAAACCTCCTAGTGGTGAGAAGTAGTCGCGATGTTCAAGAATACCAATGTAAGGAAAGAGAACACGAGGGCCTGAATGAAGCCTACGAAGAGCTCTAGTCCGTAGAATGGTAATGGAGCTATTACCGGTACCAAGAAGCTTATTACGAGCAATAGAACTTCTCCTGCGAATACGTTTCCGAAAAGACGGAAGGAGAATGAGATCATTTTGGAAAATTCTGAGAATAACTCGAGGATACCAACGAAACAACCGATAGGATCTCTGAATGGATTTACAAAAAACTTACCGCCGTATCCTTTCAATCCGAGCATGGAGAATCCCATGATCTGACATGATGTAACAGATACGAGAGCGAGTGCAAAAGTCATATTAACGTCGGCAAAGGTGGAACGCAAAAATGGAACTAGAACAGTATGTCCGTTATGTTCGGCCCAAAAACCAATACTACCAAAACCTGGAAGTAGACCCATCCAGTTGGAGATAATTACAAAGAAGAAAATTGTAGCAACGATTGGGAAAAATCTTTCAGTTTTTTTGCGATCACCAACTACGCTATCGAAGAAGTCAAAAAGTCCTTCAATAATGGCCTCAACGAAATTTTGAAAACCTCCAGGAACCAGAGCGTACTTCTTACGTCTCAAAACAAGTCCAACTATAGTTAATAAAAGCAAAGTCATCACAGCTGTGATAATAGTATTTCTTACTTCAAAACTACCAATATGGAAAAGTGTTTCTGAGCCTAGTGTAGGTGGGACAAATGTTGCTGCCATAATTATTTTTTAGGTGTAGTTTGGGAATTAATGCCTTCTATCATGTCTTTACTTTTCTTGTAGACGATCACTAGTCCTGAGGTCATTGCGAGAAAGAACCCTATGAACGTGAAGATTGGAAAAACGCTTAAATACCTGTCCAAGAGCACTCCTCCAATTCCAAATACCAGAATTGGTGTGACTATCATGTAACCTATGTTGAGTGCGAGACTGTATGGTGACCATTGTTTATCAGATTTAGGTTCAGTTTTTTTCATTATTCATCGTTAAGTGAAGCCCTTGATCCTCCGTGACGATGTTTCTTTGCAATTCTGATACGAGATAATGCGCGTTCCATCTCGGCAACAGCCTCAATGTAACCTTCTTCATCATGACGTTTCTCAGACATAATTGCTTGAGCGCGCTCCACAGCTTCTTGAGCACGTTTTTCGTTAACTTCATTGGCACGTTCAGCCGCATCCGTAAGCAATGTAATTGATTCTCCATCTACTTCCAAAACTCCTGAAGTTACGTGGAAAAATTCTTCTTTACCATTTATCTTAATCTTCAACTCTCCAGGTTTTACTGCGGAAAGGATAGGAATATGATGAGGTAAAACGGTGATTTCTCCTTCAACTGTGGGGAAAGAAACACCTTCAACCATAGCATCGTAAAGTATCTTTTCTGGAGTGACTATTTTGAATTGGATTTGTTTAGCTGCCATTGGATTTTCTTGATTATTTTACTTCTTCGATTGAACCCTTCATGTAGAATTTACCTTCATCAACATCATCCATTTTTCCTTCTAGAATCTGACCGAATCCTTTGATTGTGTCAGATAGTTTGCAATATTTACCAGGGTGACCTGTAAATGTTTCAGCAACGAAGAATGGTTGTGAAAGGAATTTCTGAATCTTACGAGCGCGGCGAACTGTGATCTTGTCTTCTTCGGACAATTCTTCCATACCGAGGATAGCGATAATATCTTGTAAGTCTTTATATCTCTGGAGAATCTTCTGAACTCCACGAGCCACTTTATAATGTTCATCACCAACGATATTTGGATCCATAATTGTAGATGTAGAATCAAGAGGATCTACAGCAGGATAAATACCTAACTCAGCTAAGTTACGTGAAAGTACTACAGTTGAATCCAAATGTCCGAAAGTTGTAGCTGGAGCTGGATCAGTAAGATCATCCGCAGGTACGTAAACGGCCTGAATAGAAGTAATAGAACCTTTCTTTGTAGAAGTAATACGTTCTTGAAGTGCACCCATCTCAGTAGCCAAAGTAGGTTGGTAACCTACAGCTGATGGAATACGACCTAACAACGCTGACATCTCAGAACCGGCCTGAGTGAAACGGAAAATGTTATCAACGAAAAGCAACACATCACGTCCTTCCTCATCACGGAAGTATTCAGCCATAGTAACTCCTGTAAGAGCCACACGAGCACGCACTCCAGGTGGTTCGTTCATCTGACCAAACACTAGAGTAGTTTTTTCCAATACTCCGGAATCTTTCATTTCATAATAAAGATCGTTACCTTCACGACTACGTTCACCTACTCCGGCAAACACTGAGAAACCTCCGTGCTCCTGAGCAATGTTACGAATCAACTCTTGGATAATTACAGTCTTACCTACTCCGGCTCCTCCGAAAAGACCTACCTTACCTCCCTTAATAATAGGACAGATAAGATCGATTACTTTAATACCAGTCTCAAGAATTTCTGTTGTTGTAGATTGTTGGTCAAAAGATGGAGCTGGGCGGTGAATAGGATAGTTTTTCTTTGATTTAACTACAGGCTTGTCATCTAGAGGATTTCCTAAAACGTCGAACATACGACCCAAAGTATCATGACCAACTGGTACAGTGATAGGAGCGCCAGTATTTTCAACTTCTTGGTTTCTAGCAAGACCGTCAGTAGCACCCATGGCAATAGTACGAACTTCGTTACCACCAAGATGTTGCTGAGTTTCAAGCACAAGAACTTCTTCGCCGATTTTTACTTTTAAGGCGTCGTATATTTTTGGAAGGTCTTCCCCTTCGAATGAGCAGTCCACAACGGCTCCGATTACTTTGGATACTTTTCCAGCCATAATGTTGTTAAGTTAAATAAATTATTAAGAAAGAACAGCCGTACTTGCCGCGATTTCTGCGATTTCCGCAGTAATACTAGCCTGACGAGCTTGGTTATAAGTGAGAACGAGATCACCCAATAGATCATTCGCAGCTTTAGTAGCATTTTGCATGGCTACCATACGAGCAGAATGCTCAGAAGCAGTGCTTTCCAAAACAGCTTGGAATAACTGAACCTCAACTAATTGAGGAACGATATTAGTAACGATATATTCAGGGGATGGTTCGAGTTTGTAATCTGCGTCCTTTTCAGATGGTGCAGCAATCTTTGTAAATTTAGATCCCAATTCCTGCATCATTTCAGAGAAAACATCAGGAGAGAATGGGAGTAAAGTTTTAGTAACAGGTTTTTGAGTTAATGTAGAAACAAAGTCAGGGTAAATCACGATAACCTTATCGTAATCACCTTTTTCAAAACCTTTTAGAGCTACTTTACTCATAGGGAAAATATCTGAAAATTTCGGATGATTTGAATATGCTGGGAAAGCCATCTTAACTTCTTTGCCAGAGCGATGCATAAACTCAGCACCCTTTCTACCGGAAGCCACAAAGTGCAACTTAGCAGTAGGGTTTTCTTGCTGAACCTTGCTAACAGTTTGAGTAAGTTTTTTGAAAAGATTTGTGTTCAAACCACCACAAAGTCCTTTATCAGTTGTAAACAAAACCACTAGAACATTCTTCACTTCGCGTGGCTGAAGATAAGCATGAAGATGTTGATGTTTTTTTGAAAGTTTTAGCAAAATATTCATTGCGAGATAGCCATATGAGCGAAGATTTACCGCACCTTCTACAGCTTTCTTCATTTTTGAAGTAGCTACTAATTCCATCGCCTTAGTGATCTGACGAGTGGAACGAATAGATTTAATTTTGCGCTTAATGTCTTTGACGGAATTTGCCATGTGTTGTGGAGCCTAAGGGCTATTAAAACTTAATTTCAGCGTTGAAAGTTGTAAGAACGTGTTTCAACTTAGCTTCCGTATCAGCAGTCATTTCTTTCTTTTCTCTAATATCCTTGAAAATTTCAGGATGTTTAGCCTCGATGTATGTGTATAATTTTTGTTCGTAAGTATGTACTTGGTCTACAGGTACTTTATCGAGATATTCATTAATACCTGCATAAAGAATTACTACCTGTTTTTCTACTGGAACTGGTGAATATTGTCTCTGTTTCAACATTTCTGATAGACGATCACCTTTGTTTAATTGTCTCTTTGTAGCCTCATCAAGATCAGATCCGAATTGGGCAAATACAGCCAACTCACGATACTGAGCGAGCTCAAGTTTGAGCTTACCAGCTACTTTCTTCATCGCTTTAATTTGAGCAGCAGAACCTACACGTGAAACGGAAAGACCCACGTTTAGAGCTGGACGAATACCTTTGTAGAATAAATCTGTTTCAAGGTAAATCTGTCCATCAGTGATTGAGATTACATTCGTAGGAATGTAAGCAGATACGTCGCCTGACTGTGTTTCGATGATAGGCAAAGCAGTTAATGAACCACCACCATATTTTTCATCCAAACGACAAGCGCGTTCCAATAAACGGGAGTGGAGATAGAATACATCTCCAGGATAAGCTTCACGTCCAGGTGGACGTCTCAAAAGCAAAGAAATTTCACGATATGCCCAAGCATGTTTGGAAAGATCATCGTAAATAACGAGTACATCTTTTCCTTGATCCAAGAAGTATTCACCCATAGCGCAACCTGCGAATGGAGCCAAATAACTCAAAGATGCTGGGTCACAAGCAGAAGTACGAACGATGATTGTATAATCCATCGCTCCATGTTCTTCTAATGTATTAGCAATTTTAGCAATTTTTGATTCTTTCTGACCGATAGCTACGTAGATACAAATCATATCCTGACCTTTCTGGTTGATGATAGTATCGATAGCGATAGCAGTTTTACCAGTCTGACGATCTCCGATAATAAGCTCACGTTGACCACGTCCAACTGGAATCATGGAGTCGATAGCTTTAATACCAGTTTGTACTGGCTGACTTACTGATTTTCTTTTAATTACACGAGGAGCAATTTTCTCGATTGGATACATTTTGCTCGCCTTGATAGCACCTTTACCGTCTTGAGGACGACCAAGTGGATCAACTACACGTCCTATCAATGCCTCACCAACTGGCAATGAAAGGATTTTTCCTGTAGTACGAACCTCATCACCTTCCTTAATAGCCTTATCGCTACCAAGAATAATGGCACCAACAGTGTCTTCTTCAAGGTTTAAAGCTACACCAATTTCACCATTCTTAAACTCCACCATCTCTTGAGATGCTACAGTGGAAAGACCGGAAATACGGGCAATACCATCACCCACCTCAATAACGTGGCCAACTTTTTCTACTTTGGCTGATGTTTTGAAATTCTCAATCTGTTGTTTGAGTGAGTCTAAAATTTGATCTTTGGTTTCCATTTGTTGGGAGTTAATTAGTTTGGGATTTCGCTTCGCTCATTTCGGCTCACCCTTAGGCTCGCTTGAGCGTTTAGCGCTCTGTTAGGTGTTGTTTAAGTTTTTCAAGGTTGGCTGATACAGTATTATCAATAATGGAATCGTCGAATTCCAATTTCATACCACCAATAACGTCTGGATCGACACTAGTAGTGATAATGACATCTTTATCGAAAGCAGCGCTGAGCAACTTTTCAATATTTTTTACTTCTTCCTTAGTAGGAGCTTCAGCCAGAACAACTTTTACATCCATCTGGTCATGCATTTTGAACCATAAGTTTTTGAAAGCGGCAGGAAGTTGTCTAATCATTTTGCCTTGCTTGCGCTTAGTCAAAATATTAAGAAGATTTTGGATCTTTTGATTTACAACTTTAGCGTCCTTTTCTTTATCTAAGGATTCACAAAGCGCTTTGGCATATTTTCTTAAAGAAACTTTCATTTAGAATTGATTTCATTTTTAATAGCTGTCTCAAGACGTCTTTGATCATCTTTACCAAACTCCTTGCGAAGAATTTTTTCGCAGCTAGTTACGATAAGATTTGCAACATCAGCCTTAAGGTCTTCAAACATTTGATCTTTTTCATCTTTCAGCTGACCACGGTAGCGTTCTGCCAAAGCAGAAATTTCTTTCTTAGCCGTAACCATAGCTTTATGATGTTCCTCTGAGGCATCCTTCTTCGCCTGTTCCATAGCGGCCATAGCGTTAGAAGAAGCTTCTGAAAGAATTTTCTTTCTTTCGTCTTCAAGTGCAGCAAGACGTTCCTCAATTTTTTTAGAATTGTGAACACTTTGCTCTACCATAGTTCTTCTTTTTTCAAGAAGAGCCACGACAGGCTTGTAAACTAGTTTCTTTAAAACAAAGAAAAGTATAAGAAAATTTACTACCTGAGCAAGGATTAACTTAGGATCAATACCTAATGTGGATATGATTTCCATGAGTAATTATTAATTTTAGGTTTTCCTTACTATACAAACTTGATAATCAAAGCAACTACTAGTCCGTAGATAGCGATAGCTTCACAGAAAGCTGTTGCAAGGATCATAGCACTCTGAATTGACTTAGCTGCTTCTGGGTTTCTTCCCATAGCTTCCATTGCTTTAGATGCTAACCATCCAATTGCGAAAGCAGGCATTGCTCCTCCAAGTGTGATTGTTAACGCTACGAATAGATTCTTGTCCATGTTGTGAATTGGTTAAAAAATTCTCAAAACACAATAGCGGGATTTATCCAAAAAGCAATACTAAAATTTTGCTCTTTTTATAAGCTCGCTTCGTTCAGCAGTGGCGAAGCCACTTGCTTCACTTGCTGCGCCTTCGCGCTTTGCGCTCAGGGATTTGCTTTGTGGAGTTGTTCTATAACTTGATCGTGCGTGTTAATACCTAGGTGTTGGCGCTCTTGTAATTGTTGTTGCAAAGCTTCCTTTTGTCTGGTGATGCATCTGAAATGGAACTTGTCGTTGGGTACACAATCGAAAGTTCTAAAAGCTGCTGATGAACTTAAATATATTTTTATGTCTCCATATTTGAGAAGGTTTGGTAGGAGCCCCTCTCCTATTCTTTCAATATTCTGAATTTGGGCCATATCCACTGCATCCATAGTGTCTGTAAAAAAAAGTGTTTTGTGGTGATCAATTAGTCTACGATCTGTGATAATTGAGACTGATAAATAATGATTGAAAAGCTTCATGAAAAATCGATGAATATAAACGGTTCCAACTAAAAAACCTGTAATGAATAGAAATCGCAGTTCACGGCTATCGTGAATAATTTTTTGAATTTCACCTGTTTTCAAAAGAATTAAAACTATTATCCCCACGAAGATGCCAAAATAAACAAATTCTTTCAGAAGAGAAATCCAGTGATGTCTAAAAAAACAAATGAATAATTCATTTCCTTGTTGTCCTTTAAAGTATAGATCCTTGTTATCATCCATAAATCAAATTTTAAAGATGTACCAAACGCCAATCGTAAGATTTAAAAGTACAAAAAACATGTAAACAATTACAACGTGGTCCTTTGATATGACGCCAAAGAGTTTGGTGTATTTGGATTCGGGAAGTTTATACTTTCTATTGTACGCAAAAACCCGCCCTACTACGATTAAGCAAAGTGACGTAGAGCCTATTAATATCAAAATCATCAAAGTGACGAACATAGTCATGATCTTGATTGTTAAACAACGAAGGAAAGCCCTTATGTCTGGAGTGTAGTCCCCGGTCTGGAAATTGTCAAAGACTGAAGTCGTCCTCTATATTATGACTATTTTCTTCTGCGTGAAGCTATGTATCCGATTATTGGAAATATACTATAGATAAGAATTCCCGGACCTACTTTCGCAGTCTTACCTTTCTTAGCGTTTTGGAGTGCGAGAGTTGCCTTCGCTTGAGCGGCAAGTTCTTCTGCAGTTGGACCCGGATTGGTTGTTTCTGGATCAATAACAGGAGATTGTTGAGCCGCGAAGATTAAATTAATATTACCTTCTTTAGTATCTTCAATTTTATTTGTCTTAATATTCTTTGCTGTAATCTTGTATTTGTAAGTACCTGAGTGAAGCACTGTCCCTCCTTGAGTGTTATTTACTGTTCCGTACCAGATAACATAATAGGAACCGGCAGAAAGCGTCTGGTTGTCCGTTAGCGTACTTACAGTTTTTCCTAAGCTATCTGTGATTTTAACTTCAATAATCGACTTAAGACTAGTAGTGTAGCTAATTTTAGTACTGTCTATAGATGGATTGAAAGATGCTGGGACTACGCTCACTTTGCTTATTAGAGAGGTGGGTGTGGATGGATTTTTGTCATCAGAATTTACAGATACTGCCTGCCACTTATTGGTTTTACACTGTAAAGTACCATCAATACTCTTGGTACCTTCTTTGCTTGAATTACACAGTACATTGACTCCGTTTTGACAGAGTAAAGTGTTATTACTGGAAAGTGCTCCCTCTGTACATGGAGGAGTAGGGTTATCACCAGGAATAACGATGTTTATACTAGGAGGCTCAGCATATACAAAGGTACTTGAGCTCAAAACTCCCAAGGCAATCAAGGTGAATATAAAGGCCACTAATTTTGTTTGTGTTTTTTTCATATTTTTAAATCTAATAATTATACCATTTTTGGCTTCAAAAATCAATTGTATAAAGGTGGATTTAGAAATGATTTGAGGATAGAATTGGACACACTCACCTATGAAAAAGTTAACTGCTTGGCTCAAAGATAATAAATTTGATCTCTTGATCTGGGGATTTAGTATATTTTTATTGGGTTGGCTGCTAAGTCCATTGCTTACAAATAGAGTAATCCCAGGATGGGACACTACTCCTCACTTCTATCTTTTCACTAAGATGGTGGACTATTTAAAGATGGGACAGATTGGTGGATATGATAGTTTGTGGTTTGGTGGATTCCCGGTGTTTAAGCTCTATGGACCTTTCCCTTATATCTTAATGTCTATTCCTCACTTTTTGACTGCTGGCAAGATTGGGCTGGCTCTATCATTTAATCTGTTTCTGTTTGCATTACCTTTCTTGTTTTTGGCTTCCATATGGTATACGGCCAGAGTTTGGTTTGATAAAATTGGAGGCTACGTTGCTATGATATTTGGAACCTTCTTTTTATGTGCTGTTCAAGATAAGGCATATATGGGAGTTGGTATTGATTCGATAGTTTCAGTCGGCCTATTTACAAGTTTTTTTGCAATATGCTTGATGATTTTCTTTTTGGGGATTATTGAGAAACAAAAAAGGAATCCAAGGACAGCAAATATAATCTGGGGAACATTGCTTTTGACAATGTTGATTATTACCCATGCAATGACTCTCCTTTTCACTCTTTTGTTGCTGGCTATTTTTACTTTTTTGAATTGGAAAAAAATCTGGAAATCAGCTTTCCTAATGGGGGTGCTGGCTCTTGTTTTAAGCTCATTTTGGCTAATACCTTTTTTAAGTGATTTATCTTTTAGCTCAGGTCAAAAATTGGGACTATTGGGGGCAACCAACGATCCACTTTTTGTACTGTTTGATTTCCCTTCTTATTATGGCGACCACTCAATGAGTTTGGCTCTTGCCTCAATTCCAACAGCTCTACTTCTTATATCAAGTCTGATCGGCATTTACGTTACAATTAAGAGCAAAAATGACTTTTGGGCAGTGGCTTTTATCCTTACTCTGGTTGTTTTGCCGCGTCAGTATTTAGTCTCTTATTTTGACTTACCGGTTCATTATTATCGTTATACGGCTCATATTTTTGCTCTGAATATTTTCCTTGCTACTGCCGGAATGATTTTTATTGTCAAAAAATTGGGAAAGCTGAAACCTATCGCTGAAGATTCCTTCAAGGGTCTTTTGGTCGGAGTTGTAATCATTTCCTTGATGATAAGTTACATTGATAAATTCAACCTTTCTGACAATCCTAGAAACTATACTCACAAATATAATTTCTCTGAATATTCGGAAAATGCCGATGCTCAGAAGGTCATGGACTACCTAGGTGGTTTACAGATCAAAAACCGTGTAGTGGTGCCTAGCCTACCAAGCTTGCAATTCACGTTGGGGTCGCCACATTTCTTCGCTACATTTTTACCTCTAAATTATAAAATTTCGGTCATTCCTGGTCTACTGGCGGAGTCGGCTCTTTCCACTCAATTTGTTTTGCCAACGATAGCAAAAGTTGGTAGCTCATTAAACTGGGGAAATACTTCGTTGCTTGAGGATTCAGGCTTTAGTGAGCAGGATATGAATTCTATGATTAAGCGCTTAGGTTTATATAATGTTCAGTATATTTTACAGACAAAAGATGGAGCTGATACAATTCTCGATACTGTAGATGAAAAGCTAATTGCCAAACTGGTGGATAAGGGTAATTTCAGCGTCTTGGAGTTGAAGGATTTTAGGCCTTTCATTGAGACCACTAATTATAAACCACTTCTGTTTATTGATAATGGTGGGATGGAATTTTTGGATTTCAGCAAGGAATGGTTTAAGCAACCAGCACTTTTTGAAATGCCGGTAATTCATACAAAGAAAAAACTGGCAATGATTCCTAAAGAAGAAATTGAGCAAATGAGTGGCTACATAGTCAGTATGCCAAGTGGCAGCTTAGTGTCCAAAAATCACTATCAGGAATGGCTTAATAGTGGGAAAAAGCTGATACTGCTCAATGCAACTCCTGATGCTGAATTGGCTGCGGAATTTAAACAAAATGGCCAAAGCAGCGACGTGGAATTCATTAAAGATTTTGGGGTGAATATTGGAAGTGATATTTTGTTGAGGTCATTGCTGGCATTTAATCGTGACCAAATTGTAAGAGAAAAGGTTGTGGCAAATGTAGTCGAAGATATGACCGTTAAATTTGATACTCAGGGAGGTACATTGATAAACTACTCCTATTTCCCCGACTGGAAGGCAAAAGGCGCTCAAACCACCATCTATTGGGCTACGCCAAGTATGATGTGGGTATTTGCAAAGGGAGAAACCGAGATTATCTATAAATAATTTATTGGAGTAAGCAGGCATCAGATTCATCTAAAACCTTTCCGTTTGAGTCTGTGGGTGTAAGGGAAACACTTTTAACATCTCCGCCGTAATTGAGGTTATAAATATCTGCATCATGAGTATCGGTCATTTTTGCAAATGGTGCATAATCATTGTCGCTAACTTTATGAGTAGTATCAGTCGTTGGATAAACAGTTATTGTTTTTTTCACATTACTATCCGTCGTATAATTCAATTGATAAGAATAGCTAGAGTTGGTGGTTGTTGTCCAAGTGATAGATCCGGATGAATTAGAATAACTGTCATAATAGCATTGCGTTATTTTCACAGGAGAAACACTTGGCATTGAAAATGGCAAAGAAGTTGAAGCGGTAGTTATAGTGCTTCCGTTACCTGAATCTGAAACTGCTTTTACCGTGACAGTGTAATTACCGGATTTTGTGTAATTGTGGTTTGTAGTATTTGTAGGAAGAATATC
>CALRGJ010000006.1 GCA_943357285.1 Candidatus Peribacteria bacterium | reverse complement strand
AGTTTGCTGATTGAATATTCCCTAAAATTCATAATGCAATAATATTGCATTTAGCTTTAAAATCAAGAGAAAATCAATTTTTCCTTATCTTGGAGGAGAAATAAGCACCTACCACAATGACAAAAACTCCAAGGATTTGAAAATTATTTGGAATTTCTTTATAAAAAAGCACCAAGAATATTAGGCTGAAGATAGGATAGGTCATTAGGAGGAAAACTGCTTTAGAAATCGGCAGTTTCTTCAATCCTCTATACCAAAGAGTGTTTACTAAACCTAAAAATAGAATGCCGTTTACAGCCACATAAGGCCAAAAACTAACTAGCGATGGAATCATTTTACTTGAATCCTCAAAAATGAAACTCATGAGGAGTAGAAATATTCCACTGAATAAATAGCGGAGAGCTAACAAATTTTCAGGCGAGATGTGCTCGAGAGCTTTTTTCCCGAAATGATTTCCAAAAGGTAAAAAGATAGTACAAATTATCACTATAAAATCGCCGAGATTTAACTCCCCTCCTTTGAATAAAATAATCAGAGCACCAGTTAACACTAGAAGGCCTCCTAATAGTTTATTTAAAGTAGTTTTCTCTCCAAAGAATGGAGTGATCAGTATCGTGAAAATAATTTCCGAAAGCATGAGGGCAGAGGTATTTATTCCACTCGTTAATTTTGAACCGATAAACATCAGTCCGTATGAAAGGGTTGAAGTAAAAAGTGCGACACCCATGGCAAAGAAAAAGGCTTTTCTGTTAAAAATATTGTGAAGGTCTTTCTTTATTAGGCTTAAAACTAAAGCTGTAATTCCACCTACTATGATAGAGGTAGCTCCAAAAAACAGAGGCTGAAAATGTTGAGATCCTTTATTAACCAGAATCGGAAACATTCCCCAAAAGACGGCGACGATCAAGATTGTCATTGTTCCACTGCATTCTTTATTTTTAGATTTAGTAAGAAAAAACATATGTTTGCACTATATCACAATGCTCGACTTCAATTGTACTAGTAGGCTATATTGGCATCACTATAATAAAAACTCATGCCCTCATTAAAAAAACATTTCAAAAACAACCCTGAGCTTCATCAGAAGCTGGCTAGCGTTCAGCGAGAAAAAATTAATAGTTTTAAAGCGAAAATGGATTTGCAGAGAAAGTTCAGAGACAAGGTGGCAGATTTTCTGACTGACTCTTTTGGAACAGTTTTATTTCTTGGTATTAATGCATTGTGGTTTGGAATATGGATTCTTATCAATACCGGACTAATACCTGGAATTGTGGCTTTCGATCCTTTTCCGTTTGGTTTATTAACAATGACAGTTTCTTTGGAAGCAATTTTTTTGGCCATTATTGTTCTTATAAGCCAAAATCGTTCTGCTAAAATCGATGATTTACGTGAAGAAATTGATCTTCAAATCAATGTAAGAACAGAGGAGGAAGTCACTAAAATACTAATTATTTTAGATCGAATTCATGACCACTTAGGCCTGCCTCCAAAGGATGACGAGGAATTAATTGTAATGAAACAAAAGTTTGATCTGGATGCAATCGAGAAGACATTAGCAAAGGAGATGATCAGGAAATAGGAGTTATATGTCATTTCTATCTCAAACTTCCCCTTGAGTTGTTGGATCAAGGTGGGCGACAACGGACGAAACTTGTTTAGTTTTTGAAGTTTTTCTTCAATTGTGGTGCCGAGGGGCAGAATCGGACTGCCTACACAAGGATTTTCAATCCTCTGCTCTACCAATGAGCTACCCCGGCACGATGAAAGTCGTGAAAACTTACGAAGCCGATTTTAACGGGGTTTCAGGGAAATGGCAATCTTTTATAGTTGTTTTCGAGGGAAATTTGCATTTTCCTCTGTATTTAGATAAATTTAGGCCCATGAATAAGAAGAAAATTGTAGTAAAACTAGGCACAAACTCCATGACCAAGGAAGACGGGACACTTGATCAGGAGCTGATAAAAGATCTAGTAAGACAGATTGCTGCTCTAAAAGAGAACTTTGACGTGCTGCTAGTTACATCTGGGGCGATGGGTTGTGGGCGTAGCATTATCAAGAAAAAACTAGATTACGATGAAGTCACTACTCGCCAGGTTTATGCAGTAGTGGGACAAGTGAGATTGATGGAACTTTATGCAAATCTTTTTGGAGAACACGGACGCGTGGTAGCGCAGATGCTTGCGACAAAAGAAGACTTCACAAATCGTAGTCATATTCTTAATACGAAGAATTGTATAGATTCCCTATTTCATGAAGAAATTATTCCGGTAATGAATGAAAATGATTTCGTGTGTATCGAAGAGCTGATGTTTACGGATAATGATGAATTGGCGCTGATGGTTTCTAAAATGATATTTGCTGATACTTTGATAATATTGAGTAATGTAGATGGAGTGTATGATTCGGAGAAAAAAGTAATTTCAGAAGTCGCGGCTGATGAAATGATGCCACGCAGTATTGTTTCTAGTGAAAAATCTTCTTTCGGAAAAGGTGGAATGCAGAATAAATTTACTGTAGCTCAAATGGCTGCGAAGAATGGTACAACTGTATTTATTACAAATAGCAAAGAGGAGAATGTTATTACGAGAATTTGTAATGGAGAAACTGTTGGTACAAAATTCCTTCCTTTAAAAGCCTAGACTATGAAAAAAATCTGCATAGTCGGAATGGGAAATATGGGAAAAGCGATGATGGATATATTGAATGAGCGTGGCGGTTTTGAGCTGATTGGATGCGAAAAAGGAGAAGATGTGAACAAAAAAATGGAACAAGTGGACGTGGTGATAATTGCGGTGAAGCCACAGGTGTTTGGCGAATTGGCAGAAAGTATCACAATTGATATGAGTGGAAAATTGGTTATTTCTATTATGGCTGGAATTGGAATTGAAAAAATAAAAGCTGCACTGAAAACAGATAAAGTGCTTAGGACACTACCAAATCTAGCTTTGAAAGTTGGAGAGTCTTTGACTATTTGGAAAGCTGCTGAAGAAATTTCTGAGGACGAAAAAGTTCTTGTGAAAGAAATTTTGACTAATTTCGGGAAGGAGATGGAAGTGGATGATGAATCAAAAATTAGTTCAATAGGAGTCGTAAGTGGCTGCGGTCCAGGATTTATCGCCTATTTTGGTGAACAAATGGCAGGATTTCTAGTGAAGCATGGTTTATCTGAAGAAGAAGCGGAAAAGGTCGCGAGACAGACTTTGATTGGAACTGGAGAAGTGGTGAAAAATAATAATTGGAATTTAACTGATATGAGAAAAAAAGTGAGCTCTAAAGGTGGCCTCACAGAAGCTGGAGTGAAAGTGATGGAAGCAGAAGGTTTGGGGAAAGTTTTTGAGAAAGGTGGAGAAGCGGCTTTAAAAAGAAATGAAGAGTTAAACAAATAAAATGAGTGAATTTAATTTACAACAAGCTTTAGCAAAAGTGCAGGCAGCGAGCCGCAAATTTGTGATGACTGAAGAAAAAGTTATAACCCAGGTTATGACGAAATTGGCAGGATTACTAGAAAAAAATGTGGCGAAAATTTTGATTGAGAACGAAAAAGATTTAGCAAAGATGGATAAGAATGATGCGATGTATGACAGAGTTTTATTGAATGAAAAAAGAATTTTGGCGATGGCAGAGAGCGTGAGAGAAATTGCTAAATATGACTCCCCTGTCGGAATTGAGCTAGAGCATAAAGTGCTAGAAAACGGCTTAGATTTGAGAAAAGTTAGTGTGCCGTTTGGCGTAGTTGGTTGTGTTTTTGAAGCGAGGCCAAATGTAGTAATTGATATTTTTGCTCTTTGTTTTAAATCTAGAAATGCTTGTGTGATGAAGGGTGGATCTCAGTCTGGAAATTCAAATGGAGTTTTGGCGGAGATAATTTCCGAGGCAATTAAAGTGGCTGGAGAAGAGAATTCATTCATGAGTGATTTAGTTTTACTTTTAAAAAACGACCGCGAACTTTTGGCGGAGTTTATGAAGCAGGACAAATACGTAGATGTGTTAATTCCACGAGGTGGGCAAGGTTTAATTAAATTTGTGCGTGAAAATTCTATGATTCCGGTAATAGAGACCGGAGCTGGAGTGGTACATACTTATTTCGACGAAGAAGGAGATTTAGAAAAAGGAAGAGAGATTGTCTTCAACGCTAAAGTAAGCCGTCCAAGCGTATGCAATGCATTAGATACTTTGATTATTCATAATTCCAGACTGAAGGATTTACAGAGAATTGTAAGGACAATGGAAGAAAAAAAAGTGGAAATTTTTGCTGATGGAGAAGCTTATAAAATTCTTGAGGGAGATTATCCAAAAGATCTTTTACACAAAGCTAGTGAAGAAAATTTTGGTATGGAATATCTTTCTTTGAAAATGGCGGTGAAAACTGTGAATAGTTTAGATGAGGCTTTGGAGCACATTGCCAATTTTGGTTCTAAACACAGCGAATCAATAATTACTGAAAACAGAGAGAGCGCAGAAAAATTCCTCAAAGCCGTGGATGCGGCCTGTGTGTACGTGAATGCTTCCACAAGATTCACTGATGGCGGTGAATTTGGTTTAGGAGCGGAAGTTGGCATAAGCACACAAAAACTCCATGCTCGTGGCCCAATGGGAATAAAAGAACTCACAAGCTACAAATGGATTGCTAGAGGAAATGGGCAGGTAAGAAAATAATTTTATTTTGGGTGGTCTGATGTGATATATTTTTCGCAGTATTTTCTTATACTCATTCCATGGTTGATAAACAAAAATTAAAGAAGTTGGCGGATATAATTGCTAACTATTCTATTGCAGTAAAGAAAGGTGAAAAGATTTTAATTCGTGCTTATGGTTTCGATGGTTTTCCTTTGATTAAAGAGCTTTATCGCGAATGTATTAAAGCTGGTGCTATTCAAGTAGATGTAAAATTTGGTCATGATGAATTGAGCAAAGTTTTTTTTGATCATGCTAATAAAGAGCAAATGGAATATCTCAGCGACTTGGATAAAAAAGTGGCAGATAGTTATGATGCAATGGTACAGATTGTGGCTGATGCCAATCCTTATGAGATGAGTGACGTGGATATTAAAAAAGTTTATGCAGTACAAAAATCTCGTAAAGTTATTGGTGATATTTTGCATACAAAACGTTGGTGTCTTTTCTATTATCCAAATGTGGCGTCAGCAATGTTGGCAAAGAAAAGCTTGGAAGAATGGGAGGAATTTGTGTTCGATACTTGCCTACTAGATTGGAAACAAGTGGAGAAAATGGAAATAAAATTCAAGGAATTGATGTTGAAAGTGAAAGATGTGAAAATTACCGGAAAGGAGACTGACCTGACCTTATCTATTGCCGGTCAGAAATGGAAAACTTGCTGCGGAAAGCGCAATTTGCCAGATGGAGAAATTTTTACAGCACCTATTAGAACTTCTGTGAATGGAGTGATTCGTTACAATGTACCAACTCATTATCAGTCACAAGATTTTGATTGGGTGAAGTTGTGGCTGAAGGATGGAAAAGTAATCAAGGAAGAATCAAACAATCAAAAAGGCGTGACAGAAATTCTAGATACGGATGCTGGATCTCGCTATTACGGTGAGTTTGCTTTTGGTTTGAATGACATGATTAAACAAGGCACTCGCCAGATTTTATTCGATGAAAAAATGGGAAAGAGTCTGCATATGGCTTTGGGAAGATGCTATGAAGAATGTCCAAATGGCAATGATTCCAGCGTGCACTGGGATTTAATTTATCGTTTTGATTGGGCGGAAGCAGAAATATATTTCGACGGCAAAAAAGTGTATTCAAAAAATAAATGGATAGATAAGAAGTTTGGGTTTTTGAACTAAAACTTTTGTCTAAACTTTGGAGAGTCCGAGCTGATTCTCTATGTGTGAGATGCGTTCTTCCAGCGAAACGACAGCGTCTTCCACTCGTCCACTTCTATATTCCAAGCCTGCAACTCTACATTCTAGAGAAGATATTCTGTCTCTCAATTCTTTCACATCAACTTTTATATCAACAACGTCCAGATGCATTTTACTGATGTGCTGATCAATGGCCGAGACCCTCTCTTCCAGACTGGAGAGTCTTTCATCCATCTCTAAAAAGCGTTTGTCAAAATGATTTTGCAAGTGCAAAAAACCACTGGCTGTCGAAGAGGCTAGACTATCAAATTGATCTTCCACGACAGTTAATCTCTTCTCCACTGCATCGACTTTTTTCTCTACTGCATCGACTTTTTTATCCACTGCACCGATTTTTTTCTCCACTGCATCGACTTTTTTATCCACTGCATCTATTTTTTTATCTACTCCATCGATTTTTTTATCTACGCCATCGAATCTCTTTTCAAACTTCTCATCCATTTCTACTATCCTGGTTGATAATTTATCTACATTAACAGATAGTTTTTTTACTAGCACAGAGAACTGACCTACATTTGCTGCTAATTTTGAGAGAGTCATAATTTCCTTTTTCATGTGATCTTGGGTTACGAATAATAGTAGTATTTTTTTTAATTGCAAAGATCTTTGTGAAATCTTTGCTTGCCTAAAATGGTAACAGGCGTTTCTTAAATTTTCTTAAAATTTTCCTAAATTAATTCGTACGATTTAAAGCAAAACTTGACTCCTGTCAAAAAACATTATACTGATTAACGAATTTACCCTTGCGTGATCGAGAAGTTTCTAATAGTATCCTTGTCCGTGAAGGTCTTGTAACTCCCCTCCAAAGCAATTTGAGAGCGGTCGAAGTTCGACCGTTCACAATTTGACAACAAGGGTAGTAACATAGAATTTCACGTTACAGAGTCTTCGGGAGAAATGTAGTATCCCGAGGAACCAACCACACACTCGAGAAAGAAATCTCGAGAGTTCACCGTCAGGAGAAACCAAGCATGCGTATTCAGCCCAATCGCCGGGACTACGTCACCTGCACCGAGTGCGATCGCCCCCACAAGCTGCAAAGCAAGGACCTCGCCGCGCACCTCAACTCGCTCGCGAGCAAGGGTGACCGCAAGGCCACGCGTCAGCAGCAGCCCCCCGCCCCGGTGAGCGACCGCGAGGCCGTCATCCGTCTGCGCAACATGCGCGCTGCCTATGCGCACGTTCCTGCAGAGCACATGCCGACCGAGATCCGCAAGGTTCTCGGCGTCTGACAACACGAACAACCGGCGCTACGGCGCCCCAAGAGGAGAAATCACCGATGTCTAAACGAGATGATCGGCAAATGAAGCCCTCCCAGGGCTCCAAGCAGAAGACGGTTCGCTGCACGTCGTGCCGACCGAACCACGATGTCCCCGTGAACGAGATCGCTCACCACCGCAAGGAGGTGCAGCGACTCGGTGCTCGCCGTGCCGGCAGCCGCGCGTAGCCAAAGGTACGGTCAGTAGCAGAGCTCGCTACGTGACCGTCCCGAGGGCTACTACAATCCAATCCGCATGGCGATGACCCCCAAAGCTGGGCGAGCTCCGCGGAGACGATGACTGAGCTGGTTGGGTAGTAATGTGAATAGATTTTCGAGAAGGATTGCTGCGACGTGGCGAAAGCCACAGTCAAAGCGCCGTCCCGGACCTCGAACCTCTATAATTACTACCCTGCCAGTTCTTTCAAGGTGTAATAAAAAGCACCACCGGACAATGATCCGATCCCATTATCTCAGGCAAATGGTAACAATCTTTCACCATGCTGCGAGCGTTTTTTGAGCAGAAAAAATAATCAATTCTCCAGCCAACATTTCTATATCTCGCACCACCACGCATACTCCACCAAGTGTAACACTCCGGAGTTTTATTAAATTCGCGGAAACAATCAATGAATCCATGGTCCACTAATTTATCTAGCCATCGGCGTTCAATTGGTAAGAAGCCGGAAGTCCCCTCATTTTCTTTAGGACGAGCAAGATCTATTTCTTTGTGCGCTGTATTGTAATCTCCGGTAATAAAAAGTTTCTTCCCTTCCTTCACACATTTATCAAAATATTTCAAAGCCTCATCGTAGAAAGCCATTTTGTAATCCAATCTTTCCTGATCCCTCTGCCCATTAGGAAAATATATATTTATAAAAACAAAATCTCCGTAATCAGCAATTTGCGTACGCCCTTCGGAATCGAATTTTTCAACGCCGAAGCCATTCAAAATCTCATGAGGTTGAACTTTAGTATAAATAGCTGTACCAGAATATCCCTTCCTTTGAGCCGGATTAAAATAAGCATGATAATGATCCGGAGCTAATAATTCTTTACTGAATTGATGCTCGTGTCCCTTAATTTCCTGCAGCCCAATAATGTCCGGTTTCTCTTTGTGAAGCCATTTTATAAAGCCTTTCTTTTCGGCAGCGCGAAGACCGTTTACATTCCAAGAAATTAATTTCATGTGTGTATCATAAATTAAAAAAGAGAAATTCACAAAAAACTTTGAATATATATCCGCTTGGTCTATAATTCGTCAGCAAATTCCTAACTATTTTTATATGAACCTTAATGATAAGAATTCTAAAAATGTAATTGCAGCGATACTTTTTGCATCAGTAGCAATTTCCGGTTCTCTAGTATTTTTTGGAGTTAAAATTTCTAATGGCAATTTAACAGATGATGTTTTGCAGACAAAAGTTTTTAAAGGTATAGAGGCTTATATTGAGAATGAACAGAAAAAATCTGCAGATGCTCAAGCTGAAGCAGCTAAACCTAAATTCGTTGAAGGAGATTTTACGGATGATGACGCCGTACTTGGTGATAAAGATGCCCCTGTAACAATCGTAGAATTTTCTGACTATCAATGTCCTTATTGCGGAATTTTTGAAAATGAAGCTTATCTAAAAATTAAGAGCCAATACATAGACACAGGAAAAGCGAAGTTAGTATTCCGTGACTTCCCTCTTAGCTTCCATCCTTACGCTTACCCTTCAGCTCTATTTGCTGAATGCGCTAGAAGTGTTTCAAAAAATCCAGATGCAGATTACTATAAAGTGCACGATAAATTATTTGAGACAGTGCAGAATGGAAAATTTGATTATGACGCAATGAGCAAATTTGCGGTGAGCCTAGGCATCAATAAGACTGAATTAAAAACTTGTTTTGATAGTGATAAATTTAAAGATGAAATTGAAGCGGATCAAAAAGCGGGTCAAAGTGCAGGAATCAATGGAACTCCAGGATTCATAATTAACGGACAAATTATTAGCGGCGCTCAACCATTCGAAAAATTCCAAGCTGTAATTGAACCGATATTAAAGACAACAAAATAATTATGGCAGACTTAGTAAACAAGAAAGCTCCTGATTTTAAACTAAAAGATCAGGATGATGAAGTGCGTTCTTTGGCTGATTATAAAGGCCAGTGGATATTGCTGTATTTTTATCCAAAAGATGCAACTCCCGGATGCACGATAGAGGCTCAATGTTTTAGAGATAAGCTGAATTACTTGAGAAAACTTGGCGTACAAGTTTTGGGCGTAAGTGCGGACAGCACAGAGTCTCACAGAAAATTTGTAATGGCACAGAAATTGAACTTCCCACTGCTTTCTGATGAAGATAAAAAAGTGATTAATAAATATGGAGTCTGGACAGAAAAATCTATGTATGGAAAAACCTACATGGGAATTCGTCGTGATTCATTCCTAATAGATAGAGAAGGAAAAGTTGTAAAGCATTACATCAAAGTATCTCCTAGCGATCATCCAGACGAGGTTGCAAGAGACGTGAAGGCATTGGATGAAGCAGCACAAGAATAATTATTTTGTGTAGAGCAAGAAGTCATAACTTATTTCGTTCTCTTCATCGGAACCGAGTTTTTGAGGCTCTTTGAATGTAGAAGGAATTTCCGGAAAGAAAGTGTCGCAATCGAAAGTCTTGTGAACTTTTGTGAGAAATACTCCGGTGAGACGAGGATCGTTTATAAATTCTTTGAATATTTGGCCGCCCCCAAGAACAAATATTTTTTCAATATTATCGTCAGCAAGAGCGATGGCTTCATCGATGGAAGTGCAGACTTCTGCGCCTTCGGCAGTGAGACCTGCGTGACGAGTGAGAACTACATTACGGCGATTTGGAAGTGGGCGAAATTCAGGTTCGAGAGAATCCCAAGTCTTGTGACCCATGATAACCATATTCTGTTTAGTAGGATTGTCGGTCTTACGAGTAGTATCGCGAAAATATTTGTATTCTTTACGAAGCTTCCAAGGTAAATGACCATTTTTGCCAATACCGTGATGCTCATCGGCAGCGACTATCATGTAGATAGGATGTTTCATACAGCTATTGGAAACTTAATAAACTTTTCGTGTTCATATCCTTCGAGAGTAAAGTCTTCGAATTTTAGATCCCAGAAAGGTTTCTTCGCAATTGTAAGAGTTGGAAGTTTATGAGTAGGACGAGTGATTTGTTCTTTTAATCCTTCAATGTGATTACTGTAAATGTGAGCATCACCAATTGTGTGTACGAAAATTCCAGGGATGAGATTACATTCCTGAGCCATCATCATGAGAAGGGTGGCATAGCTGGCAATATTGTAAGGAACGCCGAGAGCGATATCTGCGCTGCGTTGATATAATTGTAAATCGAGGCGACCATTTGTCACATAAAATTGAAAAAGAGTATGGCATGGAGGCAAAGCCATTTTTTCAATATCAGCGACATTCCATCCACTCACAATAATTCTGCGAGAATCTGGATTTTTCTTAATAGTATCAATGACATTTTGGATCTGATCGACGTGAGTTTTCTTGAACAAACCTGGATGTTCAGGATCTTCCACAAACTTTTCCCACTTCCTCCATTGATATCCATAAATAGGACCGAGCTCACCGTCTTCCTTAGCCCAAGGATCCCATATTGGTGTGTGTTGAGTAAGATCATCGTTTATGTTGGTTGCACCGCGTAAGAACCAAAGCAATTCCCTCACAATGGCACCGTAGCTAACCTTCTTTGTAGTCACCATAGGGAAACCTTCGCGAAGATCATATTTTTTCTGAGCACCAAAAACAGAAATAGTACCTGTTCCAGTACGATCAGCTTTAGATTCGCCGTTTTCGAGGACTTCACGGACTAGGTCTAAATATTGTTTCATGGGTGCTATTTATTTATCTTAGCATCAGCGGCTTCTCTTTCTTCTAAGCCTACATGATTTCTATCTTTATCCTGGAATACACGGCTACCTACAGTTACTTTCTGTCCTTGGTATTTACCCATGTAAGGATTTTCAGCTGCTTGATCCATGCTGCAGAATACTAATTGGCAGATACGTTTTCCTGCCTGTAATTTAATTGGAAGTGATCCGGCGTTATATAATTCCAGGGTAATTCTGCCCTTAAATCCTGGGTCTACCCAGCCGGCATTTTGTATAAATAAGCCAATTCTTCCGATTGAACTTCTTCCCTCAACAAAAGCTGTAAGATTATTAGGTACTTCTACGTACTCTTGTGTTGTTGCTAGTAGAAATGAGTGTGGTGGAATTGTGATAGAATCACTAGTTATCTCGCGATACTTGATCTCGGCGTCGAGAGTGATAATATCCATTTGGTTGTCTTCGACCAACAAAAAATGGTCACCAAGACGGCAATCAATAGAAGCTGGCTGAATAGACTTCTCATCAATAGGAGTAACAACTAATTCACCAGTAGCAATCATGCCCTTAAGAGTTTTGTCAGAAAGAATCATAGGATTTTGTGTAGTTATATTAGAGCGCGGGGCGCTCGGGCGACTAGAATATAAATTAAAATTAAAATTTAACCAAATCAAAAGCAATATTATATTTGAGGTAGACGGCAAGAAGCTTGACAAAGACGTGTCTTTGGGTCATTATGTGTCTTCGAAGAGGGCAGGGACCATATAAAGTTGAAAGTGATGAGTAAGGGGAAAGAAAAAGAATTGAATGTGACCCTGGAAGAGAGTAAAAGCTAAATAAATTTATAATTAAACTAAAATAATATGATGCACGAGAATGAAAGCTTGTCTCCGAGAGATACTAGAGGAGAAACACCTGACGCTATGCAACTAAGATTAGCAGCTCAGCTAGAAATGCTGGCAGCAACTGGAATTAATGTTGATAGCTTGAGAAAAAAAATATCTACTAAAGCACTAGGAGTAAATCTTCCAGCAAACACAGGCAAAATCGAAAAGAGTGCCTAATTGAAATTTTCTTCTACGAAATCCTCCAACAGTTGAATAAATTGTTGGGGGATTTTTTTGCCCTGGAGACTTTTGACGAATTTTCCTTTGATATAAACTGGCGCAACTGGCTTTTCCATGCGACCTGGAAGACTGATGGCAATGTCAGCGTGCTTCGATTCGCCGGGACCATTTACCACACAGCCCATAACGGCAATTTTTAGCTCAGCAATTTTATCGGCATTTTTTGAATACTTCTTTTGCCAAATTGGAAGAATTTTTGTGATGTGAGAATTTACTTCTTCGGCTAATTCCTGAAAGAAGTGACTATCAGTGCGCCCACATCCAGGACAGCTAGTAACTTGCGGCTTGAAGTGGCGTAAGCCCATAGATTGAAGAAGAGTTTTGCAAGCTTCTACTTCTCTGGTGCGTGGTTGAGTAGGAGTTGGCGTAAGAGAAATCCTGATGGTGTCACCTATGCCTTGCTGAAGTAAAATTCCGAGCGCAGCGGAGCTAGAAACTATCCCCTGCATACCCACACCTGCCTCGGTAAGACCGAGATGCAAAGCGTACAAATGTTTGTTTTTTAACATTTTTTCAGCGAGTAGTTCATAGGCCTTTATCATGTCCTGAACGATGGACATTTTCACGCTTAGAATAATTTTATTTTGAGAAAGTCCAATCTTTTCGGCGAGAGTTGCTGAGCGAAGTGCTGACTCCACCATTGCGTTTATAATCACCTCTTTATCGGATTTAGGTTTAATGAGCTTAGAGTTCTTATTCATCATTTCCGTGAGAAGATCTTGATCAAGCGATCCCCAATTCACGCCAATTCTCACCGGCTTATCATTTTCAATCGCAATTCTTATTATCGTAGAAAAATTGTAATCATGTTTGTCTCCGTACCCCACGTTTCCAGGATTAATTCTGTATTTATCAAGAGTCTTAGCCATCTCAGGAAAGTCTTCAAGAAGTGTGTGACCATTGAAATGAAAATCACCTATGAGTGGAATTTTTTCGTATCCTTTTGCATCGAGAATTTTTCTTATTTCTGGAACTTTAGGTGCAGCAAGATTTGTATTCACGGTCATGCGAACAATCTCGGAACCAGCATCAGCTAATTCAATAATTTGCTTTGCCGTAGATTTAGCATCTGCAGTGTCCGTATTTGTCATTGATTGAACTACAATCGGATTTTTACCTCCGATTTTCATTCCACCAACTAATACCGTAGAAGTATTCAATCTCATAATTTTAGGCTTTTTCCACTTCTAAGGTTAGCCCTGTTTTCTCTTCTAAAGTACGAGTAATTTCTTCAGCATTTTCAAAAAAGTTTGCAGAAATTTTAGTTTTCTTTCCTTTCCATTCAATAACCAAAGGAATAACAGTAGCAAAATTTACAAATACAGGAGCTCCGTGGCCGATGTAATAAGTTGAACTAACAGGTTTTGCCAAACGAATCTTAGTAATCTGATTATATGGAATATTCTTCGTGGTGAGCATTTTATAAATAATACGATCGTCTTTCATAATGATTTTAGATGTTGAGGCCATGTAAAAAAACATTAACCCAAACGGAATACCTACGAAACTGATTACACAAATAACTCCGGCTATTACAAATAGGCTCTTTCCATTTGATTTAAACTTGTACAATTTTTCCATAAATTTATTAATATTATAATGCTAATCTTTAGAAGCCTAGCAGATCCAGCACCAATTTGGCAACATTGACTCCACTGCTATCAACCGGATAGTGATGCATTTGAAGTGCAGGATTGTAATTTATTTCAATGATACCGTAGTTATCTTTTGTTGCCGGACTCCTTGGATTTTTTATCATCATGTCTACTCCGCAGATCTTTGCTTTAGCTATAAGAGCCGCTTTTTCTGCCAACCTCTTGTAGCTGTCATGTACCAAATCCAAACACTCTATAGGATCACCGCCAGTTCCAACATTGGAATTTGTACGTAGGAAAACCCTTTCTTCTTTTTTAGGAATACTTTTAAAAGTAAGTCCCTGAGATTTGAGATGTGAAGCCTCGACAGGACCGGATTTGATAGTGTAAGTATTGAAATATTTATAATATTTAGGGTCATCGTTCTTGATATCAATTAGCTCCATAATTGTATGCTCTCCATCACCTACTATATTTGCTGGAATACGTTTTACAATTGAGCAAACTTTATCATCAACAACGAGAAGACGATATTCCTCGCCTTCAATAAATTCCTCAACTAAAATTGTCTCTCCAAACTTAAAGGCTTCATTCACAGCTTTTACATAAGATTTTTTATCTCCCGGCTCCGCAAATGAGACAGCAATTCCATGATTTGTAGTAGTTGGTTTTATAACTGATTTTATTTTTTCAAATTTTGGGTAAGCCAGAATTGCGGCTTCCGGATTAATAAAAGCGTCTCCTTCTGGGATACGAAGGCCACCAGCTCTGAGAATTTGATTAGTCACATTTTTGTTCTCCATGATAAGGAAAGTCATGTAAGAATCTTTAGATGTTTTTGTAGCTTGTTTCACGTATTCAATATGTTTACCTTCACTTAACTTTAGGAAGTTTTCTTTTCTGTCGAGAATTTCTACTTTTACATTTCTCTTCATAGCTTCCTTCGCCAAAATCTGGGTGGAAAATTCCATATCTTCAAAGCCCTCGGTAAAAGTATCGTCAATCATTTCTTGTTTTTTCTGGGCATCGAGAGAAATCTCAGCGATTGCTTCATATTCCTTTTCTAGCTCCTTAGTTAACTTCTGTTTTCTAAAATACTGACAATGACTTTTAGCTAGCTCTAGGCCATATTCCGCAAAACTCTGCTTATGCTTGCCCAATTTACTAACAATCCTGGCAGAAGGTGTAAGATATGGTTTATCTAATTTTTCCAATTGAGCGAGCAAACTATTTTTATGGTTTCCATCTTTTGAGTTTCCATTAAGTAATTCAGCAATTGGCATCATTTCTTCAATAATTTCTTTACCCCAAACTTTCATGTCTATATCTTTGCAATCCTTTACCAAAGTGAGTCCGGGTTTGCGCCCATAAATGGAAACTTTATTTTGATTGCCAGTGATTGCTCCGTGCTCACAACACTCAATTTTTGGGCTGGATTTGAAGAGACAATATACTAGGAAAACGTGAAGAAATTCTAATTGATCAATATCCAATCCAATTGGTGAATAAGGATTTATATCGATAGCACGAGCTTCTACGTAGAGAATTCCGCGAGCCTTTAGGGCCTCAAGTGGGGTCTCCTTTTTTGCTAATGCTCCAGGCTGTGTTTTCAAAACTTGCTTAGGGCGAATACGTGAATAATGCTCAGCTTCAGATTGTAAAATATTTGTATTTAAACCAGGAAAACTTTTATATTTTGGTTCTGGTGTGGAAATTGCCTTCGTGAGATCGGAAATATATTCTTCAAGACTGTTAAAGGAAACGGCGTGCTGAGCTTGTACTTTGCTGTAGTAACCGAGCTCGCTCATTCTGAATGAGCAGGCATATTCTCCATAGTAAGTATGACGATCCAATTTTTTTAAATATTTAGGTTTTCTAAATCCTAGAATTGGTTTGCGAGCGAGATAACTTTCATCAAGTACAGGTGCTGCACCGAAAAGATAAGTATTCACCCAGCTGTAACGAAGAAAGTTACGAACAATATGGAGATATTTTTCTGAAATGAAATCTTGGAGATTGGATTTTGGAGCAATTTTATCATGAAGAAATTTCCAAAAATTTTCTGAAAAAGAAAAATTATAATGAGTACCTGAAACCGTCTGCATTTTACGACCATAGCGGTAGCTTAATCCAAGACGATATTTAGTTTTTCGTTTACCTTCAAAAGAATTTCCATAATTTGCTAAAGGTATTTTGTCTGCATCATTTGGCAACACGCATGGCATACTAAAAGGCCAGAAAAATTCTTTATCCAATCTTTTTGCCAGAAAAATGTGAACATTTTTAAGATATTCTGCCGTGGCACCTTCTGTGGAACGTGGAGGACTGATTAGTTCCAATTGTGCCTCGCTAAAGTCAGTGGTAATTAAAGGGTTTTTAAGTGCAGATCCTAAGGTTTCAGGATGAGGATTTTGAGAAATCATTCCTTTGCAGTCCATGCGCACGCATTCTCTTTCGAGTCCATGCATGGAGTCATTGAACAAGCGATAGTTGTCGCCTTCTGAAAATAATTTGAGGATTTGAGGGAAATCCCATTTCATAGGAAGAGAGTTTATTTTACTTACATGCATCTACCAATTTGCCTTCAGCCTGCAATTTTTCAATATCACTGCAACCTCCGAGACACTTATCCCCTACGTAAATTTGAGGAACAGTTCTGAATCCTGATTTTTCACTAAGTTCTATTATTTTCTCAGGATTATTAGTGATATCCACTTCTGTAAAATCGATTTTTGCAGCGCTTAAAATAGCCTTGGCTTTTACGCAAAATGGACAATGATTTTTCGAATAAACTGTAACCATAAGAGTTTTATTAAGTTCTTCTATTTTGCTGTATTTGAAAAGAATTTGCAATTTAAATCAGTTGTAGGATAATGGGCCCATGCCAAAAGTTACATTTAAAAATTCAGGAGAACAGATAGAAACTGCACAAGGAAGCTTTTTAAAAGATGCTGTGCGTGAAAAAGGTTGGCCTATTGCTTTCGGTTGTGAAGATGGAGTATGCGGAACTTGCATTATTCAGGTTCATGAAGGCAAGGAAAACCTTAATCCAATGAGCCAAAATGAAGAACAAACTTTGGAAATGATGTGCATGAAAGACGCCGAACATCGTCTATGCTGCCAATGCAAAGTAAATGGCGACATCAGCTTTGAAGGAATGTAATTTGTTTTTATGCCAGAATTGCCAGAGGTGGAAACCATAGTTTCAGATTTGAAACCTGTTTTGACAGGTCGTTTTTTTGTGGATCTTATTGGTACTCATGAGAATTCTATTCTTGGGGCAATGGATAATGTTGCGGCAATTAGAGATGCGAAAGTGATAGAGGTTTTTAGGCGTGGAAAGTTCATTAATATTTTATTTGAGAATGAGTATGTGATGACAATTCACCTAAGGATGAGTGGAAGAATAATTTCTTGTGATCTGAGTGATGAGGCTTTGAGATTTGAGAGGACTAGAATTGATTTCAATGGAGTTTCTTTGAGATTTTGTGATGTGAGAAAATTTGGAAAGGTGTGGATTGCGAAGACGGCGGATTACGAGGAAGTGACTGGTATTTCCCGATTGGGAGTGGAGCCGCTAAATGGAGATTTAAGTGTGAGTGGTTTTATTAAAATGATGAAAGGCCGCAAAGGTGCTGTGAAAAAATGGCTTCTAGATCAGAGTAAAGTTGCCGGGATTGGAAATATTTATGCGGATGAAGGATGCTTTTATGCTGGAATTAGACCTGGAACAAAAATGGAAAATTTGGGAGAAAAAGAATTGGGGAAACTTTTTGAAGGAGTTATAAAAGCTTTGAAACAAGGTGTGAAAAATCGTGGTACAAGTATTTCTGATTTTCAGGATGCTTATGGCCATAGAGGAAAAAATCAGGAACTTCTTTATGTATATGGAAGAGGCGGAGAAAAATGTTTAGAGTGTGAGAAGGTTTTGAAAAGGACCGTAGTTGCCGGAAGGGGTACGGTTTACTGTGAGACGTGTCAGTCCTAATTTATTTTGTGCTGGAGTAGAGCCCAATTATTTCAGCTTGGGCTAAGGTGTGCCCAATCATAGCTTTTTCTAAACTGTCTGCTCTTACTGATGGCAAATAAAGCTTGGCGTCGAGAGCATAGAGTTTGAAAAAATAGCGGTGAACACCACTTGGAGGACATGGGACACCATAACCTTCTTTGCCGTAGCTGGTCATGCCTTGAACTGCACCGGATGGAATAGAATTCTCTTCAATACCTGTAGACTTAGGGTCAATATTCCAAACCGTCCAATGAACAAAGGTGCCACTAGGTGCGTCTGGATCATCGACTATCAATGCCAAGCTCTGGGTTGAGGCAGGTATATCGCTAAAATTAAGTGGCGGATTTATTCCTTCTCCATCGCAGGTGTATTTAGAAGGGATATTCCCATTATTTTCAAAAGCGCTGCTAGTGATTTTCATGGGCTGATTATATCTCTAGGAAAAACTTTACGCTACTTCTTTCACCCAATGTTCATATCCGTCAACTTTTCCGCGACGAAGATCTTGGAGAAGATCGTAAAGTTTCTTGATGAATTTTTGGGTATCTGTTCCTTTGTGATACTTAGCAGTTCTTCCTCCAGTCATTTGTATTTCATGGAAGTTTCCAATTCCAGCAGCTGTGCCGCTTCCGAAAGCACCGTCTACCTCAAGAAGTTTTGACTCAGGTAAAATTTTATCATCATAAACTGTAACATTGAAATCCTTACCAAATCTTTCCGTAACAATTTTTGGATCTCTAAATAACTCAAGAATAGATGCACGAGTAATTCCAGGTAAAATATTTGATTCTAAACTTGAAGTATAAATATTAAAATGAGTTTCAGTATCGTGTTCAACTAAGAAAACATTATTCGAGGCACATTCTTGAATTCTGCCTTTATCATCGATAAGTAAAATATCGTCAAATCCCTCTTTCTTTGCATCCTGTTTATATCTAATCATCGCACCATAATTGCCGGCATTTTTGTGCTTACCGGAAGGTGGACGTTGATATGGAATTGCTTTCAATCTGCTGCCAGGCATCTCTGTCTGTAAATCAACACCCTCGGCTTTTGCAGGTAAATATGTTCCATATGGAGAAACTTCTACGGCGAAAAGACAAGAAGTTGCAGGATTTATTCCTGTTCCTCCTTCCAGTCCAACCATAAAAGGTCTGCAATAAAGCTTACCGTTTTTTGGTATGAAATTTTTATTATTTTTGACTGCCGCTGTTACTGCAGCAACAAACTGTTCTACGTTAATTTGTGGTAAACCCACGCTATGACAAGATCGCTGAAATCTTTTAGCATTCTCCTCGGGTCTAAATAAAGTGATTTTGCCATTCTTCATTTCAACTTCCAATTCCTCTGCCTCTACTTTTTCTGGCTCATTCTTTTTTTCGGGAGTTGTGTCTGTGGCTACCATTCCTTCGAACACTCCTTCCGCATACTGGAATGCTGCATTATTATATCCATCAACCACCCATTTTCCGTCCGGTAAAACATGACTTTCCGTCCATTGTCCATTTTTGAATACAGCTGCCACAACAGAATTCATTGGAAATCTCTTAAGCCCACTAAGATCTTTTGGTAATTCATCTATGGGAGGTCTGGTAATAAGTCCTGTAGCTCCCTTTAAAAAACCAGTAGCGGTAACTGATGTGAGGCCTTTATTCTGTGGAGGCACAGGAAAGTCTCTGTCAAAATCGCTTTTCAAGGAATCATTCAAATAAACACCACCATCAGGATGTTCTTCACTTACACCACTGATCACCAATCCTCTGCTTTCTAATGCTTGCACCTGCTCTCTAGTCAAAAATCTTATAGCGTCAACAGGAAAATCAATATTCTCAATAGATCCATCTAACAATTCTCTGATAGCGTCCCTAAGCCTATCACTTACTTCACGAGGACCTAATTGAGATAAATCCCAATTTTCCGGAGTTCCGGGATGATATAATCTATCTGCTGCTGGTGAGTTTGGTGCCATAAAATTAATTAAGGGGGCGATTATACCTATATTTTTTTATTGTTTGCAAGCCATTTACTCTGGTGGGCTTGCCTTTTCCATTTGAAAATTTTAGAGTGCCAAAGACTTAACCACAAAAAGTATGATGAAATTGACTGATAATAAGTGGGGCTACGATCTTGCGAAAGATAACCCATTTAGAATTTTCCGTTTATTAAGAGAGGTGGCCGATGAAAGTGTGGGTGTATCCAATGTCGTAGATTTATCACGTGGTGACCCTGGATATGGATTTTCACCTTCAGTTCATGGAAGAGAATTTTATGCGTTCTTATTGGAAGTAGATATGCTGCTCAATAATCCTAATCATCATTTTGTTTCTGATAATAGGGATACTTATGAAATTTTGTGGGAGAAAATTCAGGTGCATGCTAAACAGACTTACAATGAAAAAAAGGCTGAGAGAGTTTTGAAAGATTTTTATTTCTTCCTCACAAGAATTGAAAAATATGCAAAAGAACAGGGCTTAGCTTGGGACAAGAAACAGGTAATTTTCGAGATGTTGAAATATTCAGCTTTATCTGGTGGATCTTATTTGGATCCTCAGGGTGAGACTCTTGTAAGATTGGTTGTGGCTAATCATTACAATGAGAGATTTAATCTCGGCATTGATTATAAAGATTTGATTTTCATGCAGGGTGTCTCTCATGGAATCGGTACAATTTTTAAACTTTTGAATGATGTACAATGTGGCTTTCTTAAGGCAGGAGATACGGTTTTAATTTCTTCTCCTGTGTATGCTCCATACAATACAATTATGGAAAATCGAGGATTAAATATTTTCTCAATCCCGGTAAATCCTGAGACTGGAGACGTAGTTGGAAATTTAGATGAACATTTAGCAGCTGCTCCGGACAATGTGAAAATGATTTGTCTTATCGACCCAAATAATCCAACTGGTTTCTGCAATAGCGAAGAATTCCTAGAAAAAATTGGAAAATTTGCAAAAGAAAGAAATGCGCTAATTGTTTCCGATGAAGTTTATAGCGATTTCTTCTTTGCCCGCAAAAAAACAATTATGCACTTCTCTCCGGAGAGAACAATTCTTATTGGAGGTAGAAGTAAAATTGAGAGAAGTACCGGTCTAAGATTTGGTGAATTTGTAATCACCAAGGAAGGTCAAAAATATATCACTGAAAATATTATGAAAGGCCATTTAGATACGGCTAAAGATATTATGCAGCTTTTGATTTTCGCTAAAGCTCCAGGTGGAATTCGTGGTGAATTCCAACACGTGGCTTTCGTGACTGGTCCATCACAATATCTTGGAGCTGCTCATATGGTTTTCGGTGATGAAGATAGGGATGAATACCTAAAGAGAATTCGCGTAAATATGGAAAGTTTCTACGAGATTTTGGGAATGCAGTATAATAAAAATTTATACTACAGCTGTTTTGATTTAATGAAAATTCCTGGGAATACAAAAGCAGGAGTAGAACCGGAAGAATTATTTTACGGCTTAGCTAAGAAAGGAGTAGTACTTATTCCTTCAAATTTATTCTTCTCAGAGGCCGATCGCAAAGAACAAGATTATCGCTACTATGCTCGCGCTTCCCTACCAAATCTAACTTTCACATATTTGCAAAAAGCAGCGAAGTTGATCAAGGAATACATGACGAATTAAAAAATCTTAAATAAAAAAGGAGCGTTTAATTAAATATTAATTAGGCGCTCCTTTTGTTTTGGTTATTTCCAGCTAACAATAATAGCAGTGAACATTAAAATCTGAGCTAATTGATATCCTATAGTGATGAAATACCATGTCCAAGTTTTCTTTTCCCAAAGTACTGGACTGATTGATGAAGTAGCATAGAATCCAAGCCAAACAAATGCTCCAACGATCAAAGCTTTTGTCATATCTACTGCTCCGCTATAGCTAAGATAATTCGTTAAAACGAAAGCCATAACCATGGAAGATATGGTAGCCATAAGCATGTTAGGCCACATTCCATTCATACCTTTCTTTCTTCCTTCAGCTAATTCTTTTTCAGTGATTCCTACCTGCTTCACCCAAGCCTTGCCAAAAAGTGGTCCGTACCAAAACATACCGAGCATTAAGGAAGCCACACCACACACTAAGATTGCATAATAATTTACTGGAGACATAGGATTTGGTTAAGAATAATTAAATCAATAATATAATGATTTGGATAAAAATTCATTATCCGGTAATAACTGCAGATCCAAGGCATATTTTACCGCTGTAGAATGCGGCAAATTGACCTGGAGCTATTCCCTGGTCGTTGCCGGAGATTTTGATTTGTGCCGTAGTTTTTGAAAGTTTCTTGAGAGAACATTTGTAAGAATTTTCACCGTGGCGAAGTTTGACTCTTAGATTTTTTGCAATTGGAATTTTTCCTGAGAACCAATTGAAGTGACCTACTTTTAAAATATCTCTTTTTTTATCAGCTTCGTGATAATGACTCGAAACGTAAACAATATTTTTCTTAATATCCTTTTTCACAACGAACCATGGACCACCAGAAAGTTTAATTCCCTTCCTTTGTCCAATTGTGTAATACCAAAACCCTTCATGTTCAGCCAATTTTTTACCAGTTTCAAATTCAATAATATCTCCGACTTTCACTCCAAGATAATGCTTAATAAAATCGTTATATTTAAATTTCCCTAGGAAGCAAATTCCCTGACTATCTTTTCTATCTTTATTTGGCAAATCGTACTTTTGGGCCAATTTGCGCACTTGTTCTTTTTTGAGATTTTTGAGTGGAAAGACGAGACGAGCTAACTGTTTCTGCTTTAAGTTAGAGAGGAAATAAGTCTGATCTTTTATTGGATCAGGAGTTTTCTTCAAATAATAAATCCCGGCTTTCTTAAAAACTTCTGCGTAATGACCCGTCGCAATTTTTTCAAAACTCTTATCAATTTTTTTCACAAAAAGGCCAAACTTCACATTATTGTTACACATCACATCAGGATTTGGAGTGCGCCCAGATTTCACTTCTTTGATTGTATAGGAGACAACAGTGTCAAAATATTCCTTCTGCATTGAAACGACTTCCAAAGGTATTTTATTCTTATCGCAAATCTCGCGCACATAACGTAGATCCTCATCCCAAGGACAACTTTCACCAAGAAAGGAAAGCTCATCTTCGAGCCAAATTTTTAGATAGAAAGCTGTAACGTCATGTCCTTGTTCTTGTAAAAGCTTCAAGGCTACTGAACTATCTACTCCTCCAGATGTAAGTACAGCTATTTTCATATATTTGAATACGACGCGTATTTTACTTGATTATGGCAAATAACGCTACTTCGCAGCCCGATATTGAAGAAATTTCGATTAAGAATATAATAGTCGCAGTCACTAACTTTAAAAATATGGCAGATGATCATTCAATGGATGTTGTTGTAGACTTTGATATGCAGGAGATGAAGAATGCTGTTGATCAGTGTAAAAGAGAAGCGTTGAACAGATATGACTTGAAAAATTCCAACCTGGAAATCGAGCTAACTGATACTGAGTTTAAAGTTAATGCGGAAAATGAATTTCAGATTGAAGCCGTGCATGATATTTTATCTAGAAAAATGGCTGGAAGAAACCTTTCTCCAAGGATTTTAGACAGACAAAAAATTGAAGAAGCTGGAGGAATGAGAGTGAGACAAGTAATGAAATTACTGAAAGTTTTGGATCAGGAAACTTCTAAAATTATAACAAAATTACTTAAAGAAAATTTCCCTAAAGCAAAATCATCAATTCAAGGTGAAACAGTCAGGATAAGCTCCAAATCAATTGACGATCTACAAGCTATTATGTCGTTTCTGAAGGTAAGACCAGAGATGAAGATTCCGCTTCAGTTCACGAATTACAGATGATGAAAATTGCAATTATTGGAGGAGGTGCAGCGGGCATGATGTGCGCAGCGACTTTGGCTGAAAATGATACCGATGGTGTTCAAGTTTTTTTGATAGAAAAAAATTCCATTTTAGGAAATAAGGTTATCATCTCAGGAGGTGGCAGATGCAATGTTACGACCGGCATAAAAGATATCGAAGATGTTTTAACAAAATATCCTCGCGGAAAAAATCTGATTAAATTTGCGATGTATAATTTTCCACCAGATAAAGTTTATGAGTGGTTTGAAGCTCATGGTGTACCACTAAAAACTGAAGCTGATCTACGAGTGTTTCCCAGATCAAATGATGGTGGGGATGTGGTGGGTGTTTTCGAGAATATTTTCGCAAAGGAAGATGTGGAAGTGATGCTGAAAACAAAAGTTAATGTGGTAAAGAAAGAAGGGTCTAAATTTGTCTTAGATTTTGCCGATGGTAATTATCTGAAGGTGGATAAATTGATTATTACTACAGGTGGTCAGGCATATAAAACTACTGGTTCTACAGGTGATGGATATTCATTTGCTGAGGAACTTGGGCATAGTATTACCCCACTAGCTCCAAGCCTGAATGCATTTATCTTGAAAGAGAAATGGATTAAAGATTTGGCAGGTGTCTCATTTAAAAAGTCAGGGCTAAAAATTGTTGGAGATAAAACTTCTAAATTTGAAGGAGCGTTTTTGTTTACACATAATGGAATTACAGGACCTGCTGTTTTCGCTCTTTCATCGATGGCGGCATTTGAGCTGTCTGATCTAAAAAAGGAAGTGAAGATGTTTATAGATTTTCTGCCGGAGTTTAATTACGAGGAAATGGCAGAAAAAATCAGAAAAGCGTTGAGAGAAAATCCTAAAAAATCTTTTGTTAATACATTAGACTTTTTTATTCCTAAATCTTTAGCTCAAGTAATTTGTTATGACATAGGGATAGAGACAAAAAAAATAAATGCGGAAATCGGAAAATACGAAATCAATAAAGCCGTGGAATGGCTGAAGAATGCTATCATTACTGTGGTAGGTCGATCAGCCGGCGAAGAATTTGTCACTGCTGGAGGAATTAATTCTAAAGAAATAAATCCCAAGACCTTAGAATCAAAAATTTGTCCTGGCCTATATTTTGCCGGAGAGATTTTAGATGTGGATGGATTTACTGGTGGCTTTAATCTTCAGGCAGCTTGGTGTACTGGAAGGTTGATTGGAGATTCAATTTCCGAGTGATTGGATAAGTTCGAACTCTTCTTTGGTTAATTCACTTACCGATAAGCGGCTTTGGCGTACTAATTTGATATGCTGAAGCTCTGGGACTTCCTTGATGAGACTGAGGCTCACTGGAGCCTTAAGTGCCTTGACCGGTTCCATATCTACCATAACCCACCGAGGGTCTTCTGTGAGATTATCCTGATGAGCTTCTCTCGTCACTTTGGCCACTCCCATAATTCTTCTTTCCTCACCGGAGTGGTAAAAGAAGCCCAAATCCCCCACTTTCATCTTAGCGAGGTTATTTCTAGCTTGATAGTTGCGAACTCCATTCCAAAAGGTCTTTTTCTCCTTGATGAAAGTACTCCATGAATAGGTGGCCGGCTCTGTTTTTAGTATCCAATATTGCATGTGGCAATTATACAGATTAGCGGTAGTTTTTAACTCTTTTGTGGTTTAATAAATGCCCGTTTTATGGTATAATTATGGGAATAGAAAAACAAATTATGGTTGATTTCTTCAAAATTCAGGATGACCGCTTACGCTCCTTAGCAATGGGATCACCAGCTATTATTTCACTAAATGAATCTGTTCAGACTCAATTAATTGAAAAATTGGCAGCAGCCCAGGGAGAAAAACAACAAGCTTTGATAGCAATTTTTGAAAAAGAACAATCCGATTTGGCAGCAGCAGAAAAATCAAAAATGGTTGAGGTTGATTCTCAGATAGCGGCAATAAATGATTTAATGGCTAGATTAAATAATATAGAACGTCAGTATTCCCTAGCGGTAAGTAATTACGCAGAGGTGAAAAGCCAAACTAATGATGAGAAAGTACTAGGTCAACTTTTAGAACAATTAGATAAAATTTAATTAATGAAAACTCAAAAATTCACATCATTCGAATCAAATTATTCTTTCCAGCCATGCCGTTTGGTTTACTTTTCAGGTGAAAAGCCGGAACCAAAGAGTGGAGCTGAATATGCTGACAAAAAAGTAGAGACAAAAAATGAAACGCTGACTGATAAACAGACCGAACTGAAAGATAATTTGCAAAAAGCAGAACAAAAAGTTGCCGAATTACAAAAGAAAGTAAATGATAACTCTGCGGACAAAGCGTTCCAAGATTTGTTAGCATCAAAAAATATAGATGCAAATAAACAACTTCAAGAAGCTACTCAGAAAATTGGTGAGGTCAAAGCTAGTTTAGAAAAAGCAGAAAGTGAAAAAAACAATTCTAAAACTCTGGAAGAAATTCAGAAAGTTTTAGCACCGATAGAAAATGCTGTAGCCTCAAAATGATCCAAACACAATCACGCTAACTATTTCAGAATACATTCCCGCCGGTACACTGGCATCAATCACTGTCTTATATTTAAGGTCGGCTGTTTGAGCTTCACCTGTTGATGAAGTTGTGGAAAAAATTTTCTGTGATGATCTGGAGAAGGCTGAATCTGTTACTCCGTCATTATCGAAACCTTCATCAATTGTAATTCCAACAGATGCGTTTTCAACATATATCCCAAAACCGGCTGTACCACTCGAAACTACATTGGAGGAAGCAGAAGCGGAAATGAGTGAAGCGCTACCGGAATTATATAATCCCGCAGTTGCTCCATTTCCTTCTCCACTTAGATAAACTTGAAATCCGTTTGTGGCATTTGTAGTGACAGATATTGTTGTTGCAGTGGCTGATGTAGTAGCTGTCGAAGTCAGCATGCCAAGATCAATGGTTGAGTTTGTAAGACTAAAAGTTAAAGAGCTTGCCCCCGGCGCTGTGGTTATCTGAGGATAAGAAGTATAGGTTGAGAATGTTCCATCCGTACTGGTCACGGCTCTTATACAAAAGGTACTTACTCCACTGACGCTTTTATCATAGAGTGAAAAATCCCATTTTCCATCTTCTCCGCTGGCAATTGCAGACTGGGAATTAGTGAAATTATTAGCCTCCTCGTATGTTTGATTATTTATGGTATCTCCTCCATGAGTAGGATCATTGAAGTAGCTGTTTAAGGCATCGCCATCAACTGGTGTAGGATTATCTTTATAAGCCAACGAAGTAGAAGTTGTTATATCCGTCCAGGATCCAGTAGGAGATGAACACGTCCCCACTCCCTTATCCGCAAATTGCAACTTAAAACTTCCTCCACTTATGGATAAAGAAGAGCCGGCGTTGTGTATCAACATTCTTATTCTGAACTCTTCGCCGTCGGACGTTAGTGTATATGGTGTATCTTGGGCTGCAAAAGCGCTCCAAACACTGGAACTATTGTTGTTGGAGAAAAATCTATAAGCTGATTGAGCATATGGTAAGGAACTACTAAACGTAATAGCATAATTCTCAGTTAGGCTGGCTTGATCAAATGAGTATAAAAGACCATCGGTTCCTGTAGAATTTTCAATACCAATAGTCGCAGCTACTCCTCCGCCATATCCTGCTATGCCAGAATCAACATCTTTGTATTGTAGCTTTATAACATTGGTACTTTCATTGAGAATAATTTGATAAGAAAGTGCCGCAGTGCCTCTGTTGCTGTAGGGATCAATTCCGTCAAAAGAAACCACTAATTGACGAGATGGAGCAGAACCAATAGTTTGATAATAGACATGACCTGCCGTAAATTGATCATCCCAAAATGGAGCAATAAAATCATTAGGTGTGCCGGCGGTAGGAATAGTTGCATTTATGTACGCACAGTTAGCCCCTGAAAAAGAAATAAATCCATTATTACAGAGATAGAAAATAGTTTTATCATTACCGTAAAAATTAAAAGTAAAACCAACATTCAGTACGCCGCTCATACTATCATCACTTCTGCCGGTGATTTCCGTACCAGTTGCTGAAATGTCATACCAACTATACGCTTCACCGGTTCCATTACTATTATTCCATCTATAACCATAAGTGTCCGGACCTCCGGACGTTGCTGCAGCAGTCTTAGTTGTTAGCTCTGGATATACATTGTAGGCATCCAAGAGTGTTCCTCCTGAGTTTACGATGCGGAAACAGTAAGTTATATTTGAAGATCCGGCAAAATCATAGAGTGAAAAATCCCACTTACCATCCTGGCCGACACCAATTAAAGATTGGGAATTGGAAAAATTATTGGACTCCTCATAAGTTTGATTCACAATTGTATCAGTACTATGAGTTGGATCTGATCCATTTGAGGTGAGCGCATCTCCATCAGTTGGTGTGGAATTATTGTAAAAAGCAATATCGGTTGAAGTAGTTACGTCAGTCCAAGCAGAGGGAGTGCCGGATGATGGTGCTGCACAAGTACCGCTACCCTTTCCAACATATTGCAGTTTCAATGATCCCGCATTTTGAGTAAGTGAAGTCCCGGCAATATGTAGCAACATGCGTAATCTAAATTTAGCATTTGTTGCTCCCAGCGTAGCGCTGGTATCAGCAGAAGCCAAGGCAGTGCTTACATCTGTACTATTGGAATTACCAAATAATCTATAGGCAGATTGTACAATAGTTAGAGTAGGTGTCGGTGCAGCAAAATCAATGGCTAAACCATCAGATAGACTGGATGTACGATATGAAAATTTCAAGGCATAGCTTCCAGTCGAATTCTCAATACCAACTGTTGCGGAAAGACCATAATCCACGGAAGCATTTCCCATCGTCGAATCAGTATATTGCAGTCTAATGTTATTAGATCCCTCATAGAGAATCACCTGAAAATTAGCACTAGAAGCTTGATAGCTTATATGATTAATACCTTCGAAACTTACAACCATATAACGATTTGGAGCGCTACCAAAAAGCTCATATTTAATAGTACCACTTGTATAAAGATCATCCCAGAAAGCAGCAATAAAATTATTCGGTGCTGCTCCTATAGGCATATCAGTTTCATTATAACCACAATTTCCACCTACAAATGTAACGAAACCATTATTACAAACATAGAATGTAGTGTAGTCAGTACCGTAAAAATTAAAAGTAAAACCTATATTGAAAGATCCATACAAAGTATCATCCCCTCTAGCTCCAATGGTTGTTGCTGCGCCAGTGTGACTAATAGCTGAGACTCCCGCACTGGTATTGTACGTATACCCAAAAGTATCTGGCCCTCCGCTGCTAGCGTAGGCAGTCGCTAAGAGTAAAAAGCTAAATGCTCCCAAAATTAATGCTCCAATTGTAAAATTTCTTTTCATTATTTTACGATAAGATTAAATTGGCAATTGGTTTCTATTGTTGAATTTGAATCGAAATTTTCCTCTCCTATTTCATAATTACTCTCAGCATAAATAATCGGAATATTGAATGAACCTTTTTGTAAATTGGACGAGCTTGTTATCATAATTTCCTCCGGAACAACTTCCCTCTCATCTATTTTAATTTCCTTTTTAGCTTTAAATTGTTGATCTTTTTCCTCTAAAACAGATTCAGTAAAAATCAATTCTTTGTTAACAGCTTTAGTTTCTAGCACAGAAAATTTTTGAGCTAAACTCGGCGATCCACTTTCACCAGATGTAAAATCCCTATTATTTGTACTAAATGTTATTTCTATTCCCTCTGGAACGCTTCCAACCTTTAAACCAAATTTTTTATTAGGTCCGCTTTTTTTCAATAGAATTGGTGTGGATTTTTTTTCATTGCTTCCAATCTCAATTGAAAAATCGTCAAAAGCACAAGAATGCAAAGCCTCTACTTTTTTCTTTTCTATTTTAATTTCCTGTTCAATATTAACAGTGGAGAAGACATCATCAAATTTATTGAGTTCATCCTTTTTTTTACTCAAATCAACAACTTCACCAACATCTATTTTCTCCTCACTGAATATCTTATCTGGATCTTGCTGTCCGAAAGACTCAGGTTGCTCTACTTCTGTCTCCACGACTGGATCAGAAAAAGTTTTATCCAAAAGATCTTTGTCTTCTTCTATAGTGATATCTTCGGATGGAGGTGTATCTGCGGGAGGTGTCACCACTGTAGCATCGACAATCGGAGCAGGCTCGCTAACAGGCGTGACTTCTACGATAGGTTCTGTAACTGGAACGGGCTCAACAAGCACTGGAGTTTCTTCAACCACGGGAGATTCTTCCACCACTGGGACTATTATTGGCGCCGTTTCTACCGGCGTTGATTCGACTGGTTGAGCAGTTTCCTCAGCAGAGGCGATGAGACTAGGAGAAAAACTTATCAAAAATAAGACGAAGATAAGTTGTGTTAATCTATATCTTTTTATTTTTAGAACTTTTCCCATATTGTTTTAAAGCCTTATTAATCAGCCACTTATTGTAATATTTAAAGAACATGAAAATTGCGCCAAAGAATAATAAAATTAGCACAACTAGTTTCAGTGGAAACCCAATAAAAAATGTTCCTGAATTATGAACATTTCCATCTCCGTCAGTTAATTCCAAATCGGCCTTATATATTCCAAAGAGAAAGTTTTTATCTAAAGTACCGTAAAGTGATCTGGAAACTCCAGGAAATACCCTCTTCCCTTGTATATCAAATTTTCCTACCAATCCTCCAAAAATATTTTTAACAGTAATAGATCCCTTAGGCACAACATGAGTAGCCGAATTATTTAAAAAGCGAAATTTGAAATCAATTGGACCGTTTTTGAATAGAGATCCACCGCTAAATATTTTGTGAGAATCAAAAGTTTTGCCATCCTTAGAAAGACTACCTGATTTTAATTCTTCAGAAATACTTCCCCCACTAGAATATTCACCATTCACCGTTACCAAAATCATCACACCCACCTGTCCTCCCACCCCAACGTTAGACCCCCCACCTTGTGAAGGTCCTGAGCTTTTTGAAAAGAGGACCATTCCATATCTTCCTCCCGGTGAAGCATCTTTCGGAACTTTGATTGTGACTGAAACATCTCTTTCACCTTTACTATCAAAAGTAATCTCCTGATCTACACTCAACCAACTCTTAAGAGCAAATTGCTTCAAATCCGGATCTTCCTCTTCTTCAGGAGTCAAAAATTGGAGTTCATCATTTTCATCATAATAAAAATCTCTTACCCTTGTTGCTAATGACGTTCCCTTACTATCTTTCCCTACATTGATTTTTACTTTTTCTGAGACTGTTTCTCCTGGATTTGCTTTGAGCTCAATAATAAGTGGACTCACTCCAATATTTACTCCATCGGCAAAAGCGGTATTCAAAAAACATACAGAAATAGAAAAAGCACTCAACGTTAGCAAAAGCTTTTTAAAAAAGGAAGACATGAATGAGGGTTTACGTCTAAATATTTCGTCTACCTCAGACTATCCTTTTTGATATCAAAAATCAATACAACAAAAACTTAAAATTTTGGCTTACTGATGAGGAAAACCGCGATTCTTAATTGGACAATTATTGTCTTAATTAACACTTTTTAGAACGCTCCATAAACAAGATAATCTACTGTACCGGTATAACTACCAGAAGGAGTAAGAGCGCTAATATCCACACCATATGTCACCGTATATGCATGACTCTGGGCCGTGCCACTTGCAGAGGCAAGTAAGGTATCTACGCTTGGAACTACCATATAGGAGCTGGCTGTACCATAATTGGAATCCGCGCTACCTAGTGAATCTGATCCTGAAGCCGCGTTATTGACTGAAGCAGCATTAAGACCCCATTGCTCAGTACCAGGAGCTGCAGCTGTTTTGGATGACAGTGCTGCAAGACTATAGGCAGATTGGTTTGTCAGATTTGAAGCATTATACTTAAGGAAGTACCCACTATTCGAATTTGAATTGATTGTTACAATGGTGCTTCCTGTCTCGTTTGTTGAGCTAGATGATAAGGCTCCAATACTGACGCTAGTCGAGCTTAGAGTCATGGTCAAACTTGAACCAACATAAGCAGATAGATCTACTTGCGGATCAGTAACCATTGCTACTGCAATATAAGTAGAATCAGCCATAGTGCTGGAACCTCCGCCTATGAGAATATTTTGGCTTCCCACTGCACCATTAACGATCTGGTAAGTACCACCTGTTGCATTAGTACCAATTTTAATTCTTACACATCTACCGGCTGTAATCCCTGAGGATCCAGCAGTAAACATAAATGTATCTGTTACATCACTAGATACTGCTCCCCATGTAGTACCACTGGCTGAAGCGGCAAGAGTTTGCTCGGAATATGAGGCTGTGGAGCAAGTACCGGTAGATCCCTCCGCTAAATCCATATCTGCAAAACTCATTGCTGCCGGAACGGCAAAGTTAGTCATGGTTATTTCCATAGTTTGCCCACCCATAATTCCTGTAGGTGTAACAAAATAAATAGTATGATTTGCCGCTATCGAGGCTTTGTTAGTTGAAAGCTGGTCTTGAGCGCTGGTTAAACTTGCAGCCCGAGAAATATTAGGAGTCATCAAGGTCATTACCAGTCCAAGAATGGTGATTTTTGAAACTAATTTTCTCAAGGTATTCATTGTGGTATTTATGTTATTTTTTTTGTTTTATCATGTAATTTTATCATAAATTCACTAAAATTGCAAATATGAGTGCCAAAACGGTGTTTATTCGCATAAACTTGTGTGCCATCTAATTATTTGAGATAGTTGAGACATGCAAAAAAAACTTCCAATATTGCTAATCGCGGCTATGACTCTTTACGGGTCAATATATTTAGTAGTGAATGATGGTGCTATAAGGGGTGACAGCTTTTTAGCAGAAGTTGTTAATCTTTCAGCCACGGTCCCCCCTACTATTGTAGCAATCGAGGATGAGCCCGAGGTGACAAACTCAAATGGCGGTGGAGGATCCTTTCCAGCAACTTATAGTAAACCAACTGTTAAGAAGACTCCTACACCTGATAAAGCCACAGATAATATTGAGACACCGGATACTGAATTGACCAATACCGAGATTTTGCCTGTTGTACCAGTGATAAAGGAAGATTTGGTTAAAATTGTCGTAGTAGCTCCAGTTAAAGAAACTACAAAAATTGTCATTGATAATGACAAGAAGTATTTATTTGATGATAAAACTCTCGAACCATATGTTGAGCCCGATATAGTGGAACACTATCTTGATCCTTTTTTACCTAAAATTGTAAGAACTGAAGTAACAGATGATGGATATTCGGATACAGTTTTGAAGAATATAGTATCCCTCAATATTGACAAGGTATCGGAAAATGAGGAAATCAATCTATATGCAAATAAACCAATTATTTTTACCGGAAAAACGGTTCCATTTGCAAAACTGGAAATAACCATGTTTAGTCGTGTTCAAAAAGATGTAATTTTTGCAGATCAAAATGGAGATTGGTTTTGGTCTCCTCCAAAACCTATTGAGGTTGGAGAGCATGTGTTCAATGTAATTATAAAAACACAAGGAACAGATGAATTAATTTCTACCAAAAAAATTCCTTTCATCGTAAGGCATCAGGATAAAAAGATTACAAAAGAAAATCCACTATCTTTGTCTCTCACTCCAGGCTACCAACCTGTTCCAAATCAAAAGCCATTCAATCTGGATATAAATTTCTACCGATATGATGAAAATGTGAAATATCCAATCAAAATTGAATATAAAATTTTCAACATTGATGGTGCCTTATATGGTGAAGGGTTTGCCAATGCCGATCCAAAAGAAGGAACAATAGTGAGACTTCCAATTGATCTACAACCAGGTACTAAAGCTGGAATATATAGAATTCGAGTTACTAGCGAAGTAATGGGAGAAGAAGTTTATGCCGATGCCGTATTTAAAGTTATGGGAAATGATGAGAGTAAGATTGTTGAGGATGATAGAATCATCACTGAGGAAAAAAACAACATCTTGGTTTTAAAGATTTTTATTTTAATTTTATTGATGGGATCAGGAGTTTATTATATTTTGATCAGAAAAAAATAATACTATTTTCTGGCCATATCCTTTTCATAATCATTGTTATATTTGATCACGACCGGAATTACTGCGGCAACAGGAAGAGCTAAGAATGCTCCCAATATTCCGAATAAACTTCCACCAATAATTACCGAAACCATAATTATAGATGGGTAAAGTTTTAGAACTTTTTTGTATATGAGTGGCGCAATAAAAGCATTCTCAAGTTGTTGATAAGCGATATTTAGGATAAGGACTAAAACTCCTTTCATAGGAGAAATACTAAAACCAATAATTAATACTGGTATGGCTCCAATACTTTGTCCGACAATAGGGAGCAAATCTAAAATTCCACAGAGAATAGCCAATGGTAATGCAAATGGAATTCCAATAAGTGTAAAACCAATGTAATTCACCAGACCACAGATAAAAGAAATAAGAAGATGTCCTCTAATATACTTACCCATTACCTCTGCTATTTCCTGTAGTAGTGCCTTTAATTTAGTTTTTTTGTGAGTAGGAAAACGATTCAGCAATAACTCTATTAGCTGATCATATTCATAAATAAAATAAATTGTCATAATCACCACTGTAAGAAGATTAAAAAAGAACATGGCGATAGTTTGAGTGGATGCCAAAAGTGAGCCGTAGTTGGCCTCTAAAAACTGACTAAGGTTGAAATTGGCTAATGAAGGAGGAAGGAAGGTTAAATTTGAAATGATAGAACTAATCACTTTTACCAAATCTGGAAACTGCTCAATGATAGAAGGAATAAAACTAAAACCTAAGAAAACAAATGGAACCAAAATAATAGTGAGCACAATAAATATTGAAGCCAGAAATGGCATTCCAGTTTTTTTGGTTAATAACTTTGCCATAGGATGAAGTGATACTGCCATCACTATAGCAATTAGAATAATAACAAAAGCACCACTAGCCTTTGAGGCTAGCATTACTAAAACTCCCATAGTTAAAATACGAATTAGCGCTTTCCAACTAAAGGGATGTTCAGGGATTTTCATGTTTTTTTGTAATGAGGAGTAGGCTGAGTGTAAACTTTTTACAAAAAAAAGGCCACTACCTTTCGGTAGTGGCTTTTAATATAGCTTATTAAGCCTGTCCAACTAATTGAACATTAACAGCGTTCAATCCTTTTGGGGATTCTTCTGTCTCGAAAGAAACTTCGTCTCCTTCTCTAAGTTCGTTGAAAGTTACTCCAACTAGTGAGTTGCTGTGGAAGAATAAATCCTTCTGTAAGCCCTCTCCTGTGATAAAGCCGAAGCCTTTATCTGTGATCTTCTTGATCTTTCCTGTCATATTTTTGACGTTATTAGATAGATGCAGATGACGAAATGTCACTTGCTTAGATAGGTTAGCAGGTATTACGGTTCTTGTCGATGGGTAATTCAAAAAATGTATCTGGCGGACTATTTAGCAGGTGGCTCAATATTTATACCAACTCCTCTTTTGCCAGATTCTTTGAGAAGAAATAGATTGGAATTAGCGCTAATAATATCGATAACGAAGCTAATGCGAAGGTCTTCTGTATTGATATTCTAATCACAGCTGCGATGATTTCCGATTTTTCTCCGATGAAAACCATTCCTACGATCTCTATTGTACGCGGGCTGAGAGTTTTGCTAGATGAAGATTTGGCAAAAATTTATGGTGTTGAGACAAAAGTAATGAACCAAGCTATTAAGAGGAATAGGGAAAGATTTCCTGATGATTTTATGTTTCAATTAACAGTGAGTGAATACTCAAACTTGAGGTCACAAATTGTGACCTCAAGTTACGGAGGCCGCAGATACATGCCATTTGTGTTTACTGAGCATGGTGCAATAATGCTGGCGAGTGTACTCAAAAGTAAACGTGCAATTCAGATGAGCATAGAGGTGGTTAGAGCTTTTGTCAGACTCCGCAATGTATTAACTTCTGAAATTCGCAGCTTTGTTTTGAAACAAAGTAGTAAAACTGATAGGGAATTTAAAAAAGTTTGGAAAATAATTGAAGAATTGGCAAATCCTGATCCAGATGATCACAAAACTAAAATTGGATTTAAGTTAAATAACTAGTCTGGAGCGAGTAACGAGAATCGAACTCGTGTCTTTGCCTTGGCAAGGCAACGTAATAGCCATTATACGATACTCGCTTATTGTCAATTTTGAGAGCCCGCTGATTTAAAACGAGCGAGGACAATATAATTATCCTCGCCCATTAGGTCAACATCAATTACAGAGACTTCTATCTTTCATCTCCGTTTACTTTCCTAACATGTCTTGTACCCTCAACGATTGGTCCCTGACCTCCTTTGCCTTGGTCTGGCGCTCCTTGGTCCTGTTTAGCAAAAGCTGCAGAAGCCTGGCCATTCATTCCACCAGCTGCTGGAGCTTCCATTACAGCTTTGTGTGACAAATTGTAACGACCTTGGTCGTCGATCTTCATCAATTTAACTTTGAGTTTATCTCCCATTTTCACTACGTCTTCTACTTTGTTTACACGTTTAGTATCTAATTCAGAAATGTGAACTAAACCATCTTTACCTGGTGTCATTTCTACAAAAGCTCCGAATTCCATAACTTTTACTACTGTACCTTCGAATACATCACCAACTTTTGGCACGTATGTAAGTTTCTTTACCCATTCTACAGCTTTTTCTCCAGATACTTGGTCTGGAGCAGTAATTGTAACAATACCCTCGTCAGCAATATCCATTTCAACACCACATTCTTTAGTGATCTTCTGAATAGTTTCTCCGCCTTTACCAATAACAACACGAATCATTTCTGGATCGATATTGATATTCATAATCAATGGAGCGTACTTAGAAAGCTTCTTACGAGCTTCAGGTAACACAGCGTTCATACTGTCTAGAATGAAAGTACGACCTTCGTGAGCCTGTGCCAAAGCCTTACGCATAAGGTCTAGTGAAAGACCCTTGATCTTAATATCCATTTGAAGAGCAGTTATACCATCTTTAGTACCAGCTACTTTGAAATCCATGTCTCCAGCAAAATCTTCCATACCCTGGATATCGCTCAAAATCTTGTAATCTCCATTTTCAGGATTAGATACAAGACCCATAGCAATACCGGCAACTGGTTTCTTCAATGGAACACCGGCACACATAAGTGAAAGGCTTGATCCGCAAACGGATGCCATTGAGCTAGATCCATTACATCTAGTTACTTCGGAAACTAACCACATTGTGTATGGGAATTCTGCAGCACTTGGAAGCATTGGGATAAGAGCTCTTTCTCCAAGATCTCCATGTCCGATTTCACGACGACCTGGACCACGTTGTGGTTTGATATCGCCTGTAGCAAATGGTGGGAAGTGATAATGGTGGAAATATCTCTTTGTAACGTCTCTTTCCATAGTATCAACAATTTGAGCATCGCCAGGACCACCGAGAGTAGTGATAGTCAAAGCCATAGTCTCACCTCTTTGGAAAATTGCAGATCCATGTACACGTGGAAGTACGTCTAGTTCGATACTAATAGGACGAATTTCAGTCAACTTACGACCATCGAGACGAGTTTCTTTTTCAAGAATGTTCTTTCTCATGTTCTTTTCAAGCATCTTATTTAGAATGCCTGCAATTTCTCCTTGGCTGAATTTTCCTTCTGCTATTTCTGCAGCAAATTTTTCGAAAATCTTATCTTCAATAGCGTGAATTTGTTCTTTAACAATCATTTTTGTAATACCGCTAACATTCAACATGTCTTCAGTAACAAAACTTTTCACAGCTTCTACGGCTTCTTCATTGAAGGCAGCAACTGTAGCTTCAATTTTTTTCACTTCGAATTTCTTAGCGTATTCGAGTTGAAGTTCACAAATTTGTTTAATGTATTTATGAGCCATTTCCAAAGCCTGAAGAACAACTTCTTCAGTTACTTCTTTCATCGCTGCTTCCACCATAGTGATAGCATCGAGAGTTCCTACAACTACTAAGTTCATAGTTCCCTCTTCGCACTGTGCGTAAGTAGGATTTACTACTAGCTCTCCATTTACATAACCCATGCGCACAGCGCCGACAGGTCCTGAGAAAGGAAGTCCACTTACCATTAAAGCAGCAGATGCAGCATTGATAGCAGTAGTAGCTGGATCTACTTCTAGATCAGCAGAAAGTGCACTACAGATGATTTGAACTTCGTTTGTAGTACCCTTTGGGAAAAGTGGTCTGATTGGACGATCGATAAGACGAGAAATCATAACAGCGTTCTCGGATGGTCTACCTTCACGTTTGATAAAACGGCTGCCTTTGATCTTACCAGCAGCATACATATTCTCTTCATAGTCTACAGACATTGGGAAAAAGTCAGCACCTGCTTTGCCTTTTGAGCTCATAGATGCATTACCCATTACGACAGTGTCGCCTAGAGATACTAGGGCAAAACCATTCGCATAGCTGGAAACAGGATAATTCCTGATACGGAACTCGCGACCGGCGAGATCCATTTTTACTTCTTTTGGTTCCATTTTTTAGAACTTATGGGATAGAGTATATCCCCCACGGAATCTTCAAGCTCTCAAGTGACAAGATTTAAAAAATTATTAGCCGGAGCCAATAATTCTCTAAATCCTGCGACTTAAGATGCAGTTTCCAAGGGGTTTAAAAAAACAATTTTTTTAAGGAACGTCTTATTTGCGAAGTTTAAGATCCTTAAGAAGTTTCTCATACTCCACCTTGTCGTGCAAACGAAGATAGTTCAAATGTTTGCGACGTTTACCTACCATACCGAGTAGGCCACGGCGAGAGTGATCATCCTTAGGATGTAACTCTAAGTGTCCAGATAACTCATTGATCCTTTCGGTCAAAATTGCTACCTGTACTTGTGAGGAACCAGTATCCTTTTCGTGGATACCATGTTTTGTCATTAACTTCTTCTTTTTGTCTCGTTTCATTATTTTGGGGGAAAAAAAATTTCGCAATGAAAATTGTACTAATAATTCCGATTTTTGGCAAGGGGAAACTTGAGTTTTGAGGATATTTTAGAATGCTCTGTTGACTTTGAGTGGGTCAAGGATAGAATCCTTAGGTATGAATTACCGACAAATAATAGCGGACTCCTGGAAGTATACGCAATCCAATAAAAGATTGATTATATGGTTTGGATTCTTCTCTTGTCTACTTACTACTACTGTAGGCGTCGGATACATAGCCTATCAATTCTTTGCTTTCAAGTCTTCTTACCTATTCACTAGTGAAGATCATAGCTTTTTAAGCCAAGTAGTTGGATTTATCATAGCTTTTATCAAAGAAAACCTCTCTTTGACAGTGCCGCTAGTAGTTTTTGGGGTTATTTTTGCAATTTTGTACTTTTTGTACCCTACTTTATCTAAAGCGGCGGCAATACAAATTATAGCTAGAAATAAAAATGGTCAAAAAGCAGGTATTGGGACCGGGTTACGTAATGGAATGATGTCGTTTTTGCCACTTCTTGAGTACCACCTGCTTATAAAAACTTTCGGCTTTTTCTCCATATTACTGGAAATGTCCTTCGTTCTAAGGAATTTGGGTCCGGTACTTTTCAAAATATTTCTACCAATATTTATTTTACTTATTATTATTGGTTTTATTTTAACCCTACTTTTTACTTATACCGACTTTTATATAGTGATAGATGACGAACCCATTTTCTCGGCAATGAAAAAGAGTGCAAAAATGGTAATAATGCACTGGAAGTACACCTTTTTGATTAGCGTTTTAATGTTAATAATCGGATTAAGAATCATTATCCAAGTTGTAATGGTTTTTTTAATTCCAGCTCTAATCGTGCTAATTACTGGATATTTGGCTACAGTAACTCTCCCGGTAACAGGTGTAATTGTTGGTGGAACTGTTGGTTTGATAGCACTAATAGGCGCAGCATACCTGACAGGTATAGTCGAAATATTCTCATATACAGTATGGACCTATACATTCCTTGCTGTTACACAAGAAAAAGAGCTAACCGCCAGAGAAGAAGCTGAAGTTGCTACTGAACATGAGGAAATCGAGCAAAGTAACTTAGAACCATAAAAAGGATGTAGACTAAGGAGAAAACAAAAATTCTTAGAGCAATATTACGAGGATGCATTTTTAAAGTAGCGTTGTGCTTTTTCTCGCGTACTTTTTGAAAACGATAAATTTCAACTGCACTACTACACAAGATGAGGAAAGAGAAGAAAATCACAATTCTAATGTCTGAATAAAATTGATAAAAGCTGCTAAGAGGCAGGCTCAGAGTCAAATTTTGAACAAAGAAATACACCACCATCATTACAAGGAGATGGATAAGCTGATCCATTAAAAACGCCATTATCTTTTTATCGTGTTCAAGATCGTAACTAATTTTGGCCTGATCAATCCAAAAGTGTAGAAAACAGATTACAAATGCAGCTCCTATAGGCCAATAATGCCCATTTACAATAAATGGTGATAGAACTATTAAATTTACAACGAAGTGTACTAATACGTGTACCAAGACACCATATTTACTTCTTATTTTCCAAAGAACCAGTTTGGTAGGCTGGAAAACAAAGTCAGCTAAAAGATGGGCCAAAATTAAATATCCTAAAATCATTATTTTGTGAGGTCATTTTGTTTAATACGATCCACCATAGTGGCGCTAATCTGTTCAGCAAGAGAAGTATTCGTTTCCAATAACTTTCTAAAGTCTGCTTTACTCAAGATAAATACTTCGGCTTCAGTTATGGCTTTAGCAGCGGCATTACGTGGCTGATCAGATACAAGAGCCATTTCACCGAAAAAACCACCATCATTAATTTCAGCAACTTTCTTGGGCAAATCCCCAGCCTCTTTTGGCTCGTGATAAATGCTCACTTGTCCCTTTTTAACTATATATAAAGCATCTCCCTCATCCCCTTCCTTAAAAAGCTGATAATTTGCCGGATAGTACATTAGCACTATGTGAGCAATAATCTCTTTATGAGAGTTCTCATCCAAAGTAGCAAAAAGAGGTATCTGCTTTAGTATTGGCAGTAACATTGATGAATTTGTATCACTCATTTTTGTTTTGTTATTTGTTTGACATATCGTTAGTTATATTATATAATATATTTAAATAAATAGCAAGTACTCAAAAACAAAAAATAAATGGTCAAATACTCTCAAAACAAAAAGATAGCTATTTCCGCCATGGCACTGTTCGCTGTATCTTTCTCCACAATGATTTTCTTTTTAGGAGGAGATATTAAAGGTGCTGCAAATGTTATGGGTGCAGGATCACATGGAGGTAGTAGCGCAGGAGAACATGGTGCCACTGAAGCAGTAGTTAATGAAGTAAATAAAAGCGGTTTTTCTACTGATGTAAGTGGAAATATTACAGTAGTTGGAAAGGATTTTTGTTCTTTGCTTAATCAAAAGTGTCCAGACTTAATTAAGCAGCCTATATATAAGTATGTTGATAAAGAGGATTTCTCAGAAATGTCGGAAGTGCTTGGAAAACTCGCAGAAAGTTCTCATTCAATTGATTCAATTGGGCCAATAAGGGTGAGTGCGGACCAGGAAAAAGAAAAACTCATTATCCTAAGTGCTAAAAGTGTGAAAAATAGTGAAGGTAAAATCACTGGAATCAATTTTACGGTGAAAGACATTACCGATAAGGTTGATGGCACTGATGAAAAATCAGATACAAAAGAAGTTAAATCAGAACATGAAGAAGGAATTAAAAGTGAGTGGATGGATAGTATTTATCCAAAAATTGAAGACGTAAATGAACAAGGAAATAAATTATTAGTTAAGTTGAGTTTTAATTACTAATTAGAGGCTATTAAAGACATGTAAATTCTTGCTTACGATAGCGTCTGCGAGTAGAATTCACCCCGTTAAATATTAACGGTTTTTTTATGTCTTCTTCCTATAAAGCCAGAGCCACTGAGCAAAAATGGCAAAAAAAGTGGAATTCCTCAAAATTGTACAAGGTAAATCTAGCTAGCAAAAAACCTAAATACTACAATCTGGTAATGTTCCCCTATCCATCTGGAGATAAACTACATGTGGGACATTGGTATAATTTTGCACCTGCAGACAGCTGGGGACGTTATAAAAGAATGACAGGATTTAATGTATTTGAACCTATGGGTTTTGATAGTTTTGGATTACCTGCTGAAAATTATGCGATTAAGACTGGAGTACCACCACAAAAAAGTACTGAAAAAAATATTGTATCCATGATCAAACAGCTTGGTGCAATGGGCACGATGTATGATTGGGATAAGACAGTTGCCACATCTAGACCTGACTACTACAAATGGAGTCAGTGGGTGTTTTTACAGTTGTACAAAAAGGGCTTAGCTTACAAGAAAGACGCTCCTGTGAATTGGTGTTCCAGCTGTCAGACAGTACTTGCAAATGAGCAGGTACAAGATGGAAAATGCGATCGATGTAGCACAATTATTATTCAAAAAAATCTTTATCAGTGGTTTTTCAAAATCAGCGATTACTCTGAAGCATTATTAGATAATGCTGAATTGGATTGGCCTGAAAAAACCAAAATAATGCAAAAGAACTGGATTGGAAAAAGTAGTGGTTGCAATATTCATTTTAGACTTGAAGATGGTGATGATGTTTTGACTGCATATACTACTCGTCCCGATACTATTTATAGTGTAACTTTTGTGGTCATGGCGCCTGAACATCCTCTCTTGGATGGACTAGTAAAGGGCACTAAATACGAGCAAGAGGTAAAGGAAATTCGCAAAGTGATTAATCGTCAAAGTATTATTGAAAGAACTTCAGATACAGGTAAAGATAAAATTGGTTGCTTCACCGGGAAATATGTAATCAATCCAGTAAATGGCGCAAAGATTCCGGTATATGTAGCAAACTTTGCTTTGATGTATGGAACAGGAATAGTGATGGCCGATGCTCATGACCAAAGAGATTTTGAATTTGCCAGAAAATACAGCATTCCTTTGAAATTTGTTATCTCAGAAAATGGAGAAAAAATAGATCCAAAAGATTTCCAGGGTGCATATACTGCTGATGGAATTTTGTTTGATTCTGCAGGTTTTAATGGAATGAATAACCGCGAAGCTTTACCTAAAATCATAGATTTCTTGGAAGGAAAAGGCTTTGGACAAAGAGCAATAAATTATAAATTAAGAGATTGGTTATTAAGCAGACAAAGATATTGGGGTGCACCAATTCCAATTATCAATTGTCCAAAATGCGGAGAAGTTCCTGTCCCAGATAAAGATTTACCGGTAGTATTGCCGATTGGGAACGTGGATTATAAGCCGAAAGGAAAAGCTCCTTTGGCTTCAGTTCCTAGATTCGTGAATACTAAGTGTCCTAAATGTAAGGGCAAAGCAAATCGTGAAGTAGACACTATGGATACGTTCATCTGTTCAAGCTGGTATTATCTAAGATACTTGAGCGCAAAGGATAAGAAGCAGGCTTTTGACATGAAAATGATTAAAAAATGGATGCCGGTAGATATGTATATAGGTGGCCCTGAGCATGCTTGTATGCATCTTTTATATGCTCGTTTTATTCATAAAGTTTTAATGAATGATACAAAAGCTGAACCATTTAAAAAATTGGTGCATCAAGGTTTGATTACAAAGAACGGCGCAAAGATGAGTAAATCTAAAGGCAATGCCGTAAGTCCTGATGAATTTGTGGAAAAATACGGCAGCGATGTGTTTAGAATGTACTTAATGTTTATGGGACCATTCACCGATGGTGGCGATTGGAGCGATAAAGGTATTACAGGTCTAGCGAGATTCGTGGAAAGATTCTGGACTATGCTAGAAGCTAAAGAAACAAAAGTTTTGGATGCCAAAGCCATGAAAATTTCAGTACATAAATTGATTAAAAAGATCACAGAAGATATAGAAAAATTTCATTTCAATACTGCGGTTGCATCTTTAATGGAATTTACAAATTTTGGTTTAAAAAATGGATTGGATAAAGCCAGCAAAAAAATTGCAGCTCAGGTGATTGCGCCTTTGGCACCTCATCTGGCTGAAGAATGCTGGGCTAAACTTGGTGGGAAATTCAGTGTTTTTGATTCAAAGTGGCCAAAATATGATGCTAAATTCACGGTAGATGATACTGTAAAAATTGGTGTACAAGTCAACGGTAAAGTCCGAGGTGAAATAGAGATAAACAAGGATTCCACTCAAGAAGAAGCAATCAAATTAGCTCGTGCCAATGAGAATGTTTTAAAATATCTCACTCAGGGACAAGTGATAAAAGAAATATATGTACCGGGAAGAATCGTGGGATTCGTAGTTAAATAATTTCAAAAATTATAATGACCATCCGGGTACGTAAAATCCTTAAAGCACTGCTGAAAGTATGCTTATTTATGGTGCTTGCCTTTGTGGGTATTGGAGTAGCCGTACTTTTATGGATTGGCTATGAAATTGGTGATTATAAAATTATTAGTGAGTATGCAAAAATTTCCGGATTCCCAGGTGGAGAAAAAACCTACTTGGTTGTTTTTCAAAATAATAATGAATTGAGGCCTGCCGGAGGATTTATTACTGCGTATGGGTTGATGGAATTCAAGCACGGTGTCTTCAGCAACCTACAAATAAGCAATGTATATGGCACAACAGACCAGCATACCTATATAGAGCCTCCATATCCTTTGAATACAATGCTGGATAAAGACGGCAGAAAATTAAGCTACTCATTTAGAGATGCTAATTTTTCTCCGGACTTTAGGTATTCGGCAAAGAATTTAGAAAAAATGCTTAAATTGACTCAAAAGGATTTAGAAGTTGATGGAGTTGTTGCCATTAATTATTCTTTTATTGAAAATTTACTAGGTGAGATTGGTACAGTGGAAGTGGGCGGAACTGAATTTGATAAAAATTCTCTTTTTTCCACGCTGGAATATTCAGTGAATGACATTGATAGACATAGCCTGAAGGATTTGGAAAATCGCAAAGATATATTAAAAGATTTCAGTAAGGAGCTAATCAAAAAAATTGTACTTCATCCCCTACTGCTAAGTGATACAATAAAAGTAGTTCACAAAAGCTTGGATAAAAAAGATATTCAGATTTATTTCAAAGATGAATCATTGCAAAAAATGGCCCTGAAAAGAGGTTGGTCAGGAGCCTGGGAAGAAAAACCAGAAAGTGATTTATTGGCTTTAAATACAGCCAATCTTGGTGGTTTAAAAGCGGACAGATATATTTCAAAAAATATCGACTACAACCTTAAAATTGAAAAAAAATCTCCATCTGCTGACTATAAACTAACAGCGACAACAAAAATAACTTTAAAGTATTTTGGCACACAAAATATTCCAATAAGTGGTGACTACAATGGGTTTTTACGTTTGTATGTGCCTCAAGAAGCCGACCTCGATGCTTCCGACAAATCTGCTCTTGAAGATTTTAGTGAGCATGATGAAGGTTATTTGCATGTATATGAAGGCTTTGTAAAAATGAAACCGGGTGAGGAAAAATCTTTTTCTCTAACCTATGATTTGCCTTCGGAATTAATTAAAGATGATAAATATTCTTTATATATTCCAAAACAAGCTGGAGCTGAAAATGATACATATTCGGTGATAGTAACCCTTCCAAATGATTATTCATTATCCTCAGACAATTTCCAAACTAAGGAGAATTTCGCTTTATACAATGGAAATCCTGACAATGACTTGAGCTTTAATTTGAGTTTCAAAAAAGGAAATAGACCTCCATATGCCATTTATCAAAACATTGATTCTCTGAGCAAATTGACTATCACTTTCAATAAAGACGTGGCTCCACTGAATGATAGCAATTTTGTAATTGAGGACAGCAATAAAAATGTTAAGGAAGAAACTGATGTGATAAAAATTTTGGATATTCAACAGGCAGGTCCCACAGTTTGGATAAACATGGGTGGCATGACATATCAAAATGAGGAACATTACAAAATCATTCTGAAAGGTATTAAAGATCTTGATGGAAATATTATTACTCCAAATCCGCGAAGTATAACTGCAGTACAAAGAATTCCTCAAAATTAGCTAAACTAAAGTGATGATGAATACTCCATGGCTTTGCCAAGCATGGTCACCGCTTCAGCACGAGTTGCCACATCTCCTGGTCTGAATTTATCATGTTTAGAACTTACTATGTCCAGGCTGGCGAGCTTTGATATATCAGCTTGAAATCGACTCTTTTTAGTAACGTCGCTAAAGTTTTTGCTAGAAGCTGTGTGTTTACCGGTTGGATCTACAAATCTAGAAATTACATGCGCCAATTCCTCTCTGGTAACAGGTTTTTCTACTTTTGATAAATCTAACGATTTATCAAAAATGTTTTTTTCTTTTAATAAGGCTAGGGCGTCTTCATATTCAAAAGTTGTATTCTCGTTAAATTGTTGATATTCGGTAAGAGCTGAAGCCTTAGCGAACATCATGGTCATATCATAATTATTGATTGCAACATTTGGCTTGAAAGAAAAATCGTTGTAACCGCGAAGAATGTTTTTCAAAGCAAGTTTGGTAACGTATGGATAAGAAAAACTGTCAGTATTCACATCGCTAAAATATAGAACCTTTGATCCCGCATTAATTAATTTTTCTTGTAGTTCTAAAATTGGAACATTGCGAGGCTGAACATCATTAATTACGGAAAGAGCAGAGGCCATTCCGACAGCTTGTCCCAACTGCATTACTACGGGCTGCATTCTTGTAGTACCATTTACGATGTGACTCACTGAGATATTTTGACCAGCAACAAGAAATCCATCAATTTCCTTAGGCACTGTCACTCCATATGGAATTTGATACGGAGGAATTGGGTAATAAAAATCTCCTTTTCCTCTTTCACAGAAGTGTAAATCAATTGGATAATCACCAATTGCTATGCTATCTGAGAAAATTTTAGAACGCCCATCACTATCAGGAAGTACATCTTCTTCTTGGAGACGATATTGTCCCACAAGACGTCTGCTTTCTCTCACATATGGAAGTTTTGCGAGTTTATCATCAGTTCCAAATTCATTGCTCAATCCATAATAATTAAAACCAAGTTCCTTCTGTATAAAATAGATATATCCCAAAGAAAAATCTTTAGCCTTTTGGAAAATATCGGCGCGACTAAAATTATCCAGAGCTTCTCTTGAGGCATCATAATCATTACCATATGAATGGCTTGGAACATTGATCATCATTTTATCATTTGGGAGATGTCCATATTCCAAAAGACGCTCCATATCAAACTGACTGCTTGATCCGGGACAAAGCTTATTTGGAATAGTACATTTATAATTATTGATATTATAATTTTCAGGTTCGGGAATAGTTACATCTTTACCTTTGAATTCCAAAACTGCGACGAAAGTGAGTGGCTGAATACATTGAGAAGTAATATTCGCATGAAACTCGGTGGAATTCTCATCTACACCGATGTCATAAGGAATATTTGCCATATACATCAGATCACCAAACTGAGTAGCATCAATTACTACATGTGCAGGGACAACGTAGTCACCACCCTTATTATTCTTAAATTTTACACCTCTAATTAAATTACCTTCACGGTACACTTTGGTAACATAAGAGTTGTAATAAACTTTCAAAGTAGGCACTTCTGAAACCATCTCATTCAAAATTGCGGCTCCTACAGAAGGCTCATAACAAAATGGACTTACATGACAAAGATGAGTTTGAGCGGATTTACCTTCTTTTTTATAATAACTAATTACTCTATCTAAAAATTCGCGAAAAATACCTGAGGTTTTTGCGGGGTCACCATCAATAGCTGAGACTCCTGAAGCTGTTAGCATATCCCCCAGCCAATCTGTTTGTTCAATAATACAGGTCTTCACACCCATTCTCCCAGATTGTATAGCCGCTGCCGTACCGGAGGCACCTCCTCCCACAACCACAACATCACAACCTCTAAGAACATTTCTAGCTGTAAGCAGGTCTTCTTCTATATTGCTTACCATAGAAATTTTGCGACTTTGCTCAATGCTGAAATCCACAAAAACCGAAGGTCTAATGTACTTACCAATGTCGGCATTTTGAGTGCTGGTGAATATTATACCGATGGCCAAAACGATGGCCAAATACTGTTTTTTGTTTTTATTTTTCATATTTATTTTATCCATAATTATACCATAAAAACGCCTATTTTCATAGACAATTAGAAGAATAAAATTTACAATCTGTCCAATAAATTATTTTACTACTTCTTTCGTTGATGGCGTAGGCGTGGTTGATGAACCTGGTGCCGGAATATCTCCCGGAGCAATTGAAGTACCTGGCATTGTAGATAGTGGTCCACCATTGGAACGATCTGGATTTACGGGGTCCATGGGTGTGTTACGTAAAATATCCGGTGTAGAATAATCCACGGGATCATTAATTACTCTAGTAGGATTAGTCTTTTCTATTATAGGCCTATTTATAAATCTACTGAAAATAAGTGCAAGGCTTATAATTAAAATTATAACTACCGATGAAATCACTGTCAGGTAGGGAAATTTAGAAAAATCATCAATATCTTGTTTCATATCCCTGGGGTTAAAAATATTCTTTGTAGAATCTCTATTGTACTCTTTATTGAGAATAAATAGTAAAAACCGCAACCTTTCCAAAACCCTGTGTTATTGCTAGTGTAGGGATGCTTTTAGTGGGCACTGAAATTATCCCTACCTCAACAATTCAATTACATAATAACTATATCTATGTCCCAGGATCTTCCTTCCGAGGTCCAGCAACAGATATTAGTTGAATTCAAGGACAACCCTCAAGCTTTTGAGAAAATCTATGAATTCTACTACGAGATGATTCTCAAATATCTGGTCAAACGCACTCTCAATTCAGAGGTCGCATATGACTTAACGGCTGACACCTTCATCAAAGCTTTCGAAAGCTTACACAAATTCAAATGGACTGGCATATCAATCAAAGTATGGCTCTATAGAATCGCTATTAACGCGCTAAAAAATCAGCGTCGAAACCCAAGCTCTGCTGCTTTGGAAGACGTACCGGAAGGACATGAAGGATTAGCAGTGGATGTGAAGGAAGAGTTAAAGGAATTAGATAAGACATTATTCGGAGATGAAGAACTAACTAAATTGAGCGATGCCTTGGCCACTCTCAAACCAGAGCATCAAAATGTAATAAGTCTGTACTACTTCACAGGTATGTCACAGAAAGAAATTGCTGAGACCACAGAAAGTTCAGAAAGCGCTGTCAAAGCCGTGATGCATAGGGCAATGACAAATTTGAGAGACTTATTATCACCTAACCTAGCCTAAACAATGGATAAAAAATACACAAATAGGTCGGTGGATAACCTAGAGCTCAAGAAGAGCAAAGAATATCTATGGAAATATATATCTAAGAAAGTTGATATGAAGAAAAAACAGCACACTGCCGAAATTGCGGAAGATGTTACAGATAAAAAAGCTACTTTTGTTGATTTATTCAAATCACTTTTCAAGATGCCGGAAAGATTAGTATCAGTTTCAGTTATCTCAGGACTTTTGATTGTTGCTCTAGTATTCAGCAGTGGTTTGCGTGGTTGGTTTGGATCAAATATGCAGGTTGTATATGCGGATTTCGAGATGGTGGCAATCACTGAAGATGCGAGCGGAGTGGCTAGCGATAGTGGGTTTACTCTAACTGCAAGCGAAGATCTCAGTGTCGATATTATTAAGGAAAATCTAAAAGTTCAGCCGGAAGTTAAACTCAATGTTGAGAAAACCGATAAAGGAAAATATAGAGTGGAGGCGGTAAAGGGACTAGAGGCTAATACAATATATAATTTCTATATTGAAACTGATGATGGCGATCAAAGTTGGGCTTATCAAATTCAAGATAATTTCAAAGTCGACGGAAGTATTCCAACAAATGCATCCAGCTACGTGCCTACAAATACAGGAATTGAAATTAATTTCAGCCATGCTTCTTATGATTTCAAAAATGTCCAAAATTTCTTTGAAATAAGTCCTAAAGTGGATGGAAGATTTGAAAAACATGATAGAATTATGAGCTTCATACCAAATAGTCCTTTGAATTCTGAAACTATTTATACAGTAAAATTGAAGCAAGGATTTGGCATCAAAGATACCGACAAAAAACTGGAAAAAGATTTTGTTTTTAAATTTGAAACAGACGGAGGGCCATCTACATCAGGTCAAAATTTCAATTTCAGCAAAGATTACTATGAAATTTCTCCAACAAGTTCTATAGCAATGGAGGTTTATTCTTATAGTTTTGAGCAACAGGGCAAGAAAGATGTTTCGATTCAAGTCTACAAGTATACCGATCAAAACCAGTATTTGAGTGCGCTTAAGAATTCAGCAAATGTTCCTCGCTGGGCTTATTATTCAAATAATAAGTATTTGCACTCAACTACAGGATTGCAGGATTTGGGAAGCATGCAAGGTCTTATAGAGACCCCACGCTGGAATTCATATCTATACTTGCCAGAGAAAACTTTAGATAAAGGCTACTACTTATTCCAGGTAGATGACAATGGCCATAAGGCTCAAACTTTGGTGCAAATAACGGATTTATCTTCTTATATTACGACTTCTATAACTGATTCTGTAATTTGGGTGAATGATTTGCAAACCGGAAAACCGGTGGAAGGTGCTACTATTCAAATCAAAGATCTTGATCAAGTAATCAAAACCGGAAGTGATGGAATTGCAAAATTCACAACTCCTCAGTCCTGGAAAGATTTTACGGATACAAATGGTGAAATGGTAGCTTCTTTCGCAAAAATAACTGCTCCGGATGGAAAGACTTTAGTTACACCTTTGGATGGTTATGTTTACTTCTCGGTAGACAAGAGCATGAGTTACTGGAAGACTCTTATTACTGATCGTTCAAAATATAAACCAACGGATAAAGTTCATTTCTGGGGATTCGTTACTCCAAAAAGCGGAGTGGCCAAACCTGATAATTTGAAGGTGAAGCTAATGCATAACTGGGATACTTTTGTAAGAGAAATTCCACTGACATTTGATAAAGATGGGGCAATAGAGGGTGAATTTGAGATAAAGAGTTTCACTCCATCTACTTACTCAATACAAATTTATCAAGGTGAAGATCAGATTTCATCCACTACTTTTGAAGTCGAAGATTATATTAAACCTGCATATAATCTCACGATGGAGAATGATAAACATGCAGTGTTTGTAGGAGAGACGGTAAACTTCAATATTAAATCGGAATTTTTTGATGGGACTCCGGTTGCAAATTTAGCTATCACGGATAATGGACAGCTGGATTCTTCCAATAAATCAAAAACTTTTACTACAAATACTAAAGGTGAAGCGAAGGCGAGCATGGTAGCTAAAAAAAGTGATTGTACTTATGAGTACGAAGAATACTGCTCAGATATAAATTATTTCTATTATAATATTGAATCAAAATTATCCGAGGAAAGTGCTATCCAAGCGAATAATGATGTGAGAATATTTAATTCTCACTTAAATATCGCGAGCAGAGCCGAGACAGTGAAAAAAGATGATGGCACGACAGTTGCCAATTTAGCGGTAAAAACCAAGTGGGTGGATTTAAAAAGAATAAACAATGCCAGCGAGAAAAGTTACGATGACTATCTTGGTGATGTTGCTAAAAATAGAAATTTTACCGGCAATATTATTCAAGTAAGTTGGGACAAAGAAGAAAGCGGTGAATATTATGATTTTATAAATAAAGTGACTGCAAAAACCTATAACTACACGCAGAAAAAAGAAAAAATTGCGTCAATAAGCGGGGTGACAAATGAGAATGGAGAAGCAAGCTATCAGTTCCCTATCGATTCAGATAAATATTATATTGTTGCGCTAAAAACTATTGATGATCAAAATGGTCCAGCTTACTCTACATCTTATGTTTATGGAGATATGAGCGATGGTTCAAATGATTATGAGTATTACAGCATGAAAGTATTAAAAGAAAATCTTTCAAAAAATTCCAATGAATATTGGAACGGCTCAAATTACCGTTTTGATATAGGAGAAACTGTGGATACGGTAATTTCAAAGAACTACACTATTGATTTACCAAAAGAAACAAAAGGTAGATTTTTATTCATGCAGGAAAGTAATGGTATACAAAAATATGAGATTAAAGATTCTCCATATTATTCTTTCAAATTCTCAAAAGATAATGTTCCGAATGTATTTGTGGATGGAGTTTGGTTCGATGGAAAAACTTATAAACAGGCCAACAGCACAAATATCGAATACAAGAGGGAGATGAAAAATTTGAAATTGAAAATTGATAGTAACAAAGAAGAATATAAACCTGGTGAAGAAGTTAGTTTGTCGGTTTATGTTACCAACAATGATGGTGCCCCAATGCCTGCAAAAATAAATTTCAACATCGTAGATGAGGCTTACTACAAAACTGTGTATTCAGGTATGAGCGATCCTTTGGAACAAATATATTACTCATCCGGTTCAGGAATTTTATTGAGCTACTTTACGCATAATAATCCACTAAATGCCAAATCTGGTGAGGGTGGGAAAGGCGGATGTTTTACCGGTGAAACTCAAATCTCTATGGCGGATGGCACTACGAAAGCAATTAAAGATATTAAAAAGGGTGACAAAATTCTCACAAAAGAAAATGAATTTTCATCAAAATTAATTCCTGCAGAAGTTGTGGGAAAGACTATCAAAAATGTTTCAGAATATTTTGTTATCAATGAAAATCTTGAAGTGACAGCTGAACATGTAGTCTTTGCTAATGGACAATGGATAAAGGTTGCAGACTTAAAATTAGGTGACAGTATGGTTGATAAAGATGGTCACTTAATTAAGATTGCTTCAATGAGACCAGTAGTGAAGAGTGTAGATGTTTATAATATGGAAATTAAAGATTATCACACCTATTTTGCCAATGGATTCTTTGTTCATAATGAAAAAGGTGACGGTGCCTATTATGTAAGACAGCAGTTTAAGGACACTGCACTTTTCTATAGCGCTGACGTAGGTTCCGATGGTCGTGGATCAGTAAAATTCAAAGTTCCTGACAATATCACTTCTTGGAGAATTCTTGCTACAGCAATTAACATAGATAGTCTTAGTGCCGGAACTGAAACAAAAAATATCAAAGTGACTCTACCTTTCTTTGTAGACATGGTGATGAACCGTGAATATTCAGAGAAAGATAATCCGATGATTAAATTCAGAGCTTATGGTAAAGAATTAAAAGATGGTGATGCCGTTACATTCAATCCAGATGTTGATGGAGTAAAAGGAAAAGCTATTGATGGGAAGGCCTTTGTTGGAAGCTATTTCAATCTACCTGCTCTTCCTCTTGGAACTCATGATGTGACAGTAAAAGCTGATTCAAGATCAATGAAAGACGCCATGAAAAAACCTTTTGAGGTGAAGGGATCACGTCTGACTCAAGATGTAGTAAAGACTATCAGAAATATTGATGATAAAACTGTCTTTAACCTTGGTAAACAAGGGCAGACTGAAATCCAATTCCTAGATAGTGGCGTAGCATATTATTATTACAATTTACTTTCTCTTTATTATAATGATGGTAAACGTCTTGATCAAATAGTGGCGAGCAAAGCGGCAGCAGATATTCTAAAAAAATATTTCGGTAAAGAATTTGCACAGCACGATGAAGATGAAGGTAATTATATTTTAGAGAGCTACCAAAGAGATGGTGGATTGGCGTTACTACCATATGCTAGCAATGACTTGAAACTTTCCGCACTAGTTGTGGCTTTTGATGTGAATTTAGATAGATATAGCAAACATGAGCTGAAGAGATATTTCTATAACGTATTTAAAGATCCAAAATCTAATTTGGATGACATAGTTCTTTCACTTTTAGGCTTGGCGAGCATGAAAGAACCAGTGCTACTAGATATTAGAGAAATTGCTAAAGCTAAAGAATTATCTGTTCAACAAAAACTATACCTTGGTCTAGCTTATGCGAAGATTGGTAGCTACCCGGATGCAAGAAAGATTCTTCAGGAAGTATCAACTAAGCTGGTTGGAGACACTAGCAATACGGGAATCCATAATCTTGCCTTGGGTGCGGATCTAGCTTCCTCAATCAATGATGTACTTACTGCTGAGACGTTATGGAAAGGAGTAAACATGAGTGGTTTTGGTAATGAAGATCTGACCAATTTATATGAACTTGGATATGTTACAGGTGCTATAAAAAATGCGAAGACTTCACCTGTTTCATTTAAATATAAATTGAATCAAGCTAGCGAAAATGTTTCCATAAAAACCGGCGAGTCTAAATCTATTTTGGCTTCTCCAGGTGACGTGGTGGCAGTATCAGTGAGTGAGGGATCACTTGCTGCCGTATTGAACTACAGAGATGGTGTTGAACCGGCGGAATTCAAGAAAGATTCCAGACTCAACATTACGAGAAAATATTTAGTGAATGGAAAAGAAACCACAGAATTTAATGAAGGTGATTTAGTAAGAGTAGAGATTGATTTGGGAAGTCCTGGTTCCGTAGCTTCACCGTTTTATAGAATTACAGATATTCTACCAAGCGGACTAACCCCTGCAATCAGCTATATGCCAATGTATGGAAGTACTTTTGATACAAATTTGAGCTATCCATTTATGATTAATGGTCAGGAAATTAGTTTCTGCTGGTTCCCATATTTCAAAGAAGTAATTCATGGAACATCCAGATCAAAGATAGTGTATTACGCGAAGGTGGTAAATCCGGGTACTTTCTATGCTGATCCGGCAAAAATCACTTCATTCTATGATCATAATGTGGCAAATATATCTGAACCGGCTATGATAAAAATTAATCCGGCGAAGTAAGGGCTTGTAAGGAAGTGGTGACTTATGTAGAATTTGTAGGCTAACTAATAAACAAAATTATATGAAAAAAATACTTGTAGTAACTATGGCAGCTGTAATGCTGACTGCTTGCGGAGGGACAAAGACTGCAACTCCCGTTAGATTTAATCCTGCAACTGCAGTAATAGCATGTGATAATTCAGAGGTAGCATATAAATTGCCTGATTCCACATTACAGTTTTGTTATGACAAATTATGGGGAGAACCTGTGGTTACAAACTTGAAGGCAGAGGTTGGTTTCGGAAAAATATTATCTTTCGGAACAGCTGATAATTCAAAAGCACCAAAAATATGGTTGGCAACAAGAGATTTCAAGCCGACAAATCCGTCTGATAAATTGGCTGATATGAGTGGTATTGATGGAACAGTTGCTGATGCTGATTTACTAAAAAAGCAGGTAAACGCCGCTTCTGGATATGATGAGAAAGATGTATCTGCTAGAAAAACTGATATAAGTGGAGCTAGATCCGTACGTGCGGATGTTGGAGGAGATGTAAAACAAATTATGTATTATGTAAGCAATGCTTTTGGAGATTACGACATGGTAATTTATGGAGGAAAAGATATAGCTGAATCTGTAGATAATTTGGTATTTGATATGATCTTGTAATAGATATTATTTAAAAGGCCCCTCTGAATTGTGGGGCCTTTTTTTGTGGGCAAAATTTTGTAAACTCAAGGCTTATACTGCTTGTCGCAGGTGAGAGTTGATTTAGTGGTATTTACCGAGAATGGCTTTGATTTGTACTCAAAAGCTATTTTACAATTTTCAATTTGTCTAGCTTCTAAAGTATTTGGATCCAAAGAGTCTATCATCCAAGAAAAAGACGGCGAATCTTGTGCAGCCATATAAACAAGACTGTTTGGGCTCTGAGCATCAGCCAATAAATATGTCACTCCACCATCGTTACCAAAGTATTTTATTTCTTTATTCTCATCATGGAAGAAATCGAATGAATTTTCATCTTTCCATATAGCAATTAAAAACGATGGATCCGTAGTTGATCGAAAAATAACGTAAATTTCTTTATTTTTCTTGCAAACTTTATAAGCGCTTCCAACTTGAAATTTATTTTCTTTTCCAGAATAGAGGGCATCAAGGCTGCTTTCAAATTTAGTCGCGATATTCTCATTTATTATAATTTTTTGAACTTCATTTTTGTCGGTAGTTTTTGCACAGTATGAATCTGAAAGTAATTTTGGATTCTTAATTTGAGACATCAATGGTGTCGCTTTGAAGGCAGCTTCAGTTATTGACTCACTAATTTTCTTGTAGTCTGTTTCTGCTGCTGAATTTCGTGTTGAAATAATTGTTTTTTGCTCACACGCTGTAAGGGTCAGGAATATACATAAAAGTAAAATAATCTTATTCATATTTGAATTGTTATAAATGTTTACATTAAGCTACGGGCTATTTTTTTTTGCAAATATTTTGTGTCGAACGGACCTGTTCAACACTTTTTAAGTTTAGTTTTTGTTTTGCTGCTGCTCTTTAGGCTTTTTTATTTATATTTTATTTTGAGATTTTTTTTATTGTATTAGCATGAAGGTTGCATTGTGGTTCATACGTGAATAAGAGGATCGAGAGATACCTTCGTTCCAAGAATCAATAGTCTAGGTGAACTTTAGCCGTGAAATACACGGCATGTTCTTTGACATCTCAGTCTGTTTACAACAAGGAGAAAGCTCATGCTGCACAACATCTACAAGCTGCTCGTCATGATCATGGTGATCACGGCGTGCAATTCCAACAACAAGGAAAAGGAGATTAACTCCATTCAATTCGATACTACTTCTACTGAAGTCGGCTACTCGATCAATCGCCTCCACCTCATCGGCAGCAACTTCAAGGTGCCGGTGCCGCAGGGCTACAACTGGGAAATCACTCAGTCCTGGGGCATGCATTGCGAGGCGTGCGATCAAAAGTATGGTACAGATCCGCTCTCGTTCTGCGATTCGTCTCATACTGTTCTGGAGCACGCGGTTTTCAGTTGGGACTTCAGCTTGCCTGAAGATTCTGACATGGGTGATTCAGTGTTGGCTTCTGCTGACGGCTCCGTGAAGGAGATTGGCAAATCCAAGGGCTGGGGCAACTTCGTGCTGCTCAATCATGGCAACAACATCTGCACTCGTTACGCACACATGCTTGATGGGTCCGTAAGCGTGGCTCAGGATATGGAGGTGTGTCAGGGTCTTAAGATCGGAGAAATCGGCAAGACTGGAAATGTTTCAGGTGCTCACCTCCACTTCCAGTTCGAGGACTGCGAGACTCACCTGCCCATCGAGATGGGATTCACTGACGGCAACGGCGTGCCTAAGTGCATCGTCGGCAACGACATCTATACGGATGGCATCTACACTGCGCTCAAGCTGACAAACGTGGAAAAGGCTGACTGCTCGGAAGTGGATAATTCTCAAGAAGAACCCACCCCTCCAGAGCAGGAGCCTGATCCGCCTCAAGTCTGCGAGATGCAATGCCCGATGAATGAGGACTGCGAGAACAAGAGCGAGACTCCTTTCAAGGATCTCAGTTCTTCGGATAGCACTACTGCCTGGGCAGTGAACTACCTCTGGCACGAGTGTGCCGTGAGCGGCAAAAGCGACGGTAAATTCCACAAGGATGATAACCTCACCCGAGCGGAAGCGCTGAAAATTGCACTGGCTCTTTTCGGTCTCGACAAAGACTGCGAAGGAACTCTGGAACCATTCACGGATGTAAATCCTTCTCAATGGTTCTATCCCTTCGTGGTCTGCGGCGTGAAGTACGGCGTCATCAGCAAGGACAACGATCACTTCAACCCTGAACAGGAGATTTACTTCTCGGAAGCAGCGAAAATGGCAGTCGAGTCTGCGGTCAAAGCCAACAAGGCGGAACTCAAGACCGGCATGTATGCCAAATTCCTGAAACTCAAGAGCAGCGACTGGTCCTACAAGTATCTGCAAACCATCGCCTACTACAACGGAATCGACAAGGATCTTCTGCAATACGACCCCTACGAATTCGTGACACGCGGCGAGTATGCGCGAATGATCACTTCACTTTCGCCCTGCTACTGTTACAAAAACAAGTGTCAGGGCGGGTGCGAGTGCAATCAGTCGGGCTACATGTGCGGCCAAGGTCAGAGCACCGTTTCTCAGGATGAAAATCCCGGCAGCGGTCAGTACGGCGGCGGCACAGGAGAGCAGGATGCTGGAAGTTTTTATGCAAGCACGGACGGCAAGGATACACAAACCTGCAAGCCCGCCTGCTACCAAAATGAGTGCGGCTCGGACTCGTGTGGCGGAAGTTGCGGGACATGTCCCAACGACAAATTCTGCTCAGCTGTCGATGGTAAATGTCACTACAAATGCAAAGTTCAGTCCTGCGAAGAACTCGGATGCGAATGTGGCAAGTGTGCAATGACAAATCCCGGATGCGATGGCCTCAGCCAACTGTGTCCCTCATGTCCGGAAGGTCAGATCTGCAACTCAGCCAACAAGTGCAAAGCGGATCCCTGCTACAACTGCCCGGTGGGAAAGTGCATTGGTGGGCAGTGTCTAGTAGATACTCAAAACTGGACCTGCGACCCTGAGAAAGGCTTCTCTGTGTGGATCGGTTCCCCAGGTGGGCAGTGGTCAATTTCCCACCTCATCCCTGGCACCGACACCTACAGTTTCATTACAGTTGAACTAATGCCTATGGGCTATTTCATGATTCCTTCCATACAGGGAGGTTGTGATGAACTCCCCATGGTGGGATTGATTAAAGGAGGTCCTGAAGGAATCAAGATCCTGGTTGATGAAAAAAATCAGCCACCGATCGAAGTCTGGAATCCATACGATGGTCCACTTACCTTCAATCCAACAACCCCTCCAACGCTTAAAACGTACTACGTTGACATCGCTACTCCAAATGCCAGCGTGCTTGTACGCATCAAAGCACCAGTAAAATCCCCTACATGTAAATAGACAGAGAAAATGCGAGGGGCCTGCCCGACGAAAGTCGGGTGGGCCTTTTCCATGTAACACTTTGGGTGCGTACTTCACGCGACACCACTCCTTGAATCTGCCTTAGCTTTGTCCGGTTTGACGTTCCATTTCAAATGAGCTAATTTGAATCTGTTCATAAAATCCTCAAAAATGGCTGCAAAAAACGCAAAAAAGTCCAAGGTGACCAAGTCTACACGCGGTCGCGCCGGTTACGCCGATGTCTTGATTGGTCTTCAATATGGAGACGAAGGAAAGGCGAGAATTGTTGATATGATTGCCAAAGATTATGATGTGATTGCGCGTTTTAATGGAGGTGCCAATGCCGGCCACACAATAGAAACTAAAGACGGAGGAAAAGTAGCCTTGAATCAAGTTCCTTCTGGAATTTTTTATCCTGGGAAAACTTTATACGTTGGTTCAGGTTGCGTAGTGAATGTGGAGAAATTAGCTCTAGAAATTGAAAAATTAAAGAATATTAAAGGAGCAAAAATCGATCTCAGCAAACGTCTCAGAATTTCTTGTCAGGCCAGCGTGATTCAGCCTCATCACCTACTCATAGATGCTGAAACTGGAAAAACAATTGGTACGACAAAAAACGGAATCGGTCCTTGTTATGCGGATAAAGCTTTGCGTATGGATGGCGACAGACTTCTCAATATCAAACTCGGTGATCTTCTCGACGATCCACAATTATATTTCAAAAAAATCAAAGAAAATTATTTAGCTGTATGTGGCAAATATGGTGTGCAATCAACTCCAAATGAAGTACAAGAACTTGTTGCAAAAATGGAAAGTTTCTTCAATCGTGTAAAAGATTATATTGAGCCGGACACACTTTTCCTCGAGAAAAAAGTTCAAAAAGGGGCGAAGGTTCTTTTTGAAGGAGCTCAATCTATCATGCTTGATATTACTAAAGGTTCTGTACCTTATGTGACTTCCAGTAATACTGTTACGGCTGCAGCTTACGTTGGTGGAGATCTTTCCCCTTCTTATCACCGCAAAACTATTGGTGTAGCTAAGGCCATTATGTCTCGCGTAGGAAATGGGCCTTTTGCTTCCGAATTTGGTGGAGATCGTTCAGAAAAATATTGCATGGCGGTGAACGACAATGGCATGTCTAAATATCCTCAAGCTGTTGAGGCAAAATATGATATTGAAAAACTTTTAAGCTCTGGAGATTATTTTGATATCGGTGTGGCTTTGCGTGTGATGTCTTACGAATACGGCACGGTTTCAGCTCGTCCACGTCGTGTGGGAATGTTTGATTTAGTGCAATTAAAATATGCAATTTTGATGAATGGCGTGAATGAATTGATGATTAATAAATGTGATATGTTGAATGTTTTCGCGCGCACAAAGAGAGGCGTTTTGCCTATTGTGGATGGATACAAATTAGATGGAAAAGAAATTGATTATGTACCTGGCACAGCGCAATCTTACTACAACGTGAAGGCAAATATTTCTTACAAAAAGTGTTTTAAAGAAGACGTTAGTAGCGTGAGAAAATTCGCTAAATTGCCAAAAGAACTTCAAAGCCTAATAAAAGAAATCGAAAAATTCTGTGGCTGCAAAATCGCCGGTGTGGGAGTAGGTCCGGAGAGAGATCAGTTTGTGAGGATCTAGAGGCTAATCGTTATATGCATCCAAATCACCATATACAGATCTAACTTCTCTACCTATACTTTCGAAAACTACAGTAGCCGCGCCACCCTGTGAACGACCCTCTGTTCTTCTAAAACCTGGAATTCCCGGTGAATGATGATCAAATTGTGGACGAGTATTTGTCAGAGGATGATTAGAAAATTCATCATCTCCATCAGGTAAATGGTCTCCATTTTCGTTGTTACTCATGAGTCTTTTTAATAATAGAAAACAATTTTATCAGAAAATCAAGAAAAAGCAAGCACAGATGGCTTAGGGGAGCGATTGATGAGATTTTAGAATTAATTTAAGAAAATTTTAACTTTGCCGGGTACACTTTTGAGTTGAATTAATATTTAACTCATTTTCAGTATGGAAAATAAAAAAATTGAAGTGAAAGGTATGGAGATTTCATTATTTCAGAAGAACAAAGATGATTATATATCTCTTACTGATATTGCACGTTTCAAAAATCAATTCGAACCAAAGGATATTGTTAAAAACTGGATGCGTTCTAAAGCTACTATAGAGTTCTTGGGTATTTGGGAAAACTTAAATAATCCTGATTTTAAAGGGGTCGAATTCGACCCCTTTAGGATTGAAGCTGGAAGTAATTCTTTTGTATTATCACCTCAAAGATGGATAAACAAAACTGGAGCGATTGGTCTTATATCTAGATCTGGTAAAAATGGTGGCACCTTCGCCCACAAGGATATCGCTTTTGAATTTGCATCTTGGATCAGTCCAGAATTTAAACTTTATTTAATTAAAGAATTTCAGAGACTCAAAGAAACTGAAAACAATCAGTCTTCCTTATCATGGGATGTAAAAAGAGAATTGGCTAAGGTCAATTATAAAATTCATACAGATGCAATAAAACAAAATTTAATTCCTTTAAAAATCAGCAACATACCAGATAAATTTATCTATGCGACCGAAGGAGACTTGTTGAACAAGGCACTTTTCAATCTGACTGCAAAAGAATGGCGCGAACATAATCCAGATAAAGAAGGAAATGTGCGAGACTATGCCACTATTGAGCAATTGGTTGTGTTGTGTAATCTTGAAAGTCTGAATGCGGTATTAATAAAGCGAGGTCTCACACCCGAGCACAGATTACTAGAACTCAACCAGATCGCCATTGATCAGATGAAATCAATTCTTGGACATCCTTCGTTAAATAAGCTGAAGTAGTTTGCTTTCCTTATGTTTTTTTGGGAGAATTGCGTTAATTAATTACGCAACAATTTTTCTATGGCTGATCAGACACCTAAAGACGATTTTTTCACCGCTACTCTTCCGTATCATGCACAGTCACCTGCTGGAAAAATCCAAATTACTCCTTCAAAACCTTTAAATAATAAACGTGACCTTTCACTCGCCTACACTCCTGGCGTTGGTGCCGTGTGTAAGGAGATTGCTGCCCATCCTGACGATGTTTGGAAGTATACTAATCGTGGAAACACTGTTGCGGTGATCAGCGATGGTACGGCCATCCTAGGCCTTGGCAATATTGGCCCAGAAGCTGGCATTCCTGTAATGGAAGGAAAGTCTGTGCTTTTCAAAAAGTTTGCGGACATTGATGCTTATCCGATTTGTATGAGCTTCAAGCACATCACTGATCCGAAGGAACGCATGGAAGCTTTTATTACTGCGGTAAGAGTTTTGGAACCAAATCTTTGTGGAATTAATTTGGAAGATATTAAAGCGCCGGAGTGTTTTGAGCTTCAGGAGAGACTAGATGAGATGATGGATATTGCGGTTTTCCATGACGATCAATTCGGGACGGCAATTGTGATGAGTGCGGGACTGATTAATGCTTTGAAAGTGGTGGGCAAGAAATTTGAAAGTGCGAAATTTGTGATGAACGGAGCTGGTGCGGCGGGAATAGCCTGTGCGAAATTATTGGTAACTTTTGGTGCGAAAAAAGAAAATATTTTCGTGTGCGATACGAAGGGATTAATTATTGATAGCAGGACTGATTTGAATACACAGAAGAAGGAATTTGCGCAAACTGGTGCGGCGCAAACGCTTGATGACGTGATAGCTGGTGCGGATGTATTTATTGGGGTTTCTGCTGCTGGAGCGCTGAAAGCTGAGAGTGTGAAAAAGATGAATAAGGATGCAATTATTTTCGCGATGGCAAATCCTGTACCGGAAATTATGCCGGACGAAGCGTTGAAAGCTGGTGCAAGAATTGTTGCAACTGGCCGCAGTGATTTTGCTAACCAAGTGAATAATGTTTTGGGCTATCCTGGAATTTTCAGAGGAGTATTGGACACTCGTGCGAGCACTGTAAATTTGGAAATGAAAATGGCCGCCGTACAAGCAATCGCTTCATTGGTGAACGATCCTGTGGATGGCTTCATTAAGGGATTATTGGAGAGTGCTTATCCAGAGGAAAAAGAATTATTCGGCGAGAAATATGGATTGAGCGATCGCTATGTTTTACCAAAAATTTTCGATCTCCGTGTAGTGCCTAGAGTAGCAAGAATGGTCGCGGAAGCTGCGATTCGCACGGGAGTTGCGCGCGTGAAAATTGAAGATTTGGAGGCGTATGAAAAGAGTGTGTTTGAAAGAGTGATGAAGAATTGGAAAGAATAATTATTTATTCTGAATCCTGAAAATCATCTGCTCATCGAGCTCGGCAATCTTTTCCCCTGCTTGGAGTTTTTGGCAGCGGGCGAGGAGGATTTGGGCGGGTTTGTCGGAGGAGATTAATTGGAAATTTTTAATTGCAGTAGCAAAATCTTTGCAGCGATATGCGGCAAGACCTTGAGTGTAATTTTTTATAGTATTTTGAATTTCTGGTGTAGATTCGCTGGCAAGACCGATGAGTTCGTAGAGTTTTACAGGCTCTTTTTTACCTGGTAAATAAACAGTATCAACTTCGCGTATAGTGAAGTTTTGGAGCTGAGGAAATGTAGAATTAGTAGCCTCAAATCCAGCCACTATGTTCATAGTGCCATAAGTCTTATTCGCAGAGCTTTCCAGTCTGGAAGCCGTATTTACCGTGTCACCCATCACTGTAAAATCGAAACGATCCTTAGAACCGAAGTTACCCACGAGAGCTTCTCCGGTATTAATTCCAATTCTAAATTCAATAAGAGGTTTGCCTTCAGTCGCCCATTTTGCATGCAATCCTACGAGAGCTTTTCTCATACCAATTGCACAAGCGTAAGCACGAAATACGTGATCGTTCTGAGGCACCGGTGCATTCCAGAAACCCATCACTGCATCGCCCTCATATTTGTCCAAAGTACCACCGGATTTTTTTACTACATTTTCCATCTCGGTAAAATATTCATTCACCTGACTAACCCACATTTCGATAGGAGTTTTTTCAGAAATTGCAGTGGAATCTTTGATGTCCGAGAAAAACACAGTAATCATTTTTTTCTCTCCTCCTAATTTCACAAGATCTGGATTTTGGCTTATTTGCTCAACTAATTCGCCACTAACATAATGTCCGAAAGCAGATTTTAATTCTCTTTTTTTTCTATCGGCGATAAAAAATTTGTAAATCCAGCTAGAGAGATAAGTAAGAATAATTGCTGAAAATGGATAAACCATATTAACTATAACTCCATTTCTATAGAGCAAGTGTGATGTAAAAATATATAGCAGGATGCTAGCAAATGCTACAAGGACTGAGAGCCAAATACTAAGATAGTTGAGAGCAATCGCGAGACCAATTGATATCACAGCAATTGTAAACAGCGCCGCACCGGAACTTTGTATAGTCAAAAATTTACTATCAATAATCGTCTGAATCTCATTCGCAATAATCTCAATTCCTGGCATAGGAGTCACGTTTGAACGAGGCGTGAGATATTCATCATGCAACTCCTTAGATGAAGTACCACCCACTAAAACAATTTTATCTTTGAAAAAATCCTTCGCAAATTTCTTATTCAAAACATCTATGAAAGAAATCATTTCAAAAGAATACGGTTCTCCAAAAAAGTTAATTTGCATCTTGCCATTCTGAAGTGGCAATTCAATCTTTTCTTTTCCTAAATACTTTTTTGCCGTCGCTAAAGCAATATCGTCATAATCTTTATTTTCATCAGCAATATGAATAATTGGGCTAGTAGCCTTCATTATTCCACGCTCATCTAAATACGCAGTAGCAAACCCGAGTGTCGCCGTGGTCATAAATTTCGTAAGAGGTTTAATGAGACTCACACCATCCGGATTGAGAGTGGCATCCAAAACCAAATTAGGAAATTTTGCTAATTCATCAGCAAATTCATTATCAATTGGATGATTCAAATTGCTGGAATAATTTTTTAGAAAACTCTGATAGTCATTAAGCTTCTCGCTTTCATCAGCATTTTTTACCTGAGACTGTAATTCCAACAACTTCTGTCTATCAACTCCATCACTAAAAGTATGAAAAACAAAGTCGAGAGTAAGAACTTTAGCATTTTCTTTTTCCAGAACTTTCAAAAGATTTGTGAAATTTGATCTCTTCCACTGACTAAAGCGCCCCAGAGCATTTGCCTGAGTACTCTTATCATCTACTGCAATAATCACAATATTCTTTGAAGGTTCATTACGAGTGTAGAGCGTGTCCGTGAGATCACTATTCACGGAAGAAAATAGACCAATAAAAAGACCCACTGAGCTGATGATAGTTACGATGGCACCAATGCCAATTCCCGCCCACACCTTATTTTTCAAAAAATGGCTTAACATAAAGATAAAATAATCTTTATATTATACCAGATTTGGCGCTAAATTTGAAGGTTAATGAGATGATTTAAGAGTTTATTCCTTCTTTCCTCCAGATGATAACATCCTTGTAATTGCTGTCATAACCTCACTGTCCCCTCTTGTTCCACTCCTTAACCTCAGTTGTCTCATTGTCCAGAGAGCTGCTACAAGTGCAAAGACTGAACCGAGAGAATCAATAGGCATATGCTTTCCACCAGGAGCAGAACATCCTGGATCTTGAGTATATGATGTGAATTTGTGATCGACACCGGTATCAGGGGAAGATCCATCGTTAAATGGAGAATTCATCGTATCAGTTTCAAAAGTTTGACTTGGTGGCTGCACGGAGAAAGCCTCCAAAACAGTCATTTGTCCGCCTCCTTCACTCCTTAGAAGAATTTGGTCACCATATGCAAGATCAAGAAAAGTCTGTCCATCAATTGAAAAGACCTGTCCATTTCCTTGCCAGATATGTACACGTAAAAGCAATTCACCAAGATCGGATGGCTCAATTCTAGCCTGCATAATTGTTGGAGAATCTTTGGCTGTTGGCTTGAATTCTATTCCTATAGCTTTCAGAGTAGTCTCAGGATATTTATCACATACATCTTGAAAGGCTTTATAGAGCATTTCTCCTTTCTGAAGATCGTAGCCTCCTTCATTTGCGAGCACATACATAGTTCCATTAAATCTTAAATTTGATTGAACCGGAACAGTTTCCGGCATATCACATGTGGCATCTTGCACATCTGGACGCAGATAAATTGGTTTACAGTCACCTTTAAGCACTGCTGCAACTTCCTTCGCAACTTCAGCACTTAATCCTAAAGCTTCAGGATCGAATAATTCACATTGTTGATCATTTAGCCCAATATAGAGAGCATCTGCATGAAAACCATCAGGTGTGGAAATACCATCAGCTGTGGGTGTAGCATCTTGTGGCTCTACAATATCTTCTAAATTTGTATCTGACATATTAGTTTTTTGAGTAGAGAGAATTTACTAAACTTTTGACGAAAAGTCAACGATGAAAGACGACAATTATGCAACTATTCCTATGGTGTGTCAAGCCAACTACTCTTCCTCGATTTGTCAATCTGTCAATATTGGTCTATTTTGAAATAGATTTAAAATAGTTTTATGGCTTCAGAGGCTGATAAACAGTACATTCCAGAAGGAGAAAGTGGAAGAGACTCATCTCTTCAGTCTTTGCGCGGAGTGGGTAGAACTACTAAATTGCTAGCAGCATTGGCTTTTGTGATGTCTGCCTGCGAAAGCGGTGGTTATACTCCAAATGGAGCTGAAACAATTGGTGGTGACACTCACGCAGATGTGTATTCTGCCTTAAATGAGGAGCAAGAATCGGTAATAGACAAAATCCAAGTTATGGCTGACCATAAAGGAGTTCAATTATTTGGAAATCTTGAAGACGTAAATGAACCCGTGAAGATTTCTTTAAAATTGCTTGGTCAGAGTGGTGAAGTTTTAGAAGAAAAAGATCATCAAGTTGGTCCTGGACAGTTTAACGTAGTTTGGAATTTTTCAACTTTAGATGGGCACAAAGTACAGATGACTGATGAGAATGGAAAAGGATCTCTCATTGACTTGGACGCTGGGTCTAAGACTATTCCAGATATGCCAAAACAAAACGACTAGAACCCTTTAGTTCTAGCGGCTTTGGTTTATTTTGTGTGCCTGAGGTAGGCTCTGGACTAGCCGCTCTACTTTCTCTCAGTTTCTCTTTTTCTACGGAAGAATAAGATGGCTGCTCCAGCTGCCGCAGCCAACATTGCTGCGCTGCTATCTACTGAGCCAGGTGCTGCTATACAACCACCACCGCCTTTACCTGGAGGAGGTGTAGATACAGATGCGTCTGAACCACCATCAACTTTTTGAGGCTGAACATCTATAGAATTTCCAGCGTCCTTACCTGGGAATGTAGGGAATTTTTCTTCCATACCACCAGTCTTTGAGTCGATTCTATATACGATATTATCGCCTGGAACTGTAAAGGTAAAATTAGGTCCATCTACTGTTACTATTGGCTCACCTAGGACGTTTTTGATATCAACAAATCCGTTTGCTCTGCGGGTAGTGAAAAAGTTACTTGCTGCTGAACCAAGAGTAATACCGTTAGCTTTGATTTTTGCTTGGGCACCATCTTCGAGTAATTCCGCAGTGGTATCTAAACCAACTTCGCAATTAAGCTCTGAACCGGCGAAAGTGATACATGTAATCTGAATGTCTCCGTTTGCGTCATTTGTAAGGGTAATCTCCACGGGTTTGCCGTTTGAAACACCGGTAAATTTGCAAAGAGCGTTGTTTGCGCCTGAGCCATGAATGTCCACGTTGAAGCCATCTTTGCCACCTTGAGTAATCGGAGTTGGCTCGAGCTTACAATCACCTACTGTCACTTCAAAACCTGTGAGGGTTGGAGTGACTTCGGTGGTGTCGGGAGTTACGTCCTTAGTGTCTGGTGTAGTATCTGGATTTGGCTGAGAGATGTCTTGGGTATCCGCGGCATCGGTAGAACCATCCGCATCGGAGTCTGGGCCTACGTCTGGCGTTGGGAGTTCAGGAGGGACGTCTGGGGCTTCTGTGTCTGGGGTAATTTCTTCAATATCGGCAGCATCGATTTCGATGACTGCATCAACAGCATCTGCTACGTCATCTGTTGGGATAACGGCGTCTTGATCTGCTGTCGCATCTTGATCTGGAGTCACAGTTGTGTCCTGATCAGGAGTAGAACCTGCATCTGAATCTATAGTAGTGTCTGAATCTATTACGTCAGTGTCTACTGGTGGCTTAGCGGCTGGAATTGGGACTATCCAAAGGATTTCTTTGCCAGGTTCGCCCATAGAGAAGACTAGGACGCTTCCATTAGCGCCGTCTGACATCATACGGGGATTTATCAGACGCTTTCCGAGATTATTTAGGGTAGTAAGGAAAGTTGGATTTGTAGATAGTGCTTCTACTGCCTGGATAGCACTGGCCCCTTTGGAGGCTATAAGTTTTAATTCACTAGTGCCATTCATTAGAGTTTGGAGTTTGGAACCTACGGCAGCTTCACCATCAAAGGTAGCTGGACCTCCTGCCATTAAATCAGCGTTGTTTTGGTTAACACTATCAACTACTCCTGTATCTAAATTCATAAGTCCTTGAGGTCCCAATAATCTAGGAACACCATCTAACATGAAAGAAGAATTTGGGTAACCAAATCCAGGACTTATAGCTGATATATTTGAGGCCTCTAAATCACCTGTAGAGTTCTTTTTAATTTTTCCTTTATATGTATGAGGACTACCAAAATTACTGTTACCACCTACTGAGAATCCTAACTCTCCGTTCAACTCTTTCCACATTGCTGGACTACTTTGTACAAAAGGCTCATTACCATCATTTACGCCTTGTACCTTCTTTGGAGTGCCAGTTACTATACAATCAAATAGTTTAGTTAATTGATCACATTCCACATATTTTACATCAGCAGTAGCACCATCGACTACCATTAAATATCTTACACCATCTATTTCCGCAAAATTTGAATCTGAAGTAGCCTTTGTAGCCCATGGGACAGCTTGTGCCTTAGTATGATCTACGTTAAGCACCTGCTCATATGAAGTAAGAGCTGATTTTTCTACGCCATATGTAGCACTGTATGAGCCTCTATCTTGATTATCATCAGTATCACAAGCAGCAGTACCGAGTGCCAAGCTTCCTGCAAGACTAAGATTTCTAAATAATTTTGCAAATTTACCACTTCTTAGACCACTAATTACGCCTTTTCCATCTGGAGAGGCATCGGTTGTGGTTAAAGATTTCAAAAGATCGCTCAAGGAAATTCCATACATGTTTAATCTGGAATCCTGACCTTCAGCATCCTTACAATTCAAAACAGTTATACTACCTCTTGGGCTATCCACACGACCTTGCAGCTCTGGAGTAAGAGTGATCTGACCTTCAGCCTCTCTTTGCTCTAACCTTGATGACGTTGTTTCTGCCATAGATATAGAATAATTAGTTAGTAACTATTATAAGCCATAAACACCCTCATTTGTCAACTAATTGTGAATTGCAAAATCTATTAAAGCCTTCTGCACCTCTTGAGTCAGAGTCTTTTTGAAATTATTTCCTTCTACGTTCACTATCACTTCGAGACTGCTTTTGCTATTGCCTATAGGATAGTCTGTGAGGACCTGATATTCGAGATAAGGAATGTTGGATTTTAGTGGAGGTTCTGTGAGAAGCGGTCTGTTTAAGAAGAGAGTGAGGACAGGCTTGGTCATTTCCTTTAATTTGTTTTCTTTTGCTAATTTATCGCCATCATTTTTACTTAATATTGTGGCAGTATTGGGATAATTGTTTGTATCATAGGCATCAGTTGTATCGAAAAGGGCATAATACAATGTTGTAGACTTATTTTCCTTACCAACGAGATTATTTGCATAAATTTTTGATTCATATAGGGACGAAAAGGTATTTGGAAACTTCGCCTTATCCGCAATCGGCATTAATCCACAAGCGTCTGTGCCGCACAAACCATTGATCAGCCATTGTACTACAATGTCATCGTCATCGGTGCTGCCGTTTACGCCGCCACCGGCGTCTAATTTATATCTTTCCTCAGGTAAACAAACAGTAGGATCCTTTTTTGCATTCTCGTCGCAGCTTCTCTGATCGGCTGTTGGATTTGCTCCTTCTGCGCATGGCTTACATGGAGTGCGTAGTCTGACGTAGAACTTTTTTGCAAGTGGTGTCGCTCCAAAATATGGATTAACTATTTCACTTCCATCACCTAAAGTTCCTTTATCAAAATACAATGGAATTGCCACCCTATCCGTCTGGCTACTACCAAAAGTTAATTTGTTCCAATTACATGAGTAGTCCACCTGATCCATCGACATACTGTTTGTTAAGGACATGTCGACATTGGTCGTACTCTGAACAGTCACGTTTGGTTTATACATAGCACAATTTACTCCCGCATCTCCAGTACCAGGAGTTGGGGTCACAAAACAATCTCCTGCTCCACATTTAGTGGTTGATGAATTTAGTTTGTCCTTATTATCTTTATTCTCCGATCTTCCCTTCACAGTAATACTCACTGTGGCATTTTTTGTGCCAATGATTCCGGCTAAATCAGTACACACCGAAGGATTTACTAAAGCTGCATCATTTGTTTTCAAGGCACCGCCAACAAAAATACAATTTGCGGTGTCGTTTAATCCGGGAGCTAAACCTTGCATTTTTTTCTGCAAATATTCAATTGTAGAATCGGCCACGTCTCTCGCGGAGTCGTAGTTTTGGCCGTTCTTCAAATTTTGCAAAGTATCTATTACATTGATCTGCAAACTGATTGCGAAAATCATCAGCAGCGCAAAAACACCAATCGCAATTATGGAGATAAATCCTTCATTATTTTTAGTGAGAGATTTCAAACCAATTTTTTTAAATGAGGTTATATGGAGTGTATCATAGATAAAATTCTATCGCAAAAATTCTCTAAAAGTTTATAATTTGCTCATGAAAACAAAGGGCTTCACATTGATAGAAACTTTATTGGTGACAATGCTAATCGGTGTTTTGGCGACAGTGGCAATAACTACTTACATCAATTCCACAGCAACTTTTCAGTTTCTTTCCTCCTATCAGCAAGTTACTTCCGCCCTTCGCACAGCCAGATCTAACGCTTTGAGTAATGAACAGCAAGGAGGACTTTCACCAAAAAGATATGGAGTTTGTATATCGGCAACTGGCTATGCAACTTTTGCAGAGACGGGTCAGAAAGATTTTAAAATAGATTTTCTTGGAACAAATGCCGCAGATATAGCTCTACTCGCGGGCTGCAATAATGCAGGCGTATATTCCGCGAACGCATCTGGTGCACAAGACTCATTACTAAGAGATAAAACAGCAACTATTAGTACTCAAGGATACGCAATTGCCGTAACTGACCCAAGCGGTGTAAACACTGCGACTTCCCTGCCACTTCTAATATTTTATGAGAACGGTACTGGAAATTTAATTGCCTATGATTCAACAGGAAAACAAATATCTAAAGCAACTATTCCATATCTCGGAATAAAATTTTCCAAAGCAGGTGGCCTAACAAGATATATTCGTGTATACCAAGTCTCCGGCCTTGCCGAAGAATCTACTACTTTGTGATTTAATTAAATGTTTGTCCTAGCTATAAATACAGCTTCTTCAAAAACAGGGATTGCTCTTTTTGAAGTAATAAATTCCACCGTAAAAATATTGGCAAAAAATACTTGGGCTGCAAAAAATAATGAAGCAGAAAAATTAATGCCAGGCATTGATAAGTTGCTTAGAAAAAAGAAAAAAAAATACGAAGAGTTGAATCAAATTTATGTGGTAAAAGGTCCAGGATCATTTACTGGATTACGTGTGGGCGTGACGGTAGCCAATACGATTGCTGCGCTTGTGGGTGCGGAACTTATAGGTATTAGCACTTTTGAATTTCTACATAACCAGACAGATTTACCTATACTTTTATTCGGAGGAAAAGGTGGAGTATTCCTCAGTGAAAATGTTGCGCAGAAACCGGAATTAATTGATATGCCGGAGCTCAATGAAGTTCTCGCAAAAAGAAAAATTACGAAAGTAAGTGGAGATATTATTAAGGCTCAAATAAAAGTTCTCAAGAAAGTTAAATTTGAGAAATTAAAGAATAATTTCGGTTCAGTAATGAAGGAAATTATTGCTAGGAATATAAGCAAAAAATTATATAAGAGTGTAAAATTAGTGAAGCCTATGTATATTAAGGGACCTAATATCTCAATCAGTAAAAAACAAATTACTTTCAACTAACATGCTTTATATCGTCTCTACACCAATTGGAAATCTAGAAGATATGACTTTGCGCGCGATTAGAACTCTCAAAGAAGTGGATTTAATTGCGGCGGAAGATACTCGTCATGCCCAGATTCTTTTACAGAAATATGAGATCAAAAATCAGATCACCAGCTATCATTCATACAGCAATGATTTCAAATTAAAACAAATTGTGGAAATGCTGGTTGCAGGGAAGAATGTGGCTTTAATTTCTGATGCCGGTACGCCAGGAATTTCCGATCCTGCCTATACTCTAGTGAGAGCAGCGATTGAAGCTGGTGTACAAATTGTGCCAATTCCAGGAGCCTCTGCATTGTTATCAGCGATTGTGATGAGCGGCAAACCAATGCACCAATTTGTTTATCTTGGCTTTCTTCCAATCAAAAAGGGTCGTCAGACTTTATTAAAAGCTTTGGCTAGTGAAGATAAGACAATAGTAATTTATGAAGCTCCACATAGAATTATGAAAACTTTAGCAGACTTGAAAGAATATCTAGGAGATAGAGAAATTTCTGTCTGCCGTGAAATTACAAAAATTTATGAAGAGACTCTTCGTTGTAAGGTTTCTGAAGCAATAGAACATTTCACAAACAAAGCTCCGCGTGGAGAATTCGTATTAGTAATACAAGGAAATCAGGATTAATTAAGGTAAAAAAACACTCTTTATCCAGCTATCAACTGCATTGGAACGTAGAATATCATTTACCGGTGGATAGGAGTCTATTTTACCAATTACTCCTGCGGTTACAGTTGTTTGTAGAGTTATATCTGGAAAGGTTCCAGGATAATCACTCTTGTATGCAGAGGCTAGTCCTATTGTCATGCTAATAGTAACTGTGGGCTGAGTTTGCATATCTGTCTCGGCGTAGGCCTTATAAGGATCATCTAGTGGATTAAGAGTGAACTTTAGGGATTTTACATTCGCGCGATTTGGAGTGATGGGAATGAATTGGCTCGTGCTGGCATTATAGGCAACTCCTAAATCAGACCTCTGAGGAATTCGAATATTATTATTAAACAAATAATCTTTCAGACCCGCACCTTTACTAACAAGAAATGGATATTTAAAAGCGGGAGAAATATCAATTGCGTTATGTCCGTCTATGCAATTGCTGTAATCTGAATCACATTTAAAGACATCGATTATTCCATTTTGATCTAAATCCTGACCGGTCATTTTTATAATACCTACTGCGCAATCAGCTGAGGTAGCTAATGTTCCACAAGTACCACTTGTCATATTTTTTTGGCCAACAATTGTTTTGTGAGTACCACTACTGTCTATTAAATAAAGATCAGCAACTATTCCGGTAGGAAGCGGTGAGCAAGAGTTGGCAATCGCTTTATTATCGCAAAGAGCATTGGCTTCTGTAGAAAGATAATTACCAGAATTATTCTTATAAGGATTTTGTCCGGTATTTAAATCTGTAGAATCACTAAAGTATATGTCACAGCTTTTATTTGGATCATATCCAGGATCTGTAAGCTTTGGATAAGAACATTCTATTCCCAGATCGTCAGGATTAGCGGCAGGAGTTGGGTATAAAGTTCTACCCGGATCAAAAAATCTACTACCGTAAACTCCGTAATTTATTCCGAAAAAGCGTTCGTTTAGCATCGTTGGAAGTGCTGCCTTCTTCTTCTGAACGACATTCACACTGTAATATTCCTCATAATCAATTGTGCCACTTTGAATTTCATTGGTGAGTTGCTGCATAAGAATTCTAGCGTCTTCGTAAATTTCATTTTGAATGGAACTCTTTTTTTGTAATTGCACTACATCCACAAGCACCGTAGCTGAGATAGTCGAAACGATAGCAAAAAGACTCATGGCTACGAGTACTTCCGTAAGAGTAAATCCTTTTGTAGAGGAAACTTTTTGCATTAGAGATAATTATACATAGTAATAAATCTGTTTATTTCTCTAGTCTTTGCACCATCTTTCCATTGCACTTTTATTTCGAAAGTAGCGGTATCATCAGTTACAACTGTAGGCTTAATGCTGCGGTAAAACTTAGAAGCTGTAGTTCCTGCCTTTGCGGTAGGATAATAGCCATTGGCATCAGAATATAATCTAAATATGCCGGTTGAACTTATTCCTGGGGTATCAGGATTTGGCAGAGTACTTCCTTTATCAGTTAGGACCCAAATACTACTGGCATTCAAAGATGCGATGAAATAGTTGTTGGCAGTCATTTTTGAACTGCATGGTGAAGCAACATCCGGTCTCAACCAACAAGTTGAATCTGATGGCTTTTGCATTCTATTTGTAAGACGAATATTTTTTACTATTTCCTCACCTTCTTTGGCGAGTCCTCTAGCCACCAAATAATCCTTAGCTAAAATTGTGGTAGCAATGGAATTCTGTGTAATTGTACCTAACGCCATTACGCCCATTGCCAAAGTAGCAATTGCAACAAGAGCTTCGGTAAGCACCATACCGGCACGACTTACTTTTCCGTGAGGTAATTTTGTGGAATGAGGCATGCTTTGATTATAGAACTTAAGATTTTTTTTACTAGTAGAGATCGCTAATATCTACTCCAGTGTAATAATGCAGGAGAATTTCCTTATAATCTTTTCCCTGCTCTGCCATGCCGCGAGCGCCACAGCCACTCAAACCTACTCCGTGTCCAAGAAATTTATCTCCACTACAATACGAGTCATCTACACTGATTAAATAAGGTGTATTGGTCCAGCCCCAAACTTCTTTGGCGCTCTTTGTTTTCTTGCCGTCGCTCTGGTTGAAAAATGGTGTTTTCACAATTTGGCCATTGAGAGTTATTACTTCTCCCTTCGTGGCATCGACACCCTCTGAAACATTTGGTGAACGTTTTTCCAAGCCATAACCTAAATATTTCTGACTAACATCAGGGTTATCATCAAGATCGAATGGTTCTCCAGGAAATTTCTTACTAATTTTCAAATAGAATTCAGCATAACTTCTAGCCGCCACCATTATCGCCTTAATTTTTTCAGGTTTTTCATCGTTTGAAACTTCGCCCAATCCCTTCAAATAATCTTCCATTGTTAGCTCATTTATCACAATGAGACTTCCGAGATTATCACGAACTTCCAAAACTCCACGATATTCGTTATCATTTAATTTATCGGTCCAGCTTGGTTGATGATTAAAATTTTTAATTTTCAAAATTGCATTATCATCGGGAACAAAACGAATTGGATCTTTTTTTACGAAATTTAAATCTCCAATTTGAACGTGATACTGTCCTGATTCCTCACTAACACTGGCTACATCGCCAGGACTTACAGTAGCCAAAGTTTGATCACCTGCGCGCACAATAAAACTACCGTTAGCGGTGATTTCCGGACTTCCGGAGAAGCCCAATTTTATCCTAATCATATCTCCCGCCGCACTACTATCGCGAGTTGTCTGCAAAGTTTTCTCTACAACTTTGTAATAGAAATATTGTGGAGTTGCAGTTATTTTTTCTTTATTAATTTTCGGATTGGCGAGAAGAATTGCATCGCCACCGGCAGCATCGTTTGGAATTTTCACATTAAAAGTAATCGTTCCTGTAGCTCCAGGTGCCACAACAGCAGGATCAAGATTGAGAGACTTTATAGCTAGGTCTCCCTTTTGCGCGAAAGTAATACTCAAATCTTTCTTATTCCAGGTCTCCATTCCTATATTACGCAAACTGATTGAAAGAGTGTAAGACTCACCTTGTTTCCATCCTTTCAAAGCTGTTTTTGCAAGTAATTCAGAGTCATAATTTTTCTCATAAATTACGGTCTCAAAAGAAACTTCATTCTTAGTAACCCAAGCAGCATTAGGCATTATAGGGGTGAACATTTCTTTATAGTATCCAGGTTTCTGTGAGGCAGTGAAACTAAAATTAAAAGTGCCATTTCCACCTGGTGCAACTGATGATTCATTTAAATTGGCAATAATTCCTAAACTATTTCCTTGAAGCGTAATTGCATCTTCCCCTTCATTTATCCACGCGATATTTCCATTATTTTTTAGAGTTACAGTACCGGTAATAGTATCCCCTCTCTTAGTTAATTTTGCAGGGAGCTTAGCATCAATGAATTCATATTTATATATTGGAGCTTCTACGCTAATTGGAATTGTAATTTTGTCATCTACACTTTGTTTACCATTAATAATTGGATGAAGGGTAAGGTAGACAGTCTTTGCTTTTTTTCCTGCCTGCACGGAAAACTTGAATGTACCATTGCTGCCGGAAGAAACAGAATCTTCCTGCAGTTTGGCTAAAGTATATCCTTGTCTTCCCGGAAAACTGACTACTCCTTCAAACTCTGAATTGTCCTCAAAACGGATATAAGTTTGGTTATTCCAAGAATTTTTACCAATATTTTGAAGCTTTAAAGTCACTTCAATTTGTTCACTAGGTTTTACCTCCAAATAATACAACTCGGAATTATCTTGGAAATCATAATCCTTCACGAATTTCGGTTTTTGATTGAGAGCTTGGCCGGCAAGAATCCTAATAAGTGGAAGCTTGGCGTAGAGATACTGTCCCGGACAATCCGTACTCATAATATCTCTATGCGCGAAAAGATTTGGGCGAATTTTCCCACGGAATTCAGCACTTCCTCCTATATCTAAATTGTGAATTTTCGCTTTTTTATAAATGAATTTACTAGCTCTCACTAAAGCAGATTCAGGAACTTCATTTGCTTCATAATCTCCTAAAAATGAGATTCCGATTGAACCATGATTTCCAGCGCCGGCATGCGCACCAATAACGCCCTCACCACCATAACGCCCTTCATAGATATTACCCTGAGGATCAACAACATAATTATAACCAATGTCACCCCAGCCACGAGTAATAGCATGGTAATGATAAATATCACGCATGGCTTGCTTTGGATT